>DAOUIZ010000046.1:0-24521 GCA_034423195.1 Dehalococcoidia bacterium | reverse complement strand
TGGTGCGCTATGACAAGAAGCCTGCCAATTACCTGGGCCTGCTTCAATTGGCTTGCGCCCTTATCTGGTACCGTCGCCAACGCCGCCTCGCTATTCTGAGATAGTTTCTTAGTGTTCATCGAAAAAAATGCACACCGTGCTGAGTCCCTAGGCAAGCTCAAGGCAGATAACCCTCACAGGGACATCGTAATACTCAATGACGATGCCAACTTGGCACTACCGCGGTTCTCTGCGCAGATGCGTTCGTACGACCGGGCCGTGGTGTTTTTGGACCCTTATGCTACCCAGGTTGATTGGTCTACGGTTGAAAAGATTGCCGAGACCCAACAGATAGATTGCTGGATTTGGTTCCCGCTGGGTGCAATAGCTCGTTTGATGCCCACGAGGACCACACCGAGAACGGAGTGGGCCGAAAATCTCACCAGGATTTTCGGGGGACGAGACTATTGGGAAACGATGTACCGGGAATCGTCACAGCAATTGTTGCCAGGGTTTGCACTCGAACCGTTGCAAGAGCGAGCAGGGAGCAGCCAAGAAATAGCTTCCAAGTACCGGGAACGGCTTGAAGCAGTGTTTACCCAGGTTGCCCCTGCTTCCCGAACGTTCACAAATTCGAAGAATTCCCCCATGTTTGAACTGTTCTTCGGTGCGGGAAGCCCTACGGGAGCCCCTACAGCCGTGCGGATAGCTAACCACCTGCTGAGGGGGCTATGATGGCGCTGAACAATCCTCCCCGTTCTTGACAACCATCCCCGCCTCTTTGACAATCACCGCAATCCCCCCGAACCACCCCTCCGGCCCGTTTCGCCGGAGTGTGCGCTCGTTTCGCTAAGGAGTTTTCATGACCACCGCATCCACCGCCTTTACCGAAGAAATGGTCACCGTAGCCGGCGCCCAGATCAAGCTCATCAAGGGCGGCTCCGGCGACCCGCTGCTCGTCCTCCACGACGAGATGGGACACCCCGGCTGGCTCCGCTGGCACCAGGCCCTGGCCGAGAACCACACCCTCTACATCCCCTGGCATCCCGGATTCGGCGACTCCGACGAGCTGGACTGGGTGATGAACCTCCACGACCTGGCCGGATGGTATCTTGGCGCCCTGGATGACCTGGGCCTGGAGGGCGTGGACGTTCTCGGCTTCTCCCTGGGCGGCTGGCTGGCGGCCGAGATGGCCGTCATGTGTCCCCAGCAATTCAAGCGCCTCGCCCTGGTCGCCGCCGCCGGAGTGCGCCCGCCGGAGGGTGAAATCTTCGACATCTTCCAGGTGGTGGCCAAGACCTACATCACCCGCAGCCTGCTGGACCCGGACGCGGTGGAAGAGTTCCAGAGCATCTGCCCCGACGAGCCCTCTCCCGAGCAGATGGAAAACTGGGAATCGTCGCTGGAGGGTTCCTGCCGCCTGAGCTGGCGTCCCTACATGCACTACCCGGCGCTGCCCAACCTGCTTGGGCGGCTCAAGCGCCTGCCCACCATGATCGTCTGGGGCCGTGAAGACCCCATCGTCCCCCTCAGCGCCGGACAGCTCTACCACGACTCCATTCCCAACTCCCGGCTGGAAATCATCGACAACTGCGGCCACCGCCCCGAGGTCGAACACCCCCAGCGGTTTATTGAGCTGGTGGGAGAGTTTTTCGGGTAGCAGGGGTTTCCGGTACATAACGGGACATTCGGGAAGCATCAGCAGGCCCGGCCTTCTCCAACCAACCCCTGGAGGCTACGCCATGACCAACATCCGACTGAGCCTGGCGCTGGCCGTATCGGAGCAGCCCAGCAACCTGACCCGCCTGGTGCTGGACGGTTCGGTGCGGGCCGACGGCATCGACCTCATCCCCTCCGACGTCTACTCCGGAGAGTTGATCTGGCGGCAGCTGCGCTTCGCCGAGTTCGACGTAGCCCAGATGTCCGTTACCGCGCTGCTCATGCTGGCCGAGCGGGGCAACTCCCCCTGGGTGGCCATCCCCGTCTTCCCCTTCCGTTCTTTCCACCACACCCGCTTCCAGGTGCGGGCCGATTCGGGGATCGAGTCGGTGGATGATCTCCAGGGAAAGCGCATCGGGGTGGCGGAGTACATGATGACCGCCGCCGTCTGGTCCCGGGGCGTCCTCCACGACGAGTTTGATGCCGACACGGACAGCTATATCTGGTACCAGGAGCGGCTGGACAGCATCGGGGCCGAGTTCGGATACGAGCCCCCGGGGGATGTGGTGATCAACCAGATTCCCGCCGGCCAGAGCATCGCTTCCCTGCTGTCCGCCGGGGAACTGGACGGGGTTTGCATCCACATCGCGGGACACACTCTGCTGGACCGCACGGGGACCTCGGTGGACGCCATGCCCACGATGCGGCCATTGTTTCCCGACCCGGCGGCGGAGAGCGCCCGCTACTATCAGAAGACCGGCGTGCTGCCCATCAACCACTGCATCGCCATCCGGCGGTCGGTGCTGGAAGAACACCCCTGGGTGGCGCTAAACCTGTACAAGGCCTTCCTGTCCGCCAAGGAGCAACTGCTGGCGCCATCCCGCCGGTTGATTGACACCTACTTCCAGCTGGGCCACCTGCCCATTGAGGCCCAGAAATCCCTCCCCTCCGACCCCATGCCCTACGGAATGGCCTCCAACCGCAAGACCCTGGAAACGATAGCGCGATACGGGGAGGAACAGGGCTTGACGCATCGGCGGGTGGGGCTGGAGGAGATATTCTCGCCGAATACGATGGATACGTAGATTCGGAACCGTAAATCGGATAACCACCCCACACTGACACCCCGCCCCTTGCCAACCCCGGCGCCCGCTCCTTACCATTGTCTCAGGATATGTTCCCTGGCCAACTCGGACCGAGGCCAACGCCCCGGAATCCCCTGCGGACAAAACCGGACAGACTAGGGACAATAGCCGGAAATAAGCGGAAGAAAACCGGACATTCTGAGGACAAGTCTCTCGTTCCTCCACGCTCAAATGTCCGTAAATGTCCGGTTTTGTCCGGTATTTTGAGAATCTCCCCGCCGATGCGTACCCCACCGGGGTTAAACCCTCCCGACCGTTCTTACGGCAACCTCTCAACCTTGCTAACCCCTGCGGCCGATGCTAAACTCGGCCCAACATTCCCCGCAGCACCCTTCAGACCAGCGCATCTGAATCACGAGGTGTCGATATGCTCATTGGCCACTTCACCGAACAGCCCTGGCAGGACGATAATTCCGGGTTGATGGGTACCCAGTCCACCGACCTGAGCATCAGCAACGAGTACTACAACCCCCGGGTCGGCGCCAGCCTCTACAACCGCTACCTCGACGAGAAGGTCTACGCTGAGGAGATGGGCTTCGACGCCCTCATGCTCAACGAGCACCACAGCACGCCCTTCTGTATGCAGGGCGTCACCAACGTCGGCGCATCCATCCTCGCCCGCATCACCAACAAGGCCAAGATCATCATCCTTGGCAATGTCCTGCCCATCTGGGACGACCCCCTCTGGCTGGCCGAGCAGCTGGCCATGATCGACATGATTTCCCACGGCCGCCTGGTCTCCGGTTTCGTCCGGGGCGGCGGACGGGAGAGCTACTCCCACAACGCACCGCCTCACTTCAACCGCGAGCGCTTCGAGGAAGCCCACGACTTCCTCATCAAGGCGTGGACCACCCCCGGCCCCTGGCGCTGGGAGGGCAAGCACTACCACTACCGCTACGTCAATCCCTGGGCGCGGCCGCTCCAGCAGCCCCACCCGCCCATCTGGATTCCCTCCACCGTCAGCGTCGAGACCGTCAAGTGGACCGCCGAGAAGGCATACCCGCTGGTCCTGCTGGCCACCCGCCTGGAACCCACCAAGGAGGCTTTCCAGCTTTACCACGACACCGCCGCCGAGTTCGGCCACAAGTCCGGCACCCAGAACGTCGCCTACCTCTGGAAGGTCCACGTGGACGAGACCGAGGAAAAGGCCGACGAGGTCGGACGCAAGTACCTGTCCGGCGTCAGCAACCCCTTCCTTTCCGGCAACGAGGGCCAGGTCAACCCCGCCATCATGAACCTCCCCGGCCACACCTCGCGGACCTCCCGCCGCCTTTCCGCCACCGCCTTCGGACCGGCGGGGCGCTTCGGGACCAACCGCCGGCCCTACGAGGACCAGGCCGCCGACTACAGCATCATCTCCGGCACACCCAAGACGGTGCTGCCCAAGATCCGCCACGTTCTCGAGTACCTGCGCCCCGGCAGCGTCTTCTTCTGGGACGGCGACGGCGCCATGAGCCACGAGGACCAGATGCGCAGCCTTCGCCTCATGGGCCAGGAGGTCATTCCCGCCGTCCGGGAGATGGCCAAGGAGCTGGAGTTGTACAGCCCCTTCGAGCGGGACCCCAAGACCGGCGAGCCCATCGAGGACAAGGAACCGGAGGCCGTCGCCGGCGACGATTAACCCACCATTTCAGGGCCATGACGAACAGGGGCGCGGATTAACGTGCCCCTGTTGTTTTTCCGGCTCAACCTGGTCTTTCTGCTGCCGGTATATGCTCTTGACAGCAGACTGCCCCTAATCTATAAATACCCAAATTCAGCCGGGGAGGTGTGGTTTATCAACACAATGTGGTGCAACTCCCATGATAGTTAGAGTTTTCCCAAGGATTGGAGGGAACTTACTACCAATGTCCAACAACAGCAGAACCACAGGAAAGGCGAAGCATGGCTGGCTCTTGGGCCTGGGTATACTGCTGGTGGGATTGATTGTGGCCTGCGGAAGCCCGACGGCTCCCACCGACAGCAGCGAACCCGCGGCGCCCGAGCCGGCCGCTGCGGCGCCGGAGGTAGCCAAGCCGGAAGCGCTGGCCATACCTCCCACCGCGGCTCCCGCCCCGGCAGCTTCCGGCGGCGAGATGCAGGCCGCCGCTCCCACCGCGGCTCCCCAACCCACCGCGGCCCCTCCGGCACAACCGGAGTCCGCCCGGGACCAGGTCATCATTATCACCAACGAAGAGCCGACGACCATCGGCGCGGCTTCGGCCAACTGCGGCGGCAACATTCAGAACACCGTCTGCGACGACATGGTCTCCGACCCTCTCACCTGGATCGACGACCTGAACGGCTACCAGGTGGTCGGGTTGACCGGCATCGAGGGCTGGGAGCAACTGGAGCCGAACCGCTGGCAGTTCAACCTGCGGGAAGGCGTCACCTTCCACAACGGCGCTCCCTGGAATGCGACCCAGGCCAAGTTCTGGATCGACTACTTCGGCGACGAAGAGACCAGCGGCCATCATAACTCCAACGACTTCAGCTTCCACGGCGTCATCAGTGGTGAAGTGGTGGACGACCACACGCTGGACATAGTCTGCAAGAACCCGTGCCCCATCCTGCCCCGCACCACCATCTTCACCAAGTTCCAGGACGTGGGCTGGTTCGAACAGGCTTCCGAAGACGACATCGAGCGCTTCACCGTGGGCCTGGGCCCGTACAAGATCGTGGAGTGGCGCAGCGGCGTCGAGGTAGAGTTGGAGGCCAACGAGGACTACAACCCCAACCCCAACACCGTCTATTCCCGCGCCCCGTCCATCAAGACCGTTATCCAGCAGTGGCGCAACGAGCCCCTGGTCCGGGCCTCTGCCCTGGAGACCGGTGAAGTTGACTGGGCCGAGATCGCCCTCGAAGACCGGGACCGGGTCCCCAAGTGGAAGTCCGGGACCAACAACGAGGTCTACATCTACACCATCGACACCGTTCATCACCCCGAGCTGAGCAAGCGGGGGGTCCGGGAAGCCCTGGCCCTGGCCATCGACTGCCCGACCCTGATGCAGGAGATCTTCGACGGTCTGCTGGAGTGTCACACCAACCTGTCCCAGGACGGGACCGTGGGCATCACCGAGGAGAACACCGCTCCTTATCCCTATGACCCCGCCCGGTCCAGGGAACTGCTGGCCGAAGCCGGCTACAATGAAGACAACGAGATCAACCTCTTCATCCGCGCCAACCGGGTCCCCAAGGACGTGGAATACGCCGAGGCGGTCGTAACGTTCTGGCGGGAGGTTGGCATCAACGCCAACCTGGAGGTGGTTGAATCGTCCGTCCGGTCCAAGAAGCAGCGATCCAACTGCGGCCACCAGCGGACGCGGGAAGACTTCGCGAACGCCGCGGGCGACGATCTGCATGAGAAGTGCAAGACCCTGGGGCCGGGGCCCCCGGAATACGCTTCCCAGCATATTGTCGAGTCGGCGACGTCCACCGAGTCCCTGGACTACTCGCGGCAGGCCATCCTCCGCAACAGCTGCTACAGCCGCAGCAGCGGGATCTGCTACCAGGACCTGCAGGAGGCGATTGAGGAAGCCATCGCGACGCCGACGGGCGACCTGCGCCGGCAGAGGCTGGAAGCCATCGCCAACCGGGTGCATGACGACTTCCACTTCTACCCGAATTTCCAGGTGGTGCAGATCTACGGACTGTCCGCCAACCTGGAATGGGAACCGCACTACGCTCCGCGCATCCGGGCCAACACCATGTACTTCAGCCAGTAACCTGGCTGGCTTATCAAGCGCAACCGGCGCCCCGGGATAATCCCGGGGCGCTTTTCTTTTCATCCACCGGCGGCCCGGCACTCCCGGAAATTGAAATGCGAGGTGCTGAGTTTTCCCTGAAAAACGCCGCTGAAAACGTCTCTCTGTGATTGTCAATGAAGATAAAACAGCCTTGACAATGCCCAACGAGATAGCTATAACGTTGACCTATTATCAATGCGGGATATATGTATCGTCTCCAACCATTAACCGCATTGATATGAAGGAAACCGTATCCACAACGCGGGAGGGTTTACATGAAAGGAAACCGGACATTCTTTTCCGAAATCCATATATGGCACTGGGCCCTGGCAGTTTTCCTCGTTCTGACGCTGGCCGCCTGCGGCACAGCCGCACAGCAATCCGACGCTCCAGAGGCGGCCGAGCCGGCGTCGGCCCCGGCCGACGCGCCGGCCCAGCCCACGCCGGTAGCCCAGATGGAATCCGCACCCGCACCCGCCGAGACGACGGGCGCCAAGGACAGCATCACCATCGTCATGCCGGCCGAGCCGGGCAGCGTGGACCCCTGGGACCCCAACTGCAACGCAACGCTGGACACGGCAGTGTGCAACGAAATCGTCAATGAACCGTTCACCTGGATTACCAGCGACAATTTCGAGCTGGTACCGCTGTCGGGCGTTGAAAGCTGGTCGCAGGTTGACGAGGACACCTGGCATTTCACCCTGCGCCAGGGCGTCAAGTTCCACAACGGCGAGCCGTGGAACGCCACCGCCGCCAAGGCCGCGGTTGACCAGAACGGGGACGTGAACAACTCATCGCAGAGCTACACCTACCACGGACCCATCTCGGGGACGGTGGTGGACGAGTACACGCTGGAAGTCAACTGCGAAGTTGCCTGCCCCATCCTGCCCCGGGGGATGATCTTCAGCCGGATGCAGGCCCCCGAGTGGTACGCCTCGGCCAGTTCAACCGACCGGGGACGCACTGTCATCGGCATTGGTCCGTACAAGCTGATCGAATGGCGTCCCGGCATCGACATTCAGATGGAAGCCTACGACGAGTACGTGCCCAACCCGGACACATCCATCGTTGACGGCCAGGCTCCCAATATCAAGTACCTGACCAATGTGTGGCGGGGAGAAGAGGTTGTCCGCGCCTCCATGATCCAGGCCGGCGAGGCGGAATGGGCCGCCGACATTGGCTTTGACAAGAAGGACCAGGTGCCCCAGTTCCGGCAGTCGGGCACCAGCGAAGTCTACGCCCTAGTCCCCGACACCATGTGGCACCCGGAACTCAAGAAGCCCAAGGTGCGGGAAGCCATCAACCTGGCCATCGACTGCCAGACGATCACCGACGCCCTGCTGGACGGGATCCCCTGCTGGGGCAACATCTCTCCCTCGGGCACGGTGGGTCTGACCGAGCGGAACCAGGCCCCCTATCCCTATGATCCGGACCGGGCCAGGCAGCTGCTGGAAGAGGCCGGGTACGACCCAGCCAACGAGATAACCATCTACACCCGTTCCGGCCGCTGCTGCCGGGACCCGGAGTTCCAGGAAGCGGTACTCAACTACCTGAAGGAAGTGGGGATCACCGCCGATCTGCAGATCGTGGAACGGACCAGGAGCAAAGAAATCACCAGCTCCGGCTGCGGCCGCTTCAAGGACGAGGCGGACTATGCTGGGGTGTGGGACTGCGCCCAGCGCGACCCGCCGGGCCCCAACTTCAATACGTCCCACATGAGCACCACCGCCACCTCCAACGAGATGCTGGACACCGAGGTCCAGGCCAACCGCCGGGTGGGGTGCCTGCACACCAGTTCCTTCGCCTGCTACCCGGAAATCTGGGAGAAGTTCCTGGTCGCCAAGGCCACCCCGCCGGGTGACCTGCGGCAGGAGCGCATGGCGGAGATTGCCGACTTCATCCACGACCAGCACATCTTCATACCGTTCGTCGAAGTGCAGCTGGTGTACGGAATGTCGGCCAACCTGGACTGGGAGCCGCTGTACGCGCCACGCCTGCGGGCCAACACCATGAAGTACACCCAATAGGTTTCCGGCGCAAACGGATTCCGGCAGACGCGAGGCCCCGGGACGGTTGTCCCGGGGCTTTTTGTTTGTCCGGGATAGGCGTCCAGAAGAACCTACTGCCGACTTTGCGCTAAACAGGGGGCCTGATGGCACTTTTACGGTCGAGCCAGAAACCCATCGCTACGTATTGTTCTTGACAACGTGGAATCCTTTATCTATAACGTACCCAATTAACGATAGGAGGTTAATGTTCGGGAAAGGATAAAACTGGCGGCATTGGAACAACTGATTTCGTAATATCCGTGCAGGAGGGGATTCATGAATGGCAAACGAGGACCCCTGTCCCGGAATTTATCCTGGCCACTGGTAGCGGCAGCAGGTCTAGTCTTGCTCCTAGTCGCCTGCGGCACTGCGGCGCAGCAGCCTTCGGCATCCGAGGCTCCGGCCAGCGAACCGGCGGCGGCGCCAGCGGCAGCGGCGGCACCGGCCCAGGAAATTGCCCAACCCACTCCGGTACCCCAAGCCGAAGCCGCCCCCGCACCTGAGGAGACCACCGGAGCCAAGGACAGCATCACTCTCGTGATGGCCGCTGAACCGGGGAGCGTTGACCCGTGGAATCCTACCTGCAACGCCACCCTGGACACAGCGGTTTGCAACGAAATCGTCAACGAGCCGATGACCTGGATCACCAGCGACACTTTTGAGGTCGTAACCCTGTCGGGTGTTGAAAGCTGGGCGCAGGTTGACGCAAAGAACTGGGACTTCACCCTGCGACAGGGGGTCAAGTTCCACAACGGCGAGCCGTGGAACGCCACTACCGCCAAGGCGGGGATCGACCAGAACGGGGACGTGAACAACTCTTCCCAGAGCTATGGCAACCACGGCCCCATTACCGGCGAGGTCATCAGCGAGTACGTGGTACGGGTGGTCTGCGGCGCTGATTGTCCGAACCTGCCACGGGGCATGATCTTCAACCGATTCCAGGCTCCGGAGTGGTATAAGACGGTGTCGAAGGATGATTCGTCCCGCCATGTTTACGGCATCGGTCCGTACCGGTTCATCGAATGGCGTCCCGGGATTGACATCCAGATGGAGATCTACGAGGACTACGTCCCCAACCCGGACGCTTCCATCGTCGATGGGCAGGCGCCGCATATCAAGTACGTGACCAACACCTGGCGCAACGAACCGCTGGTACGGTCCGCCATGGTGGAGACCGGGGAAGCGGAGTGGGCCGCTGACATTGGTTTCGAGAACAAGGAAGCCGTCCCCAAGTGGCAACAGTCCGGCACAACCGAGGTCTACGCCCTGATACCGGACATCATGTGGCATCCGGAGCTCAAGAAGAAGGAGGTCCGCGAAGCCCTGAACCTCGCCATAGACTGTGAGGCAATCACCGATGCCCTGCTGGAAGGTCTTCCTTGCTGGGGTAACATATCGCCCTCCGGCTCGGCCGGTCTGACTCCCGAGAACACCGCGCCTTATCCTTATGATCCAGCGCGGGCCAAGCAGTTGTTGGAAGAGGCGGGGTACGACCCGGACAACAAGATCATCATCTACAGCCGCCCGGGCAACTGCTGTCGGGACCTGGAATTCCAGGAAGCAGTGGTGCAATACTGGCAAGATGTCGGGGTCAACGCCGAGTTCCAGTTGGTCGAGCGCACCCGGCTGAAGGAACTGACCAGTTCTGGATGCGGCCGGTTCAAGGACGATGAGTCTTACATCGGCGTCTGGGACTGCGCCCAGCGAGACCCGCCCGGCCCGGCCTTCAC
The DNA here is from genome assembly GCA_034423195.1 of Dehalococcoidia bacterium. GTDB lineage: Bacteria > Chloroflexota > Dehalococcoidia > Lucifugimonadales > UBA3495 > CATOSK01. Next base: position 14,235 of record DAOUIZ010000046.1, on the reverse strand, counting down.
CACGTCCCACACCAACACCGTGGCGACTTCCACCGAGCAGTTGGATGTGCTGGTGCGATTGTACGGGCGTATGGGCTGCCTCCATACCAGCTCCAAGGCCTGCTTCCCGGAGATGTGGGAGAAGCTGCAAGTGGCTTCGCAAACTCCCATCGGAGAACTGCGGGAGCAACGGTCCATCGAGATCGCCAACTTCGTCCACGACGAGCATATATTCATCCCGCTGTTGGAGGTCCAGCTGGTCTACGGGATGGCGGACAACCTGGACTGGGAGCCGCTGTACGCTCCGCGCCTGCGGGCCAACACCATGAAGTACACCCAGTAGTCTTTCGGCGCTAACAGCTTTCGGCAGACGCGAGGCCCCGGGACGGTTGTCCCGGGGCCCTTTGTTTTTGTCAGGACATGATTCGTCCGGTTGCGAATAGTTATTGTTTCGTCTCGGTTTAAGCAACTCTCAATTGACTTTGCGACTGGTTTATATTACATTTTGCGCCATTATCGGAAATAGAGGAGGTGAGGAGCGGCGAGCACTAATCTTTGACTGACCCAATCCGACCCAATACTGAAACGGAGAAATTGTAGATGCAAACCCCAACCCAAGGCGCCAAGAAGGGCGCAATTCTAATGATGGCGCTGGCGGGACTGCTGGCCGTCATCATCATTGCCTGCGGCAGTCCCTCGGACACGCCATCGCAGGGGTCCCAGGATTCGGCGGGCTCGACCGGAGCCGCCAGCGGGGCCTCCGAAGCTCCCCAACCCACGGCCACAGTGGCGATTGCGGCTCCGACCCCCACGGCCATGCCGGCCGCACCGTCGGGATCGGGTGATTCCCCGGCCCCGGCGCCCACGGCGGCGCCGCAGCCGGCGGTGGAAGCCCCTGCTCCGGTTTCCAGCCGGGACTCGATCACGGTGGTGACCAGCGGCGAGCCGGTGAACATGGACATTCACAGCGACGAGTGCAGCGGGAACATTGACCACATGATCTGCCAGGAGCTGACGGTGGACCCGTTCACTTGGATTGACGGCACGACCTTTGAAGTGCAGGGACTGACGGGCATCGACCGCTGGGAGCAGATAGCCCCGGACCGGTGGCGGTTCTTCCTGCGCCCCGGAATCACCTTCCACAACGGCGAGCCGTGGAATGCTGACGCGGCCAAGTTCGGAATCGACAAGAACGGCACCGGACTGAACGGCGGCGGATTCAGCCAGCACAGCTTCGTCGAGGGCGAGGTGGTGGACGACCTGACAGTGGACGTGCTCTGCCAGGATGCCGCACGGGAGACCCGGGCATGCCCCATCTTCCCGCGGCAGGCGATGTTCGCCAAGTTCGCCGCCCCAGCCTGGTACCAGAGCGCCTCGGAAGAGGAAAGGGCCAGGACCGTGGTCAGCAACGGCCCGTACAAGTTCGTGAGCTGGGAATCGGGCGTGGACATTACGGTCGAAGCCTTTGAGGACTACCAGCCCAAGGACGGGGTGTTCGCCACGACCTATCCGGCCATCAATACCGTCCGGCAGCTGTGGCGCTCGGAAGCCTTTGTCCGGGCCGGCATGGTCTCGACGGGCGAGGCGGACTGGGCCGACAACATCGGGTTCGAGAACGCGGAGGTGGTCCCCCAGGCCATCCAGTCGGGCACCAACGAAATCTACACGCTGGTGGCGGACAACATCTGGCACCCGGAGCTGAAGAAGAAGGAAGTCCGCATGGCCCTGGCCCACGCCATTGACTGCCAGGCGATTGTGGAGTCCCTCTACGACGGGCGGAACGAGTGCTTCGGGAACATCTCCCAGCCCGGCACGCTGGGCATAACCGAGGAGAACTCGAGGCCCTACGAGTACGATCCAGACCGCTCCCGCCAGCTTCTGGAAGAGGCCGGGTATGACCCGGATAACGAAATCCGCATTCACACCCGCAGCGGCCGGGTGTACCGGGACGTCGAGCTTCACGAAGCCGTCGTCGGGTACTGGAACGAGGTGGGGGTCAACGCCAGCGTGCAGGTCCTGGAGAACGCGCAGGCGACCAACCACCGGCGCGCCGGCTGCGGCAAGTTCAACGGGCAGGAGGGCTACGCCGAGGCGATGGACTGCGCCGAGCGCGGGCCGGCTCCGCCGATCAACGCCTCGACTCACTACTATGAGACGGCGACCTCCAACGAGCAGCTGGACTTTGCCCGGCAGGGCACGCTGCGCCTGAGCTGCTTCAACGTGAACAGCCGGGTGTGTTACCCGGACCTGGAGGAGCAGATCCGCGTCGCCCAGGAGACCCCGCTGGGAGACCTGCGGCGGGAGCGGATGGAAGCCATCGCGCAGAGGGCCCACGACGAGTACTGGTTCATTCCCTTCTTCCACGTCCAGGCGGTGTACGGCCTGGCGGAGGACCTGGTGTGGACGCCGCGCTACGACCCGCGCATAAGGGTCAGCACGATGTACTTCAAGTAGGGATCGGGGCCGTCCGGCCCCCCACCCGGTCCGCTGAGGACGCTACGCCCCGGGGTGCAGACCCCGGGGCGTTTTGCGTTGCCGGCGGTTGGGGAGGTTATAACCCGGGGGAAGTCCAGGGGGCCATCACCATGCGGAGCCTGTCGGGTTCGGGGTCCTCGTCCTTCTCGCGGCAGCTATCGAGGTAGTGAATGAGGGGGAAAGGGTTGGGAACCATGATTCCGGCGGCGTAGGCCCGGCGGGTGAAGGTGCGCCATTCGGGCAGGGGCTTCTTGTCAACCCGGGCGACGTGCCACTCGATGCAGAACTCCACGCCCAACCGGTCGAGGATGAGGTGGGCGCGGGCGAGGACCAAGCGGCGGCGGATGGAGGAGATGCCGGACTTCACAGCCTGTATGCCTCAGACCCTGGAGTAGTGGGTCTGCCAGATATTCAGGGCGTCACGTAGGGTCTCGACCTCGTCCTGGAGCTTTTTCATCTCGTTGAGCTGCATACCAAAGGAAAGGGCGGTGCGGGCGGCCCGGACGCGGACATCGTGGCTGGCGGCGTTCTGCATGGCATCGGAGAGGACGCCGACGCTGAGAAGCATGAGTTCCTGAAGCTCGGAGCGGGCGAGCTCGGCGGCTTCCTGGCGGAGGCGGACCAGTTCATCGCGGAACTTGTCGTCTTCCATCCAACGACGGAGGGTGTTGCGGTTGATATTGGCGTCGCGGGCGGCCTGCGACAACGTGGGAGAGGAAACCAGGAAGGGGAGTACCTGTTGCTGCCTGAGAGAAAGGTCAGAAGGATTTTTTCCTGCTACATTTTGCTGCATTTTGCTCTATTTGCCTCAGTGGCGGGTTTGGATTCAGGCTTTTGGGGCCTGTTGATTGAGAAGCCTGCAATCATCGTAGAAAGGCGGCACCAGGCTTGGCAAGGGGCAAACTGTCAGCAATTTTGGGGGGCGAGCGGCGGAGGTTGGTAGCGGATTGCGGCACCTGCATGTTGGTGTTTTTCACCACCATGTTGGTGCCGGGGAGGGAGTGGGGGTGGGTTCCTGCCTCCGCAGGAACGACGGGGGGCGCAGGGATGGGGTTTCTGCGGCGGGTACGAGGGTTGTTGGAGGGCTGATGGGTTCCTGCCTCCGCAGGAACGACGAGGAGGTAGGGATGCGGTTTCTGCGGCGGGTACGGGGGTTGTTGGAGAGTTGATGGGTTCCTGCCTCCGCAGGAACGACGAGGAGAGGGGTGATGGCGTTAGCAGATGCTGGGGTAGAGGTCGTGCCATTGGGGGTTGAGTTGTTCGATGAGGTTGATCTTCCAGCCGCGTTTCCATCGCTTGATGGCCTTTTCACGGGTAATGGCGGCTTCCATGGTGCCGTGAACTTCGTACCAGACGAGTTGGTGCACCTTGTATTGGGTGGTGAATCCTGGGACGAAGCAATTCTTGTGTTCCCATACCCGGCGAACGGGATCGGAGGTTACGCCGGTGTAGAGAGTGCCGTAGCGACGGCTGGCGAGGACATATACGGTTGGTGTTTTGTCCATTGGTGCTTCCGAAAGTGGTACAGAATGCGGTGATGGTAGGGAGTTTGGAGGAGGGAAGCAAGGGGGAAACTGTCAGTAATTTGGGGCGAGGGGTTTCTGCGTCGGGTACGGGGGCTGTTGGAGGGGTGATGGGTTCCTGCCTCCGCAGGAACGACGAGGAGGTAGGGATGGGGTTTCTGCGGGGGATACGGGGGCTGTTGGAGAGCTGATGGGTTCCTGCCTCCGCAGGAACGACGAGGGGGTAGGGATGGGGTTTCTGCGGCGGGTACGAGGGTTGTTGGAGGGCTGATGGGTTCCTGCCTCCGCAGGAACGACGAGGGGAGCGCAGGAACGACGAGGGGCTAGCAGGGGGCGTGGCCGGGGATTACGGGGTGGGGGCGGAGGCCGTCGAGGGCTGCGGCGTCGATGGGGTTGACGTGGGCCTGCAAGGAGGCAATCCAGTCGGCGCGGAGGTCTTGATAGAGGCTGCGGCAGGCGGGCGGGGCTGATGTTTCCAGCCAGCGGGTGAAGGCCGCGAAGTCGGCGATGGCGTCATCGTAGCTGCCGAGGAGGGCGTGGACGATTCCCCGGCTGTCGCGGGACAAGCCGTCGGGGTCGCCTTCCACCGCAGAATTGCAGAAGGGGAGGGCGGTTTCCGGCTCACCGGCGACGGCTAGCTGGAGGCAGAGGGTGCGGTTGTAGCGGGTATCCAGGGGCTGAAGCTCCTGAGCGCGGCGGAGGTCGGACAGGGAGTCTCCGGTGCGGCCAGCCTGGGAGTAGACAAGGCCACGGTTGAACCAGGCGGCGGGCGCATCGGGGGACAGCTCGATGGCCCGGGTCAACTCGGACAGGGCGAGTTCCAGGTACTGCGGTCCGGCTCGGGCGATGTGGGCGTTGGCGCGGTTGATGTGGGCCTCGGCCAAGGCGGGGTCGATGGCCAGCGCCTGGTCCAGGTCGGCGAAGGCCAGGTCGAGGTCGCCGGGCTGTCCCCGGGAGATGTAGAGTCCGGCGCGGTTGACGAGGGCTCCAGCGTAGGCGGGGTCCTCGGCCAGGGCGCGGTCGAGGCTGTCCAAGGCGCGGTCGATGTCCCGGTCACCAGCACGGCGTAGGTAGGCGACGGCGAGGTTGAGGTGGGTGGCGGCGCGGCCGGGGCGGAGGTCGGCGGCGCGGGTCAAGTCGGCGACGGCCAAATCCGCATCACTGGGGCGGTCCCGATCGAGGTAGGCGAGTCCCCGGCTGTTGAGGGACTCGACGGAGTTGGGCTGGACGGCTAGAACCTGGGTGAAAAGCCAGATGGCCTCGTCGAAGTCGGCCCACTGCCCGCCCATGTAGGCGCTGCCAAGGAGGAAGCGGAGGTTGGCGAGAGTCTCCTGTTCCGCCGGGGGAGGGTCCATGGCGCGGATGAGGACGGTCTTGGCGTCGTCGAACTTCCCCTGCTCCAGGTAGAGCTGGCCCAGGGTAAGGAGGGCGACGTGGCGGACCTCCTCGATGAGGCCGATGTTGATGGCGGCGGGGAGCTGGGCAGGGGAGGAGGCGATGTCCACGACCTGCTGGGCGCGGGCGGCGGAACTGCCGGGAGGGACGGTGAAGCGGGTCATGACCCTTCCGCTGTCGTATTCTCCCCAAATCATGAGGGCCGCGCCGGAGCTTTCGACGGCGGAAAGGGCCTCGGGTTCGCTGCGAATGTCACGGGGCCACTGGACGGTGCGAACGGAGGTGAGGCCGGCCTCGCGCACCTCGCGGTCGATGCCGGAGCGGAGGCGTCCGGCGACATTGAATCCCTGCGCTCCGGCGGTGTAGTTGGTGAAGGGAGCCATGACGATGAGGGACTCTCCGTTGGCGGCGACGGGGTAGACGGCGGTGTCGCGGGGGACGGGAGTTACCGGGGTGGGCTGGGCGGTGGCGGGAGGCCCCACCGTGGGGGTGACCGCCACAGTGGGGTTGGCGGTGGGGAGCGGTGGGGCGAGAATTTCTCCGCCGGGGCCGTCAGAGGCGAGGGAGCGCACCGCCGTGACCGCGACGACGATGGCGACAAGCAGAACGACGGCCAATCCGGCGGCGATTTGCCAGCGGGGCAGGCGGCGTCCGCCCGACGGGGCTGGCACTTCCGGCGTCGTCGGTGAGGGCACGGCAGCGGGGATGGGCACGGCAGCGGGGATGGGCACATCGTCGTCCGGGACGGAGGGTTCCGGCGACTCGGGCGGGTCGGGGTCGCCGGAGGGAGGGGGTGTTTCCGGTGGGACCGTTCCGTGCTCGGGGGAGTATCCGGCGGCGAGGAGGAGCTGGTCGGTCTCCCCGGGGGTGAGGCGGAGAAGCTCGGCGCAGCGGAGGACGTCGCCGCGGTAGCGGGGGCGGGCGGTGACACCTTCCTTCCAGCGGACGAGGGTGAGACGGCTGACCGGGATGCGGCGGGCCAACTCAGCGTCGCCGATGCCGGTGCGAGCCATGTAGGTTGTCAGTAACTCGCCGAAAGCCGCCAAGTGTTACATCTCTGATACGCTATTGAGAGGGAATGAAACACAAGTGATGTTCGGAGTGTACACCATGCCATGGGATGCTGCCGGTGGCCGCCGGAGGATAGTACGAGGAAAACTGTCCGGCGGACTCAGACAGACCCAGGGAGGCGACGGAGATGTTCAGGAAAGTGGCGATAATGATTGGAGGGGCGGCGTTGCTGGTGGCGCTGGCGGCCTGCGGGTCGATGGCGGAGCAGGCGACACAGGCGCAAGAATCCACGGCGGGCCAGGCTCCTGCTGACCGGCCGGCGCAGGAAGCGGCTCCGGCACGGCCGCCGCGGGTGATGTCGGGGACGGGTTCCTCAGGCGATGCGAGTCCGGCGCCGACGGCGGTCCCCGAAGCGGCGAGTCAGGCAGTGGCGATGTCCGAACCGGCGGCGCAGGACTCCGTTCCGGCTGCGGCGGCAGCGGAGGCAGACCAATTGCTGGGTGGGCCGGCAGGCGCTCCGGCACACTCGGGAGTGGTAAAGGGGCAGCCGGTGCCGCTGCAGGACGGCGGCGTGCGCGGACAGGGCGAGGGGTTCAACTCCATCGGCGGGACGGATACGGTGAACGACGCTCCGTATGACCTGACTTTCTTCAAGCACTACGGGGTCAATCCGTTCATCGACACGGAAGACGACAACCTCTCGACGTTTGCGATTGACGTGGACACGGCTTCCTACACGGTGGCGCGGCGGTTCATCCAGGACGGGTTCCTGCCGGAGCCGGACTCGGTGCGGGTGGAGGAGTTCATCAACTACTTCGAGCAGGACTACGAGAGTCCCCAAGGGGACGACGCGTTCGCGATCCACGTGGAAGGGGCCCCGTCGCCCTTCGGGAACGACCGGCACTGGCTGGTGCGGGTGGGCCTGCAGGGGAGGACGGTGGACGCGGACGCCCGGAAGGACGCGACGCTAATCTTCGCAATTGACGTTTCCGGCTCGATGGCCCGGGAAAACCGGCTGGGGCTGGTGAAGCGGTCGCTGCGGCTGCTGGTGGACGAGATGCGTCCGACAGACGAAATCGGCATCGTGGTGTACGGGGACCGGGGACGGGTGCTGCTCCGGCCGACGGACGGGGAGGAGAAGCACGAGATCATGGCGGCCATCGACCGGCTCCAGCCGGGGGGCTCGACCTACGTGGAGGACGGTCTGCGGCTGGCCTACGGGATGGCGGCCAAGCGGGTGGAGGACGGGCGGATAACGCGGGTGATGCTGCTTTCCGACGGCGTGGGGAACGTGGGGCGCACCGGCGCGGAATCCATCCTGAGGGAGATCCAGGACGAGGTGGACGCCGGAGTGACGCTGACGACGGTGGGCTTCGGGATGGGGAACTTCAACGACGTGCTGATGGAGCGGCTGGCCAACGACGGGAACGGGGCGTACTACTACGTGGACAGCCTGACGGAGGCGCGGCGGGTATTCGTGGACGACCTGGTGGGGACCATTCAGAACATTGCCAAGGACACCAAGGTGCAGGTTGACTTCAATCCCCAGGTGGTGCGGAGCTTCCGGCTGCTGGGGTACGAGAACCGGGACGTGGCGGATGAAGACTTTAGGGACGACACGGTGGACGCCGGCGAAGTGGGCGCGGGGCACAGCGTGACCGCCCTGTACGAGATCAAGCTGCAGGAGCAGGTGGAGGGAACACTGGCGACGGTGTACCTGCGGTACGAGGACCCGGACACGGGCCTAGTCCACGAGATCAGCGAGAGCTTCGACGGCTCCGACCTGGAGGGTAATTTCCAGGGGGCGTCGGCCCGGTTCCAACTGGACGCGGTGGTGGCAGAGTACGCGGAGATCCTGCGGGAGAGCTTCTGGGCGCAGGAGGGGAGCCTGATGACGGTTTCCAGCGAGGCCAGGCGGGTGCTGCAACTGCTGCCCCAGGATACGGACGTGGTGGAGTTTGCCAGCCTGGCGAGCACGGCGGCGGAGATCTGGGAGGCGCGGGAGCAGTAGCCGGTCCGGCGGGTTGTTGCTGGGGGTTTCCAGGCCCTGCCCGGGGACGGGCGGGGCCTTTCCGATGGGGAAGATTCCTTGAGGGCGGGGAAGGGGAGAGTGGGGGCTAGGGGTTTTCGGGCGGCGGCCAGTCTTCGTCTTCGAGCCAGCCGTTCTTGCGGGCGAGGTGGACCCAAAGGCGCTGCATCTGGCTGGCTTCCCGGCGGTATTCCTCCGTACTCTCGCGGAAGTCCCGCATACTCTCGCGGAATTCCTCCATTCCCTTGCGGAAGTCCTCATGTCGTTGATCATGCCGGGCGAGGGTCTCGACAATCGTGACCATCGTTTCGCTGTGTTTAGCCAGTGTCTGGCGGTGCTCGGCAAGCTCGAAGCGGTGCTCGGCGGTCGTATCCGTCAATTGCCGGAGGGAGTCAATAAGCTGAACGACCGCGCTTTCAATAATTGTCAATCGTTCCTCGGTGGTCAATGGACTGCTCCTGAGGTTGTGTCGGGTGCGAGTTGAGTATGATGGGGGCTACCGGCGGAGTCAACCTGCCGCGGGACAGGGGGATGCAAGAGGGGCGGCGAGAGTGGGCAGGGAGAGCGGATGGCCGCTGGGTATTTTCACGCAACCGCTCAGGGCGGGACTGCCAGTGTGGCTAGCTCGGCCAGGCTGGGCACGACGAGGGAGGGGACGGCGTCGGTGGGGCGCGTTCCGCCGCCCCGGTCGGGGCGGTTGACCCATACGCTGTCCAGGCCCAGCAGGTTCGCCGGGCCGATGTCGTGGTAGAGGCTCTCGCCGACGTGGAGCCAGTTTGCGCTTTCGACGCCCATCCGCTCCTGGGCCAGTTGGAAGTTGCCCAGGTCGGGCTTGTAGCTGCGGGCCTGAAGGGAGGTCACGACGGCGTCGAAACTGATCCCCAAGACGTCCTGGGTCTGCTGGAACAGGTCGTCGTCCACGTTGGAGATGATGGCGAGCTTGTAGCGGGTCTGCAAGGTCCGCAGGGCTGCGACGGCGTCGGGAAAGACCGGCCAGCGGGGCAGGGAATCGGACAGGGCGCCGGCTTCGCTCCCGGACAGGGTGATGCCAAGCTGTTGGGCCATGATTGCCAGTACGTCGCGAAGGACCCGCCGGTAGTCGAGAAATTCTCCCGACGTTTGCACTTTTGGTTCCGAATCGGCGAAGAGGGCCAGGATTTCCTCCCGGGTCTTGCCGAGACCGCGGCGGGCGCAGATCCCGGACACCGCGTCGGAAATGCCGGTCTCCCAGTCGACGATGGTCCCGTAGCAGTCGAAGCTCATCCATTGGCAGCGGTTGAAATCGAGCACGTTCACCCTCCAAACACATTTATAACGGAAAACTCCGCTACTCGTGGGTGGTCGAACTGACCGCCCCTGGAACCAAATAGCCATAGCTTAGGCACGACCGACTCAAGAAGGGTTAGCCAAAACAAAAGGGAAACGTTGGGGTATAGAACCGCATATAGTTCCTTTTCTTTTCGTTTCCATGAGAAAGTTGCGAGATTCTCGGTCCGGTGTTGGCAGGGGTTCTAAGAACTCACCCATCGTGATGACAGATGGTCTCGGTCTGGTTGTCGGCACTTCACTTTCAGCCGCTTTTGGATCAAACGGCAGGCGACCGTAGCGGCGAGGGTGGAAATGAGAACGGTGTTGACGATTGTCTTCTTTGACATGAAGCAGCACCATAGCGGGGTTGGAATGGTGAGACCCAGGAAATGAGCCGGGGGCCTGAAGGAGTGGGTTCCGCCCTATGAAGGCCGGCAGGGCGGGGAGAGTAGATTAGGCTCAGGCTGCCTGAAGGCCCAAGAGGGAGGGTTGGCGTGTTTCGCCAATTCTTGGGCTAATCTATTGGTTGCCCATCGCCCCTGATTTCTCCAGGACTTTCAGCATCTCCCATCGGGGAGCAGGTCAATGCTCTTCAATAATGTGGTGTTCTGGATGTTCTTGAAACGCCTATACAAAAGCGAAGGCTATCATCTTTCGTTGATAAACTAACATTATCACATGGATTGCTATTATTATTTAATCAATATAAACTGTAAAACGATTACCAGTTTCCACTCACCTTTCCCGGGGGTCTCATTCTGCCGTAAAGAGGTGGTCATGGAACTGACCAAAGCCTTCAAGAACGGGCCCATCCTTCTGGTTGCCATGGCACTCTTCCTGGTTGTGGCCTGTGGTGAGGCGTCTCCCCCCGCGCCGACGGCACCAGCGGCTCCTCCTACAACCCAGGCTTCTGCCGAGCCGGAAAGTTCCACTGCACCTGAGGCCCCCACGGCGATGGCGCCCGAGCCGACGGCCATCGCTCCCACCCCGCCGGCGGCGGACCGCCCAACACCGGTCCCAACTTCCACGCCCCTTCCCGAGGGAACCGTGTCGGCCCGGGACAGCGTGACCCTGGTCATCGCCGCCGAGCCGGTCACCGTCGATCCCTTCGGATACGTGGGCGGCACCAGTTCCTCGGTGGTGAAGGACAACCTGGTTGACTCCCTCACCTGGCAGTCGGGGGATGATCTGCGGATCGTACCCACTCCGGCCAGCACCGGCTGGGAGCAGTTGTCTCCGGAGGTCTGGCGGTTCAAGCTGCGGGAAGGGGTCACTTTCCACAACGGCGAGGAATGGAATGCCCAGGCGGCTCTGCCATCCCTGGCCTACCAGGGAGTTTCCACCAACGAAAACTCGAGCTTCGGGTACACCGGTGGACATACATCGGAAGCCGTGGATGAATTCACGGTGGACATCACCTGTGAACAGCCCTGCCCCATATTCCCCAACACCGCCTTCTTCCTGTCCTTCACTGCCCTGGACTTCTTCATCAGCTCCTCGGAAGACGAACGGGCGTTGCAGGCGGTCGGGTTCGGCCCCTACCGGCAGACCGAATGGTCTCACGGCGTATCCATCACGATGGAAGCCTTCGACGACTATGTGACCGTGCCGGCTCTTCCGAGGAATCCGCCAGATTGGATTCAGTCCAGGGTAACCGAGTCCTTGAGCACGTCTGCGAGTTCGCGGAAGCCCTTCATAGACCCATAGGCCGCAGCCGCTCCCCGGGTTCTGTGCCAATAGTCAGAGTCCGTGATTTCCGGGCTGATCTCGATGAACTCTTGGAATGTCGCCTCGTCCCAGTTCCGGCGTCCCCTGTAGATGTCCCCCAGTAGAACGTCCCTGAGTAAGTAGTGGAGGGAGAAGAGCCCAGGAGTCTTCTGGATAACATACTCCGCGGGTTCTTCGAACGCGTCGGGAGCAACGTTTCTGATCGCGCACCAGTAGGCCACCAGAATGTCGGTCAGGTAATCCGCCTGTTTGTCGAAGTCCTTTCCGGCGAGGAAGCCGAACTCGCGGAGCCACTCATAGACGACACGAATGCTGGTGATTGCCGAAGTCGCCCGGGTAATCTTGGATGCTGGGGCTTTGGCGCCGACTTCATCGGGCATCAAGAGGAGGTCCTTCCAAGGAGAATCGGAGCGCCGGTCGAGGGCGTCCACCGTCTTGGTGACCACGACTTTCCAATGATCTTTCTCCGGGACAGCATCGGCACCATGCGCCTCCGCTATCGCCGTCAGGATGGCGTTGACCAGATCAGTCCTCACCGACTTGGCAGTGCCATTGATGATCCGGAACTGGTCCATCTCAAGAACCCTGTCGTCGATTTCAACGATAACCACGGGGACCTGCAGGAATGCGAGTTCCTGGGCATTCTTCTCACAGATCGCGTAGCGGAGACCCTCGATACGGTGCTGGCCATCGATGATCCTCAAGACTCGGTCACTGGGTAGCTGCAGGCGCTTCGTGACCGGATCGAACCGCAACGGTTGGCGGGCTCCCAAAAGTACGGCGGTTGGGTAAAGTCCATCACCGCTCTGGTTGATCAGATAGGTGCCGATCCGAGTGATCCGAGACCTTTCAGGCGGGCGCTGGTACCCCTGGGCGGGGTCTCCTGGCTTGAGTGAAGAGTCATAAGGGTCGACGATGGTGCAGGCGATCAGCTCTGCCGCCGTGAGGCACGTCACATACATCCGGTGCCCAGCCTGGACAAAGTCCAGGGCGTCGACGGCGACCACAGGATTGGAAACATGGACAGAGGTTTCTGGGGAAGTCATATATCTCGCTCCTATCTTTCTTCTTGTTGCAGCTCGAGTTAGACGATCCGGAGATCAGTTTTGTATAGCCGCAACCTAGTTATCAGGATGCCCTCGCGCTTTACTTGGTTTTATACCCCCTTTTCGAATCTCTGTATGGGTCGAGGGCTCAACCCATACTCTAATTATACTGTCGATCCTTTATAAAAGTCTAGTATATACAACGGATCAGTTTTATTTTGACCAATTATACTGGGATCATCAGGGCAGGAACGGTGGGGAAGTGACTGTTTCACCAGATAGTCAGTTTCAGGGCGAGGCACAGGACGCACAGTTGCAGATGACTCACTCCGGTTGATTGAAAGGTAAAGGATTAGTCTCCTGGAGAGATGTATAGGATGGGATTGCCATGTCCCCGGAAACGCTCGGGGATGCGTCGGCCGACGTAGCGAATTTGGACGGCAACCTCGGCGGGTCTCCCTACGAATCCCCAACGACCCTCGTCGAAGGCACTGCGAACCCAGCGGGTGGGCCGGAACGCGCCTAGCACGTGAGTGCTGTTGCGGGCCAGAACAAGGTTGTAGTCTTGGGCACGGACATTCGGGTCGGCTATGGCCCACCAGCCGCGGACAGCGGCGTATACATCATTCGGGTATACCAGGGAGAGGTCGGTTCCGAGATAGTTTTCGACGAAGATAAGAATAATGGGCTCCCCAACCTGGAAGTCGTCGGGGTTGAATTGTGCCGTCATGAGCAACTCCTCGGGCTTGGTGTCATTGTGCCATTCCCTCCCGTTGCAGAACCCCCCGCACTGTGCTGGGCGAGCACTCAAAGTCTCCGGCGATTCTCCGGAGGCTGGCGCCCCCTTCCCGCATTCGCCGCATCGCCGCCAGCTGACCCGGGCCGATCTTTCTGGGCGGCCCCAGGGCCTTGCCCTGCTGGCGGGCTCGCTCCAACCCCTCCCGGGTACGGCGCTTCACGGACTGCAGCTCCTGGTCGGCCACCCAGGCGGCGAACATGGTAAGGACCTGCCCGAAGAAGGCCTCGCCTCGGGACTACCGTCGTCGGCTTCAAGGTACTTGGTCCACTGGGCTTCGGCCTCGGCCAAACTTCTGATCTTCACTCCGCGGTCCCGCAGGGAGCAGATGGACCGCACGGTGTCCTGCCAGGTCCGCCCGATGCGGTCGATGGCCACGACCACCAGGGTGTCGCCGCCGGCGAGACGGGCGCTGAGGCGGTGCCACCCGCGACGCTCCTGGGTGCCGGTGGAGCCGGAGACACCGACGTCGCGGTACAGGTTCTCCCAGGGGACTCCCGCCCTCCGGAGCTGGATCTCCTGGGACTCGGGGTCCATCCCTGGAACGCCCTCCTGAAGCCGACGGCTGGTGCGGATGTAGCCGTAGATCGATGACATGCCGGGAGTATGCGTTTATGGAACAGCGGCCGCAACGTGAAAAAGTCGGGTGTTGCGTACCGTTCCCTACTCCACGTTCATGCACCACCCGGCTCGAATCGGGTCCAGGATCGGCGAATTGGGTTTGGCGGCGCTGCGCCTGTCTGCGGGGAATGAAGGCGAACTATGATAATCTAGTACTCAGTCAACCGAGAAATCGGAAGGATAAAGGCGGTGGAGTTTGGTTCGGGCATCTTGGGTGTTGAACTGCCAGTTGATGACGACCTGAGCGGCGTTGCGCTCCCGGACCAGAGCCTGGACTTGTCTTCCGAGAGTTTCCTCGTCGGGGAGACGCTGCTTCAGGCAGCA
>DAOUIZ010000045.1:0-10471 GCA_034423195.1 Dehalococcoidia bacterium | reverse complement strand
AAAGGGGTACGTGAGTTGGGTTCAGAACGTCGTGAGACAGTTCGGTCTCTATCCGCCGTGGGCGCAGGAGGCTTGAGGGAACCTTTCCCTAGTACGAGAGGACCGGGAAGGACCGACCTATGGTGTTCCAGTTGTTCCGCCAGGAGCATCGCTGGGTAGCCATGTCGGGCAGCGATAAGAGCTGAAGGCATCTAAGCTCGAAGCATCCCCCAAGATTAGGCCTCCCTCCCCGATTAACTTCGGGGGTAAGACAGCAGAGAGACTATCTGCTTGATAGGTCGGATGTGTAAGGCTGGTAACAGTTTCAGCATACCGATACTAACCAGTCGAGCGATTTGACCCACGCTAAGAACTTCAAACTTCTTGACAGAATCATCGCTTGGACTAAATCAGGATTCAGACTTCTTGTTCCCTTCAATGCTGGCTAGTTAGTCGGCGCCACCGTCGCGGGGTGGAGCAGTGGCAGCTCGTCGGGCTCATAACCCGAAGGTCGTTGGTTCGAATCCAACCCCCGCTACCAATAACACCGAAACCTTCAAGACCCCGGATGAAATCCGGGGTCTTGCACTTGGGAGGCCTGGCCGAAATGCAGGACGCCCTGCACCAGCAAGCGGTAAAGGCCCTGGTCGAGAAATTCTACTCTTCCCAGCGGATCGCCAATATCCGGCGCGCCGATTACGTGGAAGGGTTGGTGCTGGCCATTCTGGGGCCGCCGTGGAGACTGGTTTCCGATTGGAGTAGCTGGGACCTCGAGAACGATGCGCACGTGCGGCTGGAGGTGAAGCAGGCGGCGGCCTGTCAGTCCTGGCACACTGAGGAGCCCCGCGGAAAAGGCTCGCCGTCCTTCGACATCGCTCCCCGCACAGGCTACTGGGACGCCAGCGGCTATGACGCAATATGGATTGATGCTGCCGACCTGACCGAGGACGGACTCATCCGCCCCGCCGACATCTATATCTTCGCCTGGCACCCGGAGATCAACCCCCAAGTCGCCGACCACCGACGCGCCGACCAGTGGCAGTTTTTCGTGGTGCCGGAGTACCTGTTGACGAGGCGGCACGGGGCACAGAAAACCATCAGCTTGAATCCCCTGAAGAAACTCGCTTCGCCGGTAACCTACGACCGCCTGGCCCCAACGGTCGCGGCCATCCTTGCCGACATGGCCCGGCAGGAGGCAGAGTACTTCAGCGGTGCGGCCGAGATTGCGGAGCGAATCCGGCAGGGTAAGGAACACACCTACTCTTCGGAAGAAGTAAGGGCCCACCTTGGCATGGAAAGTTGAATACTCCAGTAGAGCCAACCGGCATCTCGTCAGCCTGGACCGCCAAGTATCCCGGCGGATTACCGGCTATTTGGAAAACCGGGTTGCACTCTCGCCCAACCCGCGAGCGCTGGGACATGCGCTGACCGGGGATTTGGCTGGCCTCTGGAGTTACCGGGTGGGGGACTACCGGATTATCTGTGACCTTCAGGATGAAGTCCTTCGCGTCCTCGTATTGGAAGTGGGACACCGGGGCCAGGTCTACCGTTGATTGGTCGGGCACCGTATAGCACAGCGTTTTCCACGCGGTAGGCATGCAGAGCACCGGCCGTATCGTCGGAAAATATCAACGAATTCATCATCCATGCCCACATGCACCTTCAATTTTTGTATTATCGCTGAAACCCCTACACTATCCTTGTATTTAGCGTTAGAATCGTAATATGAAGAAGGAGGTGTCGGGACATGAAATTGCAAGAACTGCGCGAGGGGAAATCGCTGACCATCGAGGGACTGAGCGAAATGGCCCGGGTCCCGGTCAAGACCATCACGGCCATAGAGGGCGGAGGAACCCTCCCGTCCCAAATTACCGGCAATAAGCTTGCCAAAGCCCTGGAAGTCCGCCCGGACCAGATCGAAGAGGTTATGGCGGCTGTGCATGGGGCCTGGGAAACCAGTGATGAAAAGTCCATCTACAACAAACGCTAGAAACATCGTGGCCGATGACCCATGGTCATCGGGCCCCAGATGCCGACTAAAGGACTACCGGCAAGAGCGACGCCCCAGAAGCGTTTCTAGGGCGTGTCGCTTTCATGCGAATGTCATTCTAAATCCTGACTTCGCTCAGAGTTATTCCCATTCGGAAACCAAGGACGTATACCTGGGGCCCCGCTAACCGGGTACGAGGCCGGCCCCAAATTCCGGCAATCCGTTGCGTGCCCTCCTTGTTGTGAGCCGTGCCCCGGCCCCCTATTCTGAGGTTGGACACAGCCCCATGTCTCCACCCATGTCTTCGAAGGAGGCTGTTATAATCTTCGTCAGAGAATTTCATTGCCACGGAGCAGAGTTTGACCCCCGAACAACGGTCCCGGAAGATAGAGTCCTACGGGAACGCCTATAACCTCCTGGTGGAGGCACTCCGGGACCTGCCCAGGGAGATGTGGCGCTTCCGGGACGAGCACGGATGCTGGAGCATCCACGAGCACCTGGTCCACATCACGGACAGCGAAGCCAACAGCTACATCCGCTGCAGGCGGCTCATCGCCGAACCCGGTCAGTCCCTTATGGCCTACGACGAGAACCAGTGGGCTGGGGCCTTGGACTATTCCGGCCAGAGCACCGAAGAGGCCCTGGAACTTTTCCGTTGGTTGCGCCGCCGCACCTACTCTCTCATCAAGTCCCTCCCCGAGCATACTTGGGCCAACACCGCCTACCACCCCGAAAACGGCGACATGACCCTGGACGACTGGCTCGACGTTTACGAGCGCCACATCCCGGAGCATGTACAATACATGCAGGAAAACTACGAAGCTTGGAGCAAAACTCAGACCTGAGGAGGCGGACTCATGACTTCCCAGGGAACCATCAGAACCGAGGAAGACCGCCAGTATTACGACACGACTGAACGGATCCGGCTCAAGCCGGGATGGATGCAGGGTGAAGGGCAGCCTATGCCCACCATCGAACCCTTCCTCTGGCGGTGGCAGGAGGTTGAACCCCTGGTCCTGAAGAGCGGAGAACTCGTTACTCCGGACCGCGATGTGGAACGCCGCACCCTCCGGCTGGCCACTCCGGGA
Source organism: Dehalococcoidia bacterium (assembly GCA_034423195.1). Lineage (GTDB taxonomy): Bacteria > Chloroflexota > Dehalococcoidia > Lucifugimonadales > UBA3495 > CATOSK01. The sequence goes on along the minus strand of DAOUIZ010000045.1, from coordinate 7,414 downwards.
CTGGACCGGGGCACCACCCACACCATCACCGCAGCCCTTCAACTGTTGCTTCCCGGGGAGTGCGCCCCGGCCCATCGCCACACCCCCACCGCCATCCGCTGGGTGCTCAAGGGACAGGGTGCTTATACAACCGTCGAGGGCGACAAGTGCTGGATGGAGCCCGGGGACTTGATCCTCACCCCCTCCTGGACTTGGCACGATCACAACAACGAGGGCAGCGAGCCGATGATTTGGCTGGACGGGCTCGACGTGCCGCTGGTCCGGTACTTGCGGGCCAGTTTCTACGAACCCTATCCCGAAGACCAGCAGCCCATCGTCGGGGTCGCAGAGTCGGAAAAGAGGTTCGGGTCCGGCGCCCTACGCCCCGCTTGGGAAGACCACCAGGCCCCCTACTCCCCTCTGTGGCACTACAAGTGGGCCAAGACGGAGGAAGCCCTCCACAGCCTGGCTGAAATCGACGCCAGCCCCTTCGACGACGTCGCCATGGAGTTCAGCGACCCGGCCACTGGAGGCCCGGTCTTGCGGACCATGACCTGCTGGGCCCAGCTCATCCGTCCCGGCGTTGCCACCCGGGCCCATCGCCAGACCAGTTGCGCCGTCTACCACGTCTACCGGGGCGAGGGCTACAGCGTCATCGACGGACAGAAGTTCGAGTGGAACGAAGGAGACTTCTTCGTCGTTCCCCCCTGGGCCTGGCACGAGCACGCCAACCCCACAGGACAGGAAGCCGTCCTGTTCTCCATCCAGGACATCCCGGTATTGAAGGACATGGCCCTGTACCGTGAGGAGCCCTACGCCGAAAACGCGGGCCACCAGCCTGTGACCGGCCTGTTCCGGGGTTAACGGCGCTCCTTGGAGCCGATTTATGCCCTTCAAACCATCAAGGTTGGTTCCAGACATGATGAGCAGACTGGTTCTCGCCGGCGTTGCCGTGTTCCTGGTTGGGTTGCTGGCAGCCTGTTCCCAGGAATCCGCGCCTGAGAGCAACGCCACCGTCGATGTAATCCACGACCTGCCCGTCGAGGCGCCGGCGGAGGGTCATGAAATCGGCCAGCAGTCCCCCGAGTTCACGCTGCTTCTGGCCAATGGGGAAGTTCTGACCCTTACACAGATCAGGGAGTCCGACCGTCCCACCTTCCTCTTCTTCTGGGCAACGACTTGAGGGGTCTGCACTGCCGAGTTGCGGCGGCTCAAGGACATCTACCCCCAGTACGCTGAGGACGTGGACTTCTACGCCGTGGGAGTCTTCCCCCACGACAGCATAGACCCCTTCGTCGAATTCGCCGAGAAGAGGGGCTACCCCTGGCCGGTGGCGATCCCGGAAGGCCCCCTTCTCGAGGACCTTTTCGTCACCATCCAGTCCACCAAGATTGCCATCAACCGCCACGGCACTATCATCCACCGCGCCGGCATGGGCAAGGGCGGCCCAGAGGAATGGCACGAGGTGTTCACCCAATTGGCGGCATCGTGAACGGGCGCCCCCTTGGTGCAGTACGGAATGCAGGACAAGCCTGACTCGTCATAGGCCCGGAAGCCGAAAACCCCACCTTTTCTCGATTGACTCCCATTTTTGGCGCGGGGTATCATGGGGCCGCCTCGAGGCAGCCCCTCCATCCCAACTGGAAACCGGCTTTGGGCGGTAGATTCATGACAAGCAGAAGGGAATACAAGGTCATCCGGGAACGCAACGTCATGGTGCCGATGCGGGACGGGACTCGCTTGGCCACCGACATCTTCCGGCCCGACGCCCCCGGACGGTTCCCCGTCCTGGTCAACCGCGGTCCCTACGGCAAGGAAGGTTACCTGGACCAGCCCAACCACTCCATGTGGTTCTTCCCCAAGAACGGCTACGTTTTCGTCAGCCAGGACTGCCGCGCCCGCTTCGACTCCGAAGGGGATCACTACGACCCGGTCTTCCAGGAAGCCCTGGACGGGTGGGACACGGTGGAATGGGCCGCCCGACAGCCCTGGTCCACCGGAAAGGTGGGCACCACTGGCCAGTCCTACCTTGGCGCCACCCAGTACACTCTGGCCGGGACCAATCCCCTGCCCCCGCACCTCAGGACCATGGCCCCGGTGTCGGCGTCGTCCGACTTCCATCAAAGCTGGGTCTACCATACCGGTGGCGCCATGGAGTGGGGCTGGATGGTCCCCTACGCCATTTTCAAGGGGCGCAACACCCTGGAGCGCATTGGACGCCAGGACTTGCTGGCCCAAATGGACGAATACGTGCTGCCCCCCGGCAACTTCGCCCAACCGTTGACCGATCAATGGTATCGCCACCTTCCCCTACGGGACTGGATTGGCCGGCTGAAGGAAACGGCTCCCTATTTCCACGAATACTTCGACGAGGAGCTGGACGGCCCCTACTGGTGGCGGGCCAACCTGCTCAGGAACCTGGGCGGGACCACGATTCCCATGTTCCATGTCAGTTCCTGGTACGACATTTTCCTGGAAGGGGCGCTCAACTCCTACCAGGCTATCCGGGAACAGGGGGCAACCGGACTGGCACGCCGGAACCAGAAGCTGCTCATCGGCCCGTGGGCGCACATCCGCCCCTACACCGAACCCACCTCCGGCGGCTGCGGAGACATCGACTTCGGCGATAACGCCCGCATCGAGCTGCACGATTACCTGCTGCGCTGGTTTGACCATTGGCTCCAGGAAATCGACTCCGGGATAACCACCGACCCGCCGGTGTACATCTTCGTGATGGGAGAGAATCGCTGGCGGGAAGAGCACGAATGGCCCCTGGCCCGCACCAACTACACCGCCTTCTACCTCCACTCCCAGGGTTCCGCCAACACCCGGAGCGGGGACGGCTCACTGTCTACCGTTCCTCCCGGCGAGCAGCCTGCCGACCAGTTTGTCTACAACCCGGAGGACCCCGCCCCCACCGCCGGCGGCAACACCCTGATTATCGACTACGGCGTGGCGGACCAGGGCTTCATCGAAGACCGGAGCGACGTCCTCGTCTACGACTCCGGCCCATTGGAGCACGACCTGGAAATAACCGGGCCGGTAAAGATGGAGTTATACGCCTCCAGCAGCTCAGTGGACACGGACTTCACCGCCAAGTTGGTGGATGTCCGCCCCGATGGATACGCCCACAACCTGCAGGACGGAATCATCCGCGCCCGCTACCGCACTTCCGCTGCCCAGCCCTCGTTTATCGAGCCTGGCCGGGTTTACCGTTACACCATCGACCTGGGGTCTACCAGCCACGTCATCAAGGCGGGCCACCGGATCCGCCTCGACGTTTCGAGCAGCAACTTCCCCAGGTTCGACCGGAACCCTAACACTGGCGCCCCTCTGGGCGTGGATTCTCGCTTGGAGTCAGCCCGGCAGACCATCCACCACTCGGCGGCTTTCCCGTCAAGGGTGATTCTCCCCATCATACCCCGGTAGGTGCCCGGCCCCGTTCCGGCCGCCGTGCCCCATCCCCACTCCACAACAAGGAACTTGCGAACATGGCAACTTATGTCTCCTCCGGTGACAGCTCGATAGACCGCCCTTTCCTCACGTCGACTCAAAGGGAACTGCTAGGCGCAGTCCTGGACCGCATCGTGCCGCCCCAGGGCAATCGGCCCGGGGCCGGTGCGCTGGGATTGAGCGTGTTCCTGGAGAACGTCGCCGGCCGGACACCCGACCGCCGGCGTCTTCTGAACGACGGCCTGGCCCGGATCGCATTGGCCGCTTCCGCCAAGACCACTGAAGGGTTTGAGCAGTTGGATGGAGACGTGCAGGATGCCATCTTGCGTGAAGTCGAAGAGCAGGATCCGGTCTTCTTCGATCTGCTGGTCCGCCAGTGCTACAACGGCTACTACACTAACCCCGGCGTGCAGGAAATGGTGGGGCACCATCGCCCCGACCCCTCCGAATACGCATACCAGCCCTTGAACGAAACCCTGCTCGAACCGCAAAGGCAGCGCCCGCCGTTCTGGACCCAGGTCTAGGATAAGGCCGCCGGACCCATCCCGGAGCAATCTTCGCAAAAAGGCCCAGGGATTTCTCCCCGGGCCCTTCCTCGAATAAACCAGCAAGTCCTTCCCGGTCAGCCAACCAAAGCCAGCTCCAACTGCCCCTGCCGGCCTCCCAATTGCCGGGCCGGCACCCTCTTGGGAAGCCCCCACCTGTCCCGGGCGTCGTCAACCAAGGATGAAACGCTCCTGGCATAGTCCCCGGGAGCGTAGCCGTTCCCCCGGTACAATCGCTCGTAAGCCGGGGTCAGGTGCGGATACGCTTCTCGCAGCATCGGCATGAACCACTCCCTGCTCCCCGGCCGCAGGAACAACAGGTTGCCGCCCAGGTAGCCCGCCTTGTGGGACGCGGCAGCCTCGGCTACCGCGTTGATGCTCTCCCAGGTATCGGATATCCCCGGCAGCATCGGGGCCATCATCACGCCCGCCGGTATCCCTTCTTCCACCAGGAACTGCATGGCCTCCAGGCGGGCCAGGGGATTCGGTGTTCCCGGCTCTGTCTGCTTCCAGACCTGCGGGTCGATGCTGCCCACGCTGAAATTTACCTGCACGTCGGCCGTTTTGTACAGCTCTTTCAGAACGTCTGCGTCCCGGCGGACCAGCACGCCCTTGGTCGTGATGGACAGGGGATTGTGGAACTCGGCAGCCACCATGAGGACTCCCCTGGTCAGGCGGTACTGTCCCTCGGCTGGTTCGTAGGGGTCGGAAGCAGTGCCGACGGCAATCGGTTCACCCCGCCACTTGGGGCGGCTCAGTTCCCGGCGAAGCACTTCCGGCGCGTTTACCTTGGCGAAGACCCGCTGGTCGAAATCGGCTCCCGAGTTCATCCCCCAAAACTCATGCGTGGACCGGGCGTAGCAGTACCGGCAGGCGTGCCGGCACCCCCGGTACGGATTCAGCGTCCAACGGAAAGGGAAATCAGGGATATCGATCCGGTTCAAGAGGGTCTTGCAGTGAATTTCCTGGACCTCGGCCTCAGCCATTCGCCCTCCCGGGTGCCCGGGACAACGGCGGCGGAACGATTCCCTTGCCGCTGTCGCCGATGGTGTCGAACTTACGTTCGCAATCTACGCTCCGGGAGTGGAGTAGTCAAGGGCCACCTGTCAGCAAAAGCCGGAACCCGCCGCGAGGGAATTCCGCGGGAGTCAGGACATCAGCGGTTGTAGAGGTATCCGGTAGTGGTGCGGTCGCAGTTGATTTTGCGGTTGAGGTGAAGCCCCTCCAGGACAAACTCCACGGCCGATGCCACAACTTCCGGTCGAGTGTCTTGCGTCAGTCTGGACACCGCGCCTTGCAGGCCGTCTAGGCTGTCCAGCAAGCCCTCGTACCCGGAGGCCCGGAGTTCGCTGCCCGTCTCGGCCGAGTTCCCCAAGTCGAACGCCGTCACCGTATCTTCCAGTTCCGCCACGTCGAAATAGGACCCGAAGACCCTCAGTTCCGCCCGCTTGATCAGGTCTTCCATGACCCGGCCTTCCCGCCCTTCCTCGAACGTCTCCAATTCGATCTTACCGCCGAAGGAAGCCGCGATGTAGGGCAGGTCGCTGATTCTCGGACAGGCGATGTCGTCTCCGTGGCGTATGGCGCGGCGGACCGCGTTGCTCAACAGCGTCTCGTAGTTGGAGATTGACACCCGGACGCTTACTCCCGACCGCTGGTTGATCTCGCTGCTGGTCCTGGCTTGGGCCGTTACCTCCGCTAGGATTTCCTTCATGAACTGGGGCACGACCAGATTGTCTTCATCCGGGAACGTGGACCGTTCTTGGTCCATAATGGAAATTTCCTCGGCTATGGCCCGGGGATAGTGGGTGTGAATCTGGGCGCCGTACCGGTCCTTGAGGGGCGTGACGATCCGTCCCCGGTTCGTGTAGTCCTCCGGGTTCGCCGTCGCCACCACGTAGACATCCAGGGGCAGCCGGATCCGGTATCCCTTGATCTGGACGTCCCGTTCCTCCATCAGGTTGAACAGTCCCACCTGGATGCGCTCCGCCAGGTCGGGCAGTTCGTTGATGCAGAATATCCCCCGGTTGGTCCTGGGAACCAGCCCGTAGTGGATTGCCAGCTCGTCCGAAAGATAGCGCCCTTCCGCAACCTTGATCGGGTCGATTTCACCGATGAGATCGGCAATGGATATGTCCGGCGTTGCCAATTTCTCCGAGTACCGTTCGTCCCTCGAAATCCACTCGATGGGGAGATTCTCCCCCAGTTCCGCCGCCTTTTCCCGGCAGGGGAGGCAGATAGGATGGTAGGGGTCGTCGTTGATTTCGCAGTCTGCCGGTTTTGGAATATAGTCGTCGAGGAGATTCACCATGCTGCGGATCAGCCGGGACTTGGCCTGGCCGCGTTCCCCCAGCAGGATCACATCCTGGCCGGCAAGAATGGCGTTCTCCAGTTGCGGAATCACCGTGTCATCGAAGCCCACAATCCCCGGGAAAACCATCTCCTCCGCCCTTATCTTCTCCACCAGGTTCCGCCGGATCTCTTCCCTCACCGGAAGCGTTCGATAGCCGCTTTCCCGGAGTTCTCCCAAGGTGGTAATGCCTGGTATTGCAGCCATCGTTCCAGCTCCGCAGAAATGGTTGAAGTAACACCGTCGCCATCAACGCGGTGGGCCCGCCAAATCGAGCAACCCAGTATAGCACGGGGCCTTCGGACGTCTGGTTGGGTCCCGCGCAGGCCGCGTTCCAAACCAGGTGGTCTCGTTTCCAGCCCGCTCCCTTCTGTCCCATCTCACCCGCAAGCTCTTCCGTCTTCACCCGCGCCGTGCCTGCCCCGCATAGGAACGTCACCCCCGCGCAGGCGGGGGCGGGTGCGGAAATCCAGTCCCCCGCAGCCGTTGAACTGGACCACCTCAAACGGAAGGTTGCCCGCTGACAGTTGGGACTTTCCAACCTCGTCCTCCGTCCGGTACCATGTGTTCAGGGAAGGTTTCCGGCCCTGTATTCCCCGCAGAAAAGCATCAAATTGCATCAAAATGCACCAGGAAAATTCTTCAAGCCCGGCGACGAGGTTTCAACACCCGGTTTCCGGTGGCGACAAAACCGGACAAAACCATGACATTAGGCGGAAAAACGAGGACATTTGGCGGACATTTTGACGGCGGAATCCCCCGGCGCCACGCTCAAATGTCCTGAAATGTCCGCTTTTGGAAAATCAGGCATTCTTGGTCGATGCCGGGCAGCCGGATTCTCCCCTTTGCCCCTGCGTTGCAATTCCGGTGGTTTCGTTCCCGGTCCGCCCCCTTCTTTCCCGTCTTTCAGGCGAAGGGCCCGCCCCCGCAGCCGTTGATCGGAACTACCTGGAACGGAACGCTGCCAATACTCCTGGTAGCGTTCCAATTTAGGTGGTGTGGCTTTAGGATAAGGTAAGCAAAAGGGAGAGGAGAGGGGAGATGGGGTTGCTCAATGAGGTGGAAACTCGGTTGGAACAGGAGATGC
>DAOUIZ010000044.1:0-55784 GCA_034423195.1 Dehalococcoidia bacterium | reverse complement strand
TTGCGGCAGGACCGGCACTCCAAACTCTCAGTCAAGGCCAAGCGAAAGCTGGCCGCTTGGGATAACGACTACCTGCTCTCCATCCTCTCCAATTAGAATGCGTCGGCCCTGGGGGAGTGACTGAAGAATACAACGGTTTGGGATTGTCTCTCCCGGAAAATTAACATTGACAAAAGTAGCCGGGGTTGCTAAAGTCGTTGGCTATCGTACCCCGCGTTGAGTGGGAGTAGTACGGGCACCCTGTCCCCAGAGAGCCGGTGCGTGGTGGGAAGCCGGCGGCAGAAGGACCCGGAACTCGCCCAGGAGCGGCCCGCCTGAATCATCGGCAGTAGGGCGCGGCGGTTAGGCACCGATAGAGGCCGTTAAAGTGTTCCGGCAACGCCCGCTGATACAGTGAGCGCCGCCGGAGAAGAAGGGTGGTACCGCGGGCTACTGAAACCCGTCCCTTCCGCAGGGACGGGGCTTTTTTATGGCCGGGGCCATCCAGCCGTCTTGGAAAATCGACCTTGGACGGCGGCGAAAGCGGCCCACTTTGGAACGAGGATCGCCATGGAGTTACCCAGGGAGCTGACGGGGGCCGAGATCGTTTGCGAAAGCCTGCTCCAGGAAGGCGTGGAGTACGTTTTCGGGATTCCCGGCGGGGCTGTCCTGCCCTTCTACTGGGCCATGCCCAAGTACCCGGAGCTGCGGCACGTCCTGGTACGCCACGAGCAGGCCGCGGCGATGGCCGCCGACGGGTATGCCAGGGCGACGGGGAAGGTCGGAGTCTGCACCGCCACCTCCGGGCCCGGCGCAACGAACCTGGCGACCGGAATCGCCGCCGCCCAGATGGACTCGGTGCCGATGGTGGCCATCACCGGCCAGGTCCCGCGAGCCGCTATCGGGAGGGATGCCTTCCAGGAAACGGATGTGACGGGAATGACGCTGCCCATCACCAAGCACAACTACCTGGTGATGGACGTCAAGGACATCGCACCGGCCATCAAGGAAGCTTTTTACATAGCCAACTCCGGGCGGCCTGGGCCGGTACTGGTTGATATTCCCAAGGATGTGCTGCTGGGGGCCAGAACGCACTTTGTCTGGCCGGAGGAGGTCAACCTTCCGGGGTACAATCCGCCGGGGGCGGCCGACCCGGAACAGGTTGCCAAGGCGGCGGCACTGATTGCGGGCGCACAGCGGCCGGTGATCCTGGCCGGGCACGGGGTAATCATCTCCCGGGCATTCGAGGAACTGCAGGAACTGGCGGAGCGGGCGCAGATTCCGGTAATCACGACGCTGCTGGGACTGAGTTCATTTCCGACGGACCACATCCTGAACGTGGGTATGCCGGGGATGCACGGTATGGCATACGCCAGCCTGGCCATCGACCAGGCGGACCTGCTGATTTCGCTGGGGATGCGGTTCGACGACCGGGTGACCGGAAGGCTGGCGGACTTCGCCCCCAACGCCAAGATCGTCCATTTCGATATCGACGCATCCGAATTCAGCAAGAACGTAAAGGTCGATGTTCCGGTGCTGGGAGACCTGAAACAGGCCCTCCGGCAACTGTTGCCCCACGTCCAGCGCACGGTGCGGATGGAATGGCTGCAGCGGATTGATACGATGAGGGCGGAGCATCCCTCCTTGCTGATACGGGATACCCACGAATTGCTGCCGCAGTACGTGATGCAGCAGCTTTCCGAGGTGACCAACGGGGAGGCGCTGGTGGTGACCGGCGTGGGACAGCACCAGATGTGGGCCGCCCAGCACTACCATTTCAAAGAAGCCAACACCTGGGTGACATCCGGCGGGCTGGGGACGATGGGGTTCGAGGTGCCGGCGGCGCTGGGAGCCAAGCTGGGGCGTCCCGACAAGACGGTGTGGTCGGTGGCTGGGGACGGCGGTTTCCAGATGACGATGTGCGACCTGGCCACGGCGGTGGAAAACAACATCGACGTGAAGTTCGCCATCCTGAACAACGGCACGCTGGGGATGGTTCGGCAGCTGCAGGACCTGTTCTACGACACCGGGTTCGTGGCGACCATCTACTCGGGGAACCCGGACTTCGTGAAGCTGGCCGACGCCTACGGCATCCTGGGCATACGGGTCACGGACAAGGCCCAGGTCGCGGGGGCCATCCAGAAGGCGATGGACACGCCGGGGCCGGTAATCCTGGACTTCATCGTGAAGCAGGATGAGCATGTATTCCCGATGATCCCGGCAGGGGAATCGGTCAACGAGATGCTGGAGGAGCCGATCCCGGAGCGGGTGATCTGATGAGCGTCCACGAAGAACTGCACACGATAATCGCGCTGGTCGAGGACAAGCCGGGTGTCCTGACCCGGGTGGCCGGGCTTTTCCGGCGGCGGGGGTTCAACATCCGAAGCCTGGCGGTGGGGCACAGCGAGCAACCGGGGCTGTCCCGGATGACCTTCGTGGTTGAGGGGGACGAGTACACGGTGGACCAGTGCACCAAGCAGCTGGACAAGCTGATTGACGTGGTCAAGGTGTCCAACATTACGGACGAGGATGTGGTGGCGCGGGAACTGGCCCTGATAAAGGTCCGCACCACCATGGAAACCCGGAGCCAGATAATCGAGATAGTGCGGCTGTTCCGGGCCAAGACCGTCGATGTGGGGGCGCAGTCCCTGGTCATCGAGACGACGGGGGAAGAGGAAAAGATCAACGCGCTGCTGGACCTGTTGCGGCCCTTCGGAATCCTGGAAGTCATGCGGACCGGCCTGGTGGCGATGGTGCGGGGCAAGTCGGACGCGCAGGTCAGCGACAACTTTGGAATCAGCTACCTGGGCAACGGCAGGTCCCGGGTGGTGGCCACGGAAATCGGCTCATACTAGGACCGGCCCGTTCGGGCCAGGGCATCGCAAAAAGGGGAAAGAAAGAGAATGGTCACGGTTTACTACGACAATGACGCGGACCTGGGGCTGCTGGCAGGGAAGACGATTGGCATGGTCGGTTACGGCAGCCAGGGTCACGCCCACGCGCTGAACCTGCGGGACAGCGGGCAGAAGGTGATGGTTGGGCTTTACCCGGAGAGCCGGAGCCGGGCGGCGGCGGAAGCCGAGGGCCTGGAGGTCGCGGATGTTCCCGAGGTGGCCAAGGCCGCCGACGTGCTGATGGTGGCGATCCCGGACCACATCCAGGGAGAAATCTACCGGACTGAAATCGCGCCCAACCTGCGGCCGGGTTCGGCGCTGATGTTCGCCCACGGGTTCAGCATCCACTATGGCGAGGTCGTTCCGCCTGCGGAGATGGACGTGATGATGGTGGCGCCCAAGGCGCCGGGGCACCGGATGCGGGAGCAGTTCCTGGATGGCATCGGCGTTCCGGGCTTGCTGGCGGTGCATCAGAATGCCACGGGCAACGCCCGGGAGATCGGCCTGGCCTACGCCAAGGGCGTCGGCTGCACGAAGTCAGGCGTCTTGGACACCACCTTCAAGGATGAAACGGAGACGGACCTATTCGGTGAGCAGACGGTCCTCTGTGGCGGCATAACCGCCCTGATCAACACCGCCTTCGAGACGCTGGTGGAAGGCGGCTATCCGCCGGAGATGGCCTACTTTGAAGTGCTGCACGAGATGAAGCTGATAGTGGACCTGATCCAGCAGGGCGGGTTCAACTACATGAGGTATTCGGTCAGCGACACGGCGGAGTACGGCGACCTGACCCGGGGGCCGCGGGTGATTGACGAGCACGTCAAGGAAAACATGAAGAAAATCTTGGCGGATATCCAGGACGGGACCTTCGCCCGGGAGTGGATTACCGAGAACCACGAGGGGCGGCCCCGGTTCCGGCCGCTGCGGGAGGAAGCCCGCACCAGCCAGATCCACGAAGTCGGGCGCGGCCTGCGGGCGATGATGCCGTGGCTGGACCCGAAGGAAGTGTAGGGTCTGTCATGACTACTGCCACGACCGAAACTCCCGATGGGGAGAGATTGGCCCGGCTGGAGATTCGGGCTGAGAACCTGGAGCGCCAAGTAGCCGAAATCAGAGAGGATATACGGGACATCAGGTCCAAAATGGACAGACACTTTCTGTGGATTTTGGGAGTCAATATCACGATGTGGCTGTCTGTGGTTGCCATGTGGGTAACAACGATGCTGACCGTGGTGAATAAATTGGGGGGATAGAACCCATTGCCCGGTCTCCAACCTGGAATCACGGCGTTTATTACCAAAACACCCAAAGGGAGCGAAATTTTATGCAGCAGGAGATGTTGAGTGCAGTTCACCATCGCACGCTGGTCTTGGCTGGGCTGGCTGCGGTGGACTGCGTGACCCTGCGGCCCACTTCTCCTCGATCCGACCTGTAAGTTTTTACGTCCCCAACAACAAGGAGAAGACAACCATCATGGCTAACGAGCGAGTTAAATTCCTGGACACCACCCTGCGGGATGGAGAGCAGTCCGCGGGCATCGGCATGACCGTGGACGAGAAGATGGAGATCGCCAAGCAGCTGGAACGGCTGAAGGTGGACGTCATCGAGGCTGGTTTCGCCGCCAGCTCCCCCGGAGATTTCCGGGCGGTAAACAACATTGCCAAGGAGGTCCGGGGGCCGGTAATCGCGTCCCTGGCAAGGGCCCATCCCAACGACGTTGACCAGGCATGGGAAGCCATCAAGGTGGCCGAGTCGCCGCGGATTCACGTCTTCCTGTCGTCCTCCGAGATTCACGTCATGCACCAGCTCCGCAAGAACCGGGAAGAGGTGATGGACCTGGCGGTGAGCATGGTGGAGCGGGCCAAGGGGTACTGCAGCGACGTGGAGTTCTCCCCGATGGACGCCACCCGCACCGACCCCGAGTACCTGTACCAGATGTTGGAGGCGGTCATCAAGGCGGGCGCAACCACCATCAACGTCGCGGACACCGTCGGGTACGCGATCCCGTCCAACTTCGCCGACCTCATCCGCAGCATCAAGGAGAATGTGCCGGGCGCGGACAAGGTGACCATGAGCGTCCACTGCCACAACGACCTGGGGCTGGCGGTTTCCAACAGCCTGGCCGCGATTGAAGCGGGAGCGCGGCAGGTGGAAGGGTGCATCAACGGCATCGGTGAGCGGGCCGGCAATGCCTCCCTGGAAGAGATAATCATGGCCCTGGACACCCGGAAGGACCTGTTCCAGGTGGACATCGGCATCGACACCACCCAGCTCTACCCCTCCAGCCGCCTGGTCAGCCGCATCACCGGCATGGCGGTGCAGGCCAACAAGGCCGTGGTGGGCGAGAACGCCTTCCGCCACGCCTCCGGGATTCACCAGGACGGCGTGCTGAAGGACCGGTCCACCTACGAGGTGATGCAGCCGGAGCGGGTGGGCGTCCCCGGAAACAGCCTGGTGCTGGGCAAGCTCAGCGGCCGGGCCGGTTTGCAGGCCCGCCTGGAAGCTCTGGGATACTCACTGAGCCGGGAGGAAATTACCAACGTCTTCGAGTCCTTCAAGGTGCTGGCTGACAAGAAGCGGGAGGTGACCGACCGGGACCTGGAGATCCTGATGGACGAGGAGAAGCGGGAGTCGAGCGAACCGATAAGCTACACGCTGGACCAGGTCCACTTCTCCAGCGGCGACCACGACATTCCCACGGCGACCGTGCGCCTGGTCGGGCCCGATGGCTCGATAATTACCGACGCCTCGACGGGCAACGGTCCGGTGGACGCGGTCTGCAAGGCGATAGACCGGGTGGTGGGCTGCTCGAACAAGCTGTCCGAATTCAACGTGCAGGCGGTGAGTGAGGGCGTGGACTCGGTGGGAACGGTGACTATGCGCATCGATAACCGGGGACGGACCTTCTCGGGCCGGGGCGCGGACACGGACATCATCGTTGCCAGCGCCAAGGCCTACCTCAGCGCTGTCAACCGGATGCTGGCCGCTGACGAGGAGGCGGAGCTGCCGGCGGTGGGCACGACGCCGGACTAATCCCCCTTCATCCCCGGGCGGGACAGAAAAGGAAAGGAGCGGTGTTGCAACCGCTCCTTTTTGGTTGGGAATTGTGTCCCTGCGTAAACGAGTTATTCGTTCACGGGTCAGTATTATTGAACCCCGGCCAGCCGTTCCGCGTCATCGATGTACTGCCCAACACGCCGTATCAATGCCTCGTCCTCCTCGGGGTCGAAAATCCCCAGGTAGAAGCAGTGGCCATGCAGCGAACCCTGAACGTGGTAATAGCGGGCGTTCAAATTGAATGCCTTCACGTCCGGGAAGTCTCTGGACAGTTCCTTCAGTCCAACGGAGGTGAGGGTCGAGTGCGTCACCATCCGGCCGGTACGAGCCAGAATAAGGGCATCGGTGGCCCGTTTGGTGGCACACCACGCTTTTTCCGCCGCGTCCCGCATGTCCCCTTGATCAAGCATACCCAGCGCCTGCTCGTGGAGTTGATGGGCGTCGGCGAAAATCTCCTGCACGCTTATCGCCTGCGTCATGTGCCTCCCTCAAAGCACCGTCATGCGGGGTGATCCAACGGACAGTTGTATGACCGGAGAGGAGCAGTGTTGGCCCGCCCCTTTTCTTGTTTGCGGGATTGGGGCTAAGCAAGGGAATTATATACCATCGCAAACATTCCTTTTAAATCAGCTTCATCTGGAACCCCCCGCCGTCCATCTGCCCCTTGCCGTCCAAATGCACTGCCGGGTAGCCGACGCCGCGGAGGTGGGCGGCCAGTTCAGGGAAGCCGTTGACGGTGTAGACCTGCTTCGGGTTGACCTGCCGGACGTATCCGACCAGGTCGTTGAAGTCGGCATGGTCGCTGAAGGGAAGGCTGGCGTGGCCGGCCCGGCCCCAGCCGCGTCCGCCGCCCTGGGCCCAGCCGGTGAGGTCCATCAGGCGCAGGTTGCGGAAGGGGTCAAGGGTCTTGGCAGACGAGCGGCCGGGGGGGCAGATGGCCACCTGTCCTTCGGGCCAGATTCCATTGAGGTTGCCAAAGTCCCCGGGGAAGGCGACGCCGGCCTCCCGGTAAGTCTCGGCGATGTCAAAGCTGCCCTGCTCCAGGGCAACGTCGAAACCCTCCCGCAGCAGGTGGTAGAGGATTTCCTGGGCCTTGCCGAGGCGCCAGGCGCGGACTACCGGGCGGTATCCCTGGGACAGCCACAGGCGGAGGGTCCTGAAGGCCGTTTCCAGGACCTGCTGCTCATCCGGGAAGATGTACTGAGGGCGCCCGTAGGTGGCTTCCATGACCAGCACGTCGCAGGCGACGGGTTGAAGCGGTTCGTTGACCGGGCTGGGGCGGGTCTTGAAGTCGCCGGTGTAGAGGAGTCGCTCCCCGGTGTCCCTGGACTCGACCAGGGCCTGGGATGACCCCAGGCAATGTCCCGCCGGATACAGGGTCAGTTTGTAACGGCCTGTTTCCAGCGGTTCCCCGTATTGGAGGACGGTGGGGCTGGATTTGCTGAGGTAGTCGGACAGGAGCAGGCGGGTGTTGGGAGTGACTACGGGGCGGTGGTGCCGGGCGGTGTGGTCTGAGTGGGCATGGGAAATGACGCCGCGGTCCTGACGGCGCAGGGAATCCAACCACAGGTCCAACTCGGGGAGGTAGACTCCCCGGTCAAACCGGACTTCCACCCTGCCGTTCCAGAGGGCATGACATGGGGCCAGTATAGCACCGGCGTCCCGCCGGGGAGATTACGCCGGACGGAGCGGAATAGTATAATCGGCGTTGCGTCCCATACCGGACGGGGCGCAATCCATGTCGAGGAGATGATATGCCCGCAGAAGTTGGCGACGCAGCCCCGGATTTTACCCTCCCCTCCGTGAGCGAGGGAGACATAAGCCTGAGCAGTTTCCGAGGATCGAAGAACGTAATCCTGTCCTTCCACGTCCTCGACTTCACCGGCGGTTGAACTGACCAGGCGACCTCATTCCGGCGTTACAACGGCCAGTTTGAGGAGAATGATGCCCAGGTGCTGGGCATAAGCTGTGACCACCTGGCAGCCCACCGGGCGTGGACAACGTCAATGGGCGGCCTTCCTTACCCAGAGCTATCGGACTGGCACCCCAAGGGCGCCGTTACCACTTCCTACGGCTTGTGGAACGACGAGCGGGGAGCCGGCACGCGGGCGGTGATCATCGTCAACAAGGAAGGGGTCATCACCTACCGGCAGACCTACACGCCGGGCATCCTGCCGGACCCGGCGGACATCCTGGCCGAAGTCCAGAAGCTGAAGTAGCACCCGCCGGCTGGAAGGAAGAAGCCCCGGTCTTTCCGTGACCGGGGCTTTTTGGTTGGCGCAGTACAGGAGCGCGGTCTAGTCGCCGATTTTTACGACGGTGTAGTGGAGGGTGCCCTTCGGGACGGATATGGAGACCTGTTCGCCGACCGTCTTGTCCAGGAGGGCCTGTCCAACGGGGGAGGCGGTGGATATCTTGCCGGCCGAAACGTCGGCTTCGCGGACATCAACCAGGGTGTAATTGACCTGGCGGCCGGAGGCTGTGTCCTTGAGAGTCACCCGGGCGCCGACAACCACGCGCATCGCCCGCTCTTGGCCGGAGTTCGCTCCGATGATCTCGGCGTGGCTCAGGCTGTCCTCCAACTCGCGGATCCTGGACTCGATGAGGCCCTGCTGCTCCTTGGCCGCGTCCAGGGGGGAGTTTTCACGAAAATCCTTGTCCTCCATGGCCCGCTTGATGTCTTCGCGGACCTTCACCCGCTCCACCTTGAGGTCTTCCAGCTGGACCTTGAGGCGGTCAAAACCCTCCTGGCTTAGCTGGGGGCCAGAGCTGGCGGCCGGGGTTGACGCTGTGGTCTTGCCGTTGGAGGCTGTCTTGCGGGTGCGGGGAATCCGGAGGTGGGGCGCCAGGCTGGTGTCGACGAGGCCCTGGTCCTTGAGAAAGGCCAGGAAGATCTTGACGGAGGCCAACCGCTGGGCGGCTTCGGGGCCTCCCGTGCCAGCCTGCTGAGCGTAATCGGCGACTTCGGAAGGCGTCAATTCCCTCACCATTCGCTCCCGCCCGAACCAGGTTATGAACCGTCGGATCTCCTGCTGACCTTCCAGGGGCTTCTTGCTGTTCTTCTTGACAGTGGTGAATTGGGTGAGGGCCTCGGAAAAGGACAAGTTGGTAAGGGTCACGGCAACTAACCTCCCGGGTCGCAACTGGGCACCGCGCCCAGACCGAACGAAACTGGGTTATCCTGCTGTCCGGGCACTAATCTTGCCCTGGGAAAGTTTATTCATCTTAGCAGTTTCGAGTTCCCGCCGCAACGCAGCCCGGCGTTCCAGGCGGCAGGAGGCAATGTGCCGGGGCGCGGGAGGAGGCTCAATCCAAAGGGCCCGGAGGCCCGCGAAACCTGCTGGCCGGTTGTGGTGGTGTGTATACTACGGCCAGTGGACGGGCGGCGGGTTGGAGCGTGTTGTCGTCTATGGATGGGTGTTGTGCCCGGACCGGGCGCAGCCGGAAACAATCCGAGTGCCAAGCACCGAAATGGAGGAGCCTGAAGGATGAAGGCAGTACAGATTACCGAATACGGCGGCCCGGAGGTCATGAACTACGTCGACCTGCCGGACCTGACTCCCGGAGAGGGCCAGGCGCTGGTGCGAATGCAGGCGGTGGGGGTCAACTTCACCGATACATACAGCCGCTCCGGGGTCAATCCGCCTCCCTTGCCCTGGATTGTGGGGGTCGAAGGGGCGGGAGTTGTCCAGGATGTCGGCCCGGGAGTCGGGGACTTGCGGGAAGGGGACGTCGTGGCCTATTCCAGCGTGGCCGGTTCCTACGCGGAGCAGGCCGTGATCCCCGCATCGCGCCTGGTTAAGATGCCCGAAGGACTGGACGCCAGGGACGGGGCGGCGGCCATGCTCCAGGGAATGACAGCCCACTACCTCTGCCACTCGACGTACCGGGTGCAGCCGGGGGACAAAGTGCTGGTCCACGCCGGGGCTGGCGGGGTGGGACTCCTGCTCATCCAGATGGTGAAGCGGCTGGGCGGGTATGTCTTCTCCACGGTTTCGACCGAGGAAAAGGCGGAACTGGCCAGAGGCGCCGGGGCCGATCACGTAATCCTCTATACCCAGCAGGACTTCGCAGAGGTTGTCAAAGAGGCGACGGACGGGGCCGGTCTGCAGGTGGTGTATGACGCTGTAGGCAAGACAACCTTCGACGGGAGCATCGGCTGCCTGGGCCGCAGGGGCCACATGGTCCTGTACGGGCAGGCCAGCGGAGCTCCCGATCCGCTGGACGTGCGGCGGCTGGGGAACGGGTCCCTGTACCTGACCCGGCCCGGGCTGGGCGACTACACAGTCACCCGGGAGGAGCTGGAGCAGCGGGCCGGCGACGTTTTGGGGTGGGTGCAGTCCGGCGAGTTGAAGCTGCGGGTGGAGCACGTTTTCCCCTTGTCCGAGGCGGCGGAGGCCCACCGGCAGCTCGAGTCCCGGGCGACTACCGGAAAGCTGATCCTGATTCCCTAGACCGGAGGCGCCGGGCCTGGAGACGGTCCGGCGCCCATTGTCCTATTGTTGACCCGGTTAGTCGGGAATGACTATACTGGATTCAGGCTACCGGGCAGGAGGTGCGTTTATGCCCCAGACAGTTGGCCGTGACGAAGTCTACGAGGCGTTGAAGACGGTCTACGACCCGGAAATCCCGGTCAACGTGGTTGACCTCGGTCTGATTTATGACGTTCAGGTGGACGACAACAACGATGTTTTCGTTCAGATGACCCTGACCTTTCCCGGGTGTGGGATGGGACCCCACATCGCGCAACAGGCCGAGTGGGCCGTCCAGGACGTGGAAGGGGTGGAAGAAGTGAACATCGAACTCACCTTCGACCCGCCCTGGAGTCCCGACCTGATCAGCGAAGAAGCCCGCGCCCAGCTCGGGATCTAGTTTCCCATCCGTTTCCGGCGGGCCCGCGGGGCGCGCCGCTAGGCAAGCCGGACCGTCATTGAGCTCCGGCGGAGGTTGTATGTCTACTCCCCAGGAAAACGCCCGCCTGGAACAAATCAAGCGGAGCTGGCAGCAGCGCCGGCAGATAACCGACCGGCTGGCGGGAATCACCACCAAGATCGGCGTTTACAGCGGCAAGGGCGGCGTGGGGAAAACCACGGTGGCCGTCAACCTGGCTGCCACGTTGGCCCAGGAGGGCCGCAAGGTCGGGCTGCTGGACGTGGACATCGACTGCCCCAACGTCAACAAGGTCCTCGGGGTTACCGAACCTCCCGGCTACGCCGATGGGGAAATTCTCCCGGCGGAAAAATGGGGGGTCAAGGTGGTGTCCATGGCCTTCTTCCAGGAGAAGGAGGATGAAGCGATCATCTGGCGCGGACCGATGATCCATAACGCCATCAACCAATTTCTCCAGTCCACCGCGTGGGGCGAACTGGACTACCTGGTGGTGGACCTGCCGCCCGGCACATCGGATTCCCCCCTGACGGTGATGCAGACGATTCCAATGGACGGATTCGTCGTGGTGAGCACGCCTCAGCAACTGGCCAACGTTGACGCCAAGCGCTGCATCAACATGATCCGCAAGCTCAACCTGAACATTGTCGGCGTGGTGGAGAATTATACGGGCGAGGTCTTCGGACAGGGGGGCGGGGAGGAAATGGCGAAAGAGGTTGACGCTCCGTTCCTGGGCCGCATGGCGCTGCGGTCGTCCTACCGGGACGCGGACAAGCCGACGGTCCTGCTCGATGACGAGGTCGCCGTAGAGTACGAGCGCATCGCCGGCGCGATGAAGACGAGCCTGAACGCCCTGGGGCGGGAAGCCGCTTAAAACGGGCCTCCCGGTCCCCATTTTCGGTCTCAACCTCAGTCCGGGGCGATAACCTCGGCTTCCACCTCTTCCGCTTCCAACGCGCTTTCATTGCGGCGGTTCCGGCGTCCCCGGCCCGTTTGGGCAGTGGGCTGGGCGATCTTCAATAGAACGTCAACTTCGTGATTCATCGCTTCCTGGGAAAACTCGCTTAGTTCGCCCATCCGCCGGAATTTCCGATGCCGTTCGCGCAGCAGTCTGCCGGTGGACATCCGTGTAATCTGGGCAAACTCCCTCATGACGGCGTAACGCAGGTACTCGGCAGCCTGTTGGGGGCTGGAGTGGGCCCCATCGGGGGGTTCGGGAACGACGCTGTCCGCGATGCCCAAATCCACGCAGTCGGCGGCGGTCAGGACCATGGCTTCCGCGGCTTCCCGGTCTAGGGTGCGGCTGGGTGAAGGCCCCCCCAGGGTGTGGTTGAGGGAAACGGGCGAGCAGATGGCGTTTTGCTGCATCAGGACCCGGTCGGACATACCCAACGCCAGTGCCGCTTCGCTGCCGCCCTCGCCGATGATCACCGATACCGTGGGAACGGGAACATCCGCAATCAAGGACAGGGTCTGAGCGATGGCATACCCGATGCCCTGCTCCTCGGCTTCGAGGCCGGGATCGGCTCCCTGGGTGTCGATGAGGGTGACCAGGGGCAATCCGAACCGTCCGGCGGTTTCGATAATCCGCTGGGCCTTGCGCAGCCCGTCGGGGAAGGTGTGATAACGGTCGCCGCTGCCCACGATCCGGCGTTCCTGCCCGATGACGGCGACGGGTTCGCCGGCCAGGTAACCGATGCCGCCGAGGATGGACCGGTCATCGGAACTGACCCGGTCGCCGTGCAGCTCGACGAAGCTGTCCAATATCTCCGGGATGTAGACCGAAGAGGAGGGCCGGCCGGGGTGCCGGGACCGGGCAACGGATTCCCAGGCTTCCGGGTCGGCAGCTTCTTGGATGGGTGGCTCGGGAATGTCTTTGAACTCGGGCGCGTTGCGTTTCAGCAGGCTGAGCACGTTTATCAAGGTCGACAGGGTCTCTTTCAGGTCCTCCCGGTCAACAACCCCGTCCAGCAGACCGTGGGACAAATGCGCTTCCGCGGTGTGGGCATCGGAGGGCAACGGCCTGCCGGAGGCTTCGCGGAGAGTCCGCAGGGGCGACAGTCCGATGAGGGCACCGGGTTCGGCGAGAATCACATCGGCCAGGTTGGCGAAACTGGCGTAGGCCTGGCCGGTGGAAGGGTTGGCCAGCACCACCACAAAGGGCTTGCCCTTGTCCCGCAGGCGATTGGCGGCGGTCACAGTCTTGGCCATCTGCATGAGGGCCAGGACGCCTTCCTGGACCCGGGCCCCGCCTCCCGAAACCAGCGCCACCGCAGGCAGGTCATGCTTGGCGGCAGCCTCCAGGCCCAAGGCAACCTTTTCTCCCACCACGCTTCCCATGCTGCCGCCCATGAACCCGAAATCGAGGACGATCAGCATCACTTCGGTGCCGTTGATTTTGCAGCGTCCGGTGACCGTGGCTTCGGTCAAGCCCGTGCGGCTCTGGCCCGAAAGGAGGAGGTTCTGCCGGGACGACCGCGGGGAGAAGGACATGGGACTGATGGAGCTGAGGAACTTGAAGGACTCCCGGAAGCTCCGGGCATCCGCCACCAGGTCAATCCTCTGACGGGCGGCGAGGGTGTAGTGGAACCGGCAGTAGGGACAGACCCGCCACTTGAGGTAGGCTTCGGACTGGCTGAT
Organism: Dehalococcoidia bacterium; assembly: GCA_034423195.1. GTDB lineage: Bacteria > Chloroflexota > Dehalococcoidia > Lucifugimonadales > UBA3495 > CATOSK01. Next base: position 42,327 of record DAOUIZ010000044.1, on the reverse strand, counting down.
TTCTTCCTCGCAAAGCAGACACTGGTCGTGGACCACCGCGAGGTAGTCCCGGTCCAGATCGCCGGTGCGCCCAAAAAGATGGACCAGAAGGTTAGCCAGGTTCCGCAATTTCGCCTCTCTGGATGGTTGCCGGCCCCTTCCCCCGGGTGGAAGCCCTATGATGGAAGCGGCCACTGCAACCGGTTTTCGCCGGATATTGCCTGTCTCTCCCCAATATACAGCCGGAAAAGCCGGTAGGGGAAGGATGTTGCCCCTCCACTTCGACCCATTCCAGGGAACAGGCCGAGCAAACCGGCTAGCCGGGTCGGGCGCTGGACTGTTCGCCGGATTTCTGGGTGAACTCGATTCGAAGCGCCAGGGCTCCCGGTTCCGGTTGTGAAGGTGCCCTGGCCCACTCGGCGATGCGGTACCCCACCACCCAGGCGATTTCTCCGGCGCATTCCAGCAGGGGAATCCGGTCGCGCCAGTGCCTGGGAACCTTGGCGTCTACGAACAGGTCCTGGAGTTTCTTGCGGCCGGTCATACCCGCCGGCTGGAAGCGGTCCCCGGGACTTCGCGTCCGCACCAGGACGGGGCCGCGTATGGTTTCGCTGTCCAGGAACGCCACGTGGGGTTGCTGGGCAACCTCCCCGCCAACTGCCGGTGCTGTAACCAGGCTGGCGGTGACCCGCCAACCTTCTAAGGTGGATGCCACCGTCTCCCCGGGACTGCTGGGGAGTTCCAGCGGGTGTTGCCCGGAAATGGGCGGCAGCGGGCACGGGATGGAGGATTCCCTGGTCAATATCAGGCGGTCCGCCGATGCGTGCAGCCACCATCCCCGGGGCAGCTGGCAGGAGCTGCCGTCAGCGCCTCCGGCAACCAGGGCATCCATCCCGGCGAGGTGAGTTTCCTCCAACCGGCGGGCGTCTCCCGCCGCCAGGGAGAAGGCCCGGCGCAGCGCGGTCCGCTGGAGGGCCGGGTGGAGGGATTGCAGGACTCCCCGGTCCAGGCTCAAACCGCCAGCATTCCGATCCCCGGAGGTTCCGGCCGGATTCAGCTCGACCTGGGGCCAAATGCGGTCGCACTCGCTCTCCAGGTAGTCCAGGTCTATGGCCGCGGTACGGGAAAGTCGGACCAGGGATTCGACGACCCGGGGGTTGTACTCCGAGGCCAGCTTGGGCAGCAGGTCGTGGCGGATGCGGTTGCGGGCGAACTTGGGGGACTCATTTTCGCTGTCAGTGCGGAAATCCTGGCCCAGGGCCCGGCAGTAGGCGGCGGTTTGCGCTTTGGTCACCGCCAGGAGGGGGCGGAACAGGAATGGCCCCTTGGCGCCGGGAGGCCAGGGCCACGGGGCGGACTCGGTCATCCCCCGCAGGCCGTGCAGGCCGGAACCACGGAGCAGATGCTCCATAACGGTTTCCGCCTGGTCGTCCATGGTGTGTCCGACTGCGACGGCGGCGGCGCCCGCAGACCGGGCAATGTCCAGAAGGAACGCATAGCGGACCTCCCGGGTGGCCTGCTCGAAGGAGGATATCCCCCGCTGCCGCCGGTGCTCCAGCGGGTCGCTCTGCCGGACGGTGCAGGGCAGCCCGGCTTCCCGGGCCAGGTCTTCAACGAATGAGGCATCGGCCAGGGTTTCCGCTCCCCGGAGGTCATGGAGCAGGTGAGCTACGTGCAGCTCGATGCCCAGCGGCTCACCAACCCGCTGCATGGAACGAAGGAGGGCGGTGGAATCCGGCCCGCCGGACGCCGCGACAATTACTTTCGTTCCGGCGACATGCAGCCCGGCCCGGCTCAAAGCCGAGGCAACCGCCCCCTCCAAACGCTGGACGATCCCTGGCGGAGGCATCAACCCGCCCTGTCGTCACCCGGCCCGGGGGGCCGTGGACAAATGATGGGTGGAGTTGTAGGTAATCAGGCGCCAACCCATGGCCGCCCGCTGAAACATGGAGGCGGAGGCCAGGTGCAGGTAAAGGCGGTGGAAATGGGTCAAGGGGATGCCGGCTAGCTTCCCGCACATCGCGCGGATGGCAAAGTTGTGGGAAACAACGACAATGTTGTCATCTCCCCCGTGGGTGCGTTCGATGTCCACGAAGGCCCGCCAGACCCGGTCCTCCAATTCCGCCAGGGATTCTCCTCCGGGCATCGCCGCCAGCTCCGGGCTGTCCCTCCAGACCCGGTGCACCTCGGGCCAGCCGGCCCGCATTTCCGACCCGGAAACCCCCTCAACATCGCCCAGGTCAAGTTCCATCAGACGCGGGTCCTGGACAACGGCCAACCCGGTGAGACCCGCGATCTCCTCGGCGACCTGCATCGTCCTGGTAAGCGGGCTGGCATAGATGGCGGTGGGCTCCCAGGCCAGGGCGGCCCGTGCTGTCTCCCGGGCCTGGACCAAGCCCAGGTTGTTGAGGTGGACATCCACCTGCCCCTGGAACTTGCCCAGTCGGTTCCAGTCGGTTTCACCGTGCCGCACCAGGTACAATCTCAAATTTGGCTCCGGCTCAAGTCGGGCTCCCGGGGTCAGGCGTTCTGGGGCCGGGCGGATCCAAGTGTGGCATCGCCCAACGCCGGGATGATAGCATCGGCCGGGCTGGCCGGTAAAGTTGACCGTCCCGTCCAGCGTTCATATCATCAACTCATCAATCGAGCCCCGGTTGATAATCAGGACCCAGTTGATGGCTTACGCCGGCAGTCCCCGTACAATCTGCATTCCTGGAAATGGCTGAATGAAAATCCTTGGCATTGAAACATCCTGTGACGAGACAGCGGTGGGGGTGGTGGAGGACGGCAGAGTCCTGCGGTCCAACATCATCGCTTCCCAGGTGGAGCTTCATTCCCGCTATGGGGGAGTGGTGCCGGAGGTGGCATCCCGGCAGCACGTCAGGGACATGGTGCCGACACTGGAGGAATCTTTGGAGGCCGCCTGTGCCGACCTGGAGACCATGGATGCCGTGGCCGTGACCTACGGCCCGGGGCTGGCCGGAGCGCTGATAACCGGGGTCAACACGGCCAAGGCCCTGGCTTATACCCTGGATGTGCCTCTCATCGGGGTGAACCACCTCGAGGGACACCTCTACGCCTCCTGGCTCCTGGACACCCCGGACAGCCCGGCCGAGTCCCCCGGGTTCCCGCTGGCCTGCCTGATCGCCTCCGGGGGACACACCGACCTGGTCTTGATGGAGGGGCACGGGATATACCGCCTACTGGGCAGGACCCGGGATGACGCGGCGGGAGAGGCCTTCGACAAAGCGGCCCGCATCCTTGGTCTGGGGTTCCCCGGTGGACCGGAAATCCAGCGGGAGGCTCATGGAGCGGCGGGCGGCGTTGTCCCGGCCCTGCCGAGAGCGTGGATGAGGGATACCCTGGACTTCAGCTTCAGCGGAGTCAAGACCGCCCTGCTGCATCTGGCGCAGAACCGGGGAGTCTATCCGGCCGACAGCGGCGGCCTGTCCGAGGAGGAATCGAGGGCGCTGGTCCGGGAAATGGCGTCGGCCTTCCAGGAGTCCGTGGTGGATGTGATGGTGGTCAAGCTGCTGGAGATGGCGGCCCGCTACTCTGCCAGGGGCATCCTGCTGGGAGGAGGCGTGGCGGCCAACGCCCTGCTGCGGGAAAAAGTGCGAAGCGATTCTCCCTTGCCGGTAATCATCCCGCCGCCTGTCCTCTGCACCGACAACGGGGCAATGATAGCCTCATGCGCCTACTACCGCCTGCGTCAGGGAGACCAGTTCGGCATGGACCTGGACATCGACCCGGGGCTACCGCTGGCATAGGCCGCCGTCGGAAGCGCCGTTCGGAGATGCCCGCCAACCCAGTCTTTCCAGACGTCGCTCCCGGGCATCGAACACGACGTTGACCACTCGGAAAAGATCGGGTTCCTGCACTCGTTTCCTGAACGGCAGAGCCAGGACCCAGTTGGACCCCTGGAAGGTGAATGTTCCGTGGTCCCGCGCGAAATACTGGCGGGCCGCCAGCCAGACTCCGCCCAGGACAGCGAGCAAGACCACCAGAGGGCCGAGGTCTATGTTGATGAACGGCACCAGGGGCCCCTGGATTTGTCCGGTCAGCCAGTAGGCCAGAACTACGTAGACCAGCAGTCCGACGGCTATCGTGATGATCCCCTGGACCAGGGTTACCCCGCTGCCGGTTCCGGGGTCAATGGATACTCCCCGGAACTCCTCGATGGGAGCGACAAACGTGCCGGCGCCGGACTCGCCCCCGGAAAAAGACATCAACCGCCGGTCGGTGGCCACGAACAACCTTCCGTTGGCGACGGGTTCGCCGATAATTCCGGCTTCGGGAGTGAATGAGCAGAGCGCCCGTTCATTGGGCAGTAGGGGGAGGTGGCGGATCCTGACGAGGTAGCTTTGGCGGGGGGCAGGGTCGGTAGACAATTCGGGCCTCCGTGCAACATACTACCACACCAACATTTTCGCGGAGTCCCCGGGTGGCTCCTCCCACGGGAGTCAGCTGTCCCTGCGGTCGAGCCAGGGAATCCGGCGATTCGGGAAAGGAGAACAATGGAACCTCTGACCAACGCCGAAATCAAGGCCATGGGCCGGGCCGTCGGGCTGGATATAGCAGACTCGGAGCTGGCCCGGGTCAACAACGGCCTGACGGCAATCCTGGAGCTGATGGAGGAGATCGACCTGCCGGAGGCGAACCTGGTCGAACCCCTTCCTTTGATCCTGCCCGGAGGGGAGGAACAGCGTGGATAAGTCTGACATTCCCTTTCTCACCGCGACGGAACTGGCCGTTGAAATCCGGTCGCGGAACGTCTCTCCCGTGGAGGCGGTGGATGCCTATCTCGAACGGATTGACCGGGTCAATCCAAGCCTGAACGCCTATATAACCGTTACCGGGGAAGCGGCGCGTCAGGCCGCCCGGCAGGCGGAAGAGGAAATCGGCCGGGGCGAACACAAGGGGGCGCTGCACGGCGTTCCGGTAGCCGTCAAGGATCAGATCCACAGCGCGGGAGTCGTCACCACCGATGCGTCGAAGGTCCGGGCGGATTTCGTTCCGGCGGAGGACGCGACGGTCCTGGCCAACCTGAAGCGGGCCGGGGCCATCCTGCTGGGCAAGCTGAACATGAGCGAGTTTGCCCTGGGAGACCCGGTCAGCTCCGCCTTCGGTCCCGCCTGCAATCCATGGGACTTGACCCGCAGCCCCGGAACCTCTTCCACCGGCTCCGGGTCGGCCACCGCCGGGTTCCTCTGTGCGACTTCCCTGGGAGAGGACACGGGAGGCTCCATCCGTGGGCCGGCGGCCAACTGCGGGCTGGCCGGTCTGCGGCCAACCTGGGGCCGGGTGAGCCGGTATGGCGTCGACGGCGCCTGCTGGTCCATCGACACCATAGGGCCAATTTCCCGCAGCGTCGAGGACTGCGCCGTTACCATCGGAGCAATCGCGGGGTACGACCCGAAGGACCCGTACACCAGGCAGGTCCCGGTCCCGGACTACCCCGCCGCCCTGACCGGAGACATTGCCGGCTTGAAAGTGGGCGTGGTCAGCGAGCTGTTGGACCCGGAGCAGGTTGGAGTTGGCGCACAGACCCGGGATGCAGTCCTGGCCGCGGCTGAAGTGCTGCGGGGATTGGGCGCGGAGGTCAGGGAGCTTTCCCTGCCCCTGGCGCGGCACACCGGCGCGATAATCCGGACCATAACCCACGTGGAACGGGTCAGCATTCACCCGGAGTGGCTGCGGGAGCGGCCCGGCGACTTCCACCCCAACACCCGGGTGGCCTTCACCACCGGCAACCTGATACCGGCCCAGGTCTACTACAAGGCGCAGAAGCTGCGCGCCGTCGTGCGGCGGCAGGTCCTGGACGCCCTTTCGGAGGTCGACGTTCTGGTGCAGCCCACATCCTCCGGCCCGGCGGCGGTCATGAACACCGGACCCGGGGAAGGATCGGTGGAGCAGGCCAAGCAGTCCCTGGTGGAGGGCAGCTTCCGCGGCCTGTACAGCCTGTCCGGCGCCCCGGCGCTTTCGATTCCCTGCGGGTTCACCAGCGATGGTCCGGGCGGGCTCCCCCTGGCGATGCAAATCGCGGGCCGTCCCTTCGACGAGTCCACGGTCCTCAGGGTCGGCCACGCCTACCAACAGAACACGGCCTGGTACCAGCGGAAGCCGCCCATCTAGGGAATCGCCTCTCCCGGCGTCCAGGGCGTGATGCGCGGACAGCCCAAATACCAACGCAAACAAATTCCAACGGAAAGAGGTAAAGACCGATGACATTACCCAACCCCGGGGCCTGGCAGGCGCTAATCCAGGAAAACGCCCCCCAACTGTACGAGGATGTATCGGCGGTACGGGACCATGTGTTGACCGACGGAGCCCTCCCCTTGAAGGTCAAGGTCCTGATGACGATGCTGTGCGATGCCCTGCTGGCCCACGAGGAAGGCGTCAGGAACATCGCCAACCGGGCCCGCGCCGTTGGCGCCACCGAAGAGGAAATCGCGGAGACGGTGGCCGTGGCTTTCGTCATGGGCGGAACGCCGGCCCTGGTGACCGGAGCCAACGCTTTCCGGAAATAGGCCCTTGACATCATTTTTCGCAGGTGCTAACTTGCCTGCGTAAAGGCGTAGATGGAGACGAGTAGGCGGGCCGAATGGCACAGCGAGCCTGGTACGGTGTGAGCAGGCGCACAGAATCCCGTCGAAAATCCCTCCGGAGCCTCCAGCTGAAAGCCCTCATTGGTCAATAAGCCGGGACGGGGTCGTCGCCCGTTAGCAACGACGGGGCATGTTGGTGTCCTGCTGGAGAGGCCCGGTATTCCGGGCAAATAGGGTGGTACCGCGGGAATTGTATTAGTCCCGTCCCTATGTTGGGGCGGGACTTTTTTGGTCCCGGGACGGCTCTCCCGAATGTCTCGGCAGGAAAATTCAGAGACTTGCGGAGGCCGTTGCCATGCTGAAGGGTTCAGAAATCATCTGTGAAAGCTTGCTCCGGGAAGGGGTGGACGTTATTTTCGGCCACCCCGGCGGCGCCATCCTGCCGTTCTACGATGCGCTTTGGAGCTATCCCCAGATCAAGCATATCCTGGTCCGCCACGAGCAGTCTGCCGCCCACGCCGCCGACGGATACGCCCGGGTTACCGGGAAGCCCGGGGTGTGCGTCGCCACCTCCGGTCCGGGCGCCACGAACCTGGTCACCGGAATAATGGGGGCGCGGGCGGATTCGGTCCCCATGGTCGCCATCACCGGGCAGGTCGCCCGAACCGTGCTGGGGTCCGAAGCCTTCCAGGAGTGCGACATCTGCTCGATTGCGGCGGTCTGCACCAAGCGGACCTATCTCGTCATGTCGGCCCGGGACCTGGCGCCGACCATTCATGAAGCCTTCCGCATCGCTGTTGAGGGTCGCCCCGGCCCGGTGCTGATCGACGTTCCCCGGGACGTGCAGCTGGAGCTGTGCGACTTCGAATACCCGGAAATCCCCGGGCCGTCGCTCCCGGCGGTCTCCCCCGAAACCCTGGAACAGGTGCCGCTGGCCGCCCGGCTCATCAACGAAGCCGAGCGTCCGATCATCATCGGCGGCCACGGGATCCTGGCGTCCGGGGCCCAGCCCGAAATCCAGGCGTTGGCGGAGAAGACCGGCATCCCGGTGATCAACACGCTGTTGGGCCTGAGCGGTTTCCCCCGCAACCACCCCTTGAGCCTGGGAATGCTGGGGATGCACGGGATGTACTGGAACAACATCGTGGTGGACCAGGCCGACGTGGTGGTCGGGTTGGGGATGCGGTTCGACGACCGGGTTACCGGCAAGGCGGATACCTTCGCGCCCCACGCCCGCATCGTGCATCTGGATATTGAACCCTCCCAGATTGGGCGCAACGTTCCCGTGGAGGTGCCGCTGGCCGGAGACGCCAAGGCGGTCCTGCAGCGCCTCCTGCCCCTGGTGGAGCGGGTGGAGCGGCCGGAATGGATGGGGTTCATCTCCGGCCTCAGGAACGAGCATCCCTCGCTGGCCATCCCCAAAGCGGACGTTCTCCAACCCCAGCAGGTGGTGGCGGAGCTCAACGAGTTGGTGCAGGACGATCCCGATTCGGTGGTCGTCACCGGCGTCGGCCAGCACCAGATGTGGGCCGCCCAGTTCCTGTTCTTCAACGAGCGGAACATTTTCGTGTCCTCGGGCGGTCTGGGAGCGATGGGATTCGAACTGCCCGCGGCCATGGGCGCCCAGGTCGGCAAGCCCGGTTCCAGCGTTTGGAGCATCGCCGGCGACGGAGGCTTTCAGATGACCCTCCAGGAGCTGGCCACGGTGGCCCAGGAGAACCTGCCCATCAAGATTGCCCTGTTCAACAACGGGTACCTGGGCATGGTCAAGCAGTGGCAGGAGCTTTTCTTCGAAAACCATCTGAAAGAGGTGCCCATTCCGGGACCCGAGTTTGTCAAGCTGGCGGAGGCCTTCGGGATTCCGGCCCGCAAGGTGACCCACCAGGAAGATGTCATGCCCGCCCTGAAGGAGGCCCGGGACCACGATGGGCCGTACCTGGTGGAGTTCGTGGTGAACCCGGAGGCGCACGTCTACCCGATGGTCCCCCCGGGGGGATCGCTGGCGGATACCCTGGAAGATCCCTTGCTGGTTTCCACAACCTGACCCTTTGGTCTAGAATTATCCCGCACGTGCCGGAACCGGCCGGTTTGGCCCGCCGCGCGTGACCCCCGGCAAAAACACTCCACGGAGGCAAGGAATGGCGGAGTGGGTGACAATTATCGAGGCTTCCCGCATCCTCAACGTTTCCCAGGATGTCGTGAGGCGGTATGCCCGGGAAGGCCGGCTGCCTTCCCGCAGGGAGCAGGCGGCCCACGGCGGCAACCAGTGGCTGGTTGAGCTGCCGGAAGGGGAGTGGGAGGACGATTTCAAGGACCATGTCCACAGCATAGCCCAGCAGGTAACGCCCTGGTGGTGGCCCACGAAGGCCAGGGAAGGGGAAGTCCACTACGTGGATGGGCTTGGCGTCGAGGAAATCGAGGCGCTGTTCCTGTGCGGCCTGATGACCGACAACATCTGGTCGGCGGTGGGGCATGACCCCGCGCTGCGCTGTCCCGAGTGCCTGGAGGAAGTCGGAAAAAGAGGGCTGCCGCTGGAGACGAGGGAGTAACCCGGCGCCATAAATCCCCCGGCCAGGGATTCCCCGAACAGCAAAAGACCCTCCAGCACACAAGCCGGAGGGTCTGTCTTTTTGGCCGTCTGTTGTAGTCTTAGACTACTTCGTAGACCCACACCCGGTGGACCACCTCGGGCTCTCCCTTCGGCAGCGGCTGGTATTCGTCGGACACCTCAGCCACCTTCCACTTGTTCTGCGCCACCAGGCCTTCCTGCCGTTCCCTGAAGCCGTTTTCCTCGTAGGTCTCGTTCCTGATGGTGAAGGCGATGTGGCCCCCCGGCTTGGTGATTCGGACCAGCTCGTCGAGAGAGCTGGCCGGGGCATGGCCGGCGGTGAAAACGCCGACAACGATGACTGCGTCGAATTCGTCGTCGCCGTAATCCAGGTTCTGCCCGAGCGCCATCTTGTGGAATTCTTTGTAGACTCCCTTCTTGGCCGCTTCGTCGAGCATCCCCTGGGAAAGGTCCATGGCCACCAGGTTGTCAAATCCCTTTGCGGCCAGTATCTCCCCCACCAACCCGGTCCCGGCTCCGGCGTCGAGGACAAGACCTGACGGGCTGCAATGCTTGGCGAGAAATTCCGAAGCCATCCTGGGGGAAATCCACCCGAACTCGACGTCCAGGTCCCGGTCGTATTCCTGGGCCCACTGGTCGTACCGGTCTTCCAGTTCCTGGTCGCTGGTGGACGAATAAACCCACCGGACCCGGTTGTGGGGTTCCATGCTTGTCATTATCCAGCCTCCCGTCCGCCTACTTCCGGCAGACGAACATGGCCCACCCAACCTCCCGGCGGGTCACGGCCAGGGCCGTCTCCCGGTAGGCTTCGGTCAGGTACTGGAACCTCTCCCGGTGCTCGGCATCGCCTGCCGAAGCCAGCTCGGAAAGGCACTCGTAGCTGGTCTTGAGATGGTCGGAGAGGTCGTGGGCCTCGATGATTTCAAACCCCGCGGTTCGCAGCGACTCCTGGTAAGACTCGAAGGAAAAATCCGTATCGTAAAGGAGGCGTTCGTAGACGAACTTCTGGGCGGCCTCGCTGATGTCGGGACGGGGCTTGATCAGGTCGTCGAACACGAAGGTGCCGCCGGGCTCGAGCACCCGGTACACCTCGTGCAGGACGGCTTCCTTGTCGGGCACATGGTAGATGGTAGCCTGGCTCCAGGCGTGGCTGAAGGTGTTTTCGGCGAAGGGCAGGTCGGTGGCCGAACCCTTGTGGAAATCGGTCCTGCCCTGTACTTCGGCTGACTCTGCGGTCAGGGACTGCCTGGCGTTGTCGATGCGGACGCCACTCAGGTCCAGGCCGGATACCCGGCACCCGAACTCCCGGCTTATCCAGAGAGCCGTGGTGCCGCTCCCGCAGCCCACGTCCAGCAGCTTGCTGTTGGACGTGATGCCGCCATGTTCGCTCATGAACCGGTTGAGGTTCCGGCAGGCCGCCATGAATTCACGGCCGGTGGTCTCGTCGAACAGGCCCCAGTGGACGGTGCCTTCCTTGTCCCACAGGGCGCGGTATACCGCGTCCTCGTGATCGTAGTAGGCTTCTGTTTCTGATTCAGCGTACCGATGCTGCATGGCGGGGAGCCCCCTCCAGGAAGTAGTCCAGCTGATTGTCCTCGGTGACCAGGATTGACTGCGGCTGCACGGGAACGTCCGTCGTTTCAAAGGCCATGATGATGACCTTGTGGCCGGGGCCGCTGAGCTTGGCCGCGGCGCCCTGAATGGAGATGTCGCCCTTGCCGCGGGGGCCGGGGATCACATAGGTCTCGAAGCGGCTGCCGTTGTCGATGTCGCAGATCAAGACCTTTTCGTGGTTCCAAATATCCACCATGTCCAACAGATTCTCGTCAATGACGATGCTGCCGATATAGTCCTCGCGGCAGTCCGTTACGGTGGCTCGGTGGATCTTGGACCTCATAAGTTCGCGCATGCTGTGGTTTTCCTCCTTGAGATTGTTTGCCGGGCAGAAAGCGGCTGTCCGGGCCCGGAGCGTCACAGTGAAAGGATGGAAGCAGACATCCGGCATGGTGTGCCGGGGAGGATGCACCGATACAATCAGGACGTGGAAGCCCGTCAACCGGCAGGGTTTTCGTGAAGAGGAGCTAAGGCTCGCAGGGGAGCGAGTGGCCGAGGCGGCCGCGGAAGAGGGACTCTGAGGGGGTTGGGACCACTGAGGTATCCGTTGGATAGACGGCGGGATAATGTTCCCGCTGGCAATAATGTGGTTCCCAATAGGAACCCTTGGTTCCGGATTTCGTCATCTAGCTTCCTCCTCTCAACACGCCGGAAGAGCTTGAGAGCAGGCATTGTTCGCCTTGAATCCCAGCAACACCGCCGGCGTGGCGGCCGAAAAGCCATGCCCGAGTCCGTCGTACACCCGACAAACTCTTCAGTTTGCACCTCTCTTCAGGCGAATCATCCGGCGGTTTTCCTACCTGCACGGAGACATGCCCAGCCGAGGCACCACGATACTAGCGGGATTCCCCGGTGATGTCAAATGGACAAAAACAGGGCCAAAAACCTATTGACAATGGATAAATGGCGTGTTCCAAGTGTTTTAGTGCGAATTCCGTAATAGCCTTCGCCAGGTTGCCTCGGCATAGCGGTCATGTATCATGGTCTGGGCGGGGCAAGTCGGCCTTGCCCGCCCCGGCAAGCGCAACATACGGCTCATAGAAGGGAAGGAAGAGCATGGTAGACCTGCTGATCAGGAACGGACGGGTAATCGATGGGACCGGCGAGACCTGGTTTCGCGCCGGCGTGGCCGTGGATGGGGAGACAATCCGAATTCTGCGCGGCGATGTTTCATCCGTAGATGCCGCCAGGTCCATCGACGCCTCGGGGTGCGTGGTCTGCCCGGGATTCATCGATATGCACTCCCATTCGGACCTGATTCTCCTGAGCGAGCCCAGGCACGAGGCCAAGGTGCGCCAGGGCGTCACCACGGAAGCCCTGGGCATGGATGGACTGTCCTACGCTCCGGCTTCTCCCGCCAATCAGGAAGCTCTGTTCCATTACCTGGCGGCGGTGAACGGGGACCCCCCGCCGGAGGTGCGCTGGGGGAGCGTCAAGGAGTTCCTGGACCTGTTCGACGGGCGGGCATCCTGCAACGTGGTGTACTTCGTGCCCCACGCCGCCATCCGGGTTGAGGCCATGGGCTGGGACGACCGTCAGCCCACCGGGGCCGAGATCCGCCGGATGCAGGAACTGGCCCGGGAGGGGATGCGGGACGGCGCTTTCGGATTCGCCACGGGTCTCACCTATCCCCCCGGCGCATACAGCGACACCGACGAGTTGGTGGCCGTGGCCGAGGCAATAGCCGAATACGGCGGGTTCTACATGACCCACGCCCGCTACACCCTGGGGGATGGCCTGCTGGACCCCTTCCGGGAAGCGTTGACCGTCGGGCGCAAGACGGGAGTGCCGGTCCACATCTCCCACTACCACAGCCCGGTGGATGGGATGGGCGAAAGAATGACCGGGCTGGTTGACGAGGGCCGGAGCGAGGGCATCGACGTCACCTTCGACCAGTATCCCTATCCCGCCGCCAGCACCCTGCTCCACTCCTTGCTGCCCTACTGGGTCCACTCCGGCGGGCCGGCCGCGCTGCTGCGGCGGATTCAGGACCGGAACGTGCGGGGAGAAATCGGGGAGTCCGTAACTCCCCAGTGGGGCATGACCCTGGAGCACTACATCTTCAGCCACATCAGGTCCGGGGCCAACAAGGAGTGGGAGGGAAGGTCGCTTACCGACCTGCACCAGTCCAGGGGCGGGACCATGGTGGATGCCATCTGCGACCTGCTCATCGAGGAGAACCTCGAGGTCGCCTTTGTCGCCCGTACCGGCAACCCCGACAACATCCGGACGATCCTGCGCCATCCGGCCCAGATGGTGGGCTCGGACGGGCTGTTGACGGGAGGACACCCCAACCCCCGCAGCTACGGCACCTTTCCCTATGTCCTCGGCCAGTTCTGCCGGGACGAGGCGCTCCTGCGGTTGGAGGACGGGGTCCGCAAGATGACCGCCCTGCCCGCGCAGAGGTTGGGGCTCAGGGACCGGGGAATCCTCCGGGACGGGATGAAGGCCGACATAGTCGTTTTCGACCCGGATCGGGTGGAAGCAACCGCCACCTTTGAGGACCCCCGCCAGTATCCGTTCGGCATCGGCTACGTGATAGTCAATGGACAGGTTGTCGTGGATAATGGCGTCCACACCGGGGCATTTCCGGGAAGAGCGCTGCGGTCGCAGTAGGCGGGTGCAGTGATAATGCGGTTGAGGTAAGCGATGAACAAGTCGTTGCAGCGGAACATCCACGCCGTGATAGAGGCACACGACGGGTATTTCGTAGCCTCGTGCCTCGAGGTGGCGGTAGTCACCGACGGGTCTACTCTCGATGAAACCGTGGCCAATCTCAGGGAAGCCATAGAGTTGTGTCTTGAGGGAGAAGATTCAGCAGAGTTCGGTCTGGTGCCCAATCCGGGCGTGATACTCACGTACGAAATGGGGCTGGTTGGTGCCGAGACTTAGGCGTCTTTCCAGCCGGGACGTCATTCGAATACTGTCCAGGTTTGGCTTTCGAGCATATTCCCAGCGTGGCAGCCACATAAAGCTGCGCACACAGTCACCCGGCGGTGCAACCCAAGTCTTAATCGTGCCGCATCGGCGGGAAATAGAGACCGGCACCCTTCGCACCATCTACCGGCAAGCCTGCCGATACATCCCGGAAGAAGAACTTCGGGAGTTCTTCTACACTGACTAGCCCGGAGGAATCATGGACTTTGAACCGCGCTACACCCCCGAGCAGGAACAGTTCCGGCGGGAAGTGAGGGAGTGGCTGGAGGAGAACGTCCCCCTGGACATTGTCCACCCGGCCGACCCGGCCGACCTGACCTGGGAACAGTACCAGATGCGGCGTGACCTTGGCCGCAAGCTGGGTGCCAGGGGCTGGCTCTGGCCCACCGCTCCGGCGGAGTTCGGCGGCGGCGGACTCGACGTGGACCACTCGGTGGTCATCGAGGAGGAGATCGACGCTTACGGGTTGACCATCCCTCCCTACTACGATTCCGGCGGCCGGCTGGGTGGCGCGTCGATCATGGTCTGGGGGACCCAGGAGCAGAAGAAATTTTTCCTCCCCCAGATTTTCACCGGCGCGGTGCGGACCTGGCAGCTGCTCTCCGAACCCGAGGCGGGATCCGACCTGGCCAACGTCAAGACCCAGGCCGTCCGCGACGGAGACGAGTACGTGATTAACGGCCAGAAGATATTCGTGGGCAGCGGCCTGGGTTGCGATTATATGTGGACCATCACGGTGACGGACCCGGAGGCGAAACGCCACGAAAACCTGGGCTGGTTCATGATTCCGGCGGACTTGCCCGGCATCACCGTGCAGCCCATGGATCTGCTCATCTCCGGGGGAGAGTCCGGCGCGGGCTCCGGCATCAAGAACACCGTGTTCTTCGACAACGTGCGCGTCCCGGCCTTCAACCTTATTGGGGGCGAAAACCAGGGCTGGAAGGTCGCCACCACCCACCTGGAGCTGGAGCATGGCACCGGGGGGCGGATCGCCAGGAACTGGCTGGTGGACCGGCTGTTCGAACATTGCCGCAGCACCACCCGCCGGGGTGAGCCGATGACCAGGGACCCGGACGTGCGGGACCGCCTCATCGACGTCTACATCGAGGCTGAGATTGTCCGGCTGCTGAACCTCCGCAACTACTGGATGCGGCACAGCGAGGCCAACATAACCTACGAGGGCCCCCAGGCATCCTACCTGCGGAAGACCGCCGGTCTAAGGATGGCCGGCGCGATGCTCGACATCCTGGGGCCGTCCGGTCTGACCTTCGATGACGAGTTGGGCGCGGTGGAGGGACACATGGAAGCCCACGCCCGGGCCGGCATCGTCGCCATCCATCCCGGCGGCACAACCGACATCCAGAAGGTGATTATGGCCCGCCGCATCGGGATTGGGCGCGAGGTCCGGGAGCGGGCCGGCGCCCTGTCCTGACCAACCCGTCTCGGCCCGTCAAAATGCCCTTGCAACTGGAGTGACATGGATCTTGCGCTGACTCCGGAACAGGAAATGCTGAAGGCGGCTACCCGCCGCTTCGTCCAGCAGGAATGTCCCAAGGAAACCCTGCTTCAAATCGCATCCCCGGATGAGACCACCCCGCTGGAGATCTGGGGACGCCTGGCCGGCACCGGCTGGCTGGGAATCCTGGTCCCCCAGGAGTACGGGGGGGAGGCTGGTTCCTTCACCGATGCCGGGGTTCTATTCGAGGAACTGGGGCGCGGCCCGGTTCCCGGCCCTCACCTGAGCTCCGCCGTGCTGGCTGCCCTGGCAATCCTGGAAGGCGGGACGGAGCAGCAGAAGCGGGATTGGCTTCCCCGGATCGCATCTGGAGAAATCCGCCTGGTCCCGGCTATCACCGAGGCCGACTACGGCTGGTACGCCGGGGACGTCAGGATGACGGCCCGCCGGTCCGGCGACAGCTACATCCTGGATGGGACCAAGGCCTACGTCTTTGACGGCGGCACCGCCTCTCATTATCTCGCCGCAGTCAGGCCGGAAGCGGGTGACGAGGCTGGACTCAACGAGGTCGGCCTCGCGCTGGTGCCGGCCGATTCCGCGGGAGTCCACTCCCGTGAGTTGCCCGGGTTCAACTGGAATACGTCTGAAATCCGGTTCAACAACGTGGAAATCGGCCCGGAAAATATCCTGGGCGGCTCATGGGCCGGCGGCTGGGACAGCCTGGAACGAGCGATGGCCAAGGCGATTCCGGTGCTGTCTGCCTTCCAGGTTGGCGGCTGCCAGGCGGTGTACGAGCTGTCGGTGGATTACAGCCGCACCCGCATCCAGTTCGGGACGCCCATCGGCCGCTTCCAGCGCGTCCAGGACCACGTCATCAACCTCGTCAACCAGTTGGACGCGGCCCGCTGGACCGCCTACGAGGCGTTGTGGAAGCTGGACACCGGGCGGGACTGCGCGGACAGTATTCACTTGGCCAAGGTGGTCGGCAGCGAGGGTTACTACCAGGCCTGCAACTTTGCCCACGAGGTCCACGCCGGAGTCGGCAGCATGACGGAATACGGCTTGACCCTCCACACCGCCGCCTCCCGCACCCTCTACCACTACCTCGGCGACCCGAAATTCCACCGCCGCAGGCTGGCCGAAGCCCTGGGGTTGTAGCCGGAGCCGCCGGTTGCGG
Source organism: Dehalococcoidia bacterium (assembly GCA_034423195.1). GTDB lineage: Bacteria > Chloroflexota > Dehalococcoidia > Lucifugimonadales > UBA3495 > CATOSK01. Next base: position 26,047 of record DAOUIZ010000044.1, on the reverse strand, counting down.
GTCATCCCTGCGCCGGACAAAGAGCGGGAACATCTGGAACAAGCGAAGGGGGCACGGCGAAACCGTGCCCCCTGTTCTTTCCGCGATGATGTCGCGTCTTAGCGGCCTTTCCAGACCGGCGCGCGCTTTTCCGCGAAGGCCCGGACCCCTTCCTCGGCGTCCTCGGTCTGCAGCACGATGTCCCGCTTCATCTGGGCGAAGACAACCCGCCGCTCCAGGTCCATTGCCGCTCCGAGGATCGACGTTTCCTTGATTGCGGCCAGGGACAGCGGAGCGTTGGCCACGATTTTCCGGGCTATCTCCTCGGCCATGGGGACCACGTTCTCCGGGTCCGTGACGTGGTTGACCAGCATCAGCTCATGGGCTCGCTCGGCGTCGATGAAGTCCCCGGTGAACAGGATCTCGAAGGCGATGTTCCGCGGCAGCACTTGGGCCAGCAGGGCCGGTCCGCTCACCGAGGAAATACCCCGCTTGACCTGGGGCCAGCCGAACTGGGCTTGCGTGGAGGCGACGCGAATGTCGCTCCCCAGCGCCAGTCCGCACCCCTGGGCCAGGCAGATCCCGTTGATGGCGGAAATGATCGGCTTCCAGATATTCGCCTGGACCACATAGAGGTCGCCCGTGCTAGGCCCCTCGTTGGCCCGGGCGTTGGCCATGGCGACCAGGTCGTGCCCCGTGGAGAAAGCGCGTCCGTTTCCGGTGACGATGGCGCACCGCACTTCCGGGTTGTTCTTCACGTCCTGGAAGGAGTCCCAGAGAATCTGGCGCATCGGCGGGTCGATGGCGTTCAGCTTCTCCGGCCGGTTCAGGGTGATGTAGGCGATTCCGTCCTTGATCTCGTACAAAGCTTCGGGTTCGGGCAAAACGTTCCTCCCAGGTTGGTAGTTGATTGGTGGTCTTATCCCAATGTGGTCGAGGGTTCCGTATCGGCAGTCCCGTATCGGCAGTCACATGGAAGCGGTCGGCTACTGCGGCTGCTTGGAACGAGACTCGTAGCGCTTCAGCAAGGGCAGGAGCAATTCGGCGGCGTGTTCCAGTGTAAAGCCGACCACTTCCCCATCGGCATTGGAGTTTACGATGAGATTTTCCGAAATGTCCTCGCCGTACCCGGCCGGTCGTCCGCTGCCCATGTCCAGCGTGTCTGTTTCTTCGCAGTAGAAGATGTCCACAACGATACCTCGATGCCTCCGATTGTGTCCGACCGTCTGTGTTCCCCGCTTTTGGGTTACGCTTGGGCAGACCAACAGCGATGCACTCGATTCACTTCTCCGGCCCAGAACGCTAGGTCATCGGTACCATCGTGTAACTTCAGGTCTTTAGCAAGTTTGAAAAACCCGTCACCGGGGATGTTCCTCTCCTTCAAGACGACTATGGAAGATAGAAGTCGTCTCCCCTCGTCATATTCCCTTCTGCTGATTTCATCCAATATTCCGGCAATTCTATTGCGGTCTGCTGGAGACCCCATATCCAAGCCAACCAAGGGCGCGATGTCTGAATAGAAGGTTGTACGCTGGCTCCTAGCGATTCTGACAAGTTCGCGATAGATTAGTTCTACTTCTGAATCCATACCGGACTTCACTATCTTTAGATAATCCGCGACCCGGTTGGCTTCGTCCCGATCACCCCGTCTTTTTCCAGCCGGTCGATTTCGGAGGGAGTCAGACCCAGCAACTCGCCATAGACCTGCCGGTTGTGCTGCCCCAGCGTTGGCGACGGCCAATGCACCTGCCCCGGCGTCTCCGACATCCGCCAGGCGAATCCCTGGTACCACTTGGGGCCCACCTGGGGATGGTCTACCTCGTTGAAGGTGTGCCGCTCCCGGTAGTGGGAGTCTTCCAGCAGGTCGGGGCCGCGCAGCACGGGACCGGCCGGTACGCCGGCTGCCTGGAGCAAGTGGGTAATCTCGTAAGCGTCCCGCTGGGCCGTCCACTCGCCGATGATGCGGTCCAGGTCGTCCTCGTGCTTCAACCGGGCGTCATTAGACGCGAAGCGTTCGTCGGCGGCCATGTCTTCCCTTCCCATTACCGCCGCCAGCCGCCGCCAGTCTTCCTCGCCGGCAGCCGCGATTGTCACCCACCGGTCCTCTCCCGCGCAGGGGTATGCGTTGTGGGGAGCGAAATAGGGAGACCGGTTGCCCCGGCGCTCCGGCTCCGCGCCGGTCATCTGGTAGGCCAGGACATCCCCGCCGATGAGGGACACCGCCGATTCCTGCTGGGAAACGTCCACGAACATTCCCCGTCCGGTGCGCCTCCGGTAGCGCAGCGCGGCCAGGATGACCCCCGCCGCGTGGGACCCGGTTATGGGGTCGCCGTGGTTGATCCCCGACTTCATCGGCCCGTCGTCCCGGTAGCCGGTCATGTGGGCCATGCCCGAAAGCTGCTCCTGCCCGATGCCGTAGGCTACGTAGCCCTTCCAGGGGCCGCTGTTCCCGAAAGCCGGCATCGATGCGTAGATGATGTCCGGCCTTATCCGTCGGAAAGTCTCGTAGGTGTATCCCAGCCGTTCCAGGCTGCCCTGCCGGAAGTTTTCCATCACAACGTCGCTGATGGAGACCAGTTCCTCGAAAACCCGTCGTCCCGCTTCGGTGGTCAGTTCCAGTGTGATGCCGTGCTTGCTCATGTGCAGGCAGTTGAACCACCCGTTGCGGTTCCAGGGTTCCTCGCCGGGCTCGGAATCCGGGTAGGACGCGATCCCCGGGGCGGGGCTTACCGGCCCCCGGTGGGAGTCGTAGACGCGCATCGACTCCATCTTGATGACCTCGGCCCCCATGTCGGCCAGCAGCTTGGTGCAGTAGGGACCGGCCCAGATGCGGGACAGGTCCAGGATGCGGTAATTGCGGAGCGGCTGGACGGCGGACACCTAGACAACTCCTTTGGACCGCATCGAGTCGAACTCTTCGCCGGGGTACCCCAGCCGGTCCACGATGATATCCCGGCTGTTCTCCCCCAGCAGGGGGGCCCGCCGGTAGACCCAGGCTGGCTCCGGCGAGTTGGGACTGATGGGCGCGCCGGGGTAACGCAGAGTCCCCGCCACCGGGTGGTCCAGTTCCTCGAAATAGTCCCGGGCCTGCAGTTGCTCCATGTCCAGCAGGTCCTGGATCGTCGAAACGAAGGAGAACCCCAGGCCGTGCTCCTGTCCCGCCTTGAAGATGTCCACCTTGTCGTTGTCCAGCAGCCAGGGAAGCATCAGCGCGTCCACCTCGTCCGCGTACAGCAGGCGTCCCTGCCGTGAGGCGTAGCGGGGATCGGCCAGCGCCTCTTCGTCCATTATCCGGGAAACTTCAGGCCAGTTCTGGTCTGGTCCGGCGATGATCCCGACAAACCCGTCCCGGCAGGGGTAGATTCCCCAGGCGGCGCGTCCGTACCCCCTGTTGCCCACCCGGGAATACTCCACGCCGGAGTAGCTGTATTGCATGAGGGCGTTTTCGAGGACATTGGTGGCGTATTCGGCGATGGACAGGTCGATGTGCTGGCCGGTTCCGGCCTCTTCGGCATACATCAGGCCGGTCATGGAGGCGACGAAGGCGTTCTGTCCCGCGCCCAGCTGGGCCAGCGGGGCGCCCTCCTTGAGGGGTTCCTGCTCCGGCTCTCCCGTGATGTTCATCAGTCCGCCGGCGGCGTACAGCGTCAGCTCGGTGGCCTTCCAGTCCCGGTACGGGCCGGTCTGCCCGTAGTTGGAGATGGATGTCATTACCAGCGCCGGATTGACCTCCCGCAGCTTCTCGTAACCGAGGCCCAGCCGGCCCATTGTCCCCGGGGCAAAGTTCTCCACCAGCACTTGGGAATCCCGGACAAGATCGAGGACAATTTGGCGGCCAACGGACGATTTGAGGTCGAGGGTGAGGCTCTGCTTGGAGGTGTTGAGGTAGAGGAACCAGGCCCCGGCTTCAATGTCGGGCGTCCCGTTGGCGAAGGGGCCAAAGCTCCGCATCGGATCGCCGGTGACCGGCCGCTCCACCTTGACCACCTCCGCGCCCAGCGTCGCGAACAGCTTGGTGCAGTAGGGGCCGGAGAAGTTCTGGGTCAGGTCAACGACCCGCACCCCGTCAAGGAGACCTGGCATGGCGGTTGCTTTCTCGAATATCGTAAGTCGGATAGAAGATGTTGCAGTAACTTCGCCGACGTAAGGCGGATGCCGAGCATCCACAACTGGATACAGCGTGGGCTATTGTGGCATCGGCTTCCCCGATTTGCAACCGGAAGTTTGCTGTCCCAATCCTTGACAACCCCCGCCCCCTCTCTAACAATCACCGCAACCCGGAAATCGGAGGAGCGACGGTCATGCCCACCCTGGATTTCAAGGGCAAGCAGTTTGTCTACGCCCATCACCTGACGGTGCCCTACCGGCCCCTGGTTCCTGACGCGGATAAGTCGCTGAACCCGGCCGGGGCCGACGACAACCTGGTAATCCACGGCGACAACCTCCACGCCCTGAAGGCCCTGCTGCCCCGCTACGCCGGACAGGTCAAGTGCATCTACATCGACCCGCCCTACAACACCGGCAACGAGGGCTGGGTTTACAACGACAGGGTGAACAGCCCCCTGATGAAGGAGTGGTTCAAGGAGCAAAGCCCGGTGGACGGCGAGGACCTGGAGCGCCACGACAAGTGGCTCTGCATGATGTGGCCCCGCCTGCAACTGCTCAAGGAACTCCTGTCCGAAGACGGCGTTATCTTCATCTCCATTGACGACAACGAGCAGCACCATCTGCGGATGATGATGGAGGAGGTTTTTGCGGTAGAGAATTTCTTTTGCCAGATTATTGTCAGGTCAAATAGCCGCGGCCACACCTATAAGCAGATTGCTAAGACACATGAGTACCTCCTTGCATTTACCAAATCACTCGAGACGGAGCTTTTGGAATTAGAAAAGGATGACGACAAAAATGACCTGAAAATGACTGACGAAATTGGGGCGTACAACTTGAGGGAGTTACGGAATAGAAACCCCAAGTTTGGCAGACATAATAGGCCGAATCTGTTCTATTCCTTCTTTATCGACCCAGACAAACGAGACTCAGAAGGACTTTATCCGGTCTCGTTAGAAAAGTCCGAGGATTACCGTGTCCAAGTGGAGCCTATCAACTCAAACGGTGATGAGAGTTGCTGGCGTTGGGGGAGAGAACGCTCTAGTACAAGCATCCAGACTCAGACAAGAAAAAGCGACCTAGTTGCAAGACGTAGGCAGGACGAGTCCTTTTCAATTTACGAAAAGTACAGAAAAACTACGTACAAACCAAAGTCAATTTGGGACGAGAACTCCGTTTTGACAGAAACTGGGACCGTAGAGCTACGAGAAATAGGCCTGCCAGCCCAGTTTGATTTTCCAAAACCACGTGGCCTCGTCCAAAAATGTATTAGGCTCGCCTGCGATTCCGAAGACATCATCCTCGACTCATTTGCAGGGTCCGGCACCACCGCCCACGCCGTCCTTGCTCTGAACCAAGAGGACGGCGGCAACCGCAAGTTCATCCTCGTCGAGTGCGAGGACTACGCCGACGCCATCACCGCTGAGCGCGTGCGGCGGGTCATCAACGGCGTACCCAATGCCCGGGACAACGCCCTGAAGGAAGGGCTGGGCGGTTCCTTCACCTACTGCACCCTGGGCGAACCCATCGACACCGAGGGGCTGCTGACCGGGGAGAATCTGCCCGAATACCAGGCATTGGCCGCCTACGTGCTGCACACCGCCTCCGGCATTTCCGCAGGGGCCGATGCCCTGCAACCGCAGGACGACGACGGCCTCTTCCACCGCAACGGAGAGACCGACTATTACCTGCTGTACCGGCCGGACCTGAAATGGCTGGGCAGCCACGATGCCATGCTCAACGCCGAGGGGGCCCAGCGAATCGCCCAACGGAACCGGGATGAGGGGCGCAAGGCGGTAGTCTTCGCTCCCGGGAAGTACATTGGGCAACGGGAACTGACCGGCATGGGCATCAGATTCTGCCAATTGCCCTACCAGATTCACCAGCGCATCTGAAAAGGATGAGGAAGGATTACTGATGAGAATAACCGTTACCATAGACCGGGACGAAGACGGCGTCTGGGTTGTCGAATGCCCGGCTATTCCGGGATGTGCCAGCCAGGGGGAAACCAAGAATGAAGCTATCGCCAATATCCGGGAGGCCATCGCCCTCTGCTTGGAAGTAAGGGCCGAACAGGGGTTGCCGTTGACTATTGAAACGCAACAAGTGGAAGTCATGCTCTGATGCCTCCGTTGCCGGTACTGAGCGGGGCGGAAGTGGTGCGCAACTTTGAGCGCTTTGGTTGGAATGTAGCTCGACAGCGGAGCAGCCATATAATCATGACCAAGACCGGAGAAATTACTACGCTATCCGTGCCTGATCACTCAACAGTGGCGAAAGGAACCTTGCGCAGTCTGATTCGCTCCTCCGGCCTCACCGTGGCCCAGTTCTGCGCCACTCTCTGACGGGAAACCGCCATGCTGGAACTGAAGGATTACCAGGAAACCACCCTCAACGCCTTCAGCCGCTGGCTGGAGTCCCTGGAACAGGCCCGGCAACGTTCCGGGGACGGGATAACGGCTTTGCAGGCTGCCAACGTAGATATACCGGAGGAACTGCGCAATTTCCCGAGAACCGCCTGGCAGCAGTTGAAAGAGGCCGGCGGAGTGGCCCAAACTGCTGGCGATTACGTCAGCCGCACCGACGACGCCGGTCGGCCCATCCCCCACGTGTGCTTCAAGATTCCCACCGGCGGAGGCAAGACGCTGCTGGCGGCAGGCGCCCTGGAACGGCTGAACCGGCAGACCGGATTGACCCTTTGGATTACCCCCACCCGGGCCATCTATGAGCAGGCCAAGGCGGCCCTAAGAAACAGAGAGCATCCCTACCGGGAGATGATGGAGCGAGCCAGCGCCGGGAGTTTCAAGCTGCTGGAAAAGGACGACCAGTTTACCGCCGGTGATGTATCCAACTACCTGTGCGTAATGCTGTTGATGCTTCCGGCGGCCAACCGACAAAAGGGCCGGGAATTCTTGCGCATGTTCCGCGATTCCGGGCGCTACCCAACCTTTTTCCCCGATGCCGACGACCTGCTGGGGGACGGCCGCTTGCTGGAGCGGCACCCGGACCTGGAACGAACCTCGGATGATGGGCCGGTGAAGCACAGCCTTTTCAACCTGTTCAAGATGCTGCGCCCGGTGGTGGTGCTGGACGAAGCGCACAAGGCCTACGGGTCAAGAACCGCATCAGCCAATCAGGAGTTCGTCCGCTCCGTGAACCGCCTGGATCCCAGCCTGGTCATCGAGCTATCCGCCACGCCCAACGGCGGCATCAGCAACCTGCTCGTGGACATCGGGGGCCGGGAACTAAAGGATGAGCAAATGATTAAGTTGCCCGTCCAGGTCAGGTCCTTCACCAATACCGAATGGCAGCACACTTTGTCCCAGGCTCATGACGAATTGGAACGGTTGGCGGCGGACGCCCAGGGGTTGCAGCATAACGGGGGGCGATACATTCGGCCGATTGCCGTGGTGCGGGTTGAACGTACTGGCAAAGACCAACGCGATGGCGAAAGGGTCCATGCCGAAGACGTGCGAGAGTACCTGGTTGGCAACTTGGGCGTACCCAGCGAAGCCGTTGCCGTCAAGTCTTCGGAAATGGATGAGTTGTCGGGCATTGACCTGCTTTCGGAACTTTCCCAGGTTCGCTGGATAATTACCAGGGCCGCGTTAATGGAGGGCTGGGACTGTTCCTTCGCCTATATGCTGGTAATGCTGGACAATACCACGGCGCAAAGGGCCATTACCCAGTTGGTTGGGCGGGTCCTGCGCCAGCCCTACGCCGAACACACTTCCGTTGAAAGGCTCGACCAGTGCTACGTTTATTGCTGGAATACCGGCGTTGGCGAAGCCGTTGCGCAGGTGCAAAGGGGCCTTGAAGCCGAAGGTATGACCGGACTGGGCGGTGAAGTGCAGGCGGAAGCAGACGATTGGGTCAAAGTGCCGGTCAACCGCCGTGAGAAATTTCGAGGCGAGAACATTTTCCTGCCCATGGTATTGCACCGGGACGGCAAGGACTGGATTGAGCTGGACTACCAGCAGCACATTCTCCCGTGCATAGATTGGTCTGCCTTGACAGTGCCGGAACAGCAAGATGTCATGCCGGATCGGGCCCGGCTGCAGATGGCGGCGGTTGATGTTGGAGAAACCCCCATCGTCTTTCACGCCGACCAGGAACTGTTTATTGACAAGACGCTTCTAATATCCTGGTTCGCACGCCGGATTTCCGACGTCGTCCCAAATCCCTGGCAGGCTGCACGGCTGGCGTGGGAAATGGTCAAAAGGTGGCGGCTGGACGGAAGTAGCGACGAGGATATTCACGACAGACGTTCCTACATAGCCTGGCGGCTTCGCGAGGAAGTTGCCGCTTCTCTGGATTTGCAGGCCCAGCAAGCCTTTCAGCAGAAGCTGAAGGAGGGCGACATTTCCTTTGACCTGCAGGCCGGCCGCCCCAACTTCAAGATGAAGGAATCCTACGAGATCCAGGTTCGTCCTTTGGACCCGCCTCTGACAAAATTGGGCCAGCCTCTGCAGCTAAACCTCTTTGAACCCGTATTCAACCGGGAGTTCGACAGCGACTTGGAACGCAAATTTGCCCTCTACCTTGACGAACAAAAGGCCCTCAAGTGGTGGCATAGGGTGGCTGTCCGTCAAAAGGGCGACTACTACCTGCGCGGGTGGCGGCAGGACCGCATCTGGCCCGACTTTGTGGCTATGGCCGGACGCAACGGCGCTCAACCCCACGTCCTGGTTTTTGAAACCAAGGGGGCACACCTGAAGAACAACCCGGACACCGATTACAAGCAGAAAGTCTTGGAAACCCTGCAAAACGCCTTCAATGCCGGCAGCATGACCGTCAAGGAAGGCCCCGCTAAAGGCACCTTCCGGTTGGTGTTCAACGAAGAGGAGTTCCCTGAAACCACAGCAGGGTTGAAGGGTAGCTATTCCACCTGACACCCGCCCCTTGCCAACCCCGCATCCCGCCCCCTACCATGGATCCATGCGGGATCAACTTCCTCCCTGCCCCCGGCCAACGTCGGAGGAAATGTGGCAGAATGTAGCAAAACAGGGCAGAAAAAATTGTCTCAGTGCTCTCCCTAACGGGACAGCCCGGCCGCGGAAAAGCCTGGACCGGTGTCCCAAAAATGTCTCAAAATGTCCCAATTTGTCACAGAAGTGCCCCAAACCTGGCACTACCTCGTCCCGATTTGGCCCGAAAAAGGGCTGGATGAGACGTAGATCCTGCCCGATTCGTGCTCAAATGTCCCGGAATGTCTCACAAATTTAGAAAAATCGGAGTTTCCCCGCTCCGCCTTTCCGTACCAGCCGCCGCACTTGCCGGGACCGGGCCTCGATGAAGACCCCGCCGGAATGTGATTGCCCTGTTGTCCCGACTCTATTCCCTTCCCACCCAACCGGCGTATAATGATATTCATGGAAGGGTAACATTTCCGGGAGTAATCGCGGCCAATCCCGGGTATCTTTACTATCGGCTCCCTATTCATAAGCAGGAGATGCGATACAGCCATGGTTGAGGGCGGACTTTGGCCCTGGGTAATCCCCTTGGGCAGGACCATAGCCGGGTTCTGCGTTGGAGTGATGCTCGGCATCTGCGGCGGATGGGCCGCCACAGTGTTCAACGCAATGATCCAATTTCCCTGGCCTCCCGAAGTCCATCGCAACATTTACATCGTTGGAATTGGTCTGGGGGCTGGGCTGGGAACTTATTGCGGCTGGATGATCTTCGGGTTTCGTTGGTATCGGGTTGCAGCGATATTGGCAGCGAGCTTGGCCGGAGGAGTGGTAGGAGCGTATCTGGGATTGATTTGGGGGTATGAAGCCACTCCCACCTACTTGGGGCGTGGCTACACCGTCGACAGTTGGCTCCACTGGGGCGCTCCGACCGGCGGCATCATAGTTGCCGCATCCTTCGGGATGTACTATTACCTGCGGAATTTGGGCCGCTAGTCCGAGCGGACCGTAACCGCAGGTTCAACGGGGCGGGGTCTGCGGTCCCTCCCTTTATAGGCGGCGGAGACGGGGCAGGAACACCGCCATGACCAGCGACAACGCCGCCAGGCCGACGCCGTTCACCAGGAGGGCAATCCGGCTGCTGGTCAGCTCTGCCAGGTAGCCCAGTTCCAATTGTCCGACCGGGGCTGAACCGATTCCGACTATCCAGGAGCCCATCGCCCGCCCCCTTTGCTCGTTGGACACACTCAACTGCAGCAGGCTCTGGTGCAGGACGTCGGTTATGGCGGCGGCGAAATTGACCAGCACCACGCAGACCAGCGCCATCCAGAAGGCGACGGACTGTCCCAGCAGCACCTGCCCCAGGCCGAACACCACCAGCGTCCCCAGCAGAAGGGCTCCCGGGCGCCGGACCTGGCCGGCCACGGCCAGCGCCATTACACCCAGCGTGGCGCCGGCCGCCCGGAAGGAAGTCAGCACCCCCAGCCCGAAGGCTCCGACGTGCAGGACATCCTTGGCGAGGACCGGCAGGATGGCCTGGTGGGAGAACCCCAGCACCTCCGCCGCCGCGGTGGAAATCATCAGGCTCACCATGACCCGGTTGCTGCGCAGGGCCCGGATGTAGTTCCGGATGTTTTCCAGGATGGTTTCCCGCTCTTCCGGCGCCGACATGCCTTGTTGCCTGAGCAGGAAGATGCTGGCCCCGCCCACTCCGTAGGTGACGGCCATGAACAGGAAGCCGGCTTCGGCTCCCTGCCACGCGATCAGGCTTCCGGCCGCCAGCGCCCCCACCATCTGGGACAGCCGCTGGGCCAGGTTGATGGCGGCTATCCCGCCCACCGCTCCTGAAGCCCCGGCCAGGTCGAACACGTAGACCTGGCGGGCGGTCATCGCAAAGGCCTGCAGCGCCCCCAGCCCGAACGTCAGGGCAAGGAGATGCCACACCTGCAGCCCGTCGGTAAGCAATAGGACCGCCAGGGCCACGCAGGCCAGCATCATTCCCCAGATGGACAACTGCATGACCCGGCGGCGGTCATAGCGGTCGGTCAGGGGGCCTGCCGCCAGACCCACCACCAGGTTGGGCGCGGAGCGGGCGGCGAAGATGGCGCCCACCATCCCGCTGGACCCGGTGATGTCGAAGATAAGCCAGCCGAGAATGACCTGCTGCATCCCCTGGCCCATCTGGTTGATGAAGGTGGAAGCCCACAGAATCCGCATGGTTGGCGAACGCATGGGTTCCACCAGGCGCCCGTAGCCGGTAAGACCGGGGATCGAGCGGCGCGGCCTTGTGTTTGGTGGCGGCGTTTCGGGACTATCCATACGAAAATCGAAACGATGGGGTAGGACGGGACAAGGTTGAAGGGGAGTCTAACACAGCGGGATTCGGTGGCCGCGAGAGCCCTGTCCCGAAACCTCTGCGATTCGCGCGGCGCGGGCAGACCTCGGCGGCGTCATCCGCACTTGAAACCGAGGGTTTATTCTGACAAAATGCAATTATGAATATTGGTGCTTTTCAGATAGATGAACCGGTCCCCGACCTCAAGAACCCCCACGTCTTCGCCATGGTGCGCCCCTGGGTGGACGTCGGCAGCGTAGGGACTCTCACCTTGGGGAGGCTGGAACGTTTCCTGGGTTCCGAGGAGTTGGGCAAGCTGGAACGCCCGGGAAAGTTCTTCGACTTCACCCGTTACCGTCCCAACATGCGCCTCGTCAACGGCCAGCGGGAAGTGACGGTCCCCAACAGTTTCATCCGGTACAGCCATTCGGAAGACGGGCCCGACTACCTGTTCCTTCACCTGATGGAACCCCACGCCAACAGCGAGGAGTACACCGACTCCATCTTGGAGGTCATCAGGCATTTCGAGGTCGGCCGCTACTGCCGGGTGGGAGCAATGTACGACGCGGTGCCCCACACCCGGCCGCTGCTGGTAACGGGATCCCTGGGTGACGTGCCGCAGATCAAGGAAGTGCCCAACTTCAAGATGCGCCGCAGCACCTACCAGGGTCCGACCACCATCATGAACCTGGTCTCGGAAGGCATCGACAAGATGGGGGTCGAGTCCATCAACTTCATGGTGCATCTGCCCCAATACCTGCAGCTGGAGGAGGACTACACCGGGACCTCCCGCATGATTGAGGTGCTGTCCTCGGTGTACGCCAACATCCCGTCGGACCTGGCTCCGGTAAGGCGCGGACAGCGGCAGTACCGGGAGTTGAACTCGGCGGTGGAGAAAAACTCCGAGCTGAAGCAGCTAATCCAGCAGATGGAAGCCTACTACGACGCCCAGGAAGACGCGGACGAAAGCAAGCCTGCGGAAAAGGCCGAGACGGTGGACCTTTCCCCGGAAATCGAGAGCTTTCTCAATGAGCTGGGCCAGCGCATGGATGCCGAGGAATAGAGGACGTTCCAACCTGCTTCCCTTGCCCCGGCCTGCGCCGGGGCTTTCTTTTGCGGGGCCACCGGCCACGCCCAACACCGAATGCGACGGTAACGGGGTTGTGTTAAGATTGAGCCGCGCGATCCCTTCACTTATCGGAACCGAGGAGGATTTGATATGGCAACCATGATCGACGGAGAGTCGTACCTGGGCCACGTTCTGGTGCGGCGTCTTTCCAAGACCGAGGACGTTTCCCTTTACCTGTGGCCCCTGCGCTGCCTGAAGAGCAAGATGGGCGGCCCCACCTTCGGCGTTGACGTCAACAAGGAGGAGATCATCCGCTTCGACCCCCACGGCCCCCGGGGGCACTGGCACAAGGGCGGCTACGACAAGCTGGGCGCCGGCGGCTCCCACGTCGAGTTCCCGGACGAAATCCGGGACATCGAGGGACAGGTCGAGTGGTCCCTGGACCAGATTAGGGAGAAGGCCGCGGAGTACCTGGCTGACGCCGGCCATCCGAATGCGGCGGCTGCGCTGGACGCCGACATGATCGAGTTGGCCATCGCCGACATCAAGACCCATCTGGGCGAGGAAGGCGACCTGCGGACCGAGGCCATCGAAAAGGACCTGATCCGAGTCGGCATGTAAACGTTCCGTTCACCGGAACAAGGCAGGGGCGTCTCAATCGCGAGACGCCCCTCTTTCTTGGGCTTGGCGGGAAGCCCCCGGCACTCTCCGGGGGCTTCGTAGTGTCTAGGACTCGTGGTAGATCCGGGCCCCGGCCTGGAGAAATTCCTCGGACTTCTCCTGCATTCCCAGTTCGATGGCCTTGCCGGGTTCCAGGCCCTTGTTCCTGGCGTACTCCCGGACGTCCTGGGTAATCTTCATGGCGCAGAACTTGGGTCCGCACATGGAGCAGAAATGGGCCACCTTGGCCCCCTGCGCGGGCAGGGTCTCGTCATGGAAGTCCTTGGCGGTGTCGGGGTCGAGGGAGAGGTTGAACTGGTCCTCCCAGCGGAACTCGAACCGCGCCTTTGACAGGGCGTCGTCCCAGTGGTGCGCCCCGGGATGGCCCTTGGCCAGGTCGGCCGCGTGGGCAGCGATCTTGTAGGTAACAACGCCGGTCCGCACGTCCTCCCGGTTGGGCAGCCCCAGGTGCTCCTTGGGGGTCACGTAGCACAGCATGGCCGTCCCGTGCATCCCGACGGTGGCGGCGCCGATGGCCGAGGTGATGTGGTCGTAGCCGGGCGCGATGTCGGTGGTCAAGGGCCCCAGCGTGTAGAAGGGGGCCTCGTGGCAGACCTCGATCTGCCGCTCGACGTTCTCCTGTATCTTGTGCAAGGGCACATGACCGGGGCCTTCAATCATCACCTGCACGTCGTGTTCCCAGGCGAACTTGGTGAGCTCGCCCAGGGTCGCCAACTCTCCGAACTGGGCCTCGTCGTTGGCATCGGCGGTGGCACCGGGGCGCAGGCCGTCGCCCAGGGAGAAGGCCACGTCATAGGCCCGCATGATCTCGCAAATCTCGCCGAAGTGGGTGTACAGGAAGTTTTCTTCGTGGTGGGCCAGGCACCATCCGGCCATGATGGAACCGCCGCGGGAGACGATGCCGGTCACCCGGTTGGCGGTCAAGGGCACGTAGCGTAGCAGCACGCCGGCATGGATGGTGAAGTAGTCCACTCCCTGCTCGGCCTGCTCGATGATGGTGTCGCGGTAGATTTCCCAGGTCAGCTCGGCAGCTTCCCCGTCCACCTTCTCCAGGGCCTGGTAGATGGGAACGGTGCCAATGGGGACCGGCGAGTTGCGGATAATCCACTCGCGGGTGGTGTGAATGTCGCTGCCGGTGGAAAGGTCCATGACCGTGTCGGCGCCCCAGTGGGTCGCCCACAGCATCTTCTCCACCTCTTCCTGGATGGAGGAGGTGACGGCCGAGTTTCCGATGTTGGCGTTGACCTTCACCAGGAAGTTGCGCCCGATGATCATGGGCTCGGATTCGGGATGGTTGATGTTGGAAGGTATGATGGCCCTTCCTCGGGCGACCTCCGCCCGCACCGTTTCCGGGTCGATTCCTTCCCGCAGGCCGATGAATTCCATCTCCGGGGTGACTATCCCCTGCCTGGCGTAGTGCATCTGGGTTACGGCCTTCCCGGGTTTCGCCCGAAGGGGCTGGCGCACCAATCCCGGGTACTCGCGCCAACCGTGCTGGTTGGTGGCCGAGGCCCTGGGGTCGGAGTATTCCTCCACATCGCCGCGGCCGAGAATCCAGTCCCTGCGGAGGGGATGAAGGCCCTGTCCGAGGTTAATTACCTGGGAGTCGTCGGTGTAAGGGCCGCTGGTATCGTAGACCTTCATTGGGGGGTTCTCTTCCTGGCCGAACCGCCCGCCGGTTGGAGTCAGGGTGATCTCCCGGAAGGGGACGTTCACGCCGTTTTGACTCCCCGGGACGTAGACCTTGCGGCTGGCCGGAAAGACGGCTTTCCCCTGAATGTTTAGAATCTCCTCAGAAACCTGGACCATAACCGGCCTCCTTTTCGTTTCGGACTGCGGCCAAATCAAAAGGCCGCCAACGCGGTAAAGTTTGGCGGCCTCAGTTGATAACTGAACACCGAAGCTCCGATTCCCTACGCTGGAATTACCCAGGTCAGGTTCGCAACGGTCGGCGACAATTGTGGTCGCCCTCTCAGCCTGGCTAAACCAAGCTCCCCTACGTGCCGTGTGTGCCTTGTTTGTTAAGTGGGTGCTATTCTAATTGGGACAAGCAGCCGGGTCAATAGCGGCAGTCATCGCAGGTTAAGTCAGCCTTCCCAACCGGCAGGCGGCAGGAATCCGGGAACAGACAGATCGGAAGCATGAAGGGAGATAAATTGGTGGCAACGACTGGGCTCGAACCAGTGACCTAGCGCTTATGAAGCGCCCGCTCTGCCGCTGAGCTACGTTGCCACCTGAAGCGCCCCGGCCAGCCGCCAGGCCGCGCTTGCACCCATAAATGGTAAGTCTGGCGAAACGCCGGTGTCAATTGCCGTGAGCGGGGAGAATCAACGTGAGTGAAGACCAAGTCTCCCGACTTGCCGGGGAAATGCGGCAGGCATTGTTGGAGAAAGCGCAGCTCATCCGTCCCTTTCCCGCCTTCCTGGGAATGGCAACCATCCAGGCTATCGAGGTAGAGCCGGACCAGCCTGTTCCGGTGGACCGGGGTTGCGTTGTGGTGACCCCGGAAGGAGCCATCTGCGGCCTGGACCTGGTGGGGATCCTTGGCGCCGAGGGGGCAGTCGGGGAGGAGTTTGTCGAGGAGTTGACGGAACTGGAGTTGCCCGCTGAGGAGTACGTCATCTTCGCCCGGGCGGCCATCAAGCTCCTGGACGAGGCAATGAGAGCCGGAGGTGCTTGATTGATCTGCTGGAGTCAGTCGTCGAGGTCTATGTCCCCGCTCTGGCCGCCCCGTTTCTGGACCACTCGGATGGCATCGATCCGCATTCCCCGGTCCACGGCCTTGCACATGTCGTAGACGGTGAGGGCGGCTACGGAAACGGCGGTCAACGCCTCCATTTCTACGCCGGTCTTGGCCGAGGTGCGGGCCAGGGCGGTGATGCTCACGCTGGAGTCGTCCTCGTTAAGCTCCAGCTCCACGTCCACCTTGTTGAGGGGCAGCGGGTGGCACAGCGGAATGAGTTGGGAGGTCTGCTTGGCGCCCATGATTCCCGCAAGTTGCGCTATGGTAAGGACATCGCCTTTCTTCATCAGCCCTTCCCGGATTAGGCGGAGGGTTTCCGGCTGCATCAGAACTCTTCCCCGGGCTACGGCTTCCCGCTGGGTTACCGGCTTGTCTCCTACGTCCACCATGCTGACCCGGCCCTGGCCGTCGAGATGGGTCAAGGAATCGCCGCGCCGGATGTTCGGGCTGGTCATGGCTATTTCCTCCTCGTCGTCCTGGGGGACTGGCGGGTTCTTGAGCTGGGGGAGTTCCTGTTGGGGGAAGGCCCGTTGGCCGATGGCTTGCCGCCGCGGGCGGGTCCTCTTTGTGCTGAGGTTGCGCGGCTTCCGCGCCGGTAGCGGTGGTGGGTGTCCTGGGTCTCGAACAGTCCGGCCTCCATGTTGGCCACCCGGCCGGCGACTTCGCTGGCGGGGTATTCCCGGCGGCTCCTGACCCACCACCATTTCACCTCCCGGACGGACCGGAGACCGGCCAGTTCCTCCCACAAGTCCCGGTTGGCTTTGGCGTCGCGGCCCTTCAGCACCGCATCCACCAACTGCTTGTTCTCGGAATGGATGGTGACAGGACGGCCCTCGGGAGCAGTCTCCAACGCCTTGATGACCGCCGTAAGTTCCATCCGGTTGCCGGTGGTTTGCCGTTCGCCGCCGGAGATGATGCGGCGCTTTCCGTCCTCCAGGAACACCGCGGCCCATCCGCCCTGGCCGGAACGGCCCTGGCAGGCGCCATCCGTGAAAACTTGAAGGGGTTCGGCGGGGTCCGTGGTCTGCTGGTTGTCCTGCATCATCGCCGCCGGCTATCCGCCGATGCGGAACATTTCGACCTTGTCCTGGCGGTTTTGGACCGGCGCCAGGTTGGTGCGTTCCTCAGAGTACCGGTCGGTGCGCTGCCGCCAGATGCCGCGGATCAACTCCGCCAGTTCCAAGTCATCAGCGCCGTCGCGCATGGGGTCCCGCAGGCTGATTCCCTCGGAAGCGAACAGGCAGGTGAAGACCTTCCCGTCGGTGGACAGGCGGGCCCTGGTGCAGTTGCCGCAGAAGGGCTTGGTAACGGAGGCAATCACCCCGATCTCCCCCTCGCCGTCCCGGTAGCGGTAGCGGTTGGCAACTTCTCCGACGTAATTGGGTTCCAGGGCCTCAAGGGGCATTTCCCGGTCGATCCGGCCGACGATTTC
The DNA here is from genome assembly GCA_034423195.1 of Dehalococcoidia bacterium. GTDB lineage: Bacteria > Chloroflexota > Dehalococcoidia > Lucifugimonadales > UBA3495 > CATOSK01. The sequence continues at coordinate 8,791 of DAOUIZ010000044.1, read as the reverse complement.
ATCCGCTGTCACCACCTCGTCCCACTTCCAGCCGTTCAGGTTGCCCACGTCCATGTACTCGATGAAGCGGACGATGTGGCCGGTGCCCTTGAAGTAGCGCGCCAGGTCCACGATGGTGTGGTCGTTGACGCCTTTCTGTACGACGGCGTTGATCTTCACCGGACCCAACCCCACCTCGGAAGCGTGCTCGACACCCCGCAGCACCCGTTCCGTGCCGAATCCCCTCCCGTTCATCTGCTTGAAGACATCGTCGTCCAGGGAGTCCAGGCTGACGGTGATTCGCCGGAGGCCGGCCTGGCGCAGCTTGCGGGCTTGCTGCGCGAGCAGGTAGCCGTTGGTGGTGAGGGTTATATCGAGCTCACCCGCGGATGGGGATGGAATGTCCGCCAGCAGGGCGATGAGTTGGTCCAGATCGGTCCTCAGGAGGGGTTCCCCGCCGGTGATGCGGAACTTGTTCACGCCGAGCCCAGCGAAGATGGCGGCCAGCCGGCGAATCTCCTCGAAGGTAAGGAGTTCCTTCTTGTCCAGGAAGTGGTAGCCTTCCCCGAAAATCTCAGCGGGCATGCAGTAGGGACAACGGAAATTACACCGGTCGGTGACCGATATGCGCAGGTCCCTGATTGGTCTTCCAAGCTGGTCGACTAGCATCGTAATACGGCAGGACGGTGCGGGGATGGGGATTATTCTAAGTTGGACGGTTGGATTACTCTTTTCAGGAGCCTTTGCGCCCGTCCCAGGGCATCGGAGCGGTGGCTGATGGCGTTTTTCTCAGCCAGGGAGAGTTGGGCCATGGTCCGCTCAAAGGACGGGAGGAAAAAAACCGGGTCGAATCCGAACCCCTGCGTACCTGCCGGTTGGTATTCTATCATTCCGGCCACCGACCCTACCACAGAGCCAATCCTGCCTCGGGGCCCGGCCAGGGCGATGACGCACTTGAACCGAGCGATGCGCTTTTCCCAGGGGACGGTTGCCAGGTTGTCCAGCAGCAACTGAACGCGCTCTTGGAAGGTGGTGCATCGCTCCCCGCCGTAGCGGGCGGTGTAGATCCCGGGCTCCCGTCCCAGGGCCTCGACCTCCAGACCCGAGTCGTCGGACAGGGTCAGTAGTCCGCTCAACTGGGAGTAGGTGTCGGCCTTCAGCCAGGCGTTTTCCTCGAAGGTCGTGCCGGTCTCCTCAACGTCCGTCTCAATCCCTACGTCCCCCAGGGACAGTAACTCAACAGGCAGGTCTTTCAACAGATCGCGGTACTCCACAACCTTTCCCTGGTTGTGGGTCGCGATCACCAATTGGGAAAAACCGGGCATGGGCTAGATCACCCCCCGAGTCTTAAGCTCAGCTAGCTCCGAAGCGGGCATCCCCAGCCACGAACCGTAAATCATGTCGTTGTGTTCTCCCAGGACAGGCCCGGCGTGTTCCACGGCGCCGGGTGTCTCGCTCAGCTTGGGGACGACCCCCAACATTTTGGTCTGGCCCAACTCCGGATCATCGATTTCGATAATGTCATTCCGGCTCTGGTAGTGAGGGTCTTCGACAATCTGGCGGGCATTGTACACCGGCCCGACGACACCGCCCGAGGGCACCAGCTCCTTCATCGTCCGTTCAAGGGGGCGTTCTTCGAGCCAGCCCTGCAGTTTCTCGTTCAAGGCATCCTTGTTGTCCAGCCGGGATGCGTTGTCCGCGAATCGGGGATCATCGAGCAACGCCTCCATTCCCATCGCCCGGGCCAGGGATTCCCACGTGCTTTGAGATGTGGCTGAGAGTCCCAGCCAGTGCCCGTCTCCGGTCTGAAACAGGCTTCGGGGCGCGGCGTCGGGAAAGTCATTCCCCACCCGTTCCCTCACGATGCCCAGCAGGTCGTACATGGTGATGTGAGGAATGCACAGCCGGAAGAGGGGCTCGAACAGACTTACGTCCACCACCTGCCCTAGGCCGGGCTCTCCTCCGGAGGATCGGCCAAGCACATCCCGGTGGTACAGCGCCATCATGCCGGACATAGCCCCGAAGACTCCGGCTATTTCGTCAGCCAGCGGCACCGGCGGAAGTACCGGAGGCGTGTCGGGGAAGCCGGTCATCCCGATGTATCCGCTCATGCACTCGGCAATAGTGCCGAACCCGGGGCGGTCCTTGTACGGGCCAGTCTGTCCGAAGCCGGAATACCGGACCATCACGAGGCCGGGGTTCACTTCGTGGAGGTCTGCCGGCCCCAGGCCCCAGCGTTCCATGGTACCCGGACGGAACCCCTCAATCAGAAGGTCGGCGCGGCTCGCCAGATCCTTGAGCAGGGACTGTCCATCGGGATTGGAAAGGTCCAGGGTGACGGACTTCTTGTTCCTGGAATGGACCTTCCACCATAGAGAAACGCCGTTGTAGAAGGGGCCCCAGTTCCGTAGGGGGTCGCCGGTTCCTGGCCGTTCTATCTTGACGACCTCGGCCCCGAAGTCCGCCATCAAGCTGCTGGCCGTGCCCCCCGCGACGATCACCGACAGGTCCAGCACCTTCATCCCCGTCAAGGGGCCGCCGGTATTGCGGATTTCGGTTTCGCCGCTCACGAAAGCCATTCTACCCGCCGCATCTCGCCTTTGCCACACCTCGGGAGGAGGGAGGAACTCGCACAAGCACCTGCTGCCAGGTTGCCGGCCAAGCTTCTGCCCGCCCCGAAGGCGCCGCGTGCGGGGAATCCTCCTTCACGGGCTTCAACTTGAGCCGGGTTTTCCGTGATCCGGGTACTGGAACGATGTCCTGGCAAAGCTGGGGGGAGGGTGCTTGATGCGCTTGGCCCTCAAAAAGGAGCAGGCATTAGACAGATGCTGCCTGGGCCAGGGTGGAACCGGGGAGATGTCATTCGCGCTGGGGAAATTAAGGGGAAAGGCTTTCGTAGAAGACCTTGTCCTGGAACGGTTTGTAGGCAGCAGGGGAGAGGAGATGGTGTGGATTCCCGGTGTGGAGGTTCCGGACAGGAGACCACTGCACACAGGGGAATGGCGACCCGGACGGGATTTGAACCCGTGATCTCTGCCTTGACAGGGCAGTATGTTAACCGCTACACCACCGGGCCGCAGGGACGGTGAAGACCGTATTTCGAGTTTAGGGTTAACCCGGATAGTTGTCAACGGGATGACGAAACGGCTTCAACGAGCGGAGTATACGTCGAAGTCCGGGTTTTCACTGTTCCTTCTGTGATTTATATTAAGGGCCGAATAGCTTGAGTCAGACGCTATCCAAGGCCGCGTTGATGGAGTTGCCATAATGACGAATGGGGAGAAGTTGCCGCTTCCGCTGGAAGGGCTCCGGGTTCTGGATGCCACCCATATTGTAGCCGGACCGTTCTGCGCCATGATCCTGGCGGACATGGGAGCAGAGGTCATCAAGATTGAACGCCCGGGTTCCGGGGACCGGGCCAGGGGCAATAACCCCTTTGTCACCGCGCCAACCGGCGAGAACGTGAGCGCCCGATTCCTGGGCATAAACAGGAACAAGAAAAGCATCACGCTGGACCTGCGGGACCCCCGATGCAAAGGGGCTTTCGAGGAAATGGTCAAGGTTTCCGATGTCCTCCTGGACAATTGGGGGCCCGGTGCGCTCCGCCGCCTTGGCCTGGGTTACGAACACTTGAGGGAGTTGAACCCGGCTCTGGTCTACGCGAGCATCACCGGGTACGGCGATGGAGAAGGTCTGCGCGGGCCGTACTCAAACTGGCCGGCCAATAATCCGTGCGTCCAGGGCATGGGGGGCTGGATGGAAATAACCGGCGAACCCGGTGGAGCGCCCCAAATGGTTGGGGACAACATCGGTGATTCCGTCCCCGGGGTCTGGACGGCCCTCGGCGTCATGATGGCGCTGCAGACGCGGAACAAAACGGGCCTGGGTCAGCATGTGGACATGGCTATGTATGACTGCATGGTGGCGCACACCACCAGCAGCATGCCCCACTACCAGGCGACGGGTGAAGTAACCAGCCGGGCCCGGGAGAATATGTTCACCGCCCAGCTGGCTCTCCGGTGCGGCGACGGCTACGTAGTGCTGGCAGGCAGCGGGGACGTGGAGAAATGGAAGGCCCTGTGGACGATGATTGGCAGGGAGGAATTGATCGAGGATCCTCGTTACCTGGGGTTGGGAGTCACCGGCGAGTTTTACTTTGACAATGTGGTCCCCGCCATCGAGGAATGGTCGGGAACCATTCCCAAGCAGGAAGCAAACGGGAAGCTGCTGGAATGCGGGTTTTCCATGGGGATTGTCCAAAACACGGCAGACCTGGATAGCTGCCCTCAGCTGGAACAACGCAAGATGTTTGTGGAAAGCGGAGATGGCTACGGCGGGGCGTTCCGCACGGTCAACAATCCGATTCGATTGACCGGTTCGCTGGACACGCCGGGGAATTCTCCTCCCATCCTGGGACAGGACAGCGAAGACCTCCTTTGCAGCATTGGCGGGTTGACTTCCGAGGAATTCCAGACACTCAAGTCAAGCGGAAAGATATGACCCACGGACAAGGTTCTCGGTTTGCGTTAACGGATTTGGTCGATTAACCTTTGCTTTGGTCAGCACCAGGAAAGCCCGGCGGAACGGAAGCGACCTTTGCCTGGAGATACGAGAGCTTTGTTTCAAGCCCCCAGAGGAACCACCGACCTTCTCCCCGATGAGCAGAAGTACTGGCGCTACATCCAGGACAAAGCGTCGGATATCGCGCACCGTTTCGGGTACGGCCGGATCGACAGCCCGGTTTTCGAGGACTCGGGCCTGTTCATCCGGTCCGTAGGGGAGGGGACCGACATAGTTGAAAAGGAAATGTACACCTTCGAGGACCGGGGCGGGGACAACCTGACCCTTCGTCCCGAAGGCACGGCGCCAGTCTGCCGGGCGTACCTGGAACACGGGATGCACAACCTGCCGCAGCCGGTGCGCATGTACTACTTCTGCCCGGTTTTCCGGTACGAACGTCCCCAGGCCGGACGTTTCCGGCAGCATCATCAGTTCGGCGTGGAAGCCATCGGGGACTCGGATCCCTCGGTTGATGCAGAAGTTATCGAGCTGGCCTGGGAACTGATGCAGTCGCTGGGGTTGGCTGACATCAATCTGTTCATCAACAGCATTGGGGATGCGGCCTGCCGTCCCGGGTATATCGCCGAGTTGAAGTCCTATTATTCCGGCCATGGATCCAGGCTGTGCCAGGACTGCCGGGGGCGGTTGGAACGGAACCCCCTGCGCCTGCTGGACTGCAAGGTGGAGACCTGCCGCCAACTGGGAGAGTCCGCGCCTCAGTCAGTGGAAATGCTGTGTAGTGATTGCCTGGACCACTGGGACAAGCTGGTGGGGTACCTGCAAGCCATGGGAATTCCCTATACCGTGGACCACCGCCTGGTGCGGGGTCTGGACTATTACACGCGGACGGTATTTGAAATCCAGCCGGGGGATGTCGGGGCCCAGTCAACCATCTGTGGCGGCGGCCGTTATGACGGCCTTATCGAACAACTTGGCGGGCGTGCCACCCCGGGGATTGGATTTGGCTCGGGCATCGAACGTCTTACTCTGAACTTGAAACGGGCCGAGGTGGAAGTGCCGGACCTGGTTCGCCCGGAATACATGGTGATCAACGTAGGCCAGGACGCCCGCCCCTTTGCCCTGGAACTGGCGGCCAAAATCCGGCGGGCCGGATCTGGTGCGATCCTGGGGAACGGGTCAAGAGCGCTAAGGGGACAGATGCGCCAGGCCAATGCTTTGGGAGTGGCTTACGCGGTGGTAGTCGGCGATGATGAAATTCAACGAGGGGAGGTCATGCTCAGGAACATGGCCGATTCCTCGCAGACTACGGTGAAAACCGACGATTTCCTGGCCCGGCTGGCGGGATAACCAATCTCGGAATCTCCTTCGGCACTCTGTCACGACGTAAGGGGAACCCACGGGATCTCGTAGGCCAGCGTGGGAAAAGTCCTTGGTAGAACTCATCCGATTTTGATGGTTGCGCTTGCAGTCGCCGCCGTCTTGGCAGCCGGTATGGTGATCCTTCTCGTTTATGAGTCGCTTTTGGATAAGCCTCAGCGGGAGGGACCCGCTCAAACAATGGCTCCCCCTGACCCCTGGCCCGACTCAACCCAACCAGTCGACGGACAGGAAACTAGGGGAGCCCGTTCTGGGGCAGACGGGGATCGCTCGATTGATGGGATGGTGGTCCCGGTTCCCCTGCCGGTACCGGTTGACAGGGACGGCTTCAGGTCCAATTTTCTGCCTCAACCGTTGACTGTGCCGTCCTTCTTTCCACCAACGATCACTACTATCCCGGTTCCCAGCAAAGTCCCCGCGGTTGACCTCGCACCGGTCGTCTCCCCAGAGCCCCCCGTGACCCACGGTGCCACAATCGCCGCGCCGACCATTAACCCGGGGGTTACCCCGACCGTCAGTCATGTTGTTACTCCATCGGCTCCGGCGAGGCCTACGCCGGTTTTTTACCCGACCGTCACCCCTGTGTTTACCCCGACGGTTCCGACGACGCCGACGTTGGCCTTTACGCCTACTCCTTATCCGACACCTGTCCCCACGGCAACTGTGACTCCCGCGCCTCCTACCGTGGACATGGACTTAACGGCAAGCGCCAACAAGGTGCAAGTTGGGTCCTCCTTAGTCGTGGAGGTATGGGTTTATCCGCGCCACAAATCTATGGTAGACGCTGCCCAGGTTGTTCTTGCTTTCGATCCATCGATTCTGCAGGTCTTGACCATTAATCCGGGAAACCGGCTGGAGGAGCAGTTGCACGTTGAGACGGACAACATCGGCGGCCGCGCGGGGTTTGCGGCAGGCACGTTGGGCCCTGCTGGTTCGTCACGGTTCAAATTGGCCTCCGTGGAATTCCTGTCGGTTGGAGTAACTGGTCCTCGGGGTTCCCCCATCCGGTTGGACTCAACGAAAGGGGGCCTCTTTACTCGGACGGTTTATCGGGGCAGCGACAACACGGGCAGGCTGGGACCTCCAATTGTGGTGGTCGTTAGGGAGGCTGAATAGGCGGGGCTCGGAACGGCGGGTTTAGTGACATTTGCTCCTTGACAACTCGGAAAAGGTGTTAGAACATTTGTACGGTCAGCGGTTCATCGTTGCGAGCGAGGAAACCCGACACAAGCACTACACCTGAACAAAGCGAGGAGATAATGGAGGAGATAATGTTGGAAAACATACGGCCCGTGAAGAGGATCTTCTACCGAGGTCATGTCATCGAGGCAACTGTCCCCGCCATTTTCTACACCATCTATGGGACCCGTCCGCTACGCGAAGAAATCGGTTACGCTGGTTCATCCGGGAAAGCCATGCAATGGATTGACAGGCAAGTGGCCAACAGTCGTCCGGCCGGTTTTTCGGCTTGGGACAATTCGCTGGCGGGTCAGAGCAGCTTGGCGGGCAGGCCTGGGTAAACCATGCTTATTGGAGGAGGGCCAGGCTCACGGATTGCGGCGGGGCGTTCCGTCACGTGGCGAAAGGTTGTGAACTTGAGCCATCCTTTGCACCCCGGCATCCCGCAATGGCCGGGAGACCCACCCGTCCAGCTGGATGCTCACTCCCGTATAGAGAGCGACGGATATTTCCTCCGCAGGATAACGCTGGGGGAGCATTCGGGCACCCACATGAATGCTCCCGCGAGCTTCTACCCCGACGGGATAACCATAGACCAGTACGAACCGGAGTCCTTCATTGCCCAGGCAGTCGTTTTGGACATGAGCAGGCCATCGAAGGAAGACCCGGACTATCTGCTGGAAGTAGAGGAAGTGGAAAGCTGGGAACGGACTTACGGGGAGATTGCTGCGGGGTCTGTGGTCCTGCTGCACACCGGTTACCAGCGATATTGAAGCTCGCCGGGAGAGTTTCTGAATCTTGACCGGAATGGGACAGCCCATTTTCCCGGTTTTTGCGCCGAAGCGGCCCGGTTCCTGGTCGAAGGACGGGGAGCGGCTGGAATTGGGATTGACACCCACGGAGTCGACGGAGGAATGGACACCGCCTTTGCCGTCAATCGCCTGGTGTTGGCCAAGCCAAGACTGGTCCTGGAAAATCTGGCCAACCTGGACCAACTGCCGCCGAAGGGTACAACCTTGGTCATCGCCCCGCTCCCGTTAGCTGGCGGAAGCGGGGCCCCGGTGTCGGTCTTGGCCCTTGTCCCGTAGGCGGGGCTGCCGGGAACGCAAGGGGTCGCCTACGGAAAAACGTCTTGATGAGTTTCAAGACGGGCTAAATCAGGTCTACTCCAGCGCGTGCACAGTCCTCGTCCTGCTGGCTGGTGCCGCCACCGACTCCGCAGGCTCCTTCGACTACACCGTTGCGAACGATCGGCACGGCTCCCTGGCCCATGATCATCTGTCCGCCAGATGCTGCGGCGATTCCCCGGGGAGTGGGCTGGTCTGCCCGTTCCTGCAACTCTCCGCTGGGGCGCCCGAAGGCGGAAGACGCGACGGCTTTACCAACGCATCCGTAGGTGCTGGCCCAGATGGCGCCGTCCATCTTGTTCATGGCGATAGTTCTTCCGCCGCTGTCGACGACGGCGACGCTGACCTTGATCCCGAATTCTTCAGCTTGGGCTATCGCGCCGTCCAGGATTCTCTTTGCTTCGTCCAAGGTTATGGCCATGGTCATCCCTCCTCATGGTTCCGAGTGGCATCATTCTACCTTCTGGCATTTCGGAGGCCAACCTGAACGCCAGGGTGGTAGCGTTGCGAATTAGGTGGTTTGGTTTATCAGGCCCCGGATTTCCAACAGGGCCAGCAGGTTGTGGGGCGACCACACGGTGCCCGGCTTCTCCCTCCGCCGCAACTCC
>DAOUIZ010000043.1:0-86999 GCA_034423195.1 Dehalococcoidia bacterium | reverse complement strand
CGTGGCGGAATCCGGCACCTTCCCGGCTTTTCCTCCCAGGGACGACATGCAAAACCCCCTGTACCTGTACCTGCCCGGCTACCTGACCACCCTGCGCCGCCACTTCGGCTCCCTGGAAACCACCCTGGTCCTCAGCGAGGTTCCCCTGGGAAACAGTCCCAAGCAGCAGCGGGGCATCCTGATTCCCGACCTGACGGTGGCCTTCGGCGTGGACGTGGACGCCATCATCGCCCAGTGGGGCTATGCCATCGAGGTGCAGGGCAAGCCGCCGGAGTTCGTCCTGGAGGTTGCGTCCACATGGACCGCCCGCAACGACGAGTCCAGGAAACGCGTGGGATACTCGGGCTACGGCGTGCCGGAATACTGGCGGTTCGACCCCACCGGCGGGCGGCGTTACCGGCAGGGGCTGGCCGGAGACCGGCTGGCGGACGGGGCGTACCAGCCGGTAACCATTGAAACCGACGGTTCCCGGTACTGGGGACACAGCGAGGTACTGGGCCTCACCCTTTGCTGGGAAGAGGGACAGCTCCGCTGGTGGGACCCGATAGCCCGCCAGTATCTCGCAACCCATGACGAGGAGGCCGAGGGAAGGGTCGCGGAGCGGGATGCCCGCATCGCGGCGGAGGAAGCTCGGATGGCGGCGGAGGCGCGGGTCCGCGAGCTGGAGGCCGAGTTGGCGCGGCGGCGGTCGGAGGGTGTAGGCTAGGAGAGGCTTGATAGCCCCCGGGGCTATCGCATTAGAATTTGAAAAACACCCAAAGGTTGGTGCTGTAGCTCGGTGCATATACACTCCATAATCAACTATTTTATTGGGTAAGTGATTGACTATCCATTCCGCACTTTATCCAGTGGGCGGCTGCATCGTAAACATCGACGGGTCTTCGACAACCCGAATGCGATTCCCTTGTGAGAGCCCCTTGGCTTCGTTGACACTGAAATTTGGCCGGTGATAATATTGGGGCGCTCCGCGCTCGACGCGGGGACTAAGCCCGGATGACGAAATTAACGCATGACGCCCTTTTCCGGCGTACTTTTACAGACATCCGACCCCAGCATCTTCGCCGCCAACTGGACGGCGGTGGCGTTATCCTCCATCATCGCCCTGGTAGCCATCGGCGGAATGTTCGCCGCGTCCCGCCTGATGTCATCGCGCAGGCACTCGGAGGTCAAGCTGACCTCCTACGAGTGCGGCGTTCCTGCCACACCCTTCGCTTGGTCCAACATCAACATCCGGTTCTACATCTTCGCCATCCTCTTCCTGATTTTCGACGTTGAGGCCGTGTTCCTCTTCCCCTGGGCGGTCATTTTCCTGGAGCAGCGGGACCTGGGGAACGCCATCCCCTTCTACGCAATGATGATCTTCCTCGGGGTACTGTTCTTTGCCATCATCTACGGCTGGAAGAAGGGGGTGCTGGAATGGCAGAAATAACCCTGGGGCACGGCAACCAGCCCGCGCCGAGCCTGCTGGACCAGGCCATCGGCGGCAAGGTCCCGGGGGTGATCACCACCTCCAAGGAACAGCTCTTCGGAATGGCCCGCAAGTCGTCCCTGTGGACGCTGAGTTTCGGGCTGGCCTGCTGCGCCATCGAGATGATTTCCACCTTCATGGCCCATCACGACTTCGACCGCTTCGGGGTGGTGACCTGGCCTTCCCCCCGGCAGTCGGACGTGATGATCGTGGCCGGCACGGTGGTCAAGAAGATGGCCGAACCCATCCGGCTGCTCTACGAGCAGATGCCCGAGCCCAAGTGGGTCATCGCCATGGGGAGCTGCGCGACCAACGGCGGCCCTTATTACCGCTCCTACTCCGTCGTCATGGGCGTGGACCACATCATCCCGGTGGACGTATACGTGCCGGGATGCCCACCGCGTCCCGAGGCCCTGCTCTACGGCATCCTCAAGCTGCAGGAAAAGATCATGCAGGACGCCAAGAGTGGCGACGCAGCACGGTAACGCGGAACCCTCCGAGGAGGAGGTCCAGCCCGATTTCGACCGGCTTGCGCCGCACCGCAGGGAAATGCTGGCGCTGGCGGAGGAAGTGCTTCATTCCTTCCATCCCGAGCCGGACGTGATGCACGACCTGCCGCAGCTCAATGTAAAGCGGGAAAACCTGGCGGGACTGTGCGAGACGGCCAAGACCGATCCGAGACTGGACTTCAAGCTGCTGCTCTGCATGACCTGCGTGGACTATGAGGACCATTGCGAGGTGGTGTATTTCCTCCAGTCCCTGAGCCATGAACAGACCCTGGCCGTCAAGACCCAGGTGGCCTACGACGATCCGGTTGTGCCGTCGGTATCGGGGGTCTGGCAGGCGGCGGACTGGTACGAGCGGGAGGCCCACGACCTGTTCGGCGTCGAGTTCGAGGGGCACCCCGGCCTGGCCCCGCTGCTGCTCTACGACGAGTTCGAGGGCTACCCCGGCCGCAAGGAGTATCCCCTCTACGAGTACCAGGAGTTCTAGGTTATTGATGAAACCGGAGACCCGGGGATGGAACGGCTGGTGCTGACCGCCACGGTGGAGTCGACCGGGGACGGTTACCTTGCATTGCTCGCTTCGCTGGAACTCCAGGGGGAGGGAGAAACGGCACGGATGGCCCAGGACGACCTGGTGGACGTGGTCCGCTCGTGGATTGAGCTGCGGCAGGCCGACGAGAGCCTGGGGCAGGCTTTGACGGACGCGGGGTTTCCCGGACTGGAAGACGACACGGAAATCTGCCTGGAGTTCATCGGCTGAACGGAGCGGGTGAACGGAGCGGGCGAGAAGCATCGTCGGGTGCGGCATTAAACAGCGTGGACAGGATCGTTTACCAGATTGAGACAACCCAGGTTGACGGCGCCCACCAGGCGTTCTGCCCGGAGTTGATAATGACCGGGTTCGGGGACACCGAGGAGGAGGCGAGGACCGCCCTCCGGCGAGAAATTGTGCTCTACCTGGAGGACTGCGAGAAGCTGGGAATCCTGGACGAGGTGCTGATCGAAGCCGGGTTCTACGATAATGACGAGGTCTGGATGAGCAGCCTGGTGGAGCCTCCCCGGGAGCCCACCATCCGGTTTTTTGGAAGCCCTGAATGAAGTTGCCGTGATCGTAAATGACTGAAATCGCCAGCGAAATACGGCGCGACGCCCAGTCGGTGGAACTGCTCCTGAACATGGGGCCGCAGCACCCGTCCACCCACGGCGTCTTCCGCATGGTGCTGTGGATTGACGGCGAGAAGATTGTTGACGTTGAGCCCCACATCGGCTACCTGCACCGGGGCTCGGAGAAAATCTGCGAGGGGGAGCAGTACCACCAGATAGTCACCCTGTTCGACCGGCTGGACTACGTCGCCAACTTCAACAACGAGCTGGTCTACTGCCAGGCGGTGGAAAAGCTGATGGGGCTGGAGGTCTCGGAACGCTCCGAGTACGTCCGGGTGATCCTCTGCGAGCTGAACCGGGTCGCCAGCCACCTGCTCTACGTCGGCACCATTGGCCTGGACGCAGGGGCGATGACTCCCACCATGTTCTCCTTCCGGGGGCGGGAGCGGATCCAGGCACTGTTCGAGGCCGTTTCCGGAGCGCGGATGATGCACAACTACTTCCGCATCGGGGGCCTGAAAGAGGACCTGCCGGACAACTTCGAGACCATGGTGCGGGACCTGCTGCCCCTCCTCTACGAAGACATTGTGGAAAGCGACAACATCCTCACCTTCAACGAGATATTCCTGTCCCGCATGAAGGACGTGGGGGTAATATCCGCCGAAGAGGCCATCGACTACGGGCTGACCGGCCCCTGCCTGCGGGGCTGCGGCGTGGAGTACGACGTCCGCAAGGCCCAACCCTATTCCGTCTACGACCGCTTCGACTTCGACGTTCCGGTGGGGCTGGACGGGGACTGCTGGGACCGGCACTGGGTGCGGGTGCAGGAAATGTACCAGTCCATGCACATCATAGAGCAGGCCCTGGAGCAGATGCCCGACGGCCCGGTCACGTCCTCCCTGGGACGCCGGCTCATCCGGCCCCCGGAGGGGGAGGTCTACGTCCGGGCTGAGAATCCCCGGGGGGAGATCGGCGTGTACCTGGTGAGCAAGGGGGCCGACCGTCCCTACCGCCTGAAGGTGCGCCCGCCGTCCTTCTGCAACCTGTCCGCCCTGAAGGCGCTGCTGAGGGAGGCCTGGGTGGCCGACTCGGTGGTCATCCTCGGCTCGCTGGATATCGTCCTGGGAGAGGTGGACCGCTGATGGCCTCTCCCGTTTTGCTTGCCGTATCCCTCCTGGACGTGGCCTGGATCCTCGTTGCGTTGTTTGCCCTTTTCGGGGGCCTGTCGGTGGTGGTGCTGTCCATGGTCTGGCTGGAGCGGAAAGCCCTGGGACGGCTGCAGCTCCGCCTCGGCCCCACCCGCACCGGCCCGATGGGACTGATGCAGCCGGTAGCCGACGCCATCAAGCTGCTGATCAAGGAAGACATCCTGCCGACCGAATCGGACAAGGCAATTTTCTGGGTGGCGCCGGTAATCGTCGTGGTGTCGGCGTTCATGATCTGGGTGACCATTCCCGCCGCCCAGAACCTGGTAATCAAGAACCTGGAACTGGGCCTGTTCTACATCACCGCCTTCGCGGTGGTGGGCATCCTGGGGTTGGTGCTGGCGGGATGGGGTTCGGCCAACAAGTACGGTGTTTTGGGGGGACTGCGCTCCGCGGCGCAGCTAATCAGCTACGAGATTCCGGTAATCCTGGTGGTGGTGGCGGTGGGGATGCTGGCCCAATCCCTGGACCTGCGGGTGATCGTCGAAAACCAGAACCCGATCCTTTACGTCCTGGTCCTGCCGCTGGGGTTGGCGATTTTCTTCATCGCCGGGTTGGCGGAAGTGGGACGCACTCCCTTCGACATCTACCACGCCGAGTCGGAAGTCGTGGGCGGGCCCTTCGTGGAGTACAGCGGCGCGCACTGGGCGGTCTTCTTCCTGGCCGAGTACATCAACACCTTCGCCATCGCCGCCCTGGCGGCCCTGCTCTTCCTGGGGGGATGGCTGGGGCCGGTGCTGCCGGGAGTGGTCTGGTTCCTCATCAAGGTCTACGCCCTGGTGATGGTCGTGTTCTGGATACGGGGGACTTTTCCGAGGCTGCGCATCGATCAGCTGATGGCCTTCGCCTGGAAGGTGATGGTGCCATTAGCGTTCTATACCATCGTAATAACCGCCATTTACCTGTTCTACGACTGGCCGGCCTGGAGCCTCACGCTGATGTCGCTGGCGGGGCTGGGGGTGGTGGGATACCTGATATACCGGAGAATGATGGCGCCGGTCCGCCGCGTCGCCGAGATCAAGGCCCGGCAGGAAAAGCAGCTGGCGGAAAGGCGGGCCGCCGCATCCGCCCGGCGCCCGGCCGCCGGTTCGCGCTAAGGAGGGTTGGCCAATGCTGAACAGTGTCAAGGGAATGATGCTGACCTTCGCGTCCGCCGTGAAGGGGATGCGGAAGCCGGTGACGCGCCAATACCCCACCGTCCCGACGCCGGTACAGGACCGTTTCATGGGATTTCCGGCGTTGACGTGGGACGATGCCGTGCCGGAACCCTTCTGCACCGGCTGCATGGTCTGTATCCGCAACTGCCCCACCCAGTGCATGTCGGCGAGCATGAAGGACAACCCGCTGCACGAGTCCGGGGACAGCTCGCGGCGGAAGATCATCGACTACTTCGAGATCAACCTGAACCGTTGCATCCTTTGTGGAATTTGCGTAGAGTTGTGCAACTTCGACGCCATCGTGATGAGCCACGAACACGAAATGAGCACCTACCAGCGCAACGGCGACCGGGTGGACCTGCCCGCCCTCCTGGAAATCGGGAAGAAGTTCCAGGCCGAGACCGCCTGGATTCCCCCCACGGTCCTGGCCAAGCAGAAGCAGGAGGCCGAAGCCGCCGCCAAGGCCGCCGCCGAGGAAAAGGAAACCGCCGCGGCGGGAGCCGGTGAGTAAGTTGCCTGCGTCGAGCCAACGTCCCCGGCATCCCGGAGCCGCCCCGACAGCGGCTCTTTATTCGCGCGAATCCGTCCTATCTTCACAGCATGGAACGCGGTAGCTGACCGATGGACTGGCTTTTCATTGCCCTGGGAGGGCTGACGCTGGCGGGAGGACTGGGGGTTGTGTTGACCCGCAACGTCGTCCACGCCGCCCTGTTCCTGCTGCTGTCCCTGACCGCCGTGGCGGGAATCTACCTGCTGCTGTTCACCGAGTTCCTGGCGCTGGTGCAGGTGCTAATCTACGGCGGGGCAATTATCATCGTCCTGCTGTTCGCCATCATGCTGACCCGGTCCTCGGACTACCCCCGCGTCTCCGCCAACGCCCAGTGGCCGCTGGCCGCGCTGGCGGCGGTGGCAATGGGAGCGGTCATCGTCGTCTCCTTCTGGCAGAGCCCCCGGGTGGAATCAGCGCCCCAGGGGCCGGGGTTCGCGGAGCTGGCCAACTCGCTGTTCACCCGCTGGGCGATTCCCTTCGAGGTGGCATCGCTGGTGCTGCTGGTGGCGCTGATCGGGGCAATCATCATCGCCCGAGCCGGCTCCCGGGGAGAGGGCTAGTTGACTCCCCTGCTCTACTTCCAACTGCTCAGCGCCGCGCTGTTCGTTATCGGGATGTACGGCGTGCTGGCCCGCCGGAGCGCGGTCCTGATAATCATGTCCATCGAGCTGATGCTGAACGCGGTGAACATCAACCTCATCGCCGTCGCTTCGCACCTGAACGGCATGGGCAAATTCGCCCACTTCGACGGGCAGATAATAGCCATCTTCGTCATCACCGTAGCCGCCGCCGAAGTGGGGCTGGCGCTGGCCATCGTGCTGCGGATGTACCGCAACCGGGCCACGGTGAACCTGGACGAAATCAACCTGATGAAATGGTAGCCCCGTTGAATCACCTGCACAGCATCCCCGCTCCTTTCCCTTTTCCCCTCAGCCCCCGGTCCGTGACGGAGGCGGCTGCCTAGCATGGAGTGGGCTTGGCTGATACCCGTTTTCAGCTTCGTTGCTGTTCCCCTGATCGTCCTGTTCGGGAAGTACCTGCCGGGGAAGGGGTCGCCCCTGTCCATCCTGGCCATAGCCGGGGGATTCGCTCTTTTCTGGCTGGTGCTGTTCTCCTTCATAGGGGCGTCGCCGGACACGGCCGGATGCGCCGAGAGCGGCCACACCGGCTCGCTGACCTGCGAGTACAGCGTCAATTGGTTCGAGGCCGGGCTGACGGGCGACGCCGGAGAAGGGGAGAGAATCAGCCTCAACTGGGGCATCCTGATCGACCCGCTGACCGTGGTGATGATCGGCCTGATAACCTTCGTGGCCCTAATGGTGCAGGTCTACTCCCTGGGATACATGCACGGCGACCCGCGGCTGGACTGGTACTTCGCCTTCCACGCCCTGTTCATCGCCGCCATGCTGACGCTGGCGGTGGCGGACAACTTCCTGCTCCTGTACGTGGCCTGGGAGCTGGTGGGGTTATGTTCCTACCTGCTGATTGGCTTCTGGTTCGAGCGGCCGTCGGCACGGGAGGCAGCCAAGAAGGCATTCATCGTGACCCGCATCGGGGACGTGGGACTGCTCATCGGGATACTGCTACTGTGGCGGGAGGTGGGCAGCTTCAGCATGACCGCCGCCTTCGACGCGGTCCAGAGCGGGGCCATCGGCCAGGGAACGGCCACCGCCGCCGCCCTGCTGCTGTTTGCCGGAGCGGCGGGCAAGTCGGCCCAGTTTCCCCTCCACGTCTGGCTGCCGGACGCGATGGAAGGCCCGACGCCGGTGAGCGCGCTGATCCACGCGGCCACAATGGTCGTGGCGGGCGTTTACCTGGTGGCCCGCGCCTTCCCCATCTTTGAAGCTTCCGACTACGCCCTGATGATCGTTGCCATCGTCGGGCTGGTGACCGCCCTGGGTTCCTCAACCATCGCCCTGGTCGCCACCGACCTGAAGCGCATCCTGGCCTACTCCACCATCAGCCACCTGGGACTGATGATGCTGGCCCTGGGCGCGTTTGGATACACCGCCGCCATTTTCCACCTGCTGGCCCACGGCTTCTCCAAGGCGCTGCTGTTCCTGGGGGCGGGCAGCGTGATGCACAGCACCGACGAGCTGGACATCCGCAAGATGGGCGGGCTGCGGAAGGTGATGCCCCTGACGGCGCTGCTGTTCTCGATAGGGGCGCTGTCGCTGGGAGGCATACCCATCCTGGCCGGGTTCTGGAGCAAGGACGAAATCCTGATAGCGGTGAACAAGAACCTGCCGCCGGTGTTCATCGTGTTCACCCTGCTGACCGCCTTCCTGAGCGCCCTGTACATGGCGCGGGCCATGTTCACGGTGTTCTTCGGGAACCTGAACCCGGAGCATGAGCACGTCCACGACGCTCCGCCAACGATGGCAATAACGATGGCCCTGCTGGCGGTCCTGGCCCTCGTATTCGGGCTGATGACCTTCAACTGGCCGGGCCCCTACGACGGCATCGGCCACTTCGTCTTCTACGACCACGCCGAGGGATTCCACTTCCTGCCCTGGCTGGGGGCGGTGTCGATCATCCTGGCGGTGGGAGCCTTTGTCCTGGCCTGGCTGGTCTACGTCCGCAAGAGCGTTTCCATTGACGGGATGAAGAGCCGGGTCAGCGCGGCGCTGCGGCTGGCGGAAAACAAGTACCTGGTGGACGAGCTGTACCAGTTCGTCATCGACAAGGGGGTATTGATTCTGGCCAGGGCCGTTGGATGGACTGACCGGGCGGTGGTGAATGATGTGGGGGTGAACGGGCCGGCCAACACTGTGCGCCGCTTCGGAGTGGCCCTGCGGGTCCACGTCACCGGCCACGCCTACACCTACGCGCTGGGAATGACCCTGGGCGCAATCGCCCTGGCCATCATCGTCTGGATGCAGGCGGCGTAGCGGGATCGGGCGGTCAAGAGCGGATGACGCAGTTCGACCAACTCTCCCTGTTCCTGGTGATTGCCATTCCCCTGGCGGGGGCGATTATCGCCATGTTCCTGCCCAAGGACCGGCAGGAGCCGGCCTGGTACTTCGCCATCCTCGTTTCCTTCGTCACCTTCGTCCTGTCCATCATCATCTTTGCCCGCTACGACTACGGGGCGGGCGGGTACCAGTTCGTTCGGGAGTTCCAGTGGCTGGGAGAGCCGCTGAACATCTCCCTCCACCTGGCTGTGGACGGCATCGCCGCGCCGCTGGTGTTGCTGAACGGGATCGTCCTGTTCGGGGCAGTGCTGATTTCCCAGACCATAACCCGCCGGCCCCGGGACTTCTTTGTCCTGTTGCTGGCGCTGGGGTCGGGGGTGTTCGGCGTGTTCGTGGTGCAGGACCTGTTCTTCCTGTTCTTCTTCTACGAGCTGGCGGTGCTGCCCATGTACCTGCTCATCGGCGTGTGGGGCAGCAGCACCGACTTCGTCACTTTCCTCCGCACCAAGGAATACGGCGCGATGAAGCTGATGATATTCCTGGTGGCGGGGAGCGTCCTGATCTGGATCGGCATCCTGGCGATGTACACCGCCGCCGCCGGCGAGGGCTCGCCAACCTTCTCGATGGTGCGGATGGGAGAGCTGGCGGCCGCCGGAGCCTTCAGCGAGGACTTCCAGAACTGGGTGTTTCCCCTGTTCATGATCGGCTTCGGGGTGCTGGCGGGACTCTGGCCCTTCCACACCTGGTCTCCCGACGGGCACGTGGCCGCGCCCACCGGAGTATCCATGCTCCACGCAGGGGTGCTGATGAAGTTGGGGGCCTTCGGTATCATCCGGGTGGGGATGGTCCTGCTGCCCGAGGGGGCGGAGAACTGGATGCCCATCCTGATACTGCTGGGCACGGTGAACGTGGTCTACGGGGCCATATCCGCCATATCCCAGCAGGACCTGAAGTACATCATCGGGTACTCCAGCGTGAGCCACATGGGGTACGTCATCATGGGCATCGCCACGCTGCATCCGGTGGGACTGGCGGGAGCGGTGCTGCAGATGTTCTCCCACGGGATAATGACGGCCCTGATGTTCGCCATGGTGGGGGCGATTTACGAGCGTTCCCACATCCGGGACATCAACGTCCTCAACGGGCTGATGAAGCGGATGGGCACGGCCAGCTTCTTCTTCGCCATCGCCGGACTGGCATCGCTGGGACTGCCGGGCCTGAGCGGGTTCATCGCCGAGTTCATGGTGTTCGTGGGCGCATTCCGCACCTACCTGCCGCTGGCCGTGCTGGCGGTGGCGGGAGCGGCCATCACCGCGGTATATATCCTGCGGCTGCTGGCCCGCACCTTCTTCGGGGAGGCGGACCCGCAGTGGGATCACCTGACCGACGCCAGCCCGGTGGAAAAGACCGTTGGCGGGGCCTTCGTCCTGGTCCTGATTGTCGTGGGCGTGTGGCCGGCTCCTCTGCTCCGCGTAATCAACACGGGCGTTGACTCCGTGCTGCGGATGTTCTAGGCGACATGAACTCGCTGACCGAAAACATCCACCTGCTGACGCCGGAGTTCGCCCTGGCGGGACTGGCGCTGCTGGTGTTCGTCGTGGACCTGTTTCTGCCGGAGGACCGGAAAGACCTGCTGGCGTGGCTGTCGGTGCTGGGGCTGGTCGGACTGGCCATCTTGTCCCTGTTCATGCTCAACGGGCAGACGGAGGCCCTGTACGGCGGGCTGCTGGCCGTGGACGGGTTCTCCCTCTTCTTCAAGATTGTCTTCCTGGCCATTGGCGTGTTCGTCATCCTGAGCTCCATCGACTTCGTGAAGCAGCACCTGGACCACGCCGGGGAGTTCTACGGACTCATCCTCTTCTCCATCCTGGGAATGAACCTGATGGCCATGTCCCGGGAGCTGCTCACCGCTTATATCTCCCTGGAGCTTTTGAGTTTCAGCCTGTACGTGATGGTGGCCTACGGGCTGGGGAACGCCAAGTCCAACGAGGCATCCATCAAGTACATCATCGTCGGGGCCTTCTCGTCGGCCATCCTGCTCTACGGCGTCAGCATGGTCTACGGAGCGCTGGGGACGACGCGCTTCCTGGAAATCAGCGAGGCGCTGGCCGGGCTGAACGAGGTCAATCCGGCCCTGTGGGTGGGCTGGGCATTGATCCTGGTGGGGCTGGGATTCAAGCTGTCGGCGGTTCCGTTCCACATGTGGGCGCCGGACGCCTACGAGGGCGCGCCGCTGCCGGTGACGGCATACCTGGCCATTGCCTCCAAGACGGCGGCCTTTGCCCTGGTCATCCGGCTGGCGGCGGAGGGGTTGATTCCGGCGGCGGAGCGGTGGGCCGACCTGCAGTACGTCCTGGCGGGACTGGCGACAGTGACGATGCTGGTGGGCAACCTGGTGGCTTTGGCGCAGAGCAACGTGAAGCGGTTGATGGCCTACTCCAGCATCGGCCACGTAGGGTACGCGCTGGCGGGTATCGCGGCCCTGTCGTCCGGGTCGCTGCTGGCGGCCAACGGGGTCATTTTCTACCTGGTTGCCTACTCCATTACCAATATGCTGGTGTTTGCGGCGCTGATCTCCTTCTTCAACATGACCGGAGAGGAGGAGATTGCCAGCGTGGCCGGACTGGCAGACCGGCAGCCGCTGCTGGCGGCCTGCATCGCCATGGGACTGTTCTCCCTGGCGGGCCTGCCCATCTTCGTGGGGTTCACCGCCAAGTTCTACCTGTTCACCGCGGTGGCCGACGGGGGATTCCTCTGGCTGGCGGGGCTGGCAATTTTCACCAGCCTGATTTCCCTGTACTACTACCTGCAGGTAATCCGTCAGATGTACATCCAGCCGGCGCTGGCTGCCGGGGCGCCTCCCGAGCATGACCAACCCGGGGGAGAGCCTCACGGCGACGGTCACGACGGCCACGGCTCCCACCACAATGAGCCGGAACCATCCGGGCCCCCGCTGGCGCGGCCTGCGCCGGTGCTGCTGGCGGTGCTGGGGGTTGCACTGGTGGTGGTGATATGGCTGGGGGTGTATCCGGCCCCGCTGCTGGACTGGGCGGAGGTTGCCAGCCGGGCGGTGCTGCCCAACGCGCCGGTACCCTGACGCCGGGACGCCGCAAGAGGCAGACGGCTGCTCTGCTATAATTGGCGTCTGATTCGCGGGGTTTTTCCTAACCGGGGAGCATGGAGAGGTAATCAGCCCGATGATTATTTCGGTTATCGGCGGCAGCACGGCCAAGCCGGAGCACGTTGAACTGGCGGAGGAGGTGGGCCGCCTCCTGGCCCGGCGCAACGTGATGGTGGCCTGCGGCGGCAAGACGGGGGTCATGGAAGCCGTCTGCCGGGGGGCCAAGGCCGCCGGGGGGCTGACCATCGGGATTCTGCCGGGACGGACCTCCCGGGAGTCCAACAACTACGTGGACATCCCCATCGTCACCACCATCGGGTACGCACGGAACGTCATCGTGGTTAACACGGGCGACGCGGTAATCGCGGTGGGCGGGGCTTTCGGGACCCTGTCTGAAATCGCCCATGCCCTGGGGGACGGGATTCCAGTCATTGGACTGAGCACCTGGAAGCTAGCCATCAAGGGGGACGGCGACCCCATCGTGGACGGGGTCGTAGAGGCCGCCAGTCCCGAAGACGCGGTGGACAAGGCCATCGAGGCAGCCCTGGCCCGCCTGCGGCAGGAAGCGGAGTCGGCGGAGGTCGCCGCCGGAGTCCAGTATGACCGCTAGGCCCGTAACCATCGCCGCCGTCACCGGAAGGGAGGCCCTGGACTCGCGGGGGAACCCCACCGTGGAGGCGGAGGTAACGCTGTCCAACGGGGTGCGGGCCCACGCACTGGTCCCCTCCGGGGCCAGCACGGGCACCCACGAGGCGCTGGAGCTGCGGGACAAGGACGCGTCCCGGTTCGGCGGGGCCGGAGTGATGCAGGCCGTCGCCAACGTCAACACCGTTATTGGTCCGCACCTGGCGGGAGCGGACCCGTCGAACCAGGAGGACATAGACCGGAGTCTCATCGAACTGGACGGGGAAGCTGACAAGAGCCGGCTGGGGGCCAATGCCATCCTGGCCGTTTCGATGGCCGCAGCCCGGGCCGCAGCGGCAGGATGCGGGGAATCGCCCCGGGAGCTTTGGCAGCACCTTTCCCAGGGCGGGCCGGTCAGCCTGCCCGCGCCCATGTTCAACATCCTGAATGGTGGGCGCCACGCCTCGGACTCGGCGGACATACAGGAGTTCATGGTCATCCCGGCGGGAGTGCCGACCTTCTCGGACGCGCTGCGGGCCGGAGCGGAAATCTACCAGTCCCTGAAGAACATCCTGCGGGGACAGGGGCACAACCTGAACGTGGGGGACGAGGGCGGGTTCGCGCCTTCGCTTCCGTCCAACCGGGCCGCGATAGAGACCGTGCTGGCAGCGGTGGAAGCGGCCGGGTATTCACCGGGAGAGCAGGTGTTCCTGGCCCTGGACGTTGCGGCGTCGGAGCTTTACGACCGGGACACGGGTTCCTACGTGCTGGAGCGGGAGGGGGCCACGCTGACCTCGACGGAGCTGGTGGACCTGTACGGCGAGTGGTGCGGGCGGTATCCCATCATCAGCATTGAGGACGGGCTGGACGAGGATGACTGGGAAGGCTGGGCGCTGCTGAACCGGCGGATCGGGGAGTCGGTGCAGCTGGTCGGCGACGACCTGTTCGTCACCAACATCAGCCGCATCCAGCGGGGCGTGGACGGCAGGAACGCCAACGCGGTGCTGCTGAAGCCCAACCAGATCGGGTCCCTGTCAGAGACGAAACAAGCCCTGGAAATGACCCGCCGGGCCGGTTGGGGCGCGGTGATGAGCCACCGTTCCGGCGAGACGGAGGACACCACCATCGCAGATTTGTCCGTGGCCTGGAACGTGGGCCAGATCAAGGCGGGAGCGCCGGCGCGGTCGGAGAGGGTTGCCAAGTACAACCGCCTGCTTAGAATAGAAGCATCCCTGGGGGAGAAGGCCGTCTATTCGGGCAGGGGAGCCTATGAATACCTCAAGCTCTAACCTGTGGCTGGCGTGGCGGATAGCCCGGTACCTGTTCCTGCGGTCGTGCCGGAACGCGGCCCGGTTCGGAATCTGGCTGGCCGTGCGGAGTGTGCAGTTCATCGTGGGGTGCCTGGGGCTGATCGCTTCCCCGGCGGTGTCGGGGCGCTCCCAGGACGAGTTCAAGGACCTGGTGCAGCCCGACGCTCCCGGCGGGCCGCCTCCCAGCGGAGGCACCGACGGGTTCTGGCGGATGTACATGCAGGCCTATTCCCCCCGGCTGTGGCGGATGCGGAAACTGCTGCCCCGGTCCGCGGGCAAGACCTTTGAGGAAGACAGGGGCGGCGATACCCAGGGACCGCGGTGAGCGCCCCGGGCCTCCGCCGGGGAATGGGCGATATGGCGCCGGACTTGTGCCCAGAACCTGGAATCGAGGCGTCGTCAAAGTCACCGGGCGGATTTCGCGCAGGTGACCGGGATGTTCTGTAGCCGGTGCGGGGCCGCTGTCGTCCAGGGTCAACGGTACTGTTCGTGCGGGCAGTTTCAGCCGGCCGGGTCGGCAAGCCAGACGTCCAACCCTCCGCCGGCCAACGCGGACATGCCCCAGGAGTTCTACACCCGGATCGAGAGCGAAGTTACGAGAACCGGGAAGGACAACTTCCGCAAGGGCCTGGCGATTGGCCTGGGATTCCTGCTGGCGTTCCTGATTCTGGAGGCGGCGATAGATTCCCTGGTGCTGGCGCAAAGCCTGCTGATTGGCATTGGGCTGCTGGTGATGGTCGGGTTGATAGTGGTCAACCTGCTCTTTCTTGGTAAACGCTGGTTCCTGTAGCCAGGGTTTTCCAGGCAGTATTCCCGGGGGCAGGAAGAGAATGCTCGCGGGATCCCTGGGCATCCGGCAAACAAACTTAGGGAGAAGGAACAATGACGACTCGGATCGGAATCAACGGATTCGGCCGCATCGGCCGCCTGGTGACGAGGGCCACCCTGGACCGGCACCCGGACAGCCTGGAAGTGACGGCGGTGAACGACCTGACCGACGCCCAGACCAACGCCCACCTGTTCAAGTACGACACCAACTTCGGCGTCTATCCCGGAGAGGTGGCTGCCGACGGCGGCGACCTGATCATTGACGGCCGGGGCATCCGGGTCTTCCAGGAGCGGGACCCGGCCCAGATTCCATGGTCGGAGATGGGCGTGGACATAGTGGTCGAGTCCACGGGAATCTTCACCGACGGCGAGCAGGCGGGCGGTCACCTGAAGGGCGGCGCCAGCAAGGTCGTCATCTCCGCCCCGGCCAGCAACGTGGACCTGACCATGGTCATGGGTGTCAACGACGACAACTACGACCCGGAGGCGCACACGATTGTCTCCAACGCATCCTGCACCACCAACTGCTTCGCCCCAATGGTGAAGGTGCTGCACGAGGCCTTCGGGATAGAGCACGGGCTGATGTCCACGATTCACTCCTACACCAACGACCAGGCCATCCTGGACCAGCGGCATTCGGACCTGCGCCGGGCGCGGGCCGCCGCCCAGAACATCATCCCGACCAGCACCGGGGCCGCCCGGGCGGTGGGACTGGTGCTGCCCGAGCTGAACGGAAGGCTGCACGGCATCGCCTTCCGGGTCCCGACCTCCACCGGATCTGTGACGGACTTCGTGGCCGACCTGGCGCGGGGAGTGACGGCCGAGGAGGTCAACCAGGCCTTCAAGAAGGCGGCCGAAGGCGCGCTGAAGGGCATCCTGGAGTACACCGAGGACCCGATTGTCAGCTCGGACGTGCGGGGCAACCCGCACAGCTGCGTCTTCGACGCCCTGTCCACCATGGTGATGCAGGACCGGATGGTCAAGATCATGGGGTGGTACGACAACGAGTGGGGATACTCCTGCCGCACCGTGGACCTGTGCAACTTCATAGCCGATAAGGGCCTCTAAGCCTCGTTCCGGGCCATCGGCCGACAACACGGGAGGAAGCGCCACCCCGATGCGGGGGCGGGCTTCCTCCCTTTTCGTGACTTTGCCCCGGATCAGGCCCAGCGTGATGTCAACGCTTTCGTTCCTGCCCCGTTGGATGGGGAGATTCCGAGCTACCGCCCCTGTCCTGGCGCTGCTGGCGATTCTGGCGGTGGCCGCGGTGTTGCGGTTCCACGGGATTGACTGGGACGCGGGGCACGGGTTCCACCCGGACGAGCGGTCCTTCTACCTGCGGGCGGGCTGCATGTACGACCTGCTCACCGAGTCGCCCGGATACGCGGCCTGCCTGGCGGACCATCCGGAGACCGAAACGGGGTTTCCCAGCATATCCGTGCTGCTGGACGCAGACCGCAGTCCCCTGAACCCCCACTGGTTTCCGCTGGGCAGCAGCCTGATCTACGTCCTGACGGCGATCCGGCTGGCGGTGGAACCCTTCACCGACATTGGCTCCCTGGACCTGCGGTTCGCTGGACGCACCCTGTCCGCCCTGGCCGACCTGGGCAGCGTTTTCCTGGTGTACGCGCTGGGACGGCGGATGTTCGGCTGGAAGGTGGGGCTGCTGGCCGCCGGGCTGGCGGCGGTGGCGGTCATCCACGTCCAGAACAGCCACTTCTACCGGCCGGAGACGTTCTCGGTCTGCTTTGTCCTGCTGAGCCTGTGGGGGATGCTGCGGCTGATGGAGGGCAGACGGCTGGGGGACTCCCTCCTGCTGGGGGCGCTGGTGGGACTGAGCATGGCCCCCAAGGTGAGCGTCCTGCCGCTGCTGGCCCCCCTGGCCGTGGCGTATGGATACTGGCTGCTGGACTCCTGCGGGGGACGGTGGCGGGAAGTACACCCGTCCCTGCTCCTGCGGCTGGCCGGACACGGGGCGCTGGCCGGGCTGTGCGCGCTGGCGGTGTTCTTCATTCTGACGCCCTACGCGCTGCTGGACTTCCGGGCGTTCCTGGGGGACCTGGCGGCGCAGGCGAACATGGCCAACCACGCCGGGCTGTGGCCTTTCACCATCCAGTACGTGGATACGACGCCTTTCCTGTACCAGCTGCGGCAGTCGGTGGTCTGGGGGCTGGGGATTCCGCTGGGGGTGGCCGCGTGGCTCAGCATCCCGTTCACCATCCTGATGGCATGGCGTTATCCGGCGACCCGCCGCTGGGACCTGCTGCTGCTGGCGTGGGTGGTCCCCCAGTTCCTTTTCCTGGAGTCCTTCGAGGTAAGGTTCCTGCGCTATGTTTTCCCGTTGGTGCCGGTGCTGCTTCTGCTGGCGGCCCGGATGATGTGGTGGCTGGCAGAGCGGGGCCGGGACATCTCCGGCGGGGCAGGCATTGCTGCCCCCGATCCCCGGGAATCCTGGCTGATTAGCCGGGGGAAGGGCGCCGCCTTCCCCGCCGCCGTTGTCCTGCTGGGGGCGGTGGTCCTGTCCGCGGCGTTCTATTCCCTGGCATTCCAGAATGTATACCGGCAGGAACATCCGGCGGTGCGGGCGGGGAAGTGGTTCGCGGAGAATGCGCCTCCCGGTTCCAACGTGGTCAGCGACAACCACTGGGACGAGTTCATCCCGGGGTTGTACCGCTCCTCGGTGTGGCAGTTTCCGGCCTACGAGCCGGACACCGCCGACAAGATGGTGACGCTGTCGGGGAAGCTGGCCGGGGCGGATTACCTGGTCTTCTACAGCCAGCGGCCCTACGCCAGCGTCATGCGGGACCCGGAGCGGTTTCCATTCACCACCGAGTATTACCGGCAGCTCTTCCGGGGAGACCTGGGGTTCCGGCTGGAACGCTCCTTCACCACCTACCCAAGCTTCCTGGGGGTGGAGTTCCGGGACTCGGGGTTTGCGTGGTCGGGGCTGCCGGTGCCGGAAGGGTTGCCGGTCCGGTCCGGGTGGCTGTCCCTGCCGCTGGGATACGCCGACGACAACGTGGTGGGGTACGACCATCCGCTGACGCTGGTGTTCCGCAACGATGGGCGGCTTCCTGAGGGGGAGATGCTGCCCCGGCTGCTGGCGGGGGCCGGGAACGCCGGGATTCCGGCGGGGGACGGCCTGAAGTTCCCTAAAGGAGACTGGCGGCGGCAGCGGGAAGGGGGGACGTGGTCGGAGCTGTTTGACCGGGACGGGTGGGCCAACCGGATGCCGGTACTGGCGTGGCTGATGGCGGCGGAGGGGATTTTCCTGTTGACGCTGCCCCTGGCCATGTTCATTTTCCGGTCGCTGCCGGACCGTGGGATAGTGCTGGCCCGCATCCTGGGACTCCTGGCGGTGGCTTACTTCACCTGGCTGGTGGTGTCCCTGGGCTGGCTGGAATTCTCCCGTGCTGCCATTGGTTTTGGATTGCTGGCCGTGGCCGGGCTGTCCCTGCTGGCGCTGGCAGGCGGCTGGCGGGATATGTGGGCGTTCGTGCGGGGGCGGTGGCGGCTGCTGGTTGGGACGGAGGTGTTGTTCCTGTTGGCGTTTTTCGCCTTCCTGTGGGTGCGGGCGGAGAACCCGGATTTGTGGCATCCATACCGGGGCGGCGAGAAGCCGATGGAACTGTCCTACCTGACAGCGGTTATCAAGTCCAGCATCCTGCCGCCCTACGATCCCTGGTTCGCCGGGGGATACCTGAACTACTACTACTGGGGGTACTTCATCCTGGCCGTTCCGATCCGGCTGGTGGGGATGGTGCCGGCCACCGCCTTCAACCTGGCGGTCCCGCTGCTGTTCGCGCTGACCTTCACCGGGGCATGGTCTATCGGTTATAACCTGGCGGCTGCGTTCCGGGACAGGGCAGGCAAAGGAGCCGATGGGGGCCTGGAAACGGGAGAGTCTACCCATCCGGCGCAATCGGTCCATTCCCCGCCGAAAAGATGGCCGTCTTTCCTAAATTTGCGCCATCTTGTGAGAAGCCCGGCATCCGCCGGGTTGTTGACCGCCCTGTTGCTGGTGGGGATGGGGAACCTGGACGGCGGGATACAGGTGGTGCAGAACGCCTGGGGGTGGATGCAGGGCGAGGGATTCGCCGGCTTCGACTACTGGCGGAGCAGCCGGATGATTCCGTCGCTGGACGCGATGGAGCCGTCGCCGCTGGCGTTTTGGGTGCCGGAGGCGGACGGGTGGGTCGAGAACACGCCCCACATCACCGAGTTCCCCCTCTTCACCTTTCTCTTCGCCGACCTGCACGCCCACATGATCGTCATTCCGTTCACCCTGCTGGTAATCGGCCTGCTCACGGCGGTCTTCCTGGGACGTTACGACCGGGGAATCCTGCGGCTGGCCTCCGCGAGCGCCGTGACGGGCTTGGCGCTGGGCTCCCTCTTTGCCATCAACAGCTGGGACTACCCGGCTTATGCGCTGCTGACGGTGGGCATGTTCGGGTTGTCCTCGCTCCTATTGTGGGGCGGCAATCCCCGCCGGGCCGGAATGATGCTGGCCGGAGGAGCAGCCGCAATTATCCTGAGCTACCTGGCCTTCATTCCCTTCCACCAGTCTTACGAGACCTTCGGGGCCGGGGCGGATGTTTCCAAGTGGGCCACACCCATCAAGGACTACCTGACCATCCACGGGCTGTTCATTCTCATTGCGGTCACGTTCCTGGCGGTACATCTCCGGCAACCCGCCCTGGCGGCGTGGCGGGTCCTGATACGGCCGGGACAGCAGGGGGATGTCTCCGGCTGGGACCCGTCCCTGCTGCGGGTTGGACTGGCCGCGTTGGTGACAGGGACAGGAGCGCTGGCCGTCTACCTGGCGGCAGCGGGATTCATAACGGCGGCGGCCCTGACCCTGCTGCTGGCCCTGACCGGGGCAGCGGGGCTGGCGGCCTGGGTATCCGGTGACGGCTCCCGCCGGACCGCCCTGTTACCGCTGGTTTTCCTGGCGCTGGCCCTTGGAATCAGCATCGGCGTGGACTTCGTCCGCCTGGGAGGGGACATCGGCCGGATGAACACCCTGTTCAAACTCTACCTGGAGGTATGGGTGCTTTTCGCGCTGGCGTGCGGGTTCATGCTCTGGCGCCTGGCAGCCTTCTGGAAGCCTAGACCGCGCATCCCCGGGGTTGCGCTGGCGGCATTGGCGGCCGGACTGCTGGCAGCCGCATCCGTCTACCCGGTTCTGGGCACACAGGCCCGCCTGGCGGACCGCTGGAGCCTTCCGGGGTGGACGCTGGACGGAACCGCCTACATGCTCCACGCGGCGCATTTCGAGCAGGAAAGAAGATTGCTGCTGGCCGATGACCTGGAGGGCATCCACTGGCTCCAGGAAAACGTCGAGGGTTCGCCGGTGGTGCTGGAGGCCCACACTCCGCAGTACCGCTGGGGGTCCCGCATCGCCAAGTACACCGGGCTGCCCACCGTCCTCGGGTGGCCGTGGCATCAGGTCCAGCAGCGCGGCCCCCACGCCTGGGAAGTCGGGCAGAGGGCCCAGGATATAGCGGCGATGTACGAAACAACGAGCCTTCAGGAAGCCGCCAAGCTTTTCAGCAAGTACGGAGTGGAGTACGTGATCGTCGGGGACCTGGAACGGGCCTACTATCCGGCGGAAGGGTTGGGCAAGTTCCGGGAACTGGCCGTACAGGGGAAAGCCGAGGTGGTGTTCTCCGGTCAAACCATGCAGGTCTTCCGTTTATCCCGATGAACATAATGTTGAATTCAGAACGCTTTTCTGTCATTATTGAAAGAGCTTATGGATATTGTCGAAACGGTAGCTTTGGTCAGGGACATCGTCCTCATAGTGGTGTTCTTGGTCGCCCTGGTAGTCCTGGTAATCGTCGGGTACATGCTCCTGAGGCTGTATCCTTCAGTCAAGCGAACCACGTTTTACCTGGAGGAGAGCGCCGGCAAGATACACGGCGTTATCACTCAACCCCTGAGCATCTTCGGGCCGGTGGTGGAACTGATAAACCGGGGCCTGGGAATGGTCAGCCAAATCAGGAATCGCGAAAAGAGGGATGAAGATGACGAAGAATGAAAAGTTTCTGGCTGGTCTGGTGGCCGGGGTAGTGGCCGGCGGCGTGGCGGCCATGCTGCTGGCGCCCAAAACCGGCAAGGACACCAGGAGGGTTGTTGGGGGATGCACTAATGCAGCCGCGCGACGGGCTGGCCATTACGTCGGCGCCGTCAAGAACCGCATCAGGAGAAACCGCAGCGACGTACCGGCCTCGAGTGATTCGGAAAACGGCGCCGCTCAGAACCCAACCACCGAGAATTACGCCGAGCAGCTTGGATGATGGCCGGCTGTCCCAGCCCCACCCGTTCCGACCCGTCCAGGAAACCAGGAGCCGCCCCTTCAATGGGCGGCTCCTTTCTCTTGGCGGGTACCGGAGACGGGGCGGGCCCAGTTCCTAATCAGCCTGCCAGCGCGGGTAGGACCCTAGGACCTTGAGCATACTGGAAGTGCCGGCCAGCGCGGCCAGGGCTTCCTTCACCCCGGAGTCCTCCCGGTGGCCGATGCAATCGATGAGGAAAATGTACTGGCCCAGGGCCTCCTTGTTGGGGCGGGACTCGATCTTGGCCAGGTTGATGTGCCGCTGGGCAAACTCGCCCAACGCCCCGTAGAGGGAGCCAGGGGCGTCCTGCTTGAATGAAAAACAGATGGAGGTCTTGTCGTTTCCGGTCACGGGGTGGTCGACTTTGTCCAGCACAACGAATCTGGTGACGTTGTTATGGTTGTCCTGGATGTCCTGGCCGATAATCGCCACGTCATACAGGTCGGCGGCGCGTTTCGGGGAGATGGCCGCCGCCGGAACGGAGCTTTCCTGCATGTCGGTAACCGCGGCCGCCGTGCTCAGGGAGGCTTCCTGGGTTGCCTGCGGGAAACAGCGCTCCAGGAATTCCCGGCACTGGGCCAGGGCCTGGGGATGGGAGTATATGACCTGGACGTCGGGCGCCCTCGTTCCGGGGCGGGCGAGAAGATAGTGCTCGATTGGCAGGACGATTTCGTTGCAAATGGAAAGGCCGGACTGGCGGATGAGGAGATCGAGGGTGAAATTAACGGACCCTTCAATGCTGTTCTCAATAGGAACAACCCCCTGGTCGGTCATCCCCGAGGACACCGCTAGTCCAACGGCGTTGATGGTCGGAAAGGGCTGGAGGTCCGCCGTTCCGTCGTACTGCAAGGCCGCTTCTTCAGTGTAGGTGCCCACCGGTCCCAGGAAGGCTATGCGCCGCATTTCCGTTATGCTCCTGTCAATATGTCGTAGAGGGCAGGGATATCGTCAATACTGACGACGGCGATGACCTGGTCGTGGGCTTCGAGGACCATCTCCTCGTGGGGGAGCTCAGGCCCGGTCGCCTTGATGACCAGGTTGATCAGGCTTCCCCGGGGGAGTTCCAGGCCGGCCAGGGATTGTCCGACGGCCTCGGCGTCTTCGGGGACGGTGATGCAGACGAGCTGCACCTGGTCCAGCCTGGTCTGCATCAGGTGCATGAGGGGCTGGCCCTGAAAACCCTCTTCCAGGGCGTAGACCAACATGTGGTTGGCGTTGACCGCTACGTCGATTCCCAGGACCCGGAACAGGGAGTCGTTTTTCGGGTCGCGGATCACCGACATGGTGCGGCCCACTTTGAAGAGGTGCTTGGCCACCTGGCAGGCGACCAGGTTGGTCTCGTCAAGATCGGCGGCGCCGACGAAGACCTTGGCCCGGGACGTTCCGGCGGTCTCGAGGTCTTTCCTGGAGGTGCCGCTGCCGGTGACCACTTCTATTCCCAACTCCGCCCGCAGCAGCTCGGCCTTGTGGGGGTTTGGGTCGACCACGGTAACTTCGTGCCCCGCCGTGAGCAGGGCCTTGGTGAGGTGATACCCGACGGACCCGCAACCCGATATTACAACGTACACGACGGAATTCCTACTGGTCCACGGCCGCCGTGAGATCCGACAGGAGGTCAAGGTCGGAGAGGCCAAGGGTATGGATGCCCAGGCCGGCATACATCTGCCGGAGGTCCGGGTCGTCGATGCGGCAAATGACGCTTGGCACGTTGAACAGATGGCTGGCCGCCTGGCTGACCAGCACATTGGCAAGGTCGTTGCCGGATATCGCCACGAACAGCTCGGCCAGGGCCACGTTGGCTTCCTGGAGGTAGTCCTGCATCGCGGCATCCACCACCAGGACGGTCGAGGTGTTTTCAATGCCGGAAAAATGCTTGAGGGATTCGAGGTCGTCTCCTACGACGGTGACCAGGTATTCCCTGGCGACCAGGTGATGGACCAGGGAAGAAGCGAGGGGCCCGCAACCGTAGATAATGGCATCCATAACCGCGTGCGCCTATGACAAGACCGCGCTGGGCACGGGCTCGCGATAGCAGACCACCTCGCAGGGGGCATTGCCCAGTACGAAAGAGGCGGTGGAGTTCACGGCCGGCAATCCGACGCCCTTCTGGTGGGGGATTCCGAGGACGATGAGGTCCATCTTCCGGTCGAGGGCTTCCTGGACGATGGCGGGGCCGGCGTGCCTGGCCTGCAATAGCTGGGCCCGGACGTGGCATTTATGCTCGGTGGCCAGGCGTTCAATCCGCGCCAGGACACCCTCGCCCCGGTGGTCCTGCATCACGAATTCGGTGGTCATATCGAATTCCAGGGGCAGCTCGGTGATGTAGATGGCGTGGAGTTCAGCCTGGGCTCGCTGCAACAGTCCGCATACCCACAGAAAGCCCGCTTCGCTGGCAGAGCTTCCGTTCACCGGGACCAGTATTCGCTTCCCGTTCAGAGACATTCCGAGGCCGTTACGAAAATTCCGGATTGACAGGCCGGTGTAGAGGATGTTTGGAACTCGGCAACGACGCTCCGGGCAATCCGCCTGATACCATTCCAGGATGGAGCATCCTCACGCGGTCCCGGACTGGCAGGCCAGGCAGGGACCGCGGCCCGCCGGTTTCCAGGGGACAGGGGCTACCGCCCATTCCGTTCGGCCGCGGCGCCCGCAGCCAATCCGAACTCGCTGTCGGCGCCGTAAATTCGGGCCACGTTATCGTTGCGGCCAGCGATCAACAGCAGGTCGCCCGGCCGGATTTCCTCATCCTTGGAGGGGTTCACGATGTAGCTCCGGCCCCGGCGGATGGCCAGAACGACGACGCCATACGGCCCCTGGGGACCGGACAGGCCGACCTCCTCAATGGTCTTGCGCAGCATGAATTCGGGAGGATGAATCTTGATGATGCCGGCCCCGGGGGAGATTTCCATGAAGTCGACGACGCCGGCGTTGAAATCGACGTGGGCCACCCGCCGGGCGCTCTCCATCTCCGGGTAAACGACCTTGTCAGCCCCGATTCGCTCCAGAGTCGTACCGTGAAGCTCGCTGGCAGCCCGGGCTACGATGAAGGGTATATCCAGGCTCTTGAGGATTACGGTGACCAGGATGCTGCTCTGGATGTTGTCGCTGCCCAGGGCGACGATGGCCACGTCGAAATCCGCGACGCCCAGCTCCCGCAGCACCGACTCGTTGGTGGCGTCAGCCCTGACCGCATAGGTCACGGAACCCAGCATGTCCTGTATGGTGCTCTCGTTGGCGTCGACGGCCAAGACGTCGTGGCCCGCCTGGTAGAGTTCCCGGGCCACGGTGGAACCGAACCGTCCCAACCCGATTACACAGACCTGCTTATTCATCGCCGGTCCTCGATGGACCCCGCCGGATTGCCCTCAATTGAATTCAGCCTATTGTAACCCTTTCCTGGGCAAAACGGTACACGCTGTGCTCCCGGGGAGCCAGGGCCAGGGCCAGGGTGAGCGGCCCCAGCCGTCCGATGAACATGGCGAGCATGAAGATGATTTTCCCGGGGATGCTGAGGTCGGGGACTATGCCGGTGGATGAACCGTTGGTGCTGAAGGCGGATACCGTGTCGAACAGCAGGTCCACGAAGGGTATGTCCGGCTCGATTAACGTAAGGACGGGCATGACCAGCAGCAGGAACACCACTCCCAGGACTCCCACGGTCAATGCCCGCAGGACCTGGGCCTGGGGAATTTCCCTTCCGAAAGCCTCGGCCTGGGCCCTTCCCCGCACGGAGGAAATCACGGCGGCGGCGATGACCGCGATGGTGTTGACCTTGATTCCGCCGGCCACCGAACCGGAGGCCCCGCCAATGAACATGAGGACGGGATAGGTGAGCTTGGTGAAGTCCTCGGCCAGCCCGAAGTCGATGGCGGTGAATCCGGCGGTCCGGCCGCTGATGGAGTGGAAGACGGAGCTGACCACCTGTTCCGGCACGGTCAACGCCGCGTGGGTGGCGGGATTGAGGTACTCAGCCAGGAACAAGGCCACCGCTCCGACGCCCCAGAGGACGAGGCTGGCCACCAGCACCAGCTTGGTGTCCAGGCTGAGGCGGGAAAAACGGCGGTGGCGGTACAGGTCAACGAGGGAGGTCCACCCGACGGCCCCCAGGATGATCAGCACGCCCATGGCCACCAGCAGGAGGTCCCAGGTGAGCACCCTCCCGATGCCGCTGCCCGGGGGAGCTTCGGGAAGGATGGAGAATCCCGCGTTGTTGAAGGACGACACCGACAGGAACATGGACTGCCAGAGGGATTCGGCCAGCCCCATGCCGTCCAGTCCGTTGATGCGGAAGAAGATGACCACCGCTCCGACGCAGTAGATCAGGATGACCACCAGGACGATGGTGCGGGTGATCCGGCGGAGTCCTTCCATGCGGTCGATGCCCATGGTCTCGCGCATCACCAGGCGCTCCGACAGGGAGGAGCGGTGGCCCAGCAGGGCCAGGATGAAGGTGGCGACGGCCATGAAGGTAAGGCCGCCGATGAGCATGAGGGCGAAGATGACGGCCTGTCCGAAGTGGCTCCAGTGGGTTGAGCTGTTGACGACGGTGTGGCCGGTGACGGTCACGGCGGAAGTGGCGGTGAAGAAGGCCAGGTCCGGCGCAGTGGCCCTTCCGTCGGAGCTGGCTATGGGCAGCGACAGAAGCAGACCGCCCGCCACGATCAGTCCGGCCAGGCCCAGGAAGAGAACGTAGGGAGTGGTGAGGATGCGGGTGGGACGCCGTTGGGGAACGGGGGGTTCCACCACGGGCCGCAACTGCTGGGCCCGGGGCTGCCGGACTACTGCGCTCCTGCGGGGGCGGGGGGAGCTAGAGGCCACGGGTCACCGCGTCATCCTGCGGGGGCAGGGGAAATCCGGCGGATGCAGTCCGGCGATCTGAAATGTGGCGGGGGTCTGGATGCACCGTATTCTCCGTCCGGGTATTCTCCGTCCGGTTTTCGGTAGCGCACTCCGGCACGCTCCGGCCCGGATTCTAGTTTCTTTGCCGTTGGCGGTCAACGCGGGGGATGGCCGCCCGCTTCTCTTTCGGGCCAACCGCTTCCCCGAGACCCGTTTGCGGGGGTCGGGCCTGGGAGAGAGGAGGGCTGGCGTGTGCTAAGATTGTTACGATTCAGCAGGGTAGAGGTGAACCGACATGACTACGGGTCCCAGGCAGGTTGAGTTGCGCTACGATCCGGTGGCTATCGACCGGAAATGGCAGGAGCGGTGGGCCGCTGATTCCCTGTACACGGTGCGGGACGACGACGCGCGTCCCAAGTGGTACGAGCTGACCATGTATCCCTACCCGTCGGGGGACCTGCACATCGGGCACTGGTACGCCATGTCCCCGTCGGACTGCCACGCCCGGTTCCGCCGGATGCAGGGCTACAACGTGCTGCATCCCATCGGGTTCGACGCCTTCGGCCTGCCCGCCGAGAACGCGGCCATCAGCCGGGGCATCCACCCCCACACCTGGACCATGAGCAACATCGAGAACATGCGCCGGCAGCTCCGCTCCATCGGGGCGGTGTACGACTGGGACCGGGAGGTGGTCTGCTGCCTGCCGGAATACTACCGCTGGAACCAGTGGTTCTTCCTGAAGCTGTACGAACACGGACTGGCCTACCGGGGAATGGCGCCGGTGGTGTGGTGTCCCTCGTGCCAGACGGTGCTGGCCAACGAGCAGGTGGTCAACGGCGGCTGCGAGCGGTGCGGCACCCTGATCACCCGCCGGGACCTGGAGCAGTGGTTCCTGCGGATAACCGACTACGCCGATCAACTGCTGGACTTCGGCGGCCTGGTGGAATGGCCGGAGAAGATTCTGACCATGCAGCGGAACTGGATCGGCCGCAGCGACGGCGTGGATATCAGCTTCGACATTTCCGAGCACGGGCTGGAGGCGACGGAAATCCGCACTTTCACCACCCGCATCGACACCATCTTCGGCGTCACCTTCATGGCGCTGGCGCCGGAAAACCCGCTGGTGGCCGCGCTGACCGCCCCGGACCGGCGGGAGGCGGTGGAAGCCTACGCCACGCAGGCGCGGCAGACCTCCGAGGTGGAGCGGCTGTCCACGGACAAGGAAAAGACGGGAGTGTTCCTGGGCAGCTATGCCGTCAACCGGCTCAACGGGGAGCGCATCCCCATCTTCGCCGCCGACTATGTGCTACCCACCTACGGGACGGGCGCGGTGATGGGCGTTCCGGCCCACGACACCCGGGACTTTGACTTCGCCAGGAAGTACGGCCTGCCCATCCGCACGGTCATCATGCCCCTGGACTGGGACGGTAAGGAGCCTGACGAGGCGTACACCGGCGACGGTTTCATGACCAACTCCGGCGCCTACGACGGCATGACCAACGAGGAGGGGACGGAGGCCATCGCCAACGACGTGGAGCGGCGGGGCTGGGGCCGGCGGGCGGTGTCCTACCGCATCCGGGACTGGCTCATCTCGCGGCAGCGGTACTGGGGAACGCCCATTCCGATGATTTTCTGCGGCAAGTGCGGCATCGTGCCGGTGCCGGAGGAGCAGCTTCCCGTCCTGCTGCCGCCGGACGCCGACTTCAGGCCCACCGGCGAGTCGCCGCTGGCGTCCAACCCGGAGTTCGTCAACACCGAGTGTCCCCGCTGCGGGGGCGCGGCCCGGCGGGAAACGGACACGATGGACACCTTCTTCGACTCGTCCTGGTACATGCTCCGCTACACCTGTCCCCAGTTCGATGAAGGGCCCTTCAACCCGGCGACCATCGAGGACTGGGCGCCGGTGGACCAGTACACCGGCGGAGCGGAGCACGCCGTCCTCCACCTGCTCTACGCCCGCTTCTTCATCAAGGCGCTGCGGGACATGGAGATGCTGGGCTTCGACGAGCCCTTCCTGCGCCTGTTCAACCAGGGGGTCATCCTGGGGCAGGACCACGAGAAGATGAGCAAGAGCCGGGGCAACGTGGTCAGCCCGGACGAGGTGGTGGGGCAGATGGGGGCCGACGCGGTGCGCTGCTTCCTCATGTTCATCGGCCCCTGGGACCAGGGAGGCCCCTGGAGCGACGTGGGAATCAACGGCATTGCCCGCTGGCTCAACCGGGTGTGGTCCATGGCCGACCGGGACCCGTCCCACCTGGACAACGGGCAGGTGGATGAGCAGGTCGTCCGGGACACGGTGCGGCTGATGCACCAGACCATCCGCAAGTGCCACAACGACCTGGAGCGGTTCAAGTTCAACACGGCCATCGCCTCGCTGATGGAGTTCTCCAACCACCTGAGCAAGGTCTGGGCCGAGGCCAGCATCGACGCCGGGACCTGGCGGGAGTGCGTCCGGGCCTTCCTGCTCATCCTGGCGCCCATCGCGCCCCACCTGGCCGAGGAGCTGTGGGAGCGCGCCGGCCACCCGTACAGCGTCCACCAGCAGCCCTTCCCGGCCTGGGACGAGGAGCTGGCGGCGGAGGAGACGGTGACGCTGGTGGTGCAGGTCAACGGGCGGGTGCGGGACCGGATCGAGGTGCCGGTGGGAATCGACCAGTCCGCCGCCGAGGAGCTGGCGCTGGCCAGCCCGCGGGTCCAGCCCTACACCGACGGCAAGACGGTGAACCGGGCGATATACGTTCCGGGCAAGCTGGTCAACGTGGTGGTGCGGTAGGAAGGGTAATGGAATGCCGGACTCGATAATGGAGCTAATCGCGCAGGCGCCGTGGCGGGAGGCGGTGACCTACCGGGAGACCTGGCCCCACGAGTACGTCCTGAGCCAGGCGGATGACCAGTGGGACCTGCTCGCCGCCGTCTGCGAACGGTTCCGGGCCGGGGAGGGCGTGGCCTGCCGCTTCTTTTCCATGAACAACACCTACCTCTTCCTCGGCGAGTACAAGTACTGGCTCATGACTCACTGGGACGACCTCGAGCCCTACGGCAACCACGTCCTCAACCGCGCCCGCCTCTACCGGGACCGGCGGGACTTCGTCATCCAGCCGGGGGACACGGGGAAGCCGGAGGACTATCCGGCCGGGTCGGCGGTGGCTAGGGAGGGAACTGGGGAGCATTCGGGGCAATAGCATGTCTTGCAAAGGTGGTCGTCTTCAGGACAATCGTTGCAGCACCAATCGCAACAACAATCCCGTTCCAACCATTCCAGCACTTCGGGTGGCAGAGGGGTTTCCAACACCCGGTTAAAGACCACTAGCCTTTCGTGCAACCAATCGGCCATCTGCGGCCAATTGTCCCGATTCTGAATATCTACCTGCAAGTATCTGGATTGGTTGTCGGGAAGCACCCGGTCGATGGCGCCTCGATACCACGTCATGGCGTTAGTGGGTTCAGCCCCATGACCTCTGTCAGAATCCCGGACGTATATGCCGGTTCCGCCAACGGACAGGTATTGAGAAATCGTAAATTTTCCTACTTTGTGAAAGACATTGGTGTCTCGGAAAGTCGGACGCAATTGGACGTCGTCTGGGTATTGCTGGGCGTAGAACTGCCAAAATTCTTGTCGTAACCTGCCCCGTTCCTCCACACGAGGGTCTGGTGTGCGGTTGGTGGACGACAAAAAATCCCTGTCCCATTGGCTGGGTCGTTCCACCACCTCGAACAGTGGGGCCACGGGAGCAGGTGGTTCCCCGATGCGCACGACTCTCACTTGGACGCCAAAGAAAGCAATATCATTGGGTGTATGAGCGTTTAACCACCGTAGAGCGGCAAGATGGGCGGTGTGGAAATGCGCAGCAACCCAAATCACCGTCTTCACATTGTCGAGTCCTGCTAAATAGGTCAGAGTTTGTCCCAAGTGCGTGTGGTCGGTGGTTCCATACTGGTTTTCGATAAGAACCCTGCTTCCGTCGGCTGGAATATGGGCGACTATGTCGGCGGAGAATCCTTCGACCCCAACCTCCCGCCCTTCAAATTCGATGTCGGAAGGTAATCCGATAGTTACCGCCAACTTCTGTAAGTTGTTCGACAGCCAAGGCGTGAAATCAGTGTCCTCTCTAGGCCATACTTCTCGCAGTCCTACGTCGACTAATTCGCCAAATTCCATGGTGCCTCCTGCGGGC
This sequence comes from Dehalococcoidia bacterium, assembly GCA_034423195.1. Classification (GTDB taxonomy): domain Bacteria; phylum Chloroflexota; class Dehalococcoidia; order Lucifugimonadales; family UBA3495; genus CATOSK01. The sequence goes on along the minus strand of DAOUIZ010000043.1, from coordinate 56,859 downwards.
AATAATGGGTGATCTCGCCAGAGAAACCAAGTCTGCCCCGGCCATCTCTCCCGCTAGGCCAGGAAACTCTCCACTCTTCCTACGAACCTTTCCACCGAATCAATGTCGTCACTTATCTCTTCGGCGGTTAGGCGGTGCTCGTAGAAGTTGTGATGCAGTCCATTGGCGTCATTGAACAACCTTCGCAATTCCTGGTCGTCCAATTCGCTTACCACGACACGCAGGACCCGGAAAAGTTGGTTATGCGTTTCATGGTCTAATCCCCTCTGCTGGGCTGCGGCTTTCAGCATGAGGGAGGCCGCCCCCCATGCCTTCTCGGATGCCTGCTCCAAATCTCCCGCCGCAAGCTCCTCCCGGGCCTTTGCCAGGAAAATCCTGCTTCGGTCTTTGTAGGTCTGTGTTTGCTGCATCCCGGTCGGCTCCTGAAAACTGGGAATGTCATACTGACCAAGACCGCGTTGGCGCCATGAGGACGAATACCAAGCTGCCTGGTCCTGAACCTCGCCCATTATATGGTGAAATCGGGTCCACCCGGTTACGTCCGCCAATTCCGCCAAACCATAACGGCTCCCGGCGGCGTCTGGCATACGCGGCCCCCGACCCATATAATCCGGGTTACACCTGAAACACGGAATAGCAGTATGACCACCAGACCAGCCGGCTTTGTAGTCGCCGGATACCATGCCTGCGAAGGGCGGGGCCGGCAGTAATGGACCCGGTCAACGTCTCAGCCTTTTTCCCCAACGGACTGAGCCTGGACGAGGGGCTGCGGGTCCTGGGGCCGGTGGCCGTCTACGTTCTCGGGATGGTCGGCTACGCCGTCTTCGTCTTCAAGTTCTACCGCTTCGTGGCATCCCGGGACATGTTCGCGCTGGACCTGTCCCGCTACGAGGAGTCCCGCATCAGCATGGTGCGGGGATTCCTGCACCTGGTCATGTACGTGGTCAAGTACATCGTGCTGTTCCCGGCCTTCGCCTTCTTCTGGTTCGCGGTGCTGACGCTGATCCTGGTGTTCCTGTCCAAGGACAAGGCCTTTGCCGACGTGCTCCTCATATCCCTGGCCACCGTCAGCGCCATCCGGGTGACGGCTTACTACAACGAGGACCTGTCCCGCGACCTGGCCAAGATCCTCCCCTTTGCCGTCCTGGGCATCTTCCTGATCGACGCCTCCTTCTTCGACATCAACGCATCCGTGGCAGTGCTGCGGGAAGCCAACATGCACCGGGAGACGATTTTCTACTACTGGGTATTCCTGGTGCTGGTGGAGTTCGCCCTGCGGGTTATATTCGGGTACCTATCCATCTTCTTCGTTGCGCGGCGGGACCGGCTGTCCGCCGTGTCCGACCCGGAGCCCGCCCCGGCCGACGACTGACCACAGCGCTCTCCCTTTTCAGGAATATGCCAGCCGCTCCGCGTCGGCCAGGTACAGGTTTGTGTCCCTGATTAACTCGGTTGTTTCCTCCAGCGGTTCACACAGGCCGTAATAGAAGCAGTCTCCGTGCAGCTCCCTTTGGCGTTGATAAAAGGGCGCCCGCATCATGGAGACTCGATTGTCCGCATGGATCAACATCCTCAATTCCTGGGAGGTTCCCCGGCTGGTTTCCGTCTCCTTTCCCGTCCTGGCGAGGATAAGGGCGTCGGTGGCCCTGAGCGTGGCGCACCACGCTTTCTCCGCCGCGTCACGAATGTCGCCCGCTTCCAACCTTTCCAATGCCTGGGCGTAGACGTCCCGGGCGTCCTCGAAAATCGCTTCAGGGCTAAGCTGTTGAGTCATTGTCCTCCGGTTTTTCGGTGAAAATCATTATTCCATGACGGGACGTGAACTATATCCGGTACTCGACGGAGTCCCCTCTCACTCCAGCAGGAACCCCTCGTAGCCCTTGGCCGCCACGTCGGCCCGCTTGGCCCGCATCACCGGAGCGGTGTCGGGGCTGGTCAGCAAAGCCCGCGCCTTGCCCGGAATGTTGGCTCCCACGAACCAGGAGTTGGCCTGGCTGCGTAGTATCTTCGACCCTTCCTCGTTGACGTGGTTGACCCACTCGTCCTCCGCCTCCGGCGTGGGCGAGATGCGGACGTACTCGTTCTCCCGCACGTACCGGATGCACTCCGTCACCCACTCCACCAGCGGTTCCGCCGCCCGCACGAAGTTGCCCACCGACGCCGCGTTAACGGTGAACATGTTGGGAAAGCCCGCGCTCTGGATTCCCATGTAGGTGCGCGGCCCGTTGGAGAACTTGTCGGTCAGCTTCTCGCCGCCCACGCCCCGGATGTCGATGCGGGTCAGCGACCCGGTCACGGCGTCGTAGCCCGTAGCGAAGATGATTACGTCCAGGTCATATTCCGCGTCGGTGGTCGCCAGCCCGGTGGGGGTTATCCGCTGGATGGGCGCTTTCTTCACGTCCACCAGCAGCACATTGTCCCGGTTGTACACTTCGTAGTAGCCGCTCTCGCAGGGCAGCCGCTTCGACCCGAACATGTGGTCCTTGGGCGCCAGCATTTCCGCGACCTCCGGGTCATGCACCCGCTCCCGGATCTTGTTGCGGACGAACTCGGCGTAGTCCTCGTTGGCCTCCCCCGGCAGCATCACATCGTAGAAGTTGGACAGCCACTTGGCGAAACCCGGCTCCTGCCACAGCCGCTCGTACTGCTCCAGCCGCTCCTCCTCGGAGACTTCCAGCGCCGACCGGGGGTCGAACATGTGGACAAAGGAACCCGCCGTCTCCGCGCACCGCCGGAAGATCTCCGGGTAGTCTGCCCTTATCTGCCGGTGCTCTTCGCCGGTGATGGGCCGGTTGCGGAGCGGAGCGCAGTAGTTGGGCGTCCGCTGGAACACCGTCAGGTGCCCCACCTCTTTGGCGATTTCGGTGATGAGCTGCACCGCCGTGGCCCCGGTGCCGATGACGCCGACCCGCTTCCCGGCCAGGTCCATGCCCTCCCTGGGCCACCGCCCGGTGTGGCACCACTGGCCTTGGAAGGTATCCAGTCCCTCGAAATCGGGAACATAGAAGGCCGACAGCAGCCCCACGGCCGTCACCAGGAAGGGGGCGCGGGCCTTGTGCCCGTCCTGTATCTCCACCCGCCAGGTGTTCCGGTCCTCCTCGAAATAGCATCCCGTAACCCGCGAGTTGAACCGGATGTACTGCCTAAGGTCGAACTTGTCCGCCACGTAGTTCAGGTAGCGCTCGTTCTCCGGCTGCCCGGAGTACAGCTCCTTCCAGTCCCACTCCTGCAAAAGCTCCTCGGAAAAGGAGTACCCGTAGGTGTAGCTCTCCGAGTCGAACCGCGCCCCGGGATAGCGGTTCCAGTACCAGGTGCCGCCCACGCCGTCGCCGTCCTCGAAGATCCTCACCCGCATCCCGTTGTTCCGCAGGCAATAGGAAGTGTAGAGGCCGGTAACCCCGGCCCCGATGACAATGGCGTCGAACTGCTCGATTTCCTCCGCCGGATTGGCCCCGTTGGTCCCATCCTGCTGCGCTGGACTAACCATAACGCGCTCCTGCCCAAGTGTTTTGGAAACTATACCAAAATTCCGCCCACCCCACCGCGCCTGTCAAATAACGTAACCCAAGACCGCAAGGATGGTGGGAACCCGTCGCCCGTCCTGCTTGGGTCCTCAAATACAGGGGGTTTGGGGGATGAATCCCCCAACGTGCTCGCGTGTGCCCCCCTACTCCCCCTCCAGGTCGGAAATGTCGTCGCTGTGCTTGCCCCGCAGGACGCAGTGCCCGCACCGGCGGCACACCGGATGCAGGTTGTTGTACTGGGGATGCCGCATGGTGCAGAACCCGGCCCCGTCATCCTGGCAGCGCGGGCACCCCTCGCAGTACCGGCCCCCCGATCCCTGGGAGACCCGCGTCTCCTGCTCCGGCAGCGTGGTGACGTTGCCCGGCGGATTGGGCGTATCCTGGAAGGGAATCATCGGGTTACTCAACGACCACCTGCTCATCCAGCAAGACTCCTCCGTCCCGGTAGATCTGCGAAATCGGGTCCCGCAGCAGCGCCGCCTGCACCAGTTCCACCGGCATCGTCCGCGGCGTCCCGGGGACCGTTACCCGCCGCACAGCTTGACGGGCGGCAACTATCCCCTCCGCCGCGTTCCGCTGCGATTCCCCCCGTCCCCGGGGCGCGTTCTGGGGAAAGGCCATCTCCACCGCGATATGGTGCGTCCCCTCTCCCACCTCCGGCAGCAGCCGCTGCAGCGTCGTCGCCGTCGAAGCGGCCCAGGCCGCCTGGGCCAGCGGGAAGGGAGAGGGCACCCACCCCTCCGAGCTGTGCCCCGCCAGTATCATCCACCGGCTGGTGCGGGTCAGGTTGCCGCATTCCATGGAAACTTTCGTTTCCCCTTCGTGCTCCATCTCCCCGTGATCGTCGTACTCCTTGGTGTCCAGCAGGTACTTGACGTGAACCGTCCCCGCCGGAACCGGCGGCAGTTCCCCTGCGAATCCGGCTGCCCCCGCCGCGTCGCTCAACCCGGGCAAGGCGGTCACCTCTCCCGATGCCCACTGCACCTCGTCGTCCACCGCCACCGATCCCTTGTTCAGCGCCTGGCCCACCGGGCAGAACCGGGCCGCCCGCTCCAGCCGCAGCCGCTCCGTGTCGGACAGCGGCCCCTTCAGCGTCACCAACTCCCGCACGCCGTAGCCGATGCCGCTGGGACGCTCCACCGGCTCGATGCCGAAGTCGACGTGAATGTCCTCCAGGGGGATGTTGCCGCGATGGGCCACGCCCACCAGCGTCACCACCGTTCAAGCCGCCCAGGCCGCCACCGACAGGTAGGGAGGCGGCGGCCCCGCCATATCCGCGTCGCCGTTGACGATGCCGGTAACCACCGGCCACGGCCCCCGCTGCTCCGGCGCCACGCCTATGACGGTCAACACCGACCGCCCATCCACCACCCGCGAAACTATATTCCGGTCCGCCAGTTCAACCATCATCCCTCCGTTCCTGGTCGCCGCTCTGGGAAAACCTCTTTCATCTGGAGGTCTGGGGGACTCGTCCCCCAGCGTCTCACCCCTCCCGCAGCCCCAGCTGCTCCAGCCTGGGCAGTACCTCGTCCCGCACATACGGAAAATGCTCCAGGTAGTTCACCAACCCCACCGCCAGCGCCGTCACGCCCCCATCGGACAGCCGCCGCATCGTCTCCGCCACCTCGTCGGGACACCCGATGATGGGAAAGGCCCCGTTGCCACCCGCGGCCCGCCGCCGGATTTGAGCCTTCTCCTCCGCCGACTGCCCCGGCTTGTTCAACCCCCGGCCATCCACCATGTTCTCCACGGCGTCCATGTCGGCATTCTCCACGGCGTAGTAGTGAAAATACTCCTCCGCCTCCTTCCGGGTGGGGCGGCAGATTACCGCCACGTTGGTGAACACCCCAATGTCCCTGCCGTACCCCGCCGCCATCTGCCGGAGCGCGGAGGTATTTTTGGAAACATCGTCCAGCCCCGCCCGCAGGTTGGTGAACATCATGTCGGCGTTCCGGGCCGCGAAGTCCCGCCCGGTCGGAGAGTTTCCCGCGCAGACAATCAGCGGCCGCTCCCCCCGGTGCGGCTTGGGATGGATGTCGGTGTGCCGGACCCGGTAATACTTCCCTTCGTAGTCGAAGGCTGTGGGACAGGACCATACCCGCGTCACCACGTCCAGCCACTCCTGCCCCTGCTCGTACCGGTCCTCGTGCTCTGCCAGGTCCACCCCCAGCATATCGAACTCGTCCCGGTTCCACCCGCACACCAGGTTCAGCCCGAACCGTCCCTGTCCGATGAGGTCCGCCGTGGCAATCTGCTTCGCCGCCACCACCGGATTGAACAGGGACACATGCACCGTCCCGAAGGCCATGATACGCGCCGTCGCCGCCAGGATTCCCGACGCCCAGGTCAGCGTCTCGAAGCTGGACCCGTTATGGTCCGTCTCCCCGCCGTAGCCCTTCCAGCGGCCCAGCGGGAGCATGAAGTCCAGCCCTGCTTCCTCCGCCATCACCGCCAGCTTCCGGTTGTTTTCCCAGGACGCATCCCACCGCTCCGGCACTGTGGTCACGGCCAGCCCGCCGGAGCAGTTGGCGCCGAACAGTCCCAGGCTCAGCTTGTGCCGGTCGAGTCGTCTCATTTACATACGTGCCGGGACATACGCACAGGCGGCGCGGGGCAATTGCTCCCACGCCGCCGTATTCAGACCCCTGATTCTGGGGACTATCCCCGGGCGGCCTGCGCCATCTCCTCGTCCCAGGGACCGGACAGACGGCCCTTGGGCGCGCCGCCGATGACGTACTCGCCCTCGGGGACGTCCCACTCCTCCGCAGGCAGCTCGTAGGAAACCTCGATGCCGTTTCCGTCCGGGTCGTGGATGTAGATCCCGATGGACATCCCGTGGTCCGACACCCGCTGGATGGGAATGTTCCGCGCCTTGATGCGGTGATAAAGCTCCGCCAGGTCCTCCAGGCTGTCCATGTACCAGGCCATGTGGTTCAGGCCCACCTGTCCCCGCTGCGGCCCCATGGCGTCCTCGCCCACTTCCGTCAAAGCGATCTCATGGGAGTTGCCCGGGTCGGCGGTCATGAACGCGGCCCGCCCCGGCGTGAACCCGTAGGTGGTCAGCCCCAGCAGGTCCTCGTACCACTCCCGGGAACGCTCGGCGTTGCGGACGAAAAGATTGATATGGCCCAGGTTGCGCGGCTTGTAACCCATAATCTGCCTCCTTTAATTTGTCCAAGGGTCGCCGCTTTCGGGCGCGAACTGAAGTAACTTGTCTAATGCGCCCTAGGCGGCTTTGTTTCTGGTTTTAACGGAGATTACCACACCGCCCGTCTACCGCTCAACAACCATTCAATCAGGGGGTTTGGGGGATGAATCCCCCAACGTAACCCCGTCCCCCCTAATCCGCCGGCTGTGCCACCTGCGCCCCCGACGCCGCCCAGGCCACCGCTTTGGTAAGACAAGTTACCTTGCAAAGCGGGGTTCGGCGGCAGCCGAATGAGGCGGCGGGCTTTTTGATGTGAACGCCGGCATCACCTCCTGCGCGAACCGGGTCATCTGCTCCCGGAACTGCTGCGCCGTCGCCCCCATCGGGAACCCGATCATAATCTGCTCCAGACCCGGATACTTCTCCTCCAGCTCCTTCAGGTATGCCACCGTGTCCTCCGGCGTCCCCGCCCACCAGGCCCGCTTCTCGATAACGTCCTGGAAGTCCACCCCCGCCGCGATGTGCCTCGCCACGCCGCCCGGACCCGTCGCCTCCATCTGCCGGTCGTTGTAACGGAGCATCCCCAGAGGAGCGGCAAACTTCACATGCTCCTCGAACATCGGCTCCAGGGCTTGCCGCGCCTTCTCCGCGCTGTCGTCCATGTAGGACCAGATTCCCAGGGCCAGGTTCTCCCCCAGGGCCACATCATGCTCCGCCCGCTGTTGGGCTTGCTGGAACCGCCGGACCCAGTCGTCCACGTACTGCTCGCCCGTGCCCAGGATGACCCCCTTCATGCCCCACTTGGCCATGAAGTCGAAGGCCCGGTCCGTCCCGCTGACCACTGGCTGCCACACCTCCACCGGGCGGTTGACCGGACGGGGCACCAGCGTCACCTCCTCCAGATCATACCCCCGGTAGGGGATGCTGGGCGGAATGGTGTAATGCTTGCCCCGGTGGGCGAAGGCATCCTGGTTGAACGCCTTCATAATGATTTCGAACTGTTCCTCGAACAGCTCCCGGTTGGCCTCCGTGTCCCGCATCGGCGCACCGAAGCTCTCCACCTCCCGGGTGTGATAGCCCCGGCCCACGCCGAAGACCACCCGTCCCCCGGTGAGGATGTCCACCATGGCGTAGTCCTCGGCCAGCCTTATCGGATGCCACATCGGCACCACGTTGAACCCGCACCCGAACTTGATCCGCTTGGTGAACTGGCACAGGTACTGGCTCATAATCAGCAGGTTGGGGATGCACTCGTACCCCTCCCGCTGGAAGTGGTGCTCCGCCATCCACAGCACGTCGTATCCCAGGTCATCCATCAGGATGGCCGCCTCCCTGGCGATGTCGAAAGCCTGGATCAGCCGCTCGTTGGGATACCACCGGTCATCGTGGGGCGTCCCCGCAAACCCCACGCCCTCCCCCTCCAGAACATGCCCCGCATACAGGGCTGAGAAACTCTTGATCATGCGTACCTCCCCCGGATGCTTCTCTCACTGATTATTCTTGACTTTACACCCAAACTGGCCCGAATTAAACTCGGCAAAATGACCGCTATTCAAGACGAGGCCGATTGCATGACTACTCCAGACTCCGAAGACAACGTTCCTATCGCCGAAAAAGTCCGTTTCTGGGAAGAGCAGGACAAGATCAATCAGGAACTGATCCCCCGGGTCATCCGCCAGCACGAACTGCTTACCGGCCACATTGCTGACCATGAAAACCTGCCCCTGGTAGCCGCCAATGCCATCAGCGAGGCATTGGCCGAAGCCCGCCAGGAACAGCAGGAGCGCCACGAAGCGGCAATGGCCGAGGTGAGAGCAGAAGCGGAAGTGCAACGCCGTCAACACGAGGCAGAGTTGGAAGCTGCCAAGGCCGAGCGGGAAGAACAGAATCGGCAGTACCAGGCCGAGCTGGAGGCGGCAAAGGCCGAGCGCGAAGCGCAGGCTCGGCAGCATGGGGACGAAGTAACCAGATTGCAGGACCAGTTGCACAAGACAAGGACCCTGCTCATAGGAGTTGCCGGCGTTGCTTCTGTTGTCTCCGTTGTAGCCCTGGTCGTGGGTATCCTACTTTAGGGGGAATCGCAAGAATATGGCCATGCCATCGCTCAACTTGCTGCCTGCATTGCAGGAACTGCCCAACGGTGATTCCGTCCAGGACCGTTCTTTCCGGGAAAAGGTCGCTGGTATCTTAAACATGGACCGAGCCATGTACGGGGCGGAGTTCGCGTCCGGCGTTTCCTTTGGGATGTGGGCTGTATACGGGGATGCAGTATTGAGCACAAACTTCCCGGGTACAGAAATCAACGACTCTTACCTACACGAAGCTTATGAAAGACTTCAACATGTAGAGTATTCAATCTACGACCCTGAGTTGAACGTGGTTGAGCGTTGGCAACAAGCGCAACTTGAGGGTAGCGAGGCGACGGAGAAATTCCTTGACGGTCTTAAGGGCATAGTAGCAGAATTTAGGACCAGAGACGAATATAACCAGCACGGTTATAACTTGGAGCTAGCTGATGGCCCGTACCAGCCGGGCTATGACCTCCATGGTACTGACCCGGACGGGGAATACACCCAAATACAGGTTAAGTCCGGGGATAGTTACACAACGTCAAACCTCCGAGACGGCATGGAACGTTACCCACTTGGGGACGAGAACTTTGCCGATCACTACGCCGTAACCTCCGAACTGTATGACAGGACTGTCGCGGCAAGCGAATCTGCATCGGACGCAGCCGATCGCATCGTAACTGACATCGGGTCAGACTACGAGCTTGTAGCTGATATGACGGACGGCTTAGAAACCTTGAGTGGCGCTTTGGATATAACAGAAGCTATACCAGGCGTCGGAGCTATGGTCACTGTAGGCCGCCTGCTTGTAGGTGCTCTAAAGACTGAAAATCAGTTCAAGGCCGCCGATCGCACCACGAAGAACAAGATGCAGGTGGTACAGTCCTTGACATTAATGTGTCGAATGGGAGTCACTAGCGCTCTAGCTACGGCAGGAGGAGCGGGCGGAGGAGTCATCGGAAGTGCCGTGCCCGGGGTCGGCAACGTGGTAGGTGGATTAGTTGGCATAGTAACGGGAGCGGGAGTGGGAATGTATCTGAACAAGCACCTGCAGCCCCACATGCTCAACCTAGCCCTGAACATTACCGGGCTGACCAACGACGACCTGTTCTACTACAAGAACAAGGTCCGGGTGGACGGAGTCGCAGTGAGTTATCAGAACACTTCCCGGGAATTGGCCACCGTCCCCGCATGGTAGAGGAGATTCCACATCAACTATCAGGCTGGGAATTTCTCCCTTCCCGGCTCTTTTTAGGCCCGATTTCCGGGATTACGAAGCCCGGGCCACCAACGGTTCGACCTTCGCAACAAACCGCTCAACGGCCTGGATTCCGGCTTCCACCTGCCTGGGACGATACCAGCCTTCGTAGAAGTTGATGTGCAGACCGTTCGCAACGCCGAACAGGAAGTTCAACTCATTGTCGCCGGTTTCGCTGACCAAATCATCTACGGCATCGTGCAGCCAGCTATGTCTCTTGTGGTTCCAGCCACGCAATTCGGCAACGGCCTTGACCATTAGTGCCGCCGCGCCCCATCCCTTCTCGGATGCTTGGGTTAGATCGCCTTCAGCCAGTTCCTGGCGCGCCTTGGTCAGGTTTTCGAGGCTTCGTTCCCGGTATGTTCGGGTTTGCTGCATGACTTCCCCAATTTTCTCGGTTCAGAATCAAACGATAAGGGTGTGCTCGAAAACTGTCAACTTACTCCAGAATCTTGCTCCCTTAGTCCCAAATCTTCTGAAGAACTCCCCCCACTGACGCTGCGCCCCTTCCCAACCCCGCCCTCCATCATCTACCATGTCTGGTACAGGAGTGTTTTCCGTCGGGTTGCCTCGCCCTTGACGCATCTAACTCAAGGGATGGTGCAGAATGGTGCAAAATGAGGCAGGAATTTTTTCTCAACCGCTGCTTCTCGCCTGTTTCCCGCCGCCTTTACACCCCAGCCCGCACTGAATTACACTCGGCCCAAGCCTTCGATCTATCCGACCCCCTATCCGACCCCGCATGAGATCATGAAAGTCATCATCCGGAATCCCCGGCGGCGCGAGCTGGAAATAGAGGGCAGCCGCCGTGTCGACGCCCTGCTGAAGGAGCTGGACCTCAACCCGGAGCAGGTGCTCGTCGTGCGCGATGACGACCTGCTGACCCGGGACGTCATGGTCCGCAGCGGCGACACCGTCGAAATCGTCACCGCCATCAGCGGCGGGACCGGCCTGGGCAGCGGGAGTACCGGATGAGATGCACCAAGTGCAAGGGGACGGCGTCCATCGAGCTGCGCCGCCACCACTCCGCCTTCTGCAAGCCCCACTACCTGGAGTTCTTCGACCGGCAGGTGGAGCGGGCCATCCGCCGCCACAAGATGTTCGCCCCCGGCGACCGCATCCTGGTCGGCGTCTCTGGCGGCAAGGACAGCCTGACCCTCTGGGACTACCTGCTCCGCCACGAATACGACTGCACCGGCCTGCACATCCACTTGGGCATTGGCGACTACTCCGGCAACTCCCACCAGCGCACCGCCGCCTTTGCCGAAGAACGGGGCGCTCCTCTCATCACCGTTGACCTGGCCCAGGCCTACGGGATGGGTGTCCCCGAGCTGTCCGACGCGCTGCGGCGCGTCCCCTGCTCCGGCTGCGGCCTCAGCAAGCGCTACATCCTGAACAAGGAAGCCTTCGACCGGGGGTTCGACGTGGTGGCCATGGGCCACAACCTGGACGACGAGGCGGCCACCCTGATGGGCAACGTCCTGCACTGGGAGGTGGGCAGCCTCGCCCGCCAGCAGCCGGCCCTCCCCTCCACCCGCGACACCCTCATCAAGCGGGTCAAGCCCCTGTACACCATGACGGAGCGGGAGGTAGCGGCCAACGCCATCCTGCGCGGCATTGACTACGTGGAAGAGGAGTGCCCCAACTCCGTCGGAGCCCGCTCCATCGTCTACAAGAACGCCCTGGACGACATCGAGGCCAAGTCTCCCGGCACCAAGCACGGCTTCGTCTCCACCTTCCTCGACCGCATACGCCCCGTCATGGAGACCTCCCAGGAAGACTTCGACCTGCGGGAATGCACCGTCTGCGGCCAGGCCACCACCGGCGAGGTCTGCGCCTTCTGCCGGATGTGGCAGCAGGCCCGCGCCAAAGCCGCCCTCAAAACGGAGAAGTAAGCGCAAGGGTTCGGGGCCCTACCGTTGCTCCGCCAGTCGCTCCGTTTCCCGGATGTAGTCGATGGTCTCCCTGATTCGGCGTTCCGTGTGCCCGGGAATGCAAACCCCCTCGTAGAAGCACTTGCCATGAAGTTGGTGTATCCGGCTGTAATACCGGCCCACCAGGGATTCCGCCTCCGGGTGGCGAGTGGCAAAATCCTCCAGCCCTATCGTGGTCAGGGCGGTGGTTTCCGGCAGCGTCCCGGTGCGGGACAGAATCAGGGCATCGGTGGACCGCTTGGCAGCGCACCACGCCTTTTCCGCCGCGTCCCTGATGTCACCCTGATCGAGCATTCGCAGCGCCTGTTGGTATAGGTTGCGGGCGTCGGTGAATATCTCCTGCGCGGTAATCGCTTGCGCCATGTTCCTCCTCAGGAGCGCTCTCGGCGTGAGCCCTTGAACTCAAGTGTACCACCCTGAAACTTGCAGGGACTCTTAACATTCAGGGGGTCTGGGGGATGCATCCCCCAGCGTACCCCGGTTTCTGATAGCCCCGGCCCCCTGGTCTTAAACCCCCAGGAGCGTCTCCAGATTTTTCCACAGGATCGCTTCCTTCTCGGTGTCGGTCAGGCTCTCCATTCCCAGCACCCAGGAGACCGGCCAGTCCAGGCACATGTCGAAGGGCCAGTCCGTCCCGAACAGCACCTTGTCCACCCCGACGCTGTCAATCAGGTAGCGCAGCGCTTCCTCGCTGTGGGTCAGGCAGTCGTAGTAGAACTTGTCCAGGTAGGCGCTGGGCGGCTGGGAGATATGCTCCCGCGCTTCGGGCCGCACCTGCCAGCCCCGGTCCATGCGCCCGATGCCGTAGCAGGTGTAGCCCCCGCCGTGGCACAGGCATACCTTCAGATCGGGATGCCGGTCCATCACCCCCCCGAACACAAAGGCCGCGAAGGTTATCGTCCGGTCCGCCAGGTTGCCGATGGTGTTGGGCAGATGGTACTTGTCGGAACGGCCGCTGACCACCGTTCCTCCGCCCTGGTGGACCAGCAGCAGGGCCCCCAGCGACTCCGCCGCTTCCCACAAAGGCTCGAACTCCGGCTCATCAAAGGTCTTCCCATTGACCTGGTCTCCGATCATCGCCCCTTTCAGCCCCAGGTCCCGCACCGACCGCTCCAACTCCGCCACCGAGGCGTTGACGTCCTGCAGCGGAAGGTTGGCCAGGCCCGCGAAGCGGTCCGGGTATTGGCGGGTCAGCTCGGCAACGTAGTCGTTGCACTCCCGGTCCATCTCCGCCACCTGCTCGGCGTTCCGCTCGTAGAAGTAGAAGAAGGCCCCGGTTGACAGGACGTGAACGTCAACGCCCAGCGAGTCCATGTCCTCGATGCGCTGTTCCGGCGTCCACAGAGTCCTCGGGTTACCGTAGTGCCCCTTCCGGATCTGCTCTGGTGTGAGGCCGTGCCAGTTCTCCCCGGCCCGCATCGCGTCGAAGCACGATTGCGGGGATATGTGGGCGTGAATGTCGATGGTCCGCATGGTTCAGCTCCGCTCCTTGTTCTTTTGGGTGTCTGTCTCCGGGCCAGCAAAATCCCCCATTCTCTTCCGTGGTCCGAGGATGGGGGATTAACTTCCGCCCCGGGAGTTTTTGGCGAGGGTTTGTTTCCGTTACCTCCCGCGCTGCTTCGGATCGAAGATGTCACGCAGGGCATCGCCGGCGAAGGCAAAACCCATCACCGTAAGAGTAATCGCCATGCCAGGGAAGATCAGCATCCAGGGCGACGAGGCAAGGTACTGCGCCGCCTGTCCGGTGAGCATCCGGCCCCAGGAAGGCGTCGGCTCCGAGATGCCCAGTCCCAGGAAGCTCAGCCCCGCTTCCGTCAGGATGGCCGTGCCGAACATGGAGGACATGATGATCAGGAAGGGCGCCACCGTGTTGGGCAGGACGTGCCGCAGCATGATCCGCAGGTCGGAAGCTCCGATGGACCGGGCCGCCAATGTGTAGTCCATTTCCCTGATGGAAATGGTGGACGAGCGGATGACCCGCACGCCCCGGGGCATGATGGTTGCCGCGATTGCGAGAATCACATTGGGAATGGTGTTGCCGAACACCGCCACGATGGTCAGGGCCAGGATCAGGTCCGGGAAGGACATCCACATGTCCACCAATCGCTGGACAATGTGGTCCGTCTTGCCCATGAAGTAGCCGGAAATGAGGCCCACGACGGCCCCGGCCCCGGTGCCGGCTATCACCGCGAGGAACCCCACCATCATCGAAATTTGTGCCCCGTAGACCACCCGGGAGAAGATGTCCCGCCCGAACTGGTCGGTGCCGAAGGGGAACTCCAGGCTGGGCGAGACCCGCACCGCTTCGTAGTTCTGCTCCTGGTAGGAGTGGGGAGCAATCAGCGGAGCGAATATCGCGGTGAGAATCATGAGCAGCACGATGGAAAACCCGATGGTTCCCAGCGGCTTGCTCTTCAGATAGTACAGGATGTACCGGCCCATGCCCGGGCGGCGGGAAGGCTCCGCGTTGATCAGTCCTTGCCGGATCTCTTCCGCGCTGGTGGTCTCTCGTGGAGTGGTCATTTCATTCCCTCGTCATACGTCCCGGGGGATACAACCCGGGAGCCCATCGCAGCGGCTAAGAGTAACGGATGCGGGGGTCAAGCCAGGCGTACATGACATCTACGGTGAGGTTGGCCAGCAGGACCACGCCCGCGATGAACATGACGATAGCCTGCAGCACCGGGTAGTCCCTCGCGGCCACCGCCTGCACGAAAAGCTTGCCAAGGCCGGGCAGGTTGAAGATGGTCTCGACGATAATCTGTCCGCTCATCAGGAAGACCACTTCGAATCCGGCCAGGGTGGCCACGGGCAGGAGCGCGTTCCTCAGAACGTGCACGAACAGGACCCGGTTCCGGCGCAGCCCCTTGGCATCGGCGGTGCGGACAAAGTCCTCCTTGAGCACTTCCAGCACCGAAGAACGGGTCATCCGCAGGATCTCGGCCGAGCTGCGCAAACCCACGATGAAGGCGGGCAGCAACAGCACTTCCAGGTTTCGGATGGGATCATTCCAGATGTGCTCGTACTGGATGGACGGGATCCACTCAAAGATCACCACCAGCAGCACGATGACGATGAGGGCGAGCCAGAAGCTGGGCATCGCCTGGAGGGTCATGCTGGACGCCCGCAGGACATAGTCAATCCACTTGTCCTGCCTCACCGCGGAAATCACACCGCCCACCACGCCCATTCCGCAGGCGATGGTGACTGCCAGCACTCCCAGCTCAAAGCTGGTGATGATTCGGGTGCCCATGCGCTCCGCAACCGATTGCCGGGTGTGCCATGATGTCCCGAAGTCGCCCCGGAAGAAGTCTCCCAGCCAGCGGATATACTGCTCCGGCATTGAGCCGGAAAGCCCCAACTTCTCACGGACTTCTTCGATCTGCTCCTGGCTGGCGTTCTCGTACACCTCCTCCCCGCCGAGGAGAAGGGCGGTGGCATAGTCGCCGGGGATGGTGTGGAGCATGGCAAAGATGATTACCGAAACCCCGAACGCCGTCGGGACGAATAGCAACAGCCTCTTGAGCAGGTAGGTTCTCATAGACTGGTCCTCAACAAGTTCCGGGTAACCCCGTTCGTTGCCCTGGGAAGCCCCGCTTCGGCCGACTGACGCCGGCTCGGGGATTTAGCTGACTCAGGCAATCCGGCGCCGTTGATGCACCGTTTGGCTGGCGCCAATTCGGGTATGAACTTGCCTGGGCTGGATTAGGCACAGGGGCAGGTCTCCTGGAAGACCTGCCCCTGTGAAATTGCCTGGGTTAAGACCTAGAAGCCGCCGGGGACGCCGGTGGTCTGGCCGGAGTAGCCAGTGTCGTCCCGGTGATCCTCGTCGATCCACATGTGCTGGTGCTTCCGGAAGGAACCGAAGGGCGCTGGGAAGTGGACGTAGCCGCGCACCTCGGGCCAGAAGGAAACGGCTTCCTGCTCCCAGTAGACCGGGAACTTACGGTAGTCCTTCATGGCCATCAGCTCAATCTGGTTGGACAGCACCCTGCGGGCGGCCCGGTCGCTCTCGGTCTGGGCCTGGGCCAGCAGGTCGTCGTAGGTGGAGTCGCAAGGGTATCCGGGAGTCCAGAGGTTGCCGGTGGACTCGCAGGCGAGTATCCGGCCCATGCCCGCGTTGGGGTCGTCGGCGGCCATGGTGTCGTTGCCGGGGAGGAAGGCTCCCCACTCGCCGGTGGCTTCCAGCGTGCGGTATGCGATGGTCTCCACCAGGTCGAAATCGGTCTTGATGCCGAGAAGCCGGAGCTGCTCCTGCAGGAAGGTGGCCCGGGCCTGGACCTGCTCGTCGCTCTCGACGGTGAACAGGAACTCCTGGTCGAAGTCGAAGCCCTCTTCCTCGAGAATCTGCCTGGCCTCGGCTCTCACCGAATCCATGTCGTCGGAGACGCACCATCCGGGGACGGCGCAGCCCTCTTCCTGGGAGAGTTCCCAGCCTCCGCCCGGGGGCATGATAAACCCGGCAGCGGCCCGGCCATCCTGAAGAATCTGGATGGCGGCGTTGCGGTCGATCCCCATGATGATGGCCTGGCGCACCCTTACATTGTCCAGGGGCTCAATGCGGGGGTTGATCCAAAGCTCGAAATTGCCCCGGGTGGGCCGGATGACCGTCTGGATCTGTTCGTGCTCGACATACTTGTCGTACTGGCCCCAGTTGCGGACCCAGTGCCAGTTGGTCTGGTGAGTCAGCATGGCGGCTTCCTGGGCGTTCTCGTCCAGGATACCGTGGATGACCAACTCATCAACGTAGGGCAGCCCGGGAATGAAGTAGTCGTCGTTCTTGTCGAAGTACTGGACGTCAACGCCGACGGTCTGGCCTTCCCTCCAGACGAAGGGGCCGGTGCCGACGGATACGTCCTTGAACATGGCGTCTTCGCCGCCGGCCTCGTACCAGGCCTTGTTGAAGACTGCAGCGCGGCGGTTGGACAGGGCCAGCAGCGGAGTGCCCGTGGGGGCGGTCCAGCGGAAGGCCAGGTCCAGATCGCCTTCACAGGCGAGGGCGCTGGTATCCATGTGGCCCAAGGACCCCTGCATGTAGCTGGCGGTCAGCCCGACGCCGGTGGCCATGGTCTCGAAGCTGAAGCGGGCGTCCTCACAGGTGAGGATGTCGCCGTTGTGCCACTTGACGCCTTCGCGCAGGTGGAAGGTGACACCCTGGTTGTCATCGTGAATCGTCCAGCTTTCGGCCAGGTCGGGAATGACCGGCCCGCTGGGGTCGTAGGGGTCTTCCATGACGAGGTTGCTGGTGGTGGGGTTCCGGTAGCGGTCAGTAACTCCACTGGCCGCGCCCCAGACGTTGGCGTGCTCCAGGGGATCTTCGTAGTTGACGATGAGCGAGCCGCCGTAAACCGGCTCACCGTAGTAGTCCGTGGGAGGTTTCCAGTAGGCGGGGACGTCGCCGCTGGCCTGGTTCTGACCCATCATGCTGTTGTCGGGAGCGGCGGAGTCCGCGGGTGCGGACGTGGGAGCAGCAGCGGGTTCGGAAGCGGCCGCCGCGGGCGGTGGTATGGGAGTGGCGGTGGGTTGCTCTGCCGAGCTGCAGGCTGCAATCGCGACCAGAGCTACCGCCAATACAGGCAGGATGAAAAAGGAGCGCGTACAGTTATGCCAAGGAATCCTCATTCCGTGTCCTCCTAGAGTAATGTCGAGATTACTGTGTGGCTCGCGTTACTCGGTGACCCCGGAACTGGTCTCACTTTGCTAACCGCAGCTGCCAAATACCCACAGGGAAGCATAAATTTAGATTTTGTGGGGCCTCCCTGCCAGCAATCGTCCGAGAATATACATACTAACTATTCGGTTGTCAACATTTTTGGCCGCCCGGAGATACTTGCATGACCCCTTTCTCCCGTCCCCCGGCCTTCGCGCTGTCCGAAGTGGTTTTCCTGGCTTGTCCCTGACAGTGTGGCGTTGACGTAATCCCTCCCTCTTCTGGTATTGTAGGTATGCGGGAACTACCGGGCTGCCGCCCGTGCCATGCGCCCGGGCCCCGCCGGACAAGGCCCCTGGACAAGTTGCCTGAACAGGGCCCGAATGAGGCGGGCGTTACGAACAATCCGTGGCCCTCGCTTTATGAGGCCTGGACGGGTGATTCGTAATTTCCCAGAGTCCTGCCTCTTCCAGGGTATGTGACGGAGTATGCGACAAAATCGGGCTAAGACATGAAATCCAGCGGCAAACCCGGACCAGGAGACGGCAATCCCGGACAATTCCTGCCTTGCCCGCGAGCACAAATGTCACGAAATGTCGCAGTTTGTCGCAATTTCTATCAATTGCTTCCCCGGTTCCCGTAGTTGACCCCTAAATCGCCCTTTTCTAAAATGTGCCTGTCTCTAAATTAACAGGGGACGAATCCCGCTCACAACTTATCAACAGGGTATGCCCCACAACTCGGAAAGCGATGAATTCCAAGAAGTCCGCTATCAGCTTGAACAAGCTTAACAAGAGCATCCTTTGGATTGTCATTGTTGGAGCCTGCATTGCCGCGGTTCCGCTGGCGGCCAATGCCGGGCTCCTGATTCTGGAAACCGCTCCCAATCCCCGCCACCCTCCCCAGGACCTCTTGGGCGAAGCGGTGGGATGGGCCGTCATCGGGCTGCTTATCAGCGCCGTCTGCACCATCATCGGCGAGTCGATAGCCAATGTGCCCGATCCCCGCAGCGTCTTCTCCAGGCACAAGGGCCTCATAATGGGAAGCGGCGTCGGGGTCATACTGGCCCTGTTGATCGGTTCCAACCTGGCTTTCCTGCAAATGGCCAGCGTCGACGGACAAGCCATAACGTCCGTACCCCTTGGGCTGATGTCCGGGGCGACGGTGGCGTTCATCGGAGCGGTCGCCGGCGTCGCTATGGGCCTCGTGCTGCGCCGCGCCGTTCTGGCAGCGGCCAGTTGACCCGGTCCGGCGCCCGTCATCGGAGGCAGTGTCCCCGAATGAGCCAGATTCATCCAGCTCTACCCCAGCTTTACTGAGGAGGCGTCATGCGCGAAAACACCCTGAAGCAAAAGTTGAACGCGGGCAAAGCGGTCTTTGGAGTGATGATCACTTTCCCCTCCTCGCCGGTGGTGGAAATGCTCGGGCAACTGGGCTTTGACTGGGTCCTGCTGGACAACGAGCACGGCAACATCACCGTTGACAACGTCGAGGACCTGGTCCGCGCCGCTGACCTCACGGGAATCGCTCCCATTGTCCGGCCCGTGGGCAACCGTCCCGAGATTATTGCTCCCTTCCTGGACCGGGGCGCCTGGGGAGTGCAGGTCCCGCACGTCAACACCGCCGGCGAGGCGCGGGCCTCCGTGGACGCGGTCAAGTACTATCCCCTGGGGCACCGGGGCATCTTCAGCCGCAGCCGCCCCGCCGACTACGGCTTCTCCGGGTCCACCCAGGACTACGTGAATGAGGCCAACGAAAACACCCTCGTGTGCCTGATGCTGGAGGAGGTTGAGGCCATCGACAACCTGGGAGAACTGGTCACCGTGGACGGCGTGGACGTCTACTTCATCGGCTCGGGCGACCTTTCCCAGTCCATGGGCTACCCGGGTCAGCAGACCCATCCCGAAGTCCAGGAACAGATGGAAAAGGGCGTCAAGATCATCCGCGACGCTGGACGCATCGCCGGGGTGAGCTGCCCCGACAACCTGGTCCCCAAGTTCCTCGACCTGGGAGTGCAATACTTCCACTCCAACGTTGGAACTCTGCTCCAGGCCTCCAGCGTTCCCTACCTGAAGACCATGCGCGAGTCAGCAGCCGCGGCTGGACTCTAGCCAGGCTCCCTTTCGCCATCCGCCTGCTTCGGCATTGCGAATAAACAACCGGGGGTATCTGTCCATGGCCCGAATACCGTTGGTGACCCGCGAATCGGTGCCCGAGGAACTTAGGGCTGTCTTCGATGAGGTATCCTCGGGGCCCGGCGGCGTCGGGACCGGTCCCATGTCGGTGCTCAAGTACAGCCCGGAAATGTCCCGCCGCGCCATCCCCCTGTTCGGCTATGTTCGCAACGAGTCCACCGTTCCCCGGAAGCTGCGGGAATTGGCCATGATCACCACCGCCCGCGCTTGGGACTGCCCCTACATCTGGCACGCCCACGCCGCCCTGGGTCGGGATGCCGGGTTGCCCGACGCCCTGGTGGATGCTATCCGCGACGGCGGGGCCCTTCCCGATATGGCCGCCGACGAGAGGGCGGTGTACAACTTCGGGATGGAGCTCTTCCAGTCCCGCCGCGTATCTCCCGAGACCTTCGCCGCGGTCCACGAACTGCTGGGCGCCCAGGGACTGGTGGAACTCTCCACCCTCTACGGCTTCTACACCATGCTTGCCTTCAACGCCAACGCCGTTGAGCTCGATCTGCCCCATGACTCCGGGGAAAAGCCCCTTCCCGTTTAGCGAAGGTCAGCCGCACCAGGCCAAGATTCCGTCCGGTTTGGTCCGGCGCTGAAACTGCGGCCCGTTACTTCCAGCCTGTCACGGCGGAGCCTCACGGCAACCCGGCGTTTCCGGGCCGGACTGCTGCGGGATTCCCGTGGTTGTCCGGCTTTCGGCCAGTCATCAATTTCACATTATGCCAATGCAATTCTCTCGTATACGGTTTTCGTTGTAACTAAGGTTTCTCTTTACGAAACCACTATGGTATTTGGCTGATGACCCGGACGTTGCAATTGTTTGAGGGGCAGTATATAGTGAACTCGGCATAGCTAGGTTTCAAGAGATTCGCCCTCGTATCCAATCCAGGGTTTCTCTCCCGGTGGTGGTCCGCCTGCTGAGCCGTAATTTCACCGAGACCAAGGAGGTCAGGCAGTGGCATTATCCGATCGAACTCTGGTATGCGTGGACTGCGGGGCAGAGTTTATCTTCTCCGTGGGAGAGCAGGAGTTCTTTGCCTCCCGCGGATTTGTCAACGACCCCAAGCGGTGCCAGTCCTGCCGCTCGGGACGCCGCGCCGAACAGCGCGCGGGCGGGTACGAGGGTGCCCCCCGGGAAATGCACCCCATCGTCTGCGCCCAATGCGGCGTGGATGCCATGGTCCCTTTCCGCCCCCGCGGCGACCGGCCGGTTTACTGCAGCGATTGCTTCAGCAACGCCCGTAACAGCAGTTTCTAAACGCCCCTCTTTCACGAACATATAGCCCGGGGACAGCCGTCTCGTGCCTGTCCCCGGGAGTCCTTGGCATCTGCCCGTCCTCAACCTCCACGGGGCAGCCTTATCTTACGTCCGCCCCCCTTCTCCAGCCGTACTATCATGCCGGGCGAGCAAGGCATAACCGGCTGGCAGGCGGTCTCTGGCAGTTAGTCTAAGGGATTCCCCGCCGGAACGACCCGTTCGGGTTCTCCAAACGCCATTCCCCCCTGATTTCCCCTTCGGATACCGCATTTTGCAATCGCCTGTGCTCCAGTGAGCCGGGGGGCGTACCGGATGCCGGCTGTGCGGTCTTCCAGCCAAGGAATCGATCAGGAACCCCAAGGACTGGATTGTTCCCCAGTTTCGTTTCCGCACAGTGTAGAATTGCGGGACGAAATCCAGGGAAATGAAGTCCGGTTCGGGGACCCTTCCAGCGTTCTACCATGAATGAAAATCTTCGCTACGAGGCCGATGATGCTTGCCCCTACTGGGTTTCCCTGGGGGTTGGCCTCCAGGGCATGGTCTTCGCCATCGCGCCGCTGGTCCTGATCGTGGTGATCACGGCCCGAGCGGGCGGACAGGACCAGGCCTACATCTCGTGGGCGGTTTTCGCCGCCCTCATCATCGCCGGTGTCCTCACCGCCCTGCAGGCCAGCAAATTGTGGCGGTTCGGGGCCGGATACGTGCTCATCATGGGCACCACGCCCAATTTCGTGCCCATCTCGGTCCTGGCCCTGACCGCGGGAGGACCGGAACTGCTGGCGAGCCTGATCGTCGTCTCGTCTCTCTCATACCTCGCCCTGGCCGTATGGCTGCCCTTTTTGCGGCGGATCATCACGCCGGCGGTTTCGGGGGTGGTCCTGATGCTGATTGCGGCCGCGGTCCTGCCCATCGCCCTGGACCGGGTCAAGGAATTGCCGGAGGCGGCTCCGGCGGCTGCGGGACCGGCCATAGCGGCGATAACGCTGGCCGTCGTGGTTGGACTTGCGTTGCGCGCAACCGGCGCCCTGCGGCTCTGGTCGCCCATCATTGGGATAGGAGCGGGCTGCCTGGCGGCCGTCCTGTTCGGGACCTACGACGTCACGCCGGTGACGGACGCGGCCTGGGCCGGAATTTCCGTGGGCGGCTTCCCCGGGTTCAACCTGGCCCCGGGGGGCGACTTCTGGGCGCTTCTGCCGGTGTTCGTCGTGGTAACCCTGGTGGGGGGAATCAAGAACATCGGCGACAACGTTGCGATCCAGCAAGCATCGCGGCGGGGGCCCCGCGCAACCGATTTCCGCCGTGTCCAGAGTTCTCTCAACACAAACTGGCTGGGCATTGTCGCATCTGGAATCGCGGGCACGCCTCCCACCACCGTCTATTCCTCCACCAGTGTCTCCCTCGTCAACCTGACCGGGGTTGCTTCCCGCAACGTGGGATACGTGATCGGGGGTTCGTTGGTGTTGCTGGCGCTGTTCCCCAAGCTGCCGGCGGTCCTGCTCACGATTCCGTCTCCGGTCATGGGCGCCTACCTGCTGGTGGCCATCGGCCTCCTCTTCGTGGAGGGTATCCGTACCGTGGTCCAGGCGGGGCTCGATTCTCAGAAGGTGATCATCGTGGGGATTTCATTCTCGCTAGGCGCCGGGCTCGAGCAACAAACGGTCTTCGCGGACCTGCTTGGCGGTCCCTGGGGGGGATTGCTGGACAACGGAATGCTGGTCGGAGCCCTGGCCGCGATCCTGATGACCCTGTTCCTCGACCTGACCAACCCTCGGAGGGGAGAACGTCTCCAGGCCAGGCTGGACACATCGGCCCTCCCCGACATCCACAAGTTCATTGGGGAACAGGCCCGACGGCTCGGTTGGAATGAATCGTCCACTGGCCGTCTGCTCGCGGCGTCCGAGGAAACGCTGATGAGCCTGGTAGAGAGAAGTGACGAAGAAGCCGGCGATGATCCTCCACGGCTGAGGGTGACTGCCCGGCCCGGCGCCGGGGTAATGGAGTTGGAGTTCATTGCCGTCTTCGACGAACAGAACCTGGAACAGCGGTTGGCCCATCTCAGTGAAGAGACCGAGGGACTGGAGGAAGGCGAGGTATCGCTGCGCCTCTTGCGGCATTATGCCTCGTCGGTGCAACACCAGAAATACTACGGCCTGGACATCGTCACCGTGCAGGTCAAAGGCTCCCAGTAAACCGGAACGACTGTTTGCGGGAGGGCAGTTTGCAGGAAGCGATAGCATAACCCGTTCCCGACGATAGGCGGTGAACCGCATCGGGGTTGACCCGGGCAGCATGGAGCGGTGCAATTCAATCCGGGTTGACCTGCTACCCTCCTCTTGTTACGCTCTTGTCAGTCTTCCGCCGGAAGACTGACGACGGAAGAAATCACATCCTTTTGGAGGACCTTTCAATGGCTTCAGCTGAGGAACGTCTCAGAAAACTGGTGGACGATAACCTGGAAATAGAGGGCAGGTCGGCGGGCGACCCGCTCCATCTTGAATCGAGCTTGAAGGATTCCGGTATCTCATCGGTTGACTTCGTGGCATTCGTCAAGCTGGTGGCCGATGAATTTGGCAGGTCATTCAGCCCGGAAGATTGCGCCAAGTACAACACGGTGGGCGAGTTGATAGCCGCCCTGGAAGGCTAGGCTCGGCAAACCGTTTCTTCAATAAAACTGGACAGGGACTCCCAGGGACGCAGCGTGTTGAATGTAGCCAATACAGGCTCCGCTGACGTTTTAGCACCTGCTAATCAATCTTGGTGGAGTCCCTTCTTCATGTCCGGGGACATCACGGTTGTGCGGGTATGCCTGAGACCGCACCCGGCCCGCGAAAGCGACTCCTTGGCTTGGCTCGATAAAGTCGAGCGTTCCCGCAGCCTAAAGTTTGTGCCGGGGGCACGGCGCCGGTTTATTCTCTGCCGCGCCGCACTCCGAAGTATTCTTTGCAGTTCCATAGGATGCCACAACCACCAGTTGTCTTTTGAAGAAAACGATTATGGCAAACCCCTAGCGTTGGTTGACGGGTCTCCTGCGTCCATCAGTTTCAACGTGAGCCACAGTGGCGAGTGTGGCCTGATTGCCTTCGCTCCAGGGGGACATTTGGGCGTGGATGTTGAAGAGATCACGCCGAGGCGGGACCTGGCTTCCCTCATCGAAGCCGTGATGGGATCCGATGAGCAAGCCGAGTTGAATGAACTGGCGGGGCAGGCCAGGATCAGGCTGTTCTACCGGCTGTGGACGTGCAAGGAAGCTCTGATCAAAGCCTTGGGAACCGGGTTTTCAACCGACATATCCCGGTTCCAGGTGCCGCCCAATATCCGCCGGGGTGGAGTGACCGGGAGATTCCGCTTTCCGCACCTTCCCTCTGTGACATGGGCGTTGCGGGATATCGGAGGGGAAGGGTTTGCCGCTGCGCTGGCTTACGAGCTACCCGGTCCAGGCGGATATTCCCAGCCGGGCGATTGCCCCGGATTCGCGACTAACCGCCGTCAGGATGTGAAGATTGACCGGTAACCCGGAGTCCGCATGGAAATTGCCGGAGCCGGTTGCAGTCTACGAAGTTCCGGTGGACGCGGACACCAGCATATTTGTCCGCCGCCACGGCAATACGGACGGGCCCCGGCTGATACTCAGTCACGGCAACGGGCTGGCCGTAGACCTGTACTACCCCTTCTGGTCACTGCTCACCGGCGAATTCGACGTGGTGGTCTTCGACCTGAGAAACCACGGCTGGAACAAGGTAAGCGGGCTGGATGCCCATAACGTTCCCACCCTGGTCTCTGACCACGACCTTATCCTCGAAGCGGTTGACCGGCGGTTTGGGGAGAAACCCCAGGTTGGAGTGTTTCACTCGGTTTCCGCGCTGGCCTCACTTCTCTCTGCTGGCCGGGGCGCGCGTTACTCTGGCCTGGCGCTCTACGATCCCCCTCTCTGCAAGCCCGGCCGCAGTCACCAGGAATTCGAAGCGGCTGCGGCTCAATCTGCCGGCTTCGCCCGCCGGAGAACGGAGAAGTTCCAGCGCAGGGAAGAATTTTCCGACATCCTTCCCTTTCTGACGCCCTTTCAGAAATTCGCGCCTGGTGTTTTCCACCTCATGGCAGAAACGACGCTGCGGCCCAGCGATCTGGGAGACGGCTTCGAGCTTCGCTGCCCCCGGGAATACGAGGCGCAGATCATCGATTACGCCGGTGTGTACGCGGTGGCGGTGGATTTCGATGAAATCAGGTGTCCGGTCAAGGTGGTCGGCGCCGACCCGACGCTGCCTTTCTCCTACCTGCCCACCCTGGACCTGAGCGACATTTTGAGCGTGGACTATGACTTCCTGCCGGAAGCCACCCATTTCCTGCAACTGGAAAAGCCCCGCGAATGTGCTGCTGCCCTGACGGAATTTCTCCAGTCCCTGGGCATGGTATAAGCCGGGAGCACCCCGGAGCACACCCGCGCCCATCCCAGCTCCCCTTCGCCGATTCCGGCACTGCGACAGTCAAATTCGGGAACAGCTCTCCAGATGGTGTCACGGAGGCGGGCAGGAAAACCGGGCCTGAAGACCGGCCTGGTCTACCGGCTCCGATTGCGGGAAGCGAACCAGGCGGACCATACGAAGAATATGGACGCGGCGGTCAGGCCGGCGGAAATCAGGAAGGCCAGGAAGTAGTCGCCCTGCAAGTCGAAGAGCAGGCCGGCCATGACCGGTCCGGTGGCGATGCCAATGCCCCGTCCAGTTTCCAGCAGGCCCATGACGGTCCCCAACATGCGGGGCGGGTAGAGGTCGGCGGCCTTGGCCCCGATGAGCAGGCCGCTGATTCCTTCGCTGAACCCGTTCAGGGCCACGAAGGCCACGAGAGCCCACCAGACGCCTTCCCCGCCGAAAAAGAGGACGACCATCACGGCGGCTACGGTCATGGCCATGCTGAAAGTGTAGACAATCTCCCGTCCCAGGAAGTCGGACAGGAGACCGATACCGGGGCGTCCACCGATGCCCAGCAGTCCCGCGGTGCCGATGGCAAAGGCCGCCTGCATTTCCCCGTATCCGGCCAGGAAGAGGTAGGCCAGCATGTGGACGATGGTCATCTGGCTTCCGACGGAGCCGACCGCCCGGGCAGTCAGGAGGAACCACACCGCCGGTTCCCGTAGGGCCTCGGCCATGGAGGATCCGGAAGTAGATTCACCCGGCGAAGGGAAATTCGGCAGCCCTCCGGAGCTTTCTTCCTTCTCCGGCCCGTCCGCTTCGGCGGCGCGAAGTTCCTGTTCCGAGTGGGGCGGGCGCCTCTGCAGGAGCAGGTTGGGAAGGGCAATGACCAGGAAAAAGGCGACGCCGAAAATCCGGTAAGCCCACTGCCATCCCAGGGTCGAGACGATGAGCTGCGCCAGGGGGACTATGATGGCCTGTCCGGCCGGATTGCCTGCGTCGGCGGTCCCGAGGACTACTCCCTTGGACCTGGGGAACCAAGGGGCCAGGGTGGCGGTAGCGGAGAAAGAGGAAATCCCGACCTGTCCCAGGGTCGCGATGACGCTGTAGAAGATGAACAGCTGCCACACATCGCTGGCGACGCTGCTGGCCAGCCATCCGACGAGGATAAAACACCCGGCCAGCGGGAACATGGCACGGGGGCCAAAGCGGTCCAGGAAACGTCCCAGGAAGGGGGCGGCAAAGGCGCCGAATAATCCCGAGGCCGAGAAGACGCCCGCGGTGAGGGCAACGCTGCTGCGGAAGTGGTCCCGGAGGGCAACGAGGAAAACACCCTGGACGTTCTTGGCCCCGCCTTCCACGGTGAGATTGGAAAAGGTGAGGGCAAAGATGACCCACCCGTAGTGGAGCCTGCGCTTGACGGTGGCTATCAAGGGTTACAACGACGGCGGGAACCGGCAGGGTAGGCTACGCAGACCGCCGTGAGGTTGAGGAACCCTCCGGCGGGGAGCGGGATTTTCAATCCTGCGCGGAGGGACGGGATTCTGGGGAATTGGGATAAATCCGCCTCCATGTAAAGGTCTGCCCGAGTTTACCACCTTCCTGTTGTGGCCGGGAACGGGTTGACCTGCCGTTGGACCCGACTGCCTGCCAGGCGGTGCAACGGGTGCGGCTTCCCCAAGGGCAGCAGAGGGAGATGGAGGGGCTGGTGGGGTAGGATGTGCTACAGATCACGGTAAGTCGTAAAGTTGACGGCTTTTTCCTCCCCGGTTTCGATGGCGGTCAAATAGAGTTCCAAGTCTACGGTCAATACCGGATTATCGGCAGAAGCGGCTTCCAACAACGCGGCATCAGTCAAGCCCAAGCGGGCAAAGTCGGGATTACAAGAGGCCATGGCGCTGGCTACCACAATTTCCCGGCTTTCTTGAATGAGGAACCGCAACCGTGCCATCAATCGGGAACGCTCCGGTTCCCCGTGTTGGCTTACGAGGTTGGACGTTTCTGTGACAGTATTGGGGGTTACGAAAACTTCGTCCACGCCTTCCAGTAGATCAACCAAGATGTCGAAATCTGCAGTTGAGTAGTTGTCCAACCTGCGGTGCTTCTCGATCAGACCTCGGTCTTCGCTTCCCACCACAAGAAGGACTAACAAGTTCGTATCGAGGAAATATCCCGGCAACAGTGGTGGCTCATTCAGACCGGCGCAGAACGCGATCCCTTACGGAATGGACTGCACCGGTGGCATCGTTGATCCGGAGCATTTTGTACGACCTTCGGAGTCCAGTTTGTCCCAGAGTCGTGGAAGCCAAGCCCCGGGTGTCCCACGGTCTTGAGAATCCGACGGTAACACTCCAAAAGTGTGGGTTGCTGGTTTCGCGCTCTATCTCCTCTAACCCAACGTTGGAAATTAGTTCGTCGTCGAAGAGGTCGGCGATGTAGGCCTTGGCGATCTTAGCTGCTTCTTTTACGTCCATGGTCACGTCTCCGGCGCAATCAACCTGTCTGAACCTTCATTGTAGCATCAGGAGTGGGTAGAGGAGGCTATCCCAGGTCCCCCAAGGCGATCCGCGCCACTTCCCGGCCCATGCGGACGGAGTAGTTGGTGCCCCGGTCTTCGGGATAGATCTGGGTGGTGTTGGCCAGGTAAAGGTTGCGGATCGGGGTGCGGTGGTCAGGGATTTGCGATCCGTAGTGAGTGCCGATGATGGGCTGGGCGCCGTCGACCTTGTGGTAGTGGAACTCGATGACCCAGCCCAGGTCGAAGCCGGGATTGATGCGGCGCAGGTGGGGCAGGTATTCGGCCAGCAGCTCGCCGGGGCTGAGGTCGTACATGGGGTCGTCTCGGCTGAGGTAGTTGGTGATGTAGACGATGTGGTGGCCCCCGTACAGTCCGGGGTCGATCATGTTGGTGTGCTCGATGATGCCGAGGAAGGGCATGGTGCGGTCGGCAATGTTCATCCAGTAGACATCGGACAGGGGCTCATTGATTGCAAGGACGATGAGGACAGCGGAGAGATAACGAGCGGAGCGGAGATGTTCCACGTAGGCCGGGGCAAGGCCGTCCACCAGGGACGGGAAGATGTAGGAAGGGGTGGTGGCGATGACTGCGTCGTATTGGCGGGTCTCGCGGAAGAACTCAGCCGAACTGATGGTGAGGCCGGTGGCCCTTCCGTTGGATACCTCGACCCGCTCGACTGTGGCCCCGGTATGCACGCGGCCGCCCTGTTCTTGGATGCGCCTGGCTACGGCGTCGAAGACCTCGCCGAAGCTGCACAGGGGGTAACCGAGGCGTTCCTTCTGCCAGGCCTTGCCCCGGGAGGCGACGCGGAGGCGGAATTTGCTCCAGAGCCAGGCCATGCCGACCTGGTTGTAGGAGTCGCCGAACTTGCCCCGCAGGAGGGGCTCCCAGATGACCCGGTAGGCGTCCTCTCCCATGTGACCGATGATCCAGTCCCTTGCGGTGACGTCCTCGAATTTGCGCCAGTTGCGGGTGTTCTGGAGGAGGAAGGTCCAGAAGCCGACCCGGAGGCGCTGGCCGAAGGGAAGGGGGGAGAAGCGCAGAAGGTCCGTTGGAGATGAGAAGGGCCAGACCCTTCCTCCGTGGAACAGCCCGACCTTGGACTCGAACCATCCCATGTGCTCCTCCAGGCCAACCTCCCGGATGAGCTGTACCATGTCCCGGTCGCTGCGGAACAGGTGGTGGTAGCCGCGCTCGAGCTGGCCGCCGCCGATGGTGAAGGTGGAGGCTTGGCCGCCGAGGATGGGAGCGGTCTCGAAGACGTCGGCGGTGTGGCCCCGGCGGGACAGCTCATATGCCGCGGCAAGACCGGCGGCGCCTCCGCCTATGATTCCGAAGTTCACGGGGTTTCCTTTCCTGGAGCGGGGTTTGCGGTTGGGGGAGGGGTAGCGGAGGACTGGTCCGGTTGGGGCTGTTGGGCAGTGGCCTGGCTCATGGACAGGTGCGCGCGCCACCAGAAGGCCAGCCCGACGAGGTTGACCGGCAGCCAGAGGACGACCAGGTGGAGGAAGGTGGCGTAGGCCGCTCCGACAGAGGCAGCTACGCCCAGGGCGACCAGGGTCTGCTGGGAGGCGACCTCGAAGGCGCCGATGCCTCCGATGCTGGCGGGGAAGGCGGTGGCGATGTTGGAAGTGGCGGTGACCAGGATGGCAGTCAGCAGCAGGGCCCAGAAGGAAGTAATCACGCCGTCGATGCCGAAGGAGTAGAGGACCAGCAGGTAAGTCCCGCCTTCCAGGAGCCAGATGGGAAGGGAGAGAACGAGGAGGATGAGATGCTTCCTTGGAGATGTGAGAACGGACAGGCCGGCGATGAATCCCAGGGCCATGCGGAAGAGCCAGGGCCGGAAACGGGCCGGGCTGAGGTTGAGAACGCGCTCCACGGCTTGGGTAAACCAGGGAAAGTTGGCGGCGGTGAGCACTCCGGCCGCGGCGATGCAGATCAGGACGACGGCGATGGTGAGGATGATGCCCGAAGTGCGGTAACCGGCGGGCGCGGAGTCAAGCTCCCCCAACAGGAGGAGCAGGGGGCCGGTGACGGCAGCAAAAAGGGCCAGGGTCAGCCCGTCGTAGACGCGCTCAACAGCGATGGTGGCGAGACCGGAACTGCCGCTGACGGGCTCGCGGCGGGCCAGTACGTAGGCACGGACCACCTCTCCGATGCGGGCGGGGAGGAGGTTGTTGGCCATGTATCCGATGGCGACGACGGGGAAGAGACGCTTTGGCGGGATGTCCGCCAGGGGAGCTAGCAGGAAGCTCCACCGGAGGGACCGGAAATATACGGCGGCGAAGTACAAGGCTACGGCGGGAACGGCGTACCAGTAGTTGGCGCCGGCCAGGGAGTGGGTTATTTCTCCCACGTCGGCGTAGTAGACCATGAGGGCGAGGAGCAGCAGCCCGGTGGCCAGACTGAGCCAGAACCGCCAGTTGTTAATCTTCAATGCTGCTGCTCACGGCGGCCACGTCGTTGGTCCTCTTTCCGGTTGTGCCCACTCCCAGCGTGGGTCGGGAAAAACACCGGCGCGGTTCATTATCCCACAACTGTTGCGTATACCGGCAATGTCCCGGCTTGCGGGTATGCGGGGTTTTCATAACCTGCAAACCGTCCAGGTTTTCACTTGGTCCAGGTACGGTACTCCGAGGAATACCAGTCCCGCCCGATGTCGCGGAAGAGAGTGTAGTCGATGGCCTCCTTCCAGGCAGACTTGCTGGATGCCTTCTCTGCAAAGAAGGGCAGGTCGAGAGAGAGTTCTTCCCATATCGTTTCCTTTTGGCGGTCTTCCCCCGGGCGGCGGTAGCTCTCGGGGAACCAGAGAAGGTCTCGGGAAGGGCCGGTTTCCCGGTACCCATCGGGTAGTTTGTCATCCTCAAGGGGATTGGCGTTGCTCACCAGCAGGGATGGCGCTTCGGTCTCGCTGGGGATTGCGCAGTCGGCCCGGTATCCCTCCTCCCCCTTTTCCTTGAAACAGGTCAGGCGGACGGTGCCGTTTTCAGTCTCGTGACGCAGGTACCACTGGAGGGGATACCAGATGCCGTAGTCGACGAGGGCGGGGGTTTCCGACGCACCGGGGAAGGATGCCTCCCGCACAAGCGGGGGATAGGCCTCGAGGTGGTCCGCGCTGCCCTGGGCGTAGGCCATGATTTCCACCCGGGAGTCATCGAAGGTGTACGCCGCTTTCCCGGCGGTCCAGATTCCGAAGGCGAGTAACACGGCTGCAGCGCCCAGGCCGATCAGGGCGCTGCCCTGGCCGCGGGTGGCGCGGCGGACCTGGAAGGCGCAAACGAAGCACAGGGCAAGGATGCTCAGGAGAGTCAGCCACCAGGCCGGTTCGGGAGCGCCTTGGGCGGAAACGTAGCCCCGGGCCAGGTAGATGCCTCCGATGAACACCGCAGCCGCCAATGTGGGCAGGAGGAAAGTGCCGGTGGCGACAATGCTCCGCCACCGGACGGAATACGCCAGATCTCCCAGATATTTTCCGGACAGGATGATGAAAGGCAGGATGATGTTGACCAGGAGCCAGGGCATTTTCTCGCTGGCGACGGTGTAGGCGGCTAGGGTGAGTCCGGCCCACAGCGCGAGAACGATCCCGAAGTAATCGCCCTTACGCAGGTAGTAGAGTCCTCCCAGGGTCCCAAACACCAGAGGCAGGGTCTCGTACACGGACAGGCCGACGAAATAGTAGTACCAGGGTTGGTTCCCGCGGGCGACATCCTGCTGGGCAACCCAGTACCCCATGCTCTGCCAGACTCCGGTGAAGGCGCCGGCGGGGTTGGTGAACACGGTGGTGTAGAGGGTGAGCCACACCAGGTAGAAGATTCCGGCGCAGATGAGCCAGGTCCGCCCGCGCCAGGCCGTGCCCAGGGCCACGGAAATTGCCAGGGCGGCGGTGACGAGGGTGATTGCGGCGACGTAGTTCCAGGGAAGGCCGTTGGCGGAAGTGTCGACGGCGACTCCCGACGGGAGCACCGATGCGACCACTCCTCCGACGCTGACCAGAGGGGTGGCCAGTACCGCGTACAAGGACCCTGGGATAGCCACGAGAAGCACACGTAGGACCACCGGACGTAGGGCTGGGCGGGAGAGAAAGAGGCATTCCGCCGCCAATGCCAGCAGGACGGCGGCGAAGGCCAGGTCAGCCGCCCAGGCGGGCCCACCCGCACCGGCGGCGTGGCCAATGGGACGGAAGAGGACGAAGACGAGGGCAACGGCGATGGCCAATGGGGATACCACCAGTCCCAGCAGGCGGTTTAAGTCACTCCACCGGCGTCCGTTGAGGGATACCAGACTGGCGGGAAGCACCAGGAACAGGGCAGCGGAGAGCCAGATGGGTGTGTGAACCACAGGGAGTTGTAGTATCGGGCCGCCCCAAACAGGCGTTCCGGTGACTCCCGTGTGTTCGACGTTCCGGTTGATGAGTTCGAGTCCGGCCAGGTCCTGGAACAGACCTGCCAGAGCCGACCACTGGGGGAGGGTCAGCGTCACCAGAAGAAGGAGGAATCCGGCCGGGCCGGCGAGGTTGCGCAGGCGTTCTCGGCGGAAGACCAGGGGGGCGAACTGGGGGATGGCCAGGAGGAAGGCGATGGCTCCCAGGGTCGCAGCTACGATAAATGCCGTTTCCTTGGTGGCGAACATGAAGCCTAGCACTGCGGCGGACAGGTAGAGGTACCGGTCTTTCTCCTCCTGGAAGTAGCGCCACATGAGGATGAAGAGAAGGGAGGCCCAGACGGCCATGATGATGTCGTTGCGGCCGAAGCGGCTGAAGTACAACAGGACGGGAGAAACGGCCAGCATAGCTCCGGTGAGGAACGAACCGGCGGTGCCCAAACTGCTGCGGAGCAG
Organism: Dehalococcoidia bacterium; assembly: GCA_034423195.1. GTDB lineage: Bacteria > Chloroflexota > Dehalococcoidia > Lucifugimonadales > UBA3495 > CATOSK01. The sequence continues at coordinate 24,072 of DAOUIZ010000043.1, read as the reverse complement.
GTAGGGGAGGGCGACCAGGGTGGTGCCGAAGAGGGCGAAACCGAGACGCGCGACGGTGTCGGAGTCGCCTAACAGCAGCAGCAGGGAGGCTACCATCTCAACCTGGAATGGGCCGTGCATCCAGGGGGAGTGGATATACTCCTCCATGTTGGCCAGTTTCCAGGCGAAGTGGAGATGGATGGCCTCGTCGTAGTGCATGGTCCGGCCATCCAGTTCCCAGAGGCGGAGGCCGAGGGCCACGACCAACAGGGCAAGGAAGCCGAGTTCCAACCAACCGATGCGTCCCTGCCACCAGGGTTGTCGATGTTCAGCGTTGGGCATGGGGTCCTGTAATTCCTTGGTCTGGTGCGCTTACGATTGACCCGTCAGGGAGCGCGTAGATTGTTACGCCGTCAGCGGTGAAAACGGTTTCCATGAAATCTTCGAACCGCGTCAACCCGGCGGGGCCGTAGGTTTCCCGTTCCCGGCGCCCTACGTAGACATAGCGGATCTTGTACTTGTCGAGCAGACCGTCGGCTTGCTCAATATCTCCGGCGGTGTAGATGCTGCGCACATCCTCCTCCCGTCCGGCCAGGGGTTCCAGGGAACCGCGCCACTGGTGCTCGTGGCCCGGCCAGCCGAGGACGGTGGCGCGTCCAGTGCTGGAGGAGACGCGGCCATAATCAGTGTAATCGCTGCCCACCGCTTCCACCAGCCGCCCGGGAGCAGCAGTTTCGCGGAGCCATCGTATGGCTCTGTACTCTCCGGGGTCTCTTTCCTGCGCGAAGGCGAGACCGTCGAGGGTCTTGCCGGAGAGGGTGTAGCCGGGGCTGCCGATTCCGGTGCGGTCCATGATGGCTCCGGCGGGGTAGTAGAGGGATACGGCCAAAAACACGATTCCCAGGGTAGCCAGGGCATACTTGGCGCTGGTGGTCGGGATGCTGGAGGTGCGGCGGTTATCCCAAAGGTAATAGAGGCCGGCAGAACCGGCGACCGTCAGTAGCAGCCATGACTGGTAATAGACCTTGAATACGGTGTTCATCCGGTTGCCGAAAAAGTCCAGCACGAAGAACAGCTCGGCCAGGGCCAGCAGTCCGAAGGCGGCGGCAGACAGCAGCAGGGGGAATCCAACCGGGGGGTTGAGACTGAGACGATTGCGGCGAAGAGCAGAGAGTCCCGCGAGCCCGGCCAGGAGCAGAAGGGGCACCGTGACGAGCAGGCGATTCACGGTGCCCAGGTTGCCGGTCCAGTCGGGTCCGGCTATCCAGTAGACCAGCCCCAATCCGATGGCCCAAAGGATGAGGGGAGCGATGGCTACGGACGCTACCAGAAAAGTGAGTGGACCATCAGAGGCACTGTTGTATTCCGCACCTGCGGTAAAGGCGGGGGGGGCCTGGCGGAGGCTAAAAGCGGCCGCGAGCAGTACAGGGAATCCCATGACGACGAGGAAGAGGAAGGGGCGGGTTCCTGGGCCGGTCACGGGCAGGGGAGCTCCGGCCTGGCTGGTGAAGGCGAGGTAGAAGGGCAGAAACAGAGCGAATCCCAGAACGGCTATGGGGATAGTGATGATGAGACTGCGGGCCAGCGCGGAAAGCACCCGGATATTGGCGCGGCTGTCCCGGAGGGATTTGGCGAAGACTACGCCCCCGAGTATGACGGCGAAGACGGGGAAGTCCCAGGTATTGATGAAGGCCAAGGCCCCGAGGAGGAGAGCTAGGGCGGCGGCTTCCAGGGGGTGGCGCCGGAGCCAGGGGAGTCCGGCGGGGGTGTCCGACAGGTAGAGGTTGAGGGCGGCGCCGAGGAAGAGGACGACGAAGGGCAGCCCGGTCATGTGGGGATGGAGGTCTCCCAGCAGAAAGGAGAAGAAGGGGAACTCGGTGATGGTATAGTCCAGGCTGACGCCGTTGGACAGGGTGTCGATGACCCTGGTAGCCCGCCACCACCACCAGTACTGGTCGGGGAAGAAAGAAGAGACGCGGCCGGGGCCGCCTTCCAGTCCCTTGATGCCGACCCACTGCCAGAAGCCTTCGCCGCCCCATCCAAGGGAGTGGATGAGCTCCAGCCCTCCTTCCAGGTTGCCGATGAGGATGAGCAGGACGGGGGCGACGACTCCGAAGATGCATCCGTGGGTGCGGGACCCGCCGGACAAGCGGACGAGTGCGGATACCAGGGTAAAGGTCCCGGCGGCCAGGAGGGCGGGAATGGTGGCGACAGCCAGGTTGTATCCGATTGGTGAAGCCGCGCCGGTCAACTTGACCAGGAAGGCCATCATCAGGTGGCCGAAGTAGTAGTAGCTGATGGAGTGACCGGCAAGCCAGGGGTCTTCGGGAGGAAAGGAGCTGGAGTAGAGGACGGCGTTGAGGAAGCCGAAATCCATGGGCTTCTCGGTGTGATTGATTGCCGGCGCATGGGCGGCGACGGCGAGCCACAAGGCGAAGAAGACGAGGAAGACCAGCTCGGTGACGAGGATGGTGGGCCATTCCAGCCGGAGGTACTCCCGGATGGCAGGCCACTGGCTTCGAGCCAGCCAACCGGAAAGGGCAGCGGCGGACACCAGCAGCAGGAGGATGGTCCCGGGAAGACCGGCCAAACCGGGGATGTGTCCGAGGAGCCACCAGCAGTATCCGGCGAGGAGCAGGGCAAGGGGCTTGGCGAGCCCGTAACCCCGGCCGGGGAGGCGGCCAAAGAGGAGAAAGGCCAGGGGGAAAACGAGCAGGCCGAGGAACTGGAGGGCGGCGAACCAGATGATGGGTTGGGCCACGGAGGTCACTCAGATGTTAGCCGGTTCGGTGACTGCCGGGTTAAACGTTGCCCAATGGCACCACGGATTCCTGCCCAGGGTCGAAGCGGTCAGGGCACGGGGGCCAGCAGGGAGTCGACGAAATCCTGGGGATCAAAGGGAGCGAGGTCATCAAGGGCCTCGCCGGTGCCGACGAAGAGGATGGGCACCTGGAGGTCCTGCTGGATGGTGAGGGCGACGCCGCCCCGGGCGGTCCCGTCCAGCTTGGCCAGGAAGATGCCGGTGCAGCCGACGGCGTCCCGGAAGGACTGGGCCTGGGCGATGCCGTTGTGTCCGGTGGTGGCGTCGAGGGTCAGCAACACCTGCTGGGGGGCGGTCTCGTCCAGGCGCGAGATGACCCGGTGGACCTTCTTCAGTTCCTCCATGAGATTGGACTTGGTGTGGAGTCGTCCGGCGGTGTCGATGATCAGGACATCGGCGTCCCGGGCGCGGGCGGCGTGCCAGGCGTCGTAGGCCACCGCCCCCGGGTCGGCGCCGGGCTGATGGGAGATGACATCCACCCCGACGCGCTGACCCAGGATTTCCAACTGCTCCTCGGCGGCGGCGCGGAAGGTGTCGGCTGCGCCGAGGACGACGGACTTCCCGGCTTGGCGGAAGTGGTGGGCGAGCTTGGCGATGCTGGTGGTCTTGCCGACGCCGTTGACGCCGACCATGAGGACGACGTAGGGCCGGGCGACATCATCCGGTTCCAGCCAGACACCGGCAGCGTTGTCGGAGTGGAGGCTGGCGGCCAGGGAGTCCTTGAGGACCTGGAAGGCGGCGTCGGGGTCGGTGATTCCCCCGGTCCTGACCCGCGCCTTGAGGTCTTCGATGATGCGGAGGGAGGACTCGACTCCGACGTCGGCGGAGATGAGGATTTCTTCCAGTTCGTCCCAAAGATCGTCGTCCAGGTTGGAGGAACGGAAGACGTTGAGGACGCGGCCGAACCACCGGTCGCGGCTGCGGCGGACGCCTTCGTCCATCTGTTTCCGGTTTTCGGAGCGGTCGCGCTTGAAGATGCTGAACATAAGGTTGGGTTGTGTAGGGAGAAGCGGGTCAGACGGCGGGCGCGGGGGCCGGTTGCCAGCGGTCCAGGGCGTCCCGGGCGGCGGCGCGTTCGGCGTCGGACTTGCGGCCGCCCTCGCCGCGCCCGATGACCTCTCCGTCCAGCAGGGCTTCGATGATGAATACCGGGCGGTGGTCCGGGCCGGATGCCTCGGCGAGACGGTAGGTGGGGGCGGGCTTTCCCAATCCCTGGAACAGCTCCTGGAGGGCGGACTTGGGGTTTTCCCGTGGTGCGCCGTCGCGGCAGACTTTTTCCAGGGGGCCGGCCAGGGTTTCCAGGACGAAGTCGCGGGCGTGCTGGTAGCCCCGGTCCAGGAAGACGGCGGCGACCAACGCCTCGAAGGCGGCAGCCAGGATGGTGCTGCTGGAGCGTCCGCCGGTTGTCTCTACACCCCTTCCCAGGAGGAGGGCGTCGCCCAGCCCGATGGAACGGGCAGTGGCGGCGAGGCTTTCGTCGCAGACAATCTGGGAGCGGAGCTTGCTCAAGCCTCCTTCGGAAACAGCGGGCAGGCGCTCGTAGAGGGCGGTGGAGACGATGATATCCAGGACGGCGTCGCCTAGAAACTCCATCCGCTCGTAGGATTCCAGTGGGGAGCCGGGGTGCTCGTTGAGGTAGGAACGATGAACCAGGGCCTGCCGCAACAGGCCCTGGTCGTCAAAGTCCAGTCCGAGGGCGGAGCCCCATTCCCCGTCGGGATGAGTCAACGCTAGATGACTCCGTGAGGCCACGGCGGCTGGGGGCGCTTGACCTCGCCGACGTGCTGGTGCTGGGAGACCAGGGTGGTGAGGTTGTCGTAGATGGGACCGGCCTCTTCATCGGTGGGCGGGAACATCTTGATGAAGGCGGAGCCGCCGCTGGGGAAGACGTAAGTGGGGACACCGAAGGCGCCGTGTTCCTCGACGGCCCGGGTGTGGCTCTCACCGATAATCCGCAGCAGGTCGGGGTCCTTGAGGTCTTCCTGGAACTGGCCGGCGTCGATGCCGGAGCGCTGGACGGCCTCCTCAATGACAGCGGGGTCGGCCAGGTCCTTCTTCTCCTCGTGGCGGGACTTGAGCAGCTCCCAGAAGAAGGACTCGAAGGCTTCCTTGCCCTGCCGCTTGGCGGCCAGGCCGGCCTGGTGGGCCAGGAGGGTCGTGTCGGACCCGTCAATTATCTCGGGGCGTTCCCAGACCTTCAGCTCCTCGTCGGGGCCGGCGTTGATCTGGGCCAGGGAAAAGGGCTGCCAGTCAACTTCGACGGTCTGGCCAGTGGTCTCCCTTACTTTCGTCAGCCACACGGCTGCGTTGTAGACGAAGGGTCAACGGAAGTCGTAGTAGGTCATGAAGTTGGCTTCGGTCATGGCGCACCTCCTAGCGATGGGGTCTACCTTCAGGGTTGCCAGCCTGGTGGGGCCAGATGCGCTTTCCGGCGCCTTGTCTGGCCGGCCAAGTTGGTGAGATTGTAGCACAGGGGCCGGGGACGGGCCAACGGGCGGGCAGTCCGGCCAACGGTTTCCTGGGAGCGGGAAATTGCTTGCCCTGTGCTATAATTGTGCCTCAGTTATGGAAACCATCCCCTCCCCTGGTCCATCCTCCATTTCCCGTCCGAAACAGTCCGTCGAAAGGCCCCTAGACAAGGACCTGGACGGGCATAATGCCGCGTTCCTGGATACATTGCGGCGGAAAACGGAGGCAGGGGGCTTGCCGGTATTCCTGGTGGGGGGGCCGGTGCGGGACGCATTGCTGGGGCTGCGGGTGAAAGACCTGGACTTCGTGGTGGAAGGGGACGCGGTGGCGCTGGCCCGGGAGCTGGCGGCGGAAACCGGCTGGGACCTGGTCGTCCACCAGCGATTCAGCACCGCCACCCTGGCCCGGGATGGGGCCCGGGTGGACCTGGTGACGGCGCGGCGGGAGAGCTATCCAACGCCGGGGGCGCTGCCGGAAATTGTTCCGGGAACAATCTGCGACGACCTGGCGCGGCGGGATTTCAGCCTCAACAGCATGGCCATGCCGGTGGGCGGGTCCGGCGGTGAAATCCTGGACCCCCACCGGGGAATGGATGACCTGTCGAAAAAGCAGGTCCGGATTCTTCATCCCCAGAGTTTCGTGGATGATCCGACCCGGCTGTTCCGCGCCATCCGTTACGAGCAGCGGTTCGGGTTCCGGTTGGAGGAAGAGACGGAGCAGCGGCTGCGGGAGGCGATCACCGAGCGTCGGGTGGACGCGGTCACCGGCGACCGGCTGCGGCATGAGCTGGAGCGGATGTTTGACGAGGATGATCCTCTGCCGGCGCTGCGGCGGGCGTCCGAAGTCGGACTGCTGGCGGCGATACACCCGGAACTGGGAGCAGATTTCGCCGCATCCCCGGAGATTCCGCGGGACGCCGCGGGCCTGCCGCCGGACCTGGTCTGTTGGGCGTCCCTGGTCTACCCGCTGGAGGAGGGAGCATTGGGAGCTGTGATGCGGCGGTTGAATGTTCCCTCCCGGTGGAGGAGAGTGGCCGAGGATATCCTGGAAATCCAGCGGCTGGAGGAGCGGCTGGCTGCGCCCGGGCTGTTGCCTTCGGAGGTATCCGAACTGCTGGAGGGCCGGGAAGCCGCGGCGATGGTGTCGGCATCCTGTCGTTTCGAGGATGCGGCGGCGCGCCGGTTGCTGGAATACCTGGAGGAAGGACGAGGCGTTCGCACCATGCTGGACGGGAACGCAATCATTGCAATGGGAGTCCCTCCGGGCAAACAGGTTGGGAAGGTGCTGCGCCGGTTGAAAGCAGCCCGGATGGACCGGCTGGTCAATTCGGAGGAGGAGGAGCGGGAGTTGGTGGCTGAATTCCTGGCCAGGAAGCGGGCAGGAGGAATGGGGAAGGAGGGGAGGCCGTGACTCAATCCAACGACCCGGACGAAGAGCGGGAATTGTGCGTCATTTGCGACGGCCCGCTGGACGGGTTCAACCAGACGTCGTGCCAGATGTGCGGTGGGTCCTTCCATATTCCCTGGTCCGAGGACAGCGAAGTCCCCCATTGCGGCCTGATTGGCAGCCATGACGACACCCTGGCGGTGGTGTTCATGTGCAACGACTGCTACGAGGGCAGACAATAGCCGAAGCGGGTCGGCGGTTTCTCCGAAACGCCCGGTCCTGCTTCCCACGTAGTCCTGCTTCCTCAAGCTATGTGTTCCCAGTTGCGCTAAGGAGATTATCTACTTATGAAAGCGGTGTATATCGAGGCCCACGGCGGACCGGAAGTCCTGACCTACGGGGAACGGCCTGACCCGGACTACGGCCCCAACGAGGTCCTGGTAAGGGTGCGGGCCTCGGCCCTGAATCGCCTCGACCTGTATACGCGGGAAGGGGGGAGAGGTCTGCGCCGGGAGTTCCCGCCGCCGTTGATCCTCGGGGGCGACTGCGCCGGCGAGGTCGCAGCGGTGGGCAGCGGGGTTTCCGGCTTGGCCGAGGGAGACCGGGTGGTGGTAAATCCCCTGGTCGACGGCAGCCAACTGAGCGCCTTTCCCCCGCAGGCGCGGGCGCCCCAGCCCCGCTTCATGGGTAGCGCGTCGGATGGGAGCTATGCCGAACTCATCGCGGTTCCGGCGGTGAACGCCCACCCGATAGCGGAGGGAGTGTCCTTCGAGCAGGCGGCGGCGGCTCCGACAACCTTCCTGCCGGTGTGGAACATGGTGGTGCGGCGGGCGCAGCTCAAACCTTGGGAGACCGTGCTGGTCCTGTCGGCGTCGGCGGGCGTGGGAACGGCGGCGATCCAGGTGGCCAAGAGGGTCATCGGTGCGCGGGTGATCGCCACCACCAGCACGGCGGAGAAGGCGGAGCAGGCCCGAAGCCTAGGGGCCGACGAGGTCATCAACTACAAGGAAGAGGACATCGCCGAGCGGGTGCAGGCGTTGACGGGACGGCGGGGCGTTGACGTGGTGGTGGACCATGTGGGGGCGGAGTTCTTCACCGCCGCCTTCAACTCTCTGCGTCCTGGCGGAAGGTACACCATCTGCGGAGCCACCACAGGACTGCGGACGGAGCTGCACCTGGGGCTGCTGTTCACGCGGCAGATTGAGATCTACGGCGGTTTCATGGGGACCAATGAGGATATGCGGGAGATAGTGGAGATGCTTAACCGGGGCGTAATCCAGCCCGTCGTCCACAAGGTGTTCCCGCTGGCCGAGGCCGCCGACGCGCATAGGGAGATGGAGGGTACCAACTTCTTCGGGAAGCTGTTGCTGAGACCGTGACCGGGGTACTTTGGGGGATTTATCCCCCAACCCCCCCTGCATTGAGCAGGTCTACCGACAAGCAAGGATGTCTCGGCCAGAGGCGCCGTTACAGGTGACGGCGCCTCTTCCTACGCCAGCCTCCTCCCGTGGAAGAGGTACTGGTTGGCGTAGCCGGCGTAGTTGCCGAAGTAGTCGTGGGCCCACTGCTCCAGCACCGGGTTGGTGGGAGGCTTCTGCCCCGGGAAGTACCACTCGGCCAGGGCGCGGCGCACCCAGACGTCCACCGGAAAGGCCTGGGGCTTTTCCAGAGAGAACAGCAGGATGCAGTTGGCGATCTTCGAGCCGATGCCCCGGCACTCCATGAGCCGGTCCCGGGCATCCTCGTAGGGCAGGTCAATGAGCTCATCCAGGTCCAGGGAGCGTTCCAGCACCTTCACCGTGACCTGGTGGACGTTGGGGGAACGGAAGCCCAGCTTCAGGTCGCGGAGGCCCTGCTCCCCGGCTTCGACCAGTTGGGCGGGAGTGGGGAAGGTGTGGCGGACGTCGCCGTCCAGGCAGACCGGTTCTCCGAAGGCGTTGGAAATGTTCTCCAGGTTATTGTGGATCTGGCGGATGCTGTTGTTGGCCGAGCAGACGTAGGCCACCAGGCATTCCCACGGCTCCTGCCGGAGGATGCGGAGCCCTGGGTACTGCTTGACCATGGCGGCGACCCGGTCATCGAAGCAGATGCGGTCGTAGACCTCCAGCAGATCGTCTTCCAGCCGGAAGTAGTCCCTGAGCAGCGGCGCCAGGTCGGCTTCCGGCGTGGGACGGGAGCGGAATTCGATTCCTTCAGCGGTCTGACGCATCTTGACGAAGTTGCCCCGCAGGACGCCGGAGAACCAGCCGCCGTCGGTCTTCCAGCGGTGGGCCTGGCCTCCCAACAGGGAAGATTCCAGGTCGAAGGGGGGAGGGACGGCGAGTTCCACGGTCAATCGAGGGGGGTTATCCGGCCCACTCAGCGGCCAGTTCTCCGACCGAGGCCAGGTTGGAGGGCTTGAGGCTGCACGGGGGGATGGAGCGCAGGAAGGCCTGGCCGTAGTTTCGTCCCGTGATGCGCCGGTCGAGGACGACGATGGCTCCCCGGTCGGTCTTGCGCCGGATGAGGCGTCCGATGCCCTGGCGGAAGCGCAGCACGGCCTGGGGGATGGAATACTGGTTGAAGGCGTCGCCGTACTGGTCGGAGCGGGCCTTGACGATGGGGTCGGAAGGCACCTGGAAGGGCAGGCGGGTCAGCACCAGCGCCTTGCATAGCCCTTCCGGCAGGTCAACGCCCTCCCAGAAGCTGCTGGTGCCCAGCAGGACGCTTTCCGGGTTGTCGGTGAACCGGCGGATCAGCTGCTGGGGAGAGCCATCCATTCCCTGGGCCAGCACCTGGACTCCCTGCGGGGACAGGCGGTTCCGCACTTGGTGGGCCACGGCGCGGAGGGCGGCGTAGGAGGTGAACAGGGCCATGGTGTGTCCGTCCAGGGAGGATCCCAGGTCGGTGACGACGCGGGACACGGACTCGATGTACCGGTCGGCGTTGGGCTGGGGCATGTCGTCGGGGATCATCAGCAGGGCGGCGCGCTGGTAGTCGAAGGGAGAGCCGACAACAAGTTCGGGCGTGGCCTCATCCACTCCGAAGCGCTGGCGCAGGAATTCGCAGTTTCCCTGGCTGCTGAGGGTGGCGCTGGTCAGGACGACGCTCTTCTTCTGGTCGAAGAGCATCTCGGCGAGGAAGCGGTCAACCCCCAGCGGCGCGCAGTGGAGGGAGAGGTCGCCCCGGTTCTGGTCCTGGCCAATCCAGATGATGTTCTCGGGGGCGGGAGCGCCGATGACGGCGGAAAGCTGCTCCCGCAGCTCCGACAAGTCTTCCTGGATGGCAGCGGATTCGGAGGTTAGGGAGTTATCACTCGAATCGTCGGCCGGCTGGAGGCCGTCCAGGGTGTTGTGCAATTGGGCGAGGACGTTCACCGTCCGTCCCAGCGACACATCCAGGTTCTCCCACGCCAGGGCGAGGTCGCGCCAGGACTGGTGGCGGTGCATGGGGGGCGTAATCAGGACCTGGGCGGAGTCTGCGTTCTGGTTGCGCTGGCCGGACAGGAATGCGGCAACAGATGCCCACATCCGGGCCCACAGCTCGGTGAGGCGGGGAGTCTCGTTCTGCAGGTCGGTGACGGCGCGCTCCCCGGTCTGGCGGTCCAGGGGAGGGACGTCGGGCTGGGCGAGTTGGGCCATGGCCCCGTTGACGATACGGCCGGAAGGTTCCAGCTTTTCGTCCAGCGTGTTCTGGAGGATTTCGAACCCGAGCTGGCGGGTGGCCTCCTCCTCCAGGTTGTGGGCCTCATCGATGACCAGGTGCTGGTACTCGGGGATGAGACCGCCGCCCCGGGCCAGGTCAATGAGGAGCAGGGAGTGGTTGACGACCACGATGTCGGCCTGCTCGGCCCGGTCGCGGGCGTTGCGGTAGAAGCAGGGGCCCCCGCCCCGCAGGGTCTGGCAGCCGCCCCGCTGTCCGGCGGAGATGCGTCCCCAGCCGGCGGCGTCCCGTCCCGCCAGGTTGACCTCGTTGCGGTCGCCGGACTCGGTGTGCTGGAGCCAGACTGCGGCCTTGCTGACCAGGCGGGCCTCGTCAACGGTCAAATTGGGACTGCGGGCCAGGTTCCGCCAGCGCTCCAGGCAGAGGTAGTTGGCCCTTCCCTTGAGCAGGGCGGCCTGGACCTGGCCTTCCTCGATGATGCCGGCCTGTTCCAGCACCTCGATGACGGCGGGGATGTCCTTGTGGACCAGCTGGTCCTGGAGGTTGATGGTGTTGGTGGATATGACCACCCGCTGTCCCTGGGTGGCGGCGAACACCATGGCAGGCAGCAGGTAGGCCATGGACTTGCCGACTCCGGTGCCGGCTTCGACGACCAGATGGTGTCCCTCGAAGATGGCGTCGGACACCTGGGCCAGCATCTGTTCCTGCTCGGGCCGGTGCTCGAATCCGGGGAAGTTGGCGGCGAAGGGGCCTTCGGGTCCGACCAGTGCGGCCATTTCCTCCGGGCTTGGGACGGGCGGTTCGGTGGCGTTGTCGGAAGCTGATCCTGTCCGCCGTCGCTGGGGCCGGGCGAGGCGGGCGCCCAGGCTTTCCTGGTCCAGCCCGCTCAGGCCCGAGACGCGACCCAAGCTCCCAGGCTCCCGGGGGAAGGACAACAGGGCGTCTAGGCCCCACCGGCTCGCGGAGGAGAGGGTGTTGATGAAGTCCAGCAGGCCCGGGTCGGCCTGGGACGCTCGTCGGAGCAGTGCGATGAAGACTTCGCGGGTGGCTTGTGCGTCTTCCAACGCGCGGTGAGGATTGGCGTGCTCCACGGCCAGGAGGCGGGCCAGGGCGCCGAGGGAGTATTCCATGGTGGTGGGCAGGAACACCGAAGCCAGGTCCCAGGTGTCGTAGGCGGGGTTGGGAAAGGTGAGCCCGTGGCTGCTGAGGAACCGCAGGTCGAAGCTGATGTTCTGCCCGACGATGGGGCTGTCCCCGACGAACTCCACCAATCTGCCGACCACGTCGGGGAACCGGGGAGCGCGCTCCACCTGGCGGGGGGCGATACCGGTGAGGTGCTGGATGAACTCGGGGATGGCGCGGCCGGGGTTGACGAAGGTCTGGAAGATGTCGAGCACGCCGCCTTCCCTGAACTTGACGGCGCCGACTTCGATGATAGTGTCGTTGTCCGGGTCGAGACCGGTGGTTTCCAGGTCGAGGGCAACGAAGGTGCGGTTGGAGATTGCCCCGGCTGTGGGAGCCGTCATCTGTTTCCCCTCCGGGGTTGGCTGCCGTGGTATGCCCTGTGTGTGCGGCCCGGGGCGGGTCAGGGTGAGTAGGGCCGGAGGTTGCCGTCCCGCAGGCCCACCGCCGGATGGAAAGAGCCGGCATGGAGAGCCCTGAGAAACTCGGCTTCGTTCAGGATTTCGTCCCGGAAGGCGGTGACGAACTTGCCCAGCCCGTGGGTAGAGTGGGCGTCGCTCCCCCCGGTGACGGGCATCTTGAGCAGTCCGGCTACCTGCATGGCAAAAGCGTTTTCCCGGTCGTCGGTGCCGCCGTTGGCAACTTCGATGGCGTGGGCCAGCTTGAAAACCGGGTGGTCGAGGGCTTCCTGCGGTTCTTTCGGCAAAGGGTCGGGCAGGCTCCGGTAGAGGTAGGGACGCTCGCGCATGTGCCTGCCCAGCACACCCCGGAAGGGATGGGCGCTGATGACGAACCCGCCAACATCGCGGGCGGCCTTGCAGAGGGTGGCCGCGTCGTGGAAGCCCGACTGGTAGCGGTCGATGCCGAAGGCGAGCATGTGGCCCATGTTGGTGTCCGCTTCCATCGCCCGCACCAGCACCACGTTATGACGGGCGGCGAACTGCTCGAACTCGTGGCGATCCCAGGGGCCGCTGTGCTCGGTGATGCACAGTCCCCGCAGTCCCAGGCGTTCCGCCTCGAGAATCAGGTCTTCGGGGGTGAGGCTGCTGTCGGCGCTGCCCTTGGTGGTGTGGATGTGAAGGTCAAACAAGCGGGCCATGAGTGTGCTAATTCTATCCGGGGCTGGAAATTGAGTCAACGACGGTTTGTCATCAGCGCCAAGCGGGTCACGCCCCGCCCCCGGGCCTGCCGAAGCGGAGGGAGCGAGCGGCGGTGGTGGGCTGATGAGGCGCCGTTTTAGATTAAACGTCGCAGGACTGGCCCGGGAAGCGCCCCTTCACGCGGGCTCGGCGACGAAGACGGGGATTCTGCGGGTAGTCCGGTTCTGGTAATCATCGTAGGGAGGGTAGGCTTCCACTGCCAGTGCCCAGAGGCGGGTGCGCTCATCCGGGTTGGAGACCTCCCGGACCCGCATGGTGAACACCTCGGCCTTGTCCCGCACCTCGACGTTGGGGTCGGCGCGCAGATTGAAGACCCAGGAAGGGCTCTTGGGAGCGCCGCCCTGGGAGCCGACCAGCACGTAGTTGTTCCCGTCCTTGATCCGCATCAGGGGAGTCTTCCGGATGCCCCCGGTGCGGTGACCCCGGTTGGTTACTATGACGACGGGCATGCCGGTGTCGCGCAGCGTCGTCCCCTCCGCCCCGTCGCTGCCCTCGTACAGCTCCACCTGCTCACGGACCCAGTCCCGGGTTGAGGGTATGTATTCGGCCATTGTTGATTGCCTCCTGGTTAAGGGTTTGGATCGCCCGGTTCGGACACCACTGTGTTTTGCGGTGTTCGTTTGTGCCAGGCAGAGTATACCCAGCATACAATCGGGAGTCACTCCAGGTTCCTTGGATGCGCCAGAACAGCGGGAGGTTGCCCGGTTACATTCGGGGATCATCCCAAACCACCGGGATGTGGGGTTTGCAGAGTTCAGGTATCCTTAGAAGGCGGCGCAGGTGGGTGATACGACGCGCAGGACGGACTCCTGACTGAAGCGCCGCTTGTATTCTTCCGAGACTTCTTCAATGAGGCGGAGTCCTTCCTCACCCGGCGGTGCCAGGATGATGAGGAGCTTGGAGCGTTCCCGATGGATGGTCCCCGTGGAGTCGCGCCACTGCCCACGGCCGTCCAGGACGGTCAATCCGGCGGGGAAGCGTGGGGTGACTGTGTCCTGGAGGAAGGCGGCCCATGCAGCGTCGTCCACGATCTCACCGGCCCCGGCGCTGCGTCCCATGAAGAGCTCGTAGCGGGTGAAATGCTCTTCTCCTTCAGGACAGGGAGGGCGTTGAGCGGTGAGGCACGCGGCGGAGGCTGCGATGGCCAACAGGAGGAATATCCGGGCTGCCGTTGACATGACGCTGTTCATACTGTGGGTTTGCAGGCCGGCGGAAGGGGCCGGTAAGATTGGGGGCGCGGTTGGCTGCACCTGATCGACGCTATTGTATAGTCTATTAGGCGCTGCGTGGCAGAAATCGGTTTCCGATTGCGCTGGTCCAGAAAACCTCGGGCCGGGCCAATGCCCGCCCGGGGGTAACCCATTATCCCAGCGGAGAAGGGTTGGGCAGAATCGTGGCGGGAGCTTGGTCTGAACATGGCTGAAATTCTGGGCAATTCCGTTTGGTGGATCGTTGCTGTCTTCGTTGCATATTTCGTCGGGTTGATCGCCATAGCGGTCGTACGTTCCCGGCGGATGCGGAACATGGACGACTACGTCCTGGGTGGCCGGACCCTGGGGGTGGTGACCTCCGCCCTGAGTTCCGGTTCATCGACTGTCAGCGGTTGGACCATGCTGGTCTTTCCGGCCCTGGCCTTCACCGCCGGCATGATGCACCTGTGGACCCTCGTCGGGATAGTGGCCGGAGCCTGGCTGGCCTGGACGGTAATGGCGAAGCGGCTGAGGCGTTACACCATGGCCACGGGAGACTCCCTGACCCTGCCCGAGTTCCTGGAGCGCCGGTTCAACGATGGGACCGGTGCACTGCGGACATTGGCCGCCGTTATCTCGCTTTACTTCATCACCCTTTACGTTTGTTCCGGGCTCATTGCCGGCGCCAAGCTCCTGGAGGAGGTGTTTGGCCTGGAAAATTCCGGCGGCGGGCACGACTTGGGGGTGTTGATTACGCTGGTGGCCGTCGTTTCATACACCTTCATCGGTGGATTCCTGGCCGTGTCTCGGACCGATGTGTTCCAGGCGTTGATCATGCTGGCCGGCTTCTTCATCATCCCTGTCAGTCTTTTGATCATCGTGGACAACCCGTTCCAGGGGCTGGAGTCCACGGCGCCCGGCTTCTGGAATCCCTTCACCGATCCGAACAACGAAGGGCTGGGGATAATTTTCTTCCTCTCGTCGACGGGTTGGGCGATGGGCAGTTTTGGCGCCCAGAGGCTGCTGGCCCGTTTCATGGCAGTGGACCGCGAGGATCACATCAAGACCAGCCGGAACCTGAGCTTGACCTGGGTTATCCTGATATTCGTCCTGGCCCTCTTGATGGGCCTCGTGGCGGCGCCTGCCCTGCTGCACTTGGGGGTGGCCCTGCCCGACCCGGAGCGGCTCTACCTGGTGGTGTCGTCGGTGTTCTTCCATCCGGTAATCGCTGGTCTGCTGCTGACCGCCGTCATCGCGGCGGTGATGAGCACCGCCGACTCCCAGCTGCTCCTGGCCTCGGCGGTGGCCTCGGACGACCTCCCGGTGTTGAAGCGTATAACCGCTTCGATGCGGACCCGGAGCCGGGTGTGGATGGGCCGCCTGCTGCTGGTTATCGTGGGAATAATCGCTGCGGCTGTTTCGATAGTGTCCCCCGATTCGGTCTTCGCGCTGGTTTCCCTGGCCTGGGGCGGGATGGGCGCGGCCTTCGGCCCGGTGACGATCCTGGCCCTCTACTGGCGGCGGTTCAACCTCTGGGGAGCGCTGTCTGCAGTGGTGTCCGGCTCGTTAATATCCACCTTCTGGTGGTTGATGGGCCTGGGAACCCAGGGTGTGTGGGACCTGACGGAGTTGCTGGGATTCGGCGCTACAGTCAAATACCTGGAAGCTGCGGGAGCGTGGCACATGCAGCCGGCCGTCCCGGGTTTCGTGGCCGCATGCGTTATCGCCGTCGCTGTCACCCTGTTGACCACACCGCCCCAGCGGGAAGTGACGGACCTGTTCGACCATGTCAACGGGCCGGATTGGGTGGAGCCTTCCCTGGGAGCCGAAACCGCGGCGGACTGACCGGGCGGGGCAGGCGTCCCCTAGCTCTTTGGCACCTTGGCGAGGAACTCGGCAGCGCCGCGCCCGATCCAGGCGTTCCACGATGTCATCAGGAACTGGACGCCCTTTTCGGCGTAGGCGGCGACGTTGTCGTCGTTGACCAGCGTTCCGGCTACCCGCCCCGAGGAAACAATCTGTTCTATGGCCTCGTCAATGGCCTTCTGCACTTCCGGGTGTCCCGGGTTGCCGATATGGCCCATGGTCTGGGAAAGGTCCGACGGAGCGACAAAGAAGACGTCGATGTAGTCCACCCGCAGGATTTCGTCCAGGTTGTGCAGGGCTTCCACCTCTTCCAGCAGCACCACCACCATGGTCTGGTCGTTGGCGGTGTGGAAGTAGTCAGACACTCCAAAGGACTGGCGGCCCCCGAACATTCCCCGGTAGCCGTAGGGGGCGAACTTGGCGGACATCATGGCCTGTTCAGCGTCGGCCCGGGTGTTGACGTGGGGGACGACGATGCCCATTGAGCCCCGGTCCAGCGTCCGGGTTATCAGGCCGGGGTCGTTGGAGTTGACCCGGGTGACCGACGCCATGCTCCACAGGTCACAGGCGCGGGTCATGTCGCTGATCTGCTCCCAGCTTACGGGCCCGTGCTCACATTCAATCCAGGCGGCGTCGAAACCCATCGGCCCGAGGAAGTCGATGATCTCGCTGGTCATGTGACCGGAAATTACCGACACCGCCTCGCCGGCCTGCAGCTTCTCCTTGGCGCGATTGCTCCTGATTCCAGGCATTTGCGTCTCCTTGTAATGGGGTTGGGGGTAATGGCGGAAAGGGTGTCAGCCGCCGGTCTTGTTCTCGTAGCCCCGGGGGGTGACCATGAACCCCTGGTGCAGGTAGGTGTTGGAGTTGCCGATGACCACCGTGGTGAACATATCCACGTCGGGCAGGCGGTCTTCCAGCTCCCCCAGGGTGGTCACGATTATCCGCTGCCCCGGACGGTAGGCGTCCCGGATGAGGCCCACCGGCGTATCCCCGCCGCGCTTTTCCAGCAGGATGCGGCGGGCTTCGGGAAGCTGCCAGGTGCGGCGCTGGCTGCGGGGGTTGTACAGGACGACGACGAAGTCCCCGAGGGCCGCTGCTTCTAGGCGTTTTTCGATGGCCTCCCAGGGAGTCAGCAGGTTGCTCAGGCTGATGGCGCAGAAGTCCTGCATCAGGGGAGAACCCAGCAGGGAGGCGGCGGACTGTAGGGCGGAGATCCCCGGTACAACCTCCACCGGGGGGTTGGCCCCGTCCCATTTCCGGTCGGTCAGCACCCGGAACACCGGCCCGGCCATGCCGTAGATGCCCGCGTCCCCGGAGGAAACCACCGCCACCGATTTTCCCTCGTAGGCCAGGTCAACGGCCCGCCCCGCCCGTTCCAGTTCCTGGCCCAGTTCCATCGAGACCAGATCCTTGTCTCCCGCCTGTCCCGCTATCTGGTCGATGTACCCGCGAAAGCCCACGATAACGTCGGATGCTGCCAGGGCGCTGGCGGCCCCGGGGGTCTGGAGGCTGGGGTCCCCGGGCCCGATCCCTACCAGGAAGAGTTTTCCGTTCAAGTCGTCGGACATCGCTTAACCCGCCAGTCCTGTTTCGGTTGTCGATCCTTGCTGTCTGCGGGCAACCGCGATGGTCGCCCGCGCCGCCGTCTGCTTGGATACCAGCAGTTCCGAGGCGCCCGAAGCCAGCAACGCCGAAGGTTCGGCCACTCCCCACACGCCTACGAGGCGCCGGGCGTTGGCTGATGGACGCAGGCCGGATACAGGGTCTCTGGCATCCGGCGCGCACCCGGGGCCGGTTACGGGAACGGGGTCCGCCAGTTCTTCGGGGAAGACGGCGTTCAGTTCGTCAGCTCCGTAGCAGGCCATCTTCGCTCCATATTTCCCGGCAAGGGCGATCAGCCCCGCCTCGTCCTGCTTGATGGTGGCCGTAGCCAGAACGTCCAGGCTGTCCGGGGACAGGTTGTTGGCGCGGAACGTTCCCACCAGCAACTCCTCCAGTTCCTCCAACGGAACGCCCCGGCGGCATCCCATCCCCGCAACCAGGCTCCGGGGTCGGTACAGGACGGTGTGGACACCGGACAGCGCCTGGCGGGATGCTTCGGCCAAGTCATCGAGCGGGTCCAGCCGGTCGGAGATTATCAGGGCGGCGGCGCTTCCCGACTGTGCCAACGATTCAAGGGACGGGTGGGTGGTGATGTTGTCCGGCAGGGGACAGTCCGGCGGCCACCAGTTTCTTTCTCCGGCTTCCTGGTAAACCCCCACCCGGTCCCGGTTGACGACGGCGGCACTGGCCCGGGTGACCGCGTTGGGGGCGGCTTCCAGCTTCCACCCAAACTCCCGCCCCAGCAGGTCCACGGCCAGGGTTCCGGTGACGTGGGAGGCCGAGGTGATGATGGGCTGC
Source organism: Dehalococcoidia bacterium (assembly GCA_034423195.1). Lineage (GTDB taxonomy): Bacteria > Chloroflexota > Dehalococcoidia > Lucifugimonadales > UBA3495 > CATOSK01. The sequence goes on along the minus strand of DAOUIZ010000043.1, from coordinate 5,974 downwards.
GCGCCGATGGCCCGGGCGACTTGCTCGGCCAGCTTGTCCGCGCCGCCCAGGTGACCGGAAAGAACGCTGACGGCGAAACGGCCTGCGTCATCCACGCAGACCAGCGCGGGATCGCTGTGCTTGTCCCGGAGCAGCGGGGCGGCCAGCCGGACGGCGGCTCCTACGGGCAGAAACAGGACAATGGCGTCGGAATCAGCCCATGCCTGCCGCAGCACGGGCCGCAGGGGAAGGTCAAAGGCGAGGGCCTGGCTGGACTCATCCTGGAAGCGGCGTTCCAGGTATAGGGCCGTATCCGGGCCCAGGGCTTGGCAGAGGCGGCGGGCCAGGGCTGCCGCCTGCCGGGAAAGGGCGATGACCGAGGTGCGGGGCATGAATCACCCCGGCTAGTCAGCCGGCGAGTCTCCGGCCCCGGCCAGCGCTCGGGATTCCTGCTGCTCCCGGGAGAGGCGGAAAAGATGGGTGTAGTCCTCCGAGTACAGGTGGGAGACGGCCGAGCCGTGCTCCTCGACGTACTCGGGGGAGCGCAGGTCGGGGTTCATGGCCTCTCCGACCATTACCAAGGCCTGCCGGTTTATCTTGGAATCGCGCACCTTGGCGGCGATATCGGCCAGGGTGCCGCGGATGACCTGCTCCTCGGGCCAGCCGACCCGGTACACCACGGCCACCGGGGTCTCCCGCTCGTAGCCGGCGGCTCTCAACTCCCGCACCACCTTGGTCATGCGGGTGACGCTGAGGAAGAGGACCAGGGAACAGCCGTGGGCGGCCAGGTCGCGGAGCTGCTCCTTGGGGGGCATGGCGACGCGGCCCTCCGTGCGGGTCATGATGATGGTCTGGGAGACTTCGGGGACGGTCAGCTCGGTCTTGAGCAGGGCGGCGGCGGCAAAGGCGGCGCTGACTCCGGGGATAATCTCGTAGTCCACCCCCTCCCGCTCCAGGACCCGCATCTGCTCGATGATGGCCCCGTATACCGCCGGATCGCCGCTCTGGACGCGGGCGACGGTCTTGCCCTCGGCCACGGCCGTCAGCATGATCTCCATTATCTGTGGCAGGGCCATGTCCTTGCTGCCGTAGACGGTGGCGTCCGGTCCGGCGAAGTCCGCAATCTCCTGGGGCACCAGGGAGTCGGCGTAGACCACCACGTCCGCCTCCTCAATGATGCGCCGGGCCTTGACGGTAATCAGTTCCGGGTCGCCGGGCCCGCTGCCGACGAAATAGACCTTGCCCTGCTGGTCACTCATAAGCGGTCACTTCCTGATAATCAAGAGGGAGAAATAGTCGAGGTCTTCCTCGGTGAGCTGCTGGAGGTCCTGCACCACCCGCTCCCGGTCGGTGCTGGCGCGACGGACGTAGATGCCCTTGCCGGCCAAGCCCAGCTTTTCCAGGTTCGCCAAGGCCTGGAGCAGGGTGCGGTTGACCTTCATCAGGACGATGGTGTCGTAGTTGGCGATGGCCTCCCGCAGGTCGTCAATCCCGTAGACGGCGGGAAGAATGGCCAAGCGCTGCCCGTGGGTGACGAGGGGAGCCACTGCTGACGCGGCGGCGGCCATGACCGATGAAACGCCGGGGACGATTTCCACGGGAATGTTGGGGTGGTTGGCGCGGATGCTCTCCAGCACGTAGGAGAAGGTGCTGTACAGCATGGGGTCGCCTTCCGTGATGAAGGCGGCGTCCTGCCCCGCGTTGAGCCGCTCCGCAACCAGCTCGGCGGCGTGACGCCAGACGTCTCCCGCCGCATCCTCATCGTCGGTGGGGAAAGGAATCCGCATGATTTCCTGGGTTTCCCGGTCAAGGAACTCCCGGACGATGCTGAGCGCGTAGCTGTCGGTGCTGGTCTCGGCCTGGGGCACACAGATGATGGGCACCTGCTGGAGGACCCGCTGGGCCTTTAGCGTCAGCAGTTCCGGGTCGCCGGGGCCGACGCCCACGCCGTAGAGCTTTCCTTGGTTCATTCCGCCGTTGACGTTTTCAGGTGTGGTCATGCTGTCAGACTCGCTGGCTGTTCCCGCCCTCGCTGCGCGGACACGATGAACACCGGGTTCATGGCCTCCAGCCGCACCGTCCCGTCGGGCATCTCCCGGCCCCGGGATGCGCTGATGGTGGTCAGTTCCACGGCCATCCCTTCATCCTTGAGGCGGTGGTAGACCTCCTGGGTGCGCTCCAGGGCGGCCAAGTTTACCACAACCCGCCCTCTATTCCTCAACCGTCCGGCCACCGCATCCAGTATCGTGGACAGATTCCCGCCGCTGCCCCCGATGAACACCGAATCCGGGTCGGGCAGTCCGTCCAGCGCCGCCGGTGCTTCCCCGGTGACGATTTCCACGTTGTCGCCGGACAGATTCGTCACGTTGTTGCGGAGGAGGTCCAGGCTGTTCTCATCCCGTTCAATGGCGTATACCTGCCCCCGGTGGGCGATGAGGGACGCTTCTATCGAGACCGACCCGGTGCCCGCGCCGATGTCCCAGACGACGCTGTCGGGTTTCAGGCCCAGGCTGTACAGGCTGACGGCCCGCACCTCCCGCTTGGTTATCTGGCCCCGCAGCGGGCGGCGCTGCTCGAAGGCGTCGTCGGGCAGTCCCAGCGGGCGGGATTCCAGGGCGGCGGAAGGATTAACCATCGCCGCCGGCGGATGCTCCCGTCACCATCGGGATGCCTTCGGGAGAGGTGGAGGCCCACCCCAGCAGGGCGCCGTCAAAGTCGAAGCACATGGAGTCTACTATCAGCGAATCAGCGTCGTCGCCCAGCAGTTTCCGGCTTTCGTCGCACACCATCCGGCACATCATGGGTATGACCTGCATCAGATCGTTGGCCTGGGCAATTTCCTGGAAGTGGCGGGCGCTGCTGGCTCCCCGGATCTCCTCCTGCACCTCGGGAGTGGCCCCGCACTCGGCGGCCAGCTCGGCCAGGAAGTTGGTGTCCACCTGGTTGCCGGCGACGTGGGTGACGAAGTATCCCATGGCCATCTTGGAGAACTTTCCCACCATCCCGACGTGGGTTGCCCGGGGAATGTTCCGCATGACGCACCGCTTCATGGACGGCCCGCTGAAGATTCCGGCCTCGATGTAGGCCATGTCGGGCAGGTCCAGGTGACGGCGGGAGTATTCCTCGCTGCGGGTGCCGGTGGACAGGACGACGTGGTCCAGGCCGTTGGTGGCGGCCACGTCAACGGCCAGGTGGACGCTGGCCCGCCAGGCGGCGGTGGAGAAAGGCTGCACTACTCCCGTGCTGCCCAAAATGGAAATTCCGCCCAGCACTCCCAGGCGGGCGTTGGTGGTCTTCAGGGCGATTTCCTCGCCGCCGGTAACCGACACCTGGGCCACGAACCCGGCTTCGGCGTCCAGCCCCGCGCTTTGGGCCGCCGCGCTGACCGACTCGGCCATCATCCGGCGGGGCACGCGCGTCACCGCCGGCTCTCCTACGTCTATCCCCGTCCCCGGGCGGGTGACGGTGCCCACCCCGGGTCCGCCGGTGATTTTCAATCCCTCTTGGTCGGGGGCGCGGTTCACGGTGACGCAGATTTCTGCCCCGTGCGTGGCGTCCGGGTCGTCTCCCCCATCCTTGATGACGGAGCACAGGACCCGCTGGTCATCAACCCACTCGCAGCGGTGGATGCGGAAAGCCGCGTCCTGTCCCACCGGCAGGTGGATAGTCACTTCCTCGGTGGGTTCCCCGGTCAGCAGGGTCGTGACGGCAGCCTTGGCGGCGGCGGCGGCGCAGGAGCCGGTGGTGTAGCCGGTCCGCATCCCCTGCCGGTTCCTCACCGTCGTCCGGCTATAATCGCTTTCCCTGGACTGGTTTTCGTCTTGTGGTTGCGTCATCGCTGACAATTCGCCATCGGTTGGATGGGCTATTGGCCCCAGACCTCGCGGACCCGGTCGGCGGCCACCGCCACCACCCGGTCGTCCACTCCCAGCGGAGGGGCCACGTGCATTTCAACGTTGGGGTACTTTTCTCGGGCGGCCTGCATCCCGCCCAGTACATTTCGCTTGAGGATCATTCCCGGGAAAAACAGGTAGGGAACGCACAGCACCGCCGAAACGCCCCGCTCCTCCACCAGCCGGGCGGAGGCGTACTCCATCGTCGGGTCGCCGTAGTGGGACTGGGCAATCTCAACGGCGTAGCCCTTGCCCAGCCGTCCCTCGGCAATCCGGGCCAGCTCCTGGAGCCAGAGGCAATCGTCGTACTGGGTCCTCGTTCCCGCCTTAACCAGCAGGATTCCCACAGTGCGGCCTTCGCCGGGAGTCAGGGAAGGCGTCCCGTCAAGGTCCCGCACCCGCTCGACCACCAGGTCAGCCAGCCGGGGGTCCGAGCCCAACCCGCGGGTCAGGGCCAGCTGCACCTGCGGGGACTGCTCCCTGAGCTCCTCCAGGACCTCTTCCAGCTCTTCCGTGGCATGTTTGCCCTGCCCCAGCAGGTAGGGCATGATCACCACCTGGTCCAGACCGCGTTCCGCCAGCACTTCCACGGCCTGGTCGGGATGGGGCTGGATGAACTCCAGGCAGGACAGCAGCACGTCGGCCTGGGGTTCGCCCAGAACCTCCTGCAGCCGGTATGACGCATCAGATAGACCGGCCCGCGTATCCGGGCAGTGGCGGCACCACTCGGGCCAGTCACCGCCCTGGGCCGCCCACGAGCAGGAACACTCGTCGCGGCTGGTGCCCCGCTGGCTGCCGTGGCACAGCAGGATGACCCCGCAACGCTCGGAGGGAGAACCGTTGGCGGCGGGTGTCGGGACGTTACCGTTGTTTTCTGGCGTAACCAATGCTCGGCTTACTCGACTTTCAGAAGGTCCAGGAGGGCGTTCACCGTGGCCGCCGCCGCCGAGCTTCCGCCGCGCCGGCCCAGGACGGTGATATAGGGGACGTTGCGCTTGACCAGCTCATCCTTGGATTCGGCGCAGGCCACGAACCCCACCGGCATCCCGATGACCAGCGCCGGATTGACCTCTCCTGCATCAATCATGTCCAGCAGCGCCAGCAGGGCCGTCGGAGCGTTGCCGATGGCGCACACCGCGCCGTTGGCTTTCGGGGCCAGTTCCCTGACCGCCGCCACCGAGCGGGTTGTGCCTTCCCGCCGGGCCCGCTCCGCAACTTCGGGGGCATCAATCATGCAGCTGGTGGTCACGTTGGCGCCTCGCAACAGGGCCTTGGAGATGCCCATCTCCACCATCCGCACGTCAGTTACCACCGGCGCGGACGCCTTCAGCGCGGCCAGGCCCGCGTCCACCGCTCCCGGGCTGAACCTCACCGACGGAGCGATCCCCGCGTCCCCTTCGGCCCGGACGATGCGGCACAGAACGTAGTGCTCCCTTGGCGACAGCGTCAACCCCGCAGGAAGGTCCGCCTGGACCATCTTCAGGCTTTCCCGGTCGATCTCATCGGGAAGCAGCGCGTATTTTTCTACCAGGGTCATTCTGTCGTGAGGCCTCTTGCGGGCATTACGGAAATCCGTCCGTGGTTCCTCTGCGAAACAAAACCCCCCGGCTCAACGGCTCAGGGGGTATCAGAGTTCGAAGTCCGCCCGAATCCAACCCTGGTATTCGTCAGGCGGTTGGAACCCGAACGCACCAGAACCCTCTCCGTTGCCGCAGATTAGGTTCTCACTCCCGGGGCAGGTCTCCTGACTCGTGGATCGCCGCTGTGCCGGCGCCTTCCCGCCCACCGATGCGGGCAGTGGCATTGTCACCGGCCAGCTCCCCACACACAGTGGCGCAACCGTGACGGACTTCCACCGTCTTCCCTATTAAACCCTCAAGATTCCCCGGGGAGGAAGTTTCGCTTGTTAAAACGCCCATCCGCAACCGCGAATCGCAGCACGGCCAACTATAGCCGAGGGGCTGGGGGATGTCAAACGAGGCGAGGCGAGTGGTAGCGTTGCGAATTAGGTGGTTTGGTTTATCAGGCCCCGGATTTCCAACAGGGCCAGCAGGTTGTGGGGCGACCACACGGTGCCCGGCTTCTCCCTCCGCCGCAACTCC
>DAOUIZ010000042.1:0-24568 GCA_034423195.1 Dehalococcoidia bacterium | reverse complement strand
GGAGTTGCGGCGGAGGGAGAAGCCGGGCACCGTGTGGTCGCCCCACAACCTGCTGGCCCTGTTGGAAATCCGGGGCCTGATAAACCAAACCACCTAATTCGCAACGCTACCTCGTTTACCGGAAGTTCGAACAAACTGGCGCTCATGCGGTAGCCCGGTTGGTCATCGTTAACTTACTTGTACCTGCTGGGGGTGACTGATTATAATTTAGACCCACCGTTGGTAAAAGAGGTTTACTGTGACAACCGTTGATTCCAACCCTGCTTTCCGCGACCTTTACGCCTTTTTCCGGGGTGAGATCGTCCCCTTGTCGGAGGCCAGGGTCAACGTTATGACCCACGCCCTCCACTACGGCACCGGAGTTTTCGAGGGGATACGTGGTAACTGGAACGAAGAGCAGGGCGTGATCAACATCTTCCGCCTCCGGGAGCACTACGACCGGCTGCTGCGGGGATGCCGCCTGCTGATGCTCGATATCCCCTACACCGCCGACGACCTGTGCGAAATAACCGTCGACCTGGTGGAACGCAACCGCCACCAGCAGGATATCTACATCCGTCCCCTGGCCTACAAGAGCGCCGAGATGGTGGCCAACCTCAAGCTGCAGGACCTGGCCAGCGACTTCACCCTGATAACCGTGCCCTTCGGAAACTACCTCGGCTCCGACACCCTGCGTTGCTGTACCTCCTCCTGGCGCCGCGTGGATGACCCCATGATCCCGGCCCGTCTCAAGATTTGCGGCATCTACGTCAACAGCATCCTGGCCAAGACCGAGGCCACCCTTGCCGGATACGACGAAGCCATCATCCTCAACCATGACGGCCACGTCTGCGAAGGCTCGGGAGAGAACCTCTTTCTGGTCTCCGAAGGCAAGCTACATACCTCCAGCCTGGAAGACAACGTCCTGCCCGGTATCACTAGGGAAACCGTCATCCAGTTGGCCCAGAGCGAGCTGGGGCTGGAGGTCGTCGAGCGCACCATCGACCGCAGCGAACTCTACCTCGCCGATGAGATATTCCTCACCGGCACCGCCGCCCACCTCACCCCCGTCATCGAGCTGGACCACCGTCCCATCGCCGACGGCAAAAGCGGCGCCATCTCGACCCAGCTCCAGAAGATGTACTTCGATATCGTGGTCGGCCGCAATCCCAAGTATCAGCACTGGTGCACGGCGGCGTCGCCGCGCCTGGTGACGGTGTAGGCCGGACCCCGGCGCCCGCTTTGCGGTGCCGCGGCGTTAAAGGCTGCACCCCCCAACTCGGACCCTCCCCGCGGGTTTCCGTTCCCTTCCGGGTAGAGCCCGGTTCTCGCCATCCCCGCCCGTTTTCCGGCTATCGGGCTGCCGATTTGGTGTGTGCTCTCACGTCCGGCCTGCCCACGACTTCAGCGCCGGGGATGTGACCGTGCCGGAAGTCGAAGCCGCCGCGTTCCTGGGATGGACCCTTTGCGCTGCCTGGGCCTACCTGCTGGGCAGTGTTCCCACCGCGCTGGTCGTGGGACGCTGGATGCGCGGAGAGGACATCCGCACCTTGGGTAATGGCAACATCGGGGCCGGCAACGCCGGCCGCCTGTGGGGTGCCAGGATCGGCCTGTTGGTCGGCGCCATTGATGTTTGCAAGGGCATGACGGCGGCCTTGGTGGCCTGGTGGTTCCTGGACGCACCGGAAGGGCCCATGCTCGCCGGAATCCTCGCCATCCTCGGCGATGCCTGGCCCGTTTACTTGCAGCGCCGTGGCGGGCGGGGCGGAGCGGTTGCCGGTGGAGTCTTGCTGGCTCTCTTCGCCTGGTTTGCCGTTCCCGTGGGGCTGGTGGCCCTCGCCGTCTTGTGGCTCACCAGGAACACCACCCTCGCCCTCGCGTCCTACTACGTCCCTATCCCGGTCCTGGCCATCTTCTCCAATGTATACGCCCCCAACTGGGCCGCCTACGCCCTGGCTGTGCCGGTCCTGGTGGGGGTCATTCATTTCCTGAGCTTGCGGCGTGAACTCCGTACCAGTTGAACCACGGTTGATGCGCTCTTATACTCTCAACCACCCTGGAACTGGAGGTCTGGACGCATGGGTTGGTCCACGCATCACCCGGTGGGACTCATTCACTACGCTCCCCAGCACAGCTATCGCGGCTACACCCTGTTCGCCACCAATCGGGGGGGCTTTCACGCCAACCTCATCGACATGGAGGGAAGGGTCTGTCACCGCTGGCACTCCCCGGAGGGCATAACCTATCCCTACCTCCTTCCCAACGGCAACCTGTTGCTCCGCACCCCCGCCCCTGCGGATGCCGGCGGGGCCGAGACCATCGGGGGTTCCTCCGGCTCTCTCCTGGAGCTGGACTGGGACAGCAATGTCGTCTGGGAGTTCCGTCACCCCTTGCTTCACCACGACTTTGAACGCCTCCCCAACGGCAACACCCTCGTGCTGCTCTGGGAGAAGTTATCTGACGACTTGGCAGCCCGGGTCCAGGGCGGCTACTCCTCCGGCGACGAGCCGGAACCCATGTACGGGGACTTGGTCCAGGAGATTACCCCCTCCGGCGAGGCCGTCTACGAGTGGAAGTCCTGGGAGCACCTCAGCGTCGACGAAGACATAATCTGTCCCCTGGAAGCCCGCCGCGAGTGGACTCACGGCAACGCATTGAACGTCACCGCCGACGGCGACCTGCTGGTCAGCTATCGCCTCACCAGCACCGTCGGCATCGTCGACAAGGCTACCGGGGACTTCAAGTGGAAGTGGGGCCCCGGCGAGGTCTACCACCAGCACCATCCCACCTGGCTCGATAACGGCCGCGTGTTGATTTTCGACAACGGCGGCCACCGCCGCGGCGTCAGCCACTCCCGGATCGTGGAGGTGGACCCGTCCAACAACGAGATAGCCTGGCAGTACACCGGTACCCCCAACATCTCCTTCTACAGCTACAACATCAGCAGCGCCGAGCGCCAGCCCAACGGCAACACCGTCATCTGCGAGGGGGCTCCGGGACGCATCTTCGAGGTCACCCCGGCTAAGGAGATCGTCTGGGAATACATCAACCCCTTCTTCGGGCAGGTCACCGCCCGGGCCCCGGAGTCGGTCAACGCGGTCTTCCGCGCCCACCGTTACGGCGCCGACCACCCGGCCCTCCAGGGCAAGGACTTGGACCCTGCCCGCTACGCCGGCATCAACCAGCTTTACGCGGGTAAGTGACCGGCCCTGCTCTCTTCCAAAGGCGGACAATGTCTCTCGTGGAGGCCCCAATGAACAGCGCACAGAACCCGGACGGCGAAGTCGGGACCGATGTCCTCTTTGAAAACGACCATGTGAAAGTATGGAACCTGGACCTGCAACCGGGCCAGTCCAGTCAGTGGCATCACCACCACCACTGGTACGTGACCATCGTAACCGTCCCCGGCACGCTGCGGACCGATTTCACCGACGGGACCAGCAGCACCGAGTCCCTGCCCGCCGGAGCCGTCAATTTCCGTGACAAGGACTCCGAGCACCGGGTCACCAACGTAGGCAACGCCCGATACGTCAACGTAATCGTCGAACTCAAGGAACCGGGTTAACCAACCTTTGCAGGAACAAAACTCGCACCGCGCGTTAATTCTTCAACCGCATCTGGAGGAAAGTAATGGGTAAGTTGGACGGAAAGGTCGCCTTGGTCACCGGCTCCGGCAGGAACATCGGACGGGCCACCGTGTTGAGGCTGGCATCCGAGGGTGCCGACGTGGTCGTAAACGCCCGCAGCAACCAGGAGGAGGCCGACGCCGTGGCGGCCGAGGCCCGGGCCCTGGGCGTCCGGGCCCTGCCGGTCTTGGCCGACGTTGGCAACAAGGAACAGGTGGACAGCATGGTCAACATGGCCATGTCCGAGTTCGGCCGGGTCGATATCCTGGTAAACAACGCCGCCATCCGGCCCCACAAGCCCTTCCGCGAATTGACCCTCCAGGATTGGGAGACGGTCCGCAGCGTCGTGCTGGACGGGGCATTCTACGCCACCCGGGCGGTCATCGACTCCATGGCCGAAAACAACTACGGACGCATCCTCTTCTTCACCGGCGAGGGAGCCTTCCAGGGCGGGGCCCAGCGCGTCCACGTATCCGCCGCCAAGTCCGGGCTGCTCGGAATGGCCCGCGCTCTCGCCTCCGAGTTTGCCGGAAACAACATTCGTGTCAACGTCGTCTGCCCGGGCAGCATCGACACCTCCCGCGCCAACCCCGAGTGGTACGCCAACCGGCCTCCCAACGCCTCGGGGATCCCCCTGGGCCGCCAGGGCCACGTCGATGAAATAGCCGGAACCTGCCTCTTCCTCGTCAGCGACGACAGCGGATTCATCACCGGCCAGACCATCCACGTCAACGGCGGAGTAACCTACTACTGACCGAAGGTTTAATAGCCAGATCGATCCATCAGGACCGCGCCTTCCGCAAGTTCCGCACCACCCTCCAGCGGTGGTTCCCTCCCGGCTGAAACACGAAAGAGGCGGCGTCCATCCGGCGCCGCCCCTGCGTTCCCTTCAGCGCCCCGGCTACCCTAGTCCCGGAACCGGAACTCCTTCAAGTCCTCCGCGATTATCAACTGGGCTTCCGTCTGCTCCTGGATGTCTTCCGGGCTCCACCCGGGAGCGTACTCCCGCAGCTTGAACCCCTCCGGCGTCACCTCGAACAGGCCCAGGTCCGTGGACACCAGCGTCACCGCTCCAGGAGCGGTCACCGGCAGCTTGCAATGCTTCAGCATCCGCGGCTTGCCGTCCCGCGTGTTGTGCTCCATGGCGATGAAAACCCGCTTGGCGCAGGCGGCCAGGTCCATGGCCCCGCCGATTCCGCCGCCCTTGCGGTTCGGAATGCGCCAGTTGGCGAAGTCCCCGTTCTCGGCAACCTCGTAGGCCCCCATCACCGTCACGTCAATCATGCCCCCCCGGATCAGGGCAAAGGAATCGGCGTGATGCACGATCGCCATCCCCGGCATGGCGGTCACGTTCTGCCCCCCGGCATTGACCAGGTGCTTGTCCTCCTCACCCGCCGGAGCCAGCGGACCGTACCCGATGACCCCATTCTCGGAGTGGAAGATGATCTCCTTGGACGCATCAACATAGTTGGAGCACAGCGTCGGCATCCCCACGCCCAGGTTGACAATCCACTCGTCCTGGAATTCCATGGCCAGCCGGTCGCACATCGCTTGGCGTTGGAGCCTGGGCTTCTCTTCCATCAAAATCCTCCCGTTCGGTTCAACTGGTACAGCCGCCGATGGTTAATCGAATATGCCGTCGGCTGGAATCTTCACCAGGCGGTCAACGTAGACCCCGGAAACATGGATCTGGTCCGGGTCCAGTTCCCCCACCGGCACTATCTCGCTTTCAACTTCCACCACCGTCGTCTTGGCCGCGATGGCCATCACCGGATTGAAATTCCGCTGCGCCATCCTGAATTGCAGGTTCCCGAAGGTGTCCGCCTTCCAGGCCCGGATCAAGGCGAAGTCCCCCGGCAGCGGGTGCTCCAGGACGTGCATCCGCCCGTTTATCTCCCGGTGTTCCTTGCCCTCGGCCAGCTCCGTGCCCACGCTGGTCGGAGTGTAGAATCCGCCGATTCCCGCGCCCGCCGCTCGCATCCGCTCCGCCAGCGTCCCCTGCGGCACCAGCTCTGCGTCTATTTCGTCGTTGTTGTACATCCTGACAAAGGGAGTGACCTGGGATGGATGGGTCGGAGCGGTGAACGCGCAGATCATCTTCTTCACCTGCCCCGCTTCGATTAGCGTTCCGGCGTCCACCTTCTCATCCAGCGTCCCCGCGTTGTTGGACACCACGGTCAGCCCCTTGGCCCCTTGCCGGTGGAGGGCGGCCAGGAGATTGCGGGGAACGCCCACCCCGCCGAAGCCCGGGGACATCACCGTGGCCCCGTCGGGAACGTCGGCCACCACTTCGTCGAAGGTTTCGTATATCTTGTTCTTCATTTCGATGGGACTCCTGCCTGGCCCTTGAATAGCGCGGACATTTCACCCCAGTGCCGGGATTGCTTATTTATAGCCTATCCAGTCTCCGGTATCAACCAAACCCTTGACAACCGTGTTGATAACCCGAACAATCCTTTTGGCTCAGGAAATCCTGGTGTGCCTGCACCAATCCCGATGTCCTGATTCGAACCTGCATCCTCTCGGACATCCGGTAACTTTCCCCGGAAATTTTTAATGAGGAGGCCAAACATGACTGCGACCAATCATCTCACCCACGTCTACGTCGGACTGGCGGGCGAGGGAGACTTCATCGGCGGAGGCGGCCTCTACCGCCGTGCCGAGGGCGACGACCAGTGGGTCAGCATCACCAACGGCCTGCCGGAAAACCCCCAGGTGCGCGCCCTCTTGGTCCATCCCGACAACCCCAACGTCATCTTCGCCGGCACCCATGAGGGCCCCTACCGCAGCGACGACCGCGGCGGCCACTGGGAGCCGCTGGACGCGCTGAAGCGGGATGTCTGGTCCCTGGCCTTCCACCCCAGCGATCCCAACACCATCTTCGCCGGATACGAGCCCTGCGCGGTGTACCGCTCCCAGGACGGCGGCGCCCATTGGGACGCCATGAACACCGATGGCGTGGTCTACCCCCACATCACCACCTACATGCCCCCCCTGGGCAAGCGCGTCATCGGCATCGCCGCCGACCCCTCCAATCCCAGTGACATGTACGGCGCCATCGAGGTCGGCGGCCTGATTGGAAGCCGCGATGGCGGCGAGACCTGGACCCAGCTGCTCGACGGACCCTACGTCCGCAACAACACCCTGGACCTTCACGGAGTCCAGGTCAGCTCCGCCGCCCCGGGCACCGTGTTCATCATCACCCAGGTCGCCATGTTCCGCAGCCGCGACCGGGGCCGCTACTGGGAACACATCCAGGTTGAAGAGATGTTCCCCGGCGGCAGCTACTGCCGGGGCCTCCTCGTCGACCCGGTCCGCCCCGACACCATCTACCTCGCCGCCGGCGCGGGTGGAGGCGGGGCCCCCGCCGGCACCCAGGAGCAGGGCGCCCTGTTCCGCAGCCGCGACACCGGAGAGACCTGGGAGCGGGTGGACATCGGGGATGAGCCCCCCAGACGGATGTTCCAGATTGCCGTCGACCGCGCCGCCCCCCAGAACGTCTACTGCTGCGACTACGATGGACGGGTCTTCGCCAGCGCCGACGGCGGCGACAGTTGGCGCGCCACCAGCCAGGTGCCGGCAGAAATGTCCCGCCACGTCCACGTCTACCCTATGGTCTGCGGCTAGCCGCAAGTCCCCTCTGACGAGGGAAGGTGCCGCAAGTCCCTTCCCCCTTTGACGGGGGAAGAGCCTGCCCCCGCGTAGGAACGTCACCCCCGCGTAGGCGGGGGCGGGGGCGGGGGTTAGGATGGGGGTGATTGGACTGGTCTTGAAGCGATTGCCAGACCCCCATCCCAGCGGTCAACCCCGGGCGGGTTGGCCGCTCATCTCACCCACAGGGAGTTAGCCGTGTCCGCGACATCGTTGAGTCAGGCCACCTACCGGATTTCCGAGCCTGACCTGGAATACATGGTTCTGACCAGGGAAGACATGCCCGACGAGTTCCAGGGCTACCAGGTGGTGCAGGAAGGAGAACTGGACAACGCCACCCTGGCCGAGCGGGGATTCACCGGAAGCACCGCCGAGCGGTTCGACCGGGCCGGACGGATTAACGGCTTCCGCCGGGAATTTGGCCCCACCGCGGCCATGGGGGCCTACGACGGGCTGAACTTCGTCGGCGCCACCGTGGCCCACCTGTTTGACGAACCGCCATCGGTGTCCAGCTGGATGCACGACATATTCGTCAAGGACTTTGAGAGCAACGTCGGCGAGGGCGTAGGCACCGACCACCAGCTGATTTCCGTCGACCGGGTGACACCCGAAGGCTTCTTCGACGAAGCCGTGGCCCTGAAGATTCTCCAGGGCGGCAGCATGGGCCTCATGTCCTCCACCGTCATCGACTTCCGGGTGGGACGCATCCTCGGCGTCGCCTTCGTCGGCTCCGTCGGCGACCACAACCGCCTCCACCTCGCCAACCAGCTGGCCCTCAACCTCGAAAAGCGAATCGTCCAGGTAGTCCTCGGCGCAATTTAGGCGGCAGGCTTGGGTAGGTGGGCGGGGCCGGACTCTTTAACCTCACCGTCCGAAGAGTCTCCATCGTTGTTGTTGTCGGTGCCATTCCCACATCTGGTTGTCCATTGCCGCGTCGGCTCCCACGAACTGGTGAATAATTCCTGCCCACTCGGTTGCCGGTATTTGACCCCACGAGGATAAAATGCCGGAATGTGGTTGCCTCATCACTCCCCAGATGTTGAGTGCAGTCCAAAAATTGTGCAATGGGCCGAAATCCCTGCGATTAAACGTGACTAAAACCCGGTCCTCTGCCGCGGCAAGCAGCAAGTGCTGTGGGTCCGGAACTCCCCGATTCCCCAGGTCATTGGCGTGAACGAAGTCGTGGCCCTGTTGCGCCAATAACTGCCCAACCTGCGGCGGTATGTCCTCGTCCAGATAAAACCGGGCCATCAGTGTTCCAGTTCCCAAAGGCGGCGGTCGATCTCGTCGGGAAACTCATGGTAATACGCCAAGGCAGCATCGAGTTCCTCGGCAGTCAAACGGCCCCCGTAATCGGCCAGGACCTTCTGTTTGTCACCTTCGTAAACCCGGTACATGCCCACCAGTGACCAGACCGAAAACCCCTTCTCCCGGACGATTGGCACCGCCCGTAGCGGGTACTCCTCTATGTGCCGGCTCCAATGATTTGCCTTCTGCGGGGCTTCCAAGCTGCTCTTCCTCCAAGCCGTGGCGGTAACCGGATCCACGGTTACTCTAGCACACTGGCAAAATGCCCATCAGGTATAGCCGGAAGGCCAGGCCTCCAGCCTGCCAACGAATTGGCCCTGAGCCTGGAGAGGCGGATAGTGCAGGTAGCGTTGGGGGGATTTAGGGCACGTTCGGGGTCACCTTTGGCGAGCGTGAGCCATATCCCTACTGTCCACCGGGTGCACCTGGGAAGGCGATACCGTAGCGACCGCCACCGTAGCGCCCGATAAGGTAAGAAACTCGACCACAAACGCTGCCCCGTGGGGATGGACGTGTACGATGGTCCCAACATCCCCTGCCTTAAGCCTCTCAGCGGTCAAATCATCGTTCAAAACCACCGTGTCGTGTTCCTTGAACATGGGAGCCTACCCCTCCCCCAGCAGCCGCACTATCTCGTCCCCCACCTCGGCCGTGGATGCGCTGCCCCCCAGGTCCCCGGTGACCACCCTCCGCTCCTGCAGGCTGCGGGCCACCGCGGCATCTATCCGCCGGGCCGATTCCTGCTCCCCGAAGTGGCCCATCATCATCGCCGTCGCCGAGATGGTCGCCAGCGGGTTCGCCAGGTTCTTCCCCGCAATGTCGAACGCCGCCCCGTGGACCGACTCGAACATGGACGGATGCTTCCGCTCCGGGTTGACGTTGGCGCTGGCCGCCAGCCCCATGCTCCCCGTCACCACCGCCGCAATGTCCGACAGGATGTCCCCGAACAGGTTGGATGACACGATGACGTCGAAGTCCTCCGGCCACCGCACCAGGTCCATCGACGCCCGGTCCACCAGCAGCGACTCGGTGGAAACCTGGGGATACTCCCGCGCCACGTCCTCGAACACCTCGTCCCAGAAGACCATGCTGAAGGCCAGCGCGTTGGACTTGGTGACCGACGTCACCTTCAGCTTCCCGTTCCGCTGGACGCAGTGGTCGAAGGCGGCGCGGATAATCCGCTCCGTTCCCCGCCGGGTGAACACCCCTGTCTGGATGACCGTCTCCTCCGGCGTGCCCTCATAGAGCCGTCCCCCCACCGGAGCGTACTCCCCCTCCGTGTTCTCCCGGAAAATCACCATATCCACGTCGCCCGGCTGCTTGCCGCTGATCGGAGACACCACCCCCGGGTGCAGGTAGCAGGGCCGGATGTTCAGGGCCTGGTCGAAGGCCCGCCGCATGGGCAGCAGCAATCCCTGCAGGGTGATGTGGTCGGGAATGTCCGGGTCGCCGACCGCCCCGAACAGGATGGCGTCATGGCCCTGGAGCAGTTCCAGCCCGTCCTCGGGCATCATCCGCCCCGTCTCCCGGTAATAGGCCGACCCCCAGGGATACTCGGTGTACCGGAAGGTCGGTCCCCCCGTAGTCTGGGACAGGGCGTCCAGGACCTTGCGGCCCTCCGCGACCACTTCGGGACCAACGCCGTCGCCGGCGATTACGGCCAGGTTATACTCGGGCATAGTGGGTAAACCTCTCTGCGTTTATGGACTCTCAGCGCTGTTGGCCTCGCGCTATTGGGGCGCTATTGGAATCAATACTTGCCTGCCGGGCGTCAGTGTACCAGCTGCACTCCGCCGCCCATCATCCTGAAATGCTGTACTGTCTCCGCCTCGGGAAAGGCCTCCCTGGCCTGGCGGAAGGTGGACTTGCCCCGCCGCTCCCGGGCGTCGATCAGGACTCCCAGGACCGTTCCGCTGTGCGCCGCGCACACCCCCACCGCTCCCACGTCCCGCGCAAACTCCGACACCCGGGCCAGTTGCGGCTTCTCCAGGACGGCCTGTCCGGCTTCCGCGCTGGTGGACGCTCCTTCCCCGACCAGGGCCGGACTGCCTTCCCGGATTCCCCGCCGGACCAGTTCCAGCGCCCGTGCGGTTTCCCCGGCGACCGACTCCCACTGGGGGGAATGGTCCTGGCGGTTGAACTCCACCGTGTCCACTTCCCCGCCGAAGTCCAGGGCCACGATTTCCATGGGTGGCGGCGGGCCCAGTTCCTCCGCCAGGCTGCCCTTCCGGTGGTCGAAAAGGGCGATCCCCGGGATCATCACGCCGTCGCTGGGCTCGACTGAGACCGCGATCCTGGCGATGGTTTCCGGCGGGAGCGGTTCCCCCAGCGCGGACGCCGTGGCGGCGATGGCCGCGGCAACGTCGGCGCTGCTGCTCCCCATCCCCTTGCTGCGGGGAATGGGATTGCTCACCGTAACGGTAGCCCCCAGCCCGGACTGTCCCAGGTGGGACAGCGTCGCCGCGACCGCTTCCCTCGTCTTCGGGCACTCCGCCGGGGCCGCAATCCCGGATTGACCGCCGCAAATGGTCACGGTTACCCGGCAGTAGAAGTCGATGGGGCAGGTCACCAGGAAATACCCGCCATCCATCATCCCCTGCACCAGCTCCCCGCACACTCCCGGCGCCCGCGCGGTGGCGGACCCGGCTCCGGCCGGATGGCTGGCTTCCCGTGGGACCGGCTTATCTCTCATCTTTGATCGTGACCGGAATGCCGGCGGCGACGAGGTAAACGCTGGAGCATCCGGCGGCCGCCTTCTGGTTGACCAGCCCCAGCAGGTCCTGGAACCGGCGGCCCACTTCCGTCGGAGCGACCAGGCTCATGCCCACCTCGCTGCTCACCAGCACCATGGCAACTCCGGGCCTGCATCCGGTTACCAGCAACGCTTGCAGCTTGTCCATCGCCAGGCGTTCCAGGTCCTGAGCCGCCTCCCCTTCGTGTTGCCACAGCAGGTTGCTCACCCAGGTATCCAGCGAGTCCACCAGGACCGCCGTTTTGCCCGGCCTCTCCGAAAGCGCCGGCCCCAGCGCCGCCGCCGGGTCCAGGGACTCCTCCACCGTGACCCAGTGGGCCGGGCGGGACTCCTGGTGCTTTCGGATGCGCTCGGCGAAGTCGTCGTCCACGGCTGTTCCCGTGGCCAGGTAAACCACGCTGTCACTCAAACCTGCGGCAATTTCCTCGGCGAAGGCGCTCTTCCCCGACCGGATGCCTCCCAGCACCAGCGTCGGCCCCGCCGGACGGGACGCGGCCATCTTACCCCTGTCCCGCCAAATCCTCGAACTCCCGGGACAGGCCGCTCATCTGGTAGACCAGGTCCATGTTCAGGCTCCCCCGCACCCAGTCCGCCAGCTTGTCGTACTCCTGGTCCAGCACCAGTTCCTGGGAAGCGTCGGGCAGGGAGACGCCCTTCCGGCGGGCCAGTTCGTTCAGAATGGACATCCGCAGCGGGGCGTTGTGGAAAAGCCCGTGGATGTACGTCCCCAGCACCTGTCCCTGCGCGTCCATTCCGCCGTCGTACCGGGATGCGTCGGTTACGGAAACGTCGGCCCGGTCCAGCACCCGGAAAGGATGGTCCACTTCCTCTCCCGTGGTCTGGCCCATGTGAATCTCGTACCCCGTTACCTGGCTGCCTTGGGCCCCGTTGAGCAGCCCGGAATTGGCGGCCACGGTGGCGGTCACGCGATGCGTCTCCTTGTGGCCGGCAAAGACGGTGGTGATGGGAAGCAGCCCAAGGCCGTCCGTCTCCCGCTGGGATGACTCGATTCCTTCCGGGTCGTATATCTTCTTCCCCAGCATCTGATAGCCCCCGCAGATGCCGGCAACGGCCTTGCCCCGTTGGTGCAGTTCCAGGATGGCCGGGTTCAGCCCCTGCCGCTCCATCCACATGAAGTCCGGGATCGTCGTTTTGCTCCCCGGGATGATGACCATGTCCGGGTCTCCCAGTTCATCCGGTGATTGAACGTAACGCAGGGAAACGCCGGCCTGACGCCGCAGGGGATCGAAGTCGTCGAAGTTGGAAATGTGGGGTATCTGGATAACGGCGACGTCAATCACCGCGCCGGCCCGGGAAGGTTCGGGCAGGTCCAGGGCCACCGAGTCTTCTTCCGGGATGTGGATGTCTCGGAAGTGATGTACCACGCCCACCACCGGGATGCCCATGCGTTGCTCCAGCCAGGTGAGCCCGTCGGTGAGCAGGGACTCGTCCCCCCGGAACTTGTTGATCAGGAAGCCCTTGACCGTTTCCCGCTCCTCCGGCTCCAGCAGTTCCATGGTGCCGACCAGCGAAGCGAACACGCCGCCCCGGTCGATGTCCCCGCAGAGCAGGACCGGGGAGTTGGCATACCGGGCCACCCGCATGTTCACGATTTCGGTTGCTTTCAGGTTGATTTCGGCTGGGCTCCCCGCCCCCTCGATGACCACGATGTCGTGGTCCCTCCGCAGGGTGTCCAGGGAGGCGCTGACTGATTCCCAGAGCTGGGTTTTCAGCGCGAAGTAGTCCCGGGCGCGGGCGGAATGGAGCGGCCGTCCCATCAGCACGACCTGGGAGGTGTGGTCGGCTTCGGGCTTGAGCAGAACCGGGTTCATCTCCACCCGGGCTTCCACCCCGGCGGCCTGGGCTTGCACCGCCTGGGCCCGGCCGATCTCCCCTCCGTCAGCCGTGACGTATGAGTTGTTCGACATATTCTGCGCCTTGAAAGGCGCCACCCGGAAACCGTCCTGCCGGAAGATGCGGCACAGGGCCGATACGAGGACGCTTTTTCCGACGTGCGACGCGGTGCCTTGCACCATCAGGACCTTTCCGGTCATTGCGTGACACCCGGCGGCGGCGCGGTCAAGTGGGCAGTGTCGTTGTAGAGGTGAAGCACCGAGTTGTCGGAGTAGGTATACACCACCGACAGGGCGCAGTTGTTCATGACGAACTTCCAGTTGGCTTCCAGGGGAAGGTCCATTAGCGCCACCAGCAGCGAGCGCAGCGACCCCCCATGGCCCACGACCAGGACGGTGTCGTCTATATGGCGCTCCACCAGAAGCTCGGCGAATCCCGCCAGTCGGGCGCTGCACTCCCGGATGGACTCGCCGCCGGTGGGGGCAAAGTCCAGGTCGTTGACCAGCGACGCCTCGTACTGCTCCGGGTACTCCCGGGCGTACTCGTGGACCGTCAGCCCCTCGAATACCCCTTTGTGGTATTCCCGCAGCATACGGGTGGTCTGGAGCGGCGGGCCGGAGTGCCCGAGGATGACCTCAGCCGTCTCCCGCGTGCGGCTCAGGTCACTGGAATAAGCGGCGTCGAAAGCGCAATCCTGGAGACGCCGGGCCACCGTCCGGGCCTGGTCCCTGCCTTTGTCCGAAAGGGCGATATCGGAGTGTCCCTGGATCCTGCCCTGGGCGTTCCACTCGGTTTCGCCGTGGCGCACAATGAATAATTTTCCCATCTTGTCTAATAACCTTAGAAACTGTCTTGGCCGGATTGCTTGGCTGTCCTCCCGTCATTCCCGCGTAGAGCCTGCCCCCGCGTAGGCGGGAATCCAGACCCCCGTCCGCCTCCGAAATCATGGCCGCCACGAGAGCGGACACTTATTCCCGCACATCCTCTCAGGGATTCTCGCGCAATTCCCTCATCGCCTCGGCCAGTCTCACGCAGTCCGCTTCGGGCCGGATCCCGATGCGGATGTGGGCAGGCAGCCCGAAGGACGCGCAGTCCCTGACCACCAGTCCCCGGCGCAGGAGTCGTTCCCGCATCATCCTACCATCACCGGCTTCCACCAGCAAAAAATTCGCGGGCGAAGGCAGCACCGGATAACCGCACTCGGTGAGGCGGTCCGTCAATACCTTCTTGCTTTGCTCGACGGCCTCCCTGGCCCGGGCCAGGTACGAATCGTCGTTCAGGGCGTGTAGTCCCGCGGCTTGGGCCAGGCTGTTGACGCTCCAGTCCGGCTGGAAGGACGCCAGCCGTCCTATCACCTCCGGCGAAGCGACGGCATAACCGAGGCGCAGACCGGTCAGCGCATAGTCCTTGGTCATGGACCGCAGGACAACCACGGGCGAGCCGCCCGCCAGTGGCAGCGAGTCCCAACTGTCGGCTACGAAGTTGACATAAGCCTCGTCAACTACCAGCAATCCCCCCGCTTCTTCGGCAGCCTCGGCCAGGAGACGGATGGCGGGTTCGTCCAGGTAGACGCCGGTGGGGTTGTTCGGGTTGCACACGAAGGTCAAAGCCGCCCGTTGGGCAGCTATGTGTTCCGCCACGTCTTCCATGTCCCAGGAAAACGGGCTGTCGGCTTCGGGGTGAAAATTGGCGTGGCAGTTGAAGATGCTGGACCCGGCGAGACGGCAGGCGCCCAGGTACTCGCCGTAGGAGGGCGTCAATAGCAGGGCGCTCTTGGCCATCTCCCCTACCGGCGGACTCAGGAACGCCCGGGCCAGCAGGTGAATAATCTCGGTGCTGCCGTTCCCCACGAGGATCGTCTCTGCCAGCGTTCCCAATTGTCGGGACAGCCCCTCCCGCAGCGCCAGGTTCTCCGGGTCGGGATAGGTGGTCAAATCCACCTGTTGCAGCACTTCCCAAAGCCCGGATGGCGGTCCGAGAGGACTGATGCTCGCGCTGAAGTCCACCACTTCCGAAGGCTCCAGCCCCAGCGCCCGCAGCTCCGACGGACGGATGCTGCCATGGACCGGCCGGCCAAAACCCTGTGCGCCAAGCGAGGCGGCGGCCTGCACAAAACGCTCTTCCAATCAGACGATCTCCTCGTTAGATTACGCGGCCATCCCGTGTCCCGATTACCCCGGCCTCGGCAGCCCCGCCGCTCCGGCGAGGCTAATCAGGCCCGCTGAAATCACCACGGCTATGCCGGTCACCCAGTACATGCTCTGGACCGCCCGGGATATATCCTCGGGCTCGATGGCGCGAGTTGCATCCCCCAGCCGGTAGTGGCCTGTTTTCTCCAGCGCCACCCCCAGCGCCCCCGCCATGGCGCTCATCGTCCACCCGGCGTTGGGACTCTCGGTCCTGCCGTGGTCCCGCCACATCACCCGGCAGGCCCCCCCTGCGCCTTGCCCCGGAACAACCAGGCTGACCATCACCAGCAGCCCGGCCGTCACCCGGGCCGGCACCAGATTCAGCAGGTCATCCAGCCGGGCCGCGCACTTCCCCAGGTACTCGTAGCGCCCGTGATAGCCTATCATGCTGTCCAGGGTATTGACAGCCCGGTACGCTACCGCCCCCGGCAGCCCGAACAGCGCAAAAGCCAGCAGGGGCCCAACGATGCTGTCCGTCAGGTTTTCCGACACCGACTCCACCGCCGCCGCCGCCGCCTGCGCTGCGGTCAGACTGGAAGGGTCCCGGCTGACCAGCGCGGACATTCCCGCCCGGGCCGCGGCAATGTCGTCCCCCCGCAAAGACGACCGCACGTCGGCTGCCGCCCGGTGCAGCATCCGCACCGAGAAAGTCGTCTTCAGCAGCAGTGCCGCTCCCGCTGCGTATACCAACGGATGGAGCATCTGAAGTCCCTGCACCACCGCCCAGGATGCGCCTCCCCAGGCTGCCGGTATCAGCAGCGCAATTGCTCCCCCGTAGACCAGCTGCGCCCCCGGGCCTTTCGGAGCCACCCTCTCCGCCCAGCTGATAGTCCTCCCAATCCACACGGTGGGATGCAGCCGGTTCGGCGGCTCCCCCAGAGCCAGGTCCAGCGCCAGTGCCAACCCCAGCACAATGATCTCTACGAAAACAGGATCAGTCATGCCCGGCCCGCCGTCTCCCCCCGGGGAACGCTGGCAATTGGAATGTCCCCCGCAAGCATCTCATCAGGAAGGCCCCCACCCCGAAAGGAGCGGCGGGAACGGCAGCGGTTCTATCACTCCCAGCGGCGCCAGCCCGACCACGGCGATAATCGTCACCGCCTCGACAATCTCGTTGGTCGCCCCGTAGGTATCCCCGGTCAGACCCCCCAGCATCCTCGCCATGCCCGCTCCCAGCAGCCAGGCCAGGAGCGAGGAACCGGCCAGCAGGATGGCTCCCCCAATCCCGGCGGCCGCCACGGACAGGACAGTTGCGGTCAACGCCGCCAGGACCGTGGGAATCCTCCCGCCCCCCTGGTGCAGCGGGCTCCCCAATCCGCTGCTCCTGGTATACGGAAACGCCCCCAGCTGGAGCACCATCGCCCATCGGCCCAGGATCGGATACAGGACCAGCGCCCACGCCGGCTCCAGCGCATCCTGGGACAGCAGCGAAACCAGCGCGCCATACTTCAGCAGCAGCAGGCACGAAGCCCCCAGGACGGCGAAGGCCCCCACATGGGAGTCCCGCATAATCTCCAGGCGGCGTTCCGGCGTGTACCCCCCAAACAGCCCGTCGCACACATCCATCAGGCCGTCCAGGTGCAGCCCCCGGGTCGCCGCCGCCGGCACCGCCACCAGCAGCGCGGCGGTGAGGGCTGGAGGAAACACCAGGGACGACGCCTTCTCCACGCCGACCAGCACCACTCCCAGCACCAGTCCCACCAGCGGATAGAACGCCCGCGCGTCGCTGATCTGCCGCTGCGTCGGGCTGCGGCTGCCAGGGGTCGGAAAAAGGGTCAGGAAACCCAGGGCCGCCCAGAAAGCTCCCAGCGTTACTCTCCCTCGCCGTCCTCCCGGTCGGACACCCCCGCTTCGGCAAAGGTCGCCATTTCCGCCAGGCACTTGGCCGCCGCCTCCACGATGTGCATGGCCAGGGCTGCTCCCGTGCCCTCTCCCAGCCGCATGTTCATGGAGAGCAATGGCTCCAGCCCCATCGCCTCCAGTCCCACCCGGTGGCCCGGCTCGACGGATTGGTGGGTGGCGATGAAATACTGCGACGCCTGCGGGGACAATCGCCACGCGATCAGCGCGGCCGCGCCGGATATGAACCCGTCGATCAGGACCGGACGCCGGCCCGCCGCCGTTCCCAGCATCCCTCCCGCCAGCACCCCTATCTCGAACCCGCCCACCTTCGTCAGCACGTCCAACCCGTCGGAAGGGTCGGGAGAGTTCACGGCGATGGCCCGGCGGATAACCTCCACCTTGTGCGCCAGCCCAGGATCGTCCAGGCCGGTGCCCCGCCCGGTGGTCACCTCCGGGTCCGCCCCGGTTATCACCGACGTAATCGCGCTGGACGGGGTGGTATTCCCGATGCCCATGTCCCCGAAGGCCAGCAGGTCCGCCCCCGCGGCTATCTGCTCCTGGGCGGCGCTGATGCCGGTTTCCAGGCACTGGACCGCCTGCTCCCGCGTCATTGCGGGACCAACCGCCATGTTGGCCGTTCCCCGTCCCGCCTTGGCGGAACGCACCAGCGGGTTGGACTCTAGGTCTCCCGCCACCCCCGCGTCGATGATTGCGATCTCAGCCCCGGCGTGACGGGCCAGGACGTTGATTCCGGCCCCTCCCCGCAGGAAATTCAGCACCATTTGCGGCGTGACTTCCTGGGGATACGGGCTGACTCCCTCGGCGACCACGCCATGATCGCCGGCCGCCAGGATCACCGCCTTGCGCCGGATTTGCGGGATCTCCTCGCCCAGCATTCCCGCCAGGGCAATTGACAGTTCCTCCAGCCTTCCCAGGCTGCCCGGGGGCTTGGTCAGGGTGTCCTGCCGGGCCCTGGCCGCCGCCATTGCCCCTTCGTTCAGTGGGCCGATGGCGCCCAGCGCCGAATCCACCAGGGTTGATATGGCCATGCCGGCTCCTTCCTGTCGCGGCTCCAACCGGGAGGGCTGCCGCGGGACCGTGCCGCGGCCCTTCGGGTTCGGATGATGAAAAGCTAGAATTCGATTCCGGGTTGCGCTTTGATCCCGCTGTGATAGGGGTGCTTGACCACGTTCATTTCGGTAACCAGGTCCGCGAACTCCACCAGGCCCTCGGGGGCGTGGCGTCCGGTTATGATGACGTGCAGCATGTCGGGACGGTTGCGCAGCACCTCAACCACGTCCTCCACGGGAATCCAGCCGTAGTGCATCGGGTAGGTGAACTCGTCGAGAATCACGACGTCGTAGCCGCCCGTGGCAATGATCTCCTTGGCGTCTTCCCACAAAGCCCTGGCCAGGTCCGCGCTCTGCTCCAGGTCCTGGGACCGCCACGTAAAGCCGTCTCCCATCGCCCGCACAGTCACCCCGATCTTCTGGGCGGCCCGCTGCTCGCCGAAGTTGGCCGTCGTGTGCTTGATGAACTGGAGCATGGTGACCTTCATGTCCCGGCCCCACGCCCGGAACAGCACACCCATGGCGGCGGTGGTCTTCCCTTTGCCGTTGCCCGTGTTGACTATCACCAGTCCCTTGTTGATTCGCGGCCCCTTCACCGACTGGGGCCCGGGTTCGGGCGCGGATTGCTGGGTGCTCATTATTCGGCTCCTCGTCTCGGCGTCTTGTTTCAGGGTCTTGTCTCAGCGGATTGTTGCGATGTACTGTGTATGGCCCGGCCTATCCGTCCCTGGAGCATACCTCCACGAACCGGCGGGCCAATGATGGTTTGCTGCCCAGGTGGACGTGAATGTAGGACGCCCAGACGCTGCCGGCCCTAAACCCCTCGGGACGGCCGTCCTGGTCCAGCACCTTGTAAACGGATTGGCCCGGGTCTGGCGGTTGTTCCAGCACCGACCAGTGGAATTCATGGCCCCGCGCCCGCTCGCCCTGCCGCAGCAGCGGACTGTCGCCCTGCGATTCAATCTCCCGGTAGCCCAGGTGAAGGCGGCGGCCATCCATCGTTGAAACAACCGGAATCGCGCCAACCATGGGAAACTGGACCCCCTCGAGATCGGACAGGCTCTTCCCCAGGTACATCAGGCCGCCGCATTCGGCGTAGACCGGAATGTCCCGGTCCACGGCGTCCCTCATCGCCCCGATCATGGCCCGGTTCTCCGAGAGCTCCCGGGCGAACATCTCCGGGAACCCTCCCCCAATATACACGCCGGTGCTTCCCGCCGGCAGGCCGGGGTCGGTCAGGGGGCTGAACGGGATCAGCTCCGCCCCCCAAGCTTCCAGCAGGTCCAGCGAGTCCTGGTAGTAGAAGCTGAAAGCCTGGTCCTGGGCCACAGCAATCCGGGCTCTCTTCGGCTGGAGTTCATCCGGGAATACCGGCGTGAGTTCCCCGCCAGTATCGGGGACCGTCTCCTCCGGCCGGGCGGTGCGGGCCAGCTCCAGGACCCGGTCCAGATCTACGGTCTCGTTGACCTGCCGGATTATCGCGTCGTACCACTCGTCCACCACCGTTCCCTCGACGGTGGGGATCAGGCCCAGGTGCCGTTCCGGCTGCACGAACTCTTCCCGACGTGGCAGGTAGCCCACCACCGGGATGCCGGTGGTCGCCTCGATTTGAGGCTGGCAGAACTCCAGGTGCCGGGGGCCTCCCACTCCGTTGAGGATTACCCCGGCTATTCTCAGGTCGGGGTCGAACTTCTGGTAGCCCAGGACTTCCGCCGCCACGCTCCGGGCCACCTTGGAGGCGTCCGCCACCAGGATGACCGGGGCCCCCAGCAGTTTCGCCAGTTGCGCCGTCGAGCCCTCTTCATCCAGGCTGGAATGCCCGTCGAATACCCCCATGACTCCTTCGACGATGGAAATGTCGCCCTGGGAGCTGGCCCGCCGGAACAATTCGGACACCGTGGCATGGGGCAGCATCCATGTGTCCAGGTTGCGCGAAGGTGTCCCGCAGGCGAGGGTGTGATACGACGGGTCAATGTAGTCCGGCCCCGACTTGAAAGGCTGGACCCGGTGTCCCCGCCGGGTCAGCGCTCCCATGATGCCGGTGGCGATAGTCGTCTTGCCAACGCCGCTCCGCACCCCGGCGACAACCACCGCCGCCGTCATGGGGCATCCTTCCCTTGCCGCGCCACCGGGCAATCCCACGAAGTATGGCTCGATCCTTTCACCTCTCCTCCCGTCATTCCCGCACCTGATTTCCCGTCATTTCAGCAAGCCATCCCGTCATTCCCGCGCAGGCGGGAATCCAGACCCCCGTCGTCTGTTGCCTGCAAATTGTATTGACCGCTCACTGGAAATTTGACCAAAGTGGTACTCATGCGATAGCCCCGCACCGGACGGGGTTATCCATTGACCTGCACCTTGTTGCCGTACTTTTCCATCAGGTGCATGAAGAGGTCATGCCGGGGCTGGTTGGTCTCGTCGTTGTCCGACTTCCGCAGGTAAATCCTGAAAACCGTTTCCAGGTCCGCATCCTTGAACCAAACCGAGTAGCTGGGCAGGTTGCGTTCGTTCATCTGGTGAAGGAACTCAACCTCCCGGACCTGGTCCAGGTTGAGATGCAGGTGGGTGCCGTCCGGGTCCATGAAGGTGACGATGTCTTCCTTTTCCGTGAAGCGCAGGTCGTCCATCATCATGTAGACTTCGGCGGTGCTGGCCGTGTTGGAAACCATCAACACGACCTCGTTGAACCCGACGCCCTTGGTCCCCTTCTGGCATTCTTCCAGCATTTGCCGAAGCATATATGGGCCTCCCTGGGTTGATTGTTGGGTTGACCGTGGGATTAGAACCGTGGGATTAGAACCGTGGGATTAGACCGGAGGTTGACCGTTGCCCTATTATGCGGCCAGAGGCGGCTTAACGCTACTCCGTTCCCAGGTTATCCCGGACCAACCGGGCCAAATCAGGCGGAATCCGCCGGAACTCGACGGTCCCCCTTCGGGAAATCGTGGCCTTCCCTTCCGTGGAGCCGTAGAGGACCTTGCCCCCGCCGGTTCTGCTGACCGCGTCCAGCCTGGGGCCGTAGGTACAGCCGAAAATGCACCGGCAGGGAGTAACCTGTACTTTGCCGGCCCAGCCGTGGTCGTCTACGGTCCGTTGCAGTCCCCTTAACAACTCCGGGCCGTTGCGTCCCATGTCGTCCGGTGCGTGGCCGCACCGTCGGGGATCGACACACACTATGATGTTCAGCTCCTGTTTGGGTCCGGGCAATGGCCCTCCTTCTCCGGGGACCGGATATTATCCACGCTCCTGCTCCTCTTTCCCTTGGGAAAGCCTGGGGCCAATGCCGAGGAGGAGGTTCGGCATCGGCCCGCAGGGTTCAATGGCCGTTCCTGCTGTCCGCTGCTCCCCGGTTGCCCGGGAAGGCGGCAGCAAAACCGCCAAACAAAAAACCCGATCCTTCGATCGGGCTGAGATATGCTTGTTTGGAGATGCAGATTGAATGCACCCTCTTTCCGCGAAGGGTTCAGTTTCATGCCTGCGGGCAGGTCTCCTGGCTCCTGGCTATTTCGAGCGGCCCCAGTCTTCCCAGTCGGTTGCGACCAGTGACCCGGGTTATTCCCGATGGGGTGCTCTCGCCGGTTACAGTGGCGGGTCCGCGCCGGATTTTCACCGGCTTCCCTTTTCAGCCCCGTGACGGGGCCACCTGCAGGACAGCTTTGCTTTTTAAGGTGCCTCGGCTAACTCGAATCTAGGATACAATCGCACGGCACCCGAGTCAAGACTTTGGGAAGAATGTAAACCCTCCCTCCCGTCGTCCCTGCGGAGGCAGGGACCCAGACCCCGGTATTTCCTTCAGGGACCTGCCTCCCCCGAGGCCAACTCTGCAGTCCTCCCGACCGCCATCCCGCCACGAAAATACCAACATGCAGATGCCGCAGCTTGCTATACACACTTCTCATGCACAACCATTGCCTGACACCAGCGTCTTGCCCTGGCGGCTTCCTTGACACCCCAAAAGGCGGGGGATACCGTTAACCGGCCAATCAACCCGCCTTTCAGGAGAGACTCATGCCCACCTATACCTACACTTACGACCATATCCACGTCAGGACGAAGGACCCCGAGGGGATGGCCGGCTTTTTCGAGACCATGTTCGGCGCCAAGGTGCTCCACCTTGTCCAGAGTGACGGCGCCCCTCGCGTGGACCTGGACGTGAACGGCCTCGCCATCTTTATCGCCACCGTCCCCCCCGAAGAGCACATGGACTCCAACCCGCGCGACCCTCACCTGGGCCTGGACCACTTCGGCTTCCGGGTCGACGACATCGACGGGGCCGTGGCGGACCTCAGGAGCAAGGGAGCCGACATCTGCGTCGAACCCCGCACCATCCGCCCCGGCGTCCGCATCGCCTTCGTCCGCGGGCCTGATGACGTCCGGATAGAGATTCTGCAGCGCGACGGCTCCGGCCTCATGGAGCATTAGCCCGCCGGAAGGGGTTAATCGAGAAAGCGGGTGAACACCTGGTTGGCGACGAGATACGCTTTGGGAGTCAGCCGCAGGTTGGAGTCCCCGCTTTCCAGCAGCCCCAACCCGGCCAACTCGTCAATTTCCGTCTCGTAGCGTTGGGCCAGGTCGGTTCCGGCGCGGGCCGAAGCCTCTCCCAGGTTCATCCCGTCCAGCAGGCGCAGGCCCAGGAACATGGTCTCGGCGCAGTTCAGGGCCGGGTCGATGTACTCGCTGCCCCCGACGGTCGGGATGCGCTTCAGGAAGGCTTCCCCTTCGGGCGAATCAAGCTGCGCTGCGCCCGGGAATGCCCCCTCCCCTTTCCACCGCCGCGCCCCGTCAATGTAGCCCCGGGGAGAGTTCACCGTCCAGAACCGGTGGCTTCCCAACCTGGAATGGGCGCCGGGCCCCACGCCCAGGTACGGGCGGTTGAGCCAGTAGGCCAGGTTGTGCCGAGACTCGCACCCCGCCATCGCCCAGTTCGAAATCTCATAATGATGGTAGCCCGCCGCCGCCAGCGCTTCCCGGGCATACTCGTACATATCGGCGGCCAGGTCCGGGTCCGGCTCCGGCAACTCCCCCTTGCGCACCCAGGTCTGCATTGGAGTTCCATCTTCCAATGTCAGGCAATACAACGAAACGTGAGCAGGCCCGAGGTGGGTAATGCCCTCCACTGACCTGCACCATTGTTCCATCGTCTGTCCGGGGAGCCCGTAAATCAGGTCCAGGTTGGCGTTGGCGAACCCGCAGGATGCGGCGGTAGCGAAGGCGTCCGCCGCCTGTTGGGCGGAATGGCGGCGGCCCAGCATCTTCAGCAGGTTGTCGTCCAAGCTCTGGACGCCGAAGCTGATCCGGTTTATTCCCGATGCGAGAAGGTTATGGCAGAGGGACTCCGACAAGTCACCGGGGTTGGCTTCCAGGGTGACTTCAGCGTCTTCTCTTAAGTGGAACGTCTCCCTGACCCGATCCATCAGCCGGGCGATGGAGCCATCGGGAAGGTAGGAAGGGGTGCCGCCTCCGAAGAAAACCGTGTTTACCGCAGGGTTTCCGAGGGTCTTTCCCCACAGATAAACCTCGGTTGCCAGGGCTTCGAGGTAAGGGAGGAAGAGGCTTTCAATCCCCTGGTAGGTGTTGAAGTCGCAATAGGGGCACTTGGTCTGGCAGAAGGGGACGTGAACGTACAGGGAGATGCCCTGGCCGGTCGTGGAGGCGGATAACCCCGCGGGCCGGGGTTCTTCCGGCGAGGTCCCGGTATTGGCCGCTGTTGTCAAGGTTCGAGACCAGGGGTTACGGGCAACACGGACGGTCTAATCGTCAAGGGGACGGGACTGGCCGTCCACCACGTTGTCCGGGTCATCCCCCGCATGGTCCCTGGGCGGGTTTCCCAGATGCTGGTCGACCACGTGCTGGGGGGACAGCTTGAACAGGAACAACAGGGCGACTCCGAAGA
Organism: Dehalococcoidia bacterium; assembly: GCA_034423195.1. GTDB lineage: Bacteria > Chloroflexota > Dehalococcoidia > Lucifugimonadales > UBA3495 > CATOSK01. The sequence goes on along the minus strand of DAOUIZ010000042.1, from coordinate 404 downwards.
CGATAACGTCGTCGAAGCGGCCGATGATAGGTATCCTGTCCTTCACTAGGTCGGTCGGAAGGAGAACGTACAGCAACGCGGCCGGAACCAGAGCCCGCAGAACGATGTTTACGCGGGGGTCGAAGGTCAACCGCCACACCGCCAGTGCGTATTTCAATAGGCGGGGCAGGAAGCGGGGCAGGAGCATCATCAGTAACGGATAAGCCAGTCGATGCACGGCATTCACGGCTCCTATTGGTTCTTGCCATTATAACCGAAAGGAGGCTATCCGCGGCAGGGCATCAGGAGTATTGGTAGCGTTGCGAATTAGGTGGTTTGGTTTATCAGGCCCCGGATTTCCAACAGGGCCAGCAGGTTGTGGGGCGACCACACGGTGCCCGGCTTCTCCCTCCGCCGCAACTCCC
>DAOUIZ010000041.1:0-32989 GCA_034423195.1 Dehalococcoidia bacterium | reverse complement strand
TTGCGGCAGGACCGGCACTCCAAACTCTCAGTCAAGGCCAAGCGAAAGCTGGCCGCTTGGGATAACGACTACCTGCTCTCCATCCTCTCCAATTAGAATGCGTCGGCCCTGTTGCATCCCCCGGATGGGATGGTTCCGCCGTAGTCGGGTTGGTATGGTTTGATATACTTTATTCGATATTGGTGGAGGAGCATGGGTTGGTATGAGTTCTTCTCGTTCTCAGAAAGTTGTTTGCGTTCTTTATCCCGATCCGGTGGCGGGCTTTCCGCCGAATTACGCCCGCGAGAGCATACCCGACCTGGCCAGCTATCCCGACGGTCAGACCCTGCCCGCGCCGGGCTCCATCGACTTCTCCCCGGGCCAGCTCCTGGGGTCTGTTTCGGGCGGGCTGGGACTGGAGCGGTTCCTGGCGGAACGGGGACACCGGTTCGTAGTGACGTCGGACAAAGACGGCCCGGATTCCGTTTTCGAGAGAGAACTGCCCGACGCCGATATAGTCATCTCCCAACCCTTTTGGCCCGGATACCTCACTGCCGAGCGCATTGACCAGGCCCCCAACCTGAAATTGGCCGTAACCGCCGGCATCGGATCGGACCACGTCGACCTCCAGGCTGCCATCGCCCGCAACATCACGGTTTGCGAAGTGACCTGGTGCAACAGCATCAGCGTCGCGGAACACGCGGTCATGCAGATGCTGGCATTGGTGCGGGACTACATACCCCAGTACGGCTGGGTGGTCAGGGGCGGCTGGAACATTGCCGACGCCGTTTCCAGGTCCTATGACATCGAGGGAATGGACGTGGGAGTTGTGGCGGCCGGCCGGATAGGGCTGGCGGTCCTGAAACGAATGAAGCCCTTCGACGTCAACCTCCACTACACCGACCGGCGCCGGCTTTCCCCCGAGGTTGAGCGGGAGTTGGGCCTGACCTTCCACGAAACCGTCGAGTCCCTGGTCGGCGTGTGCGATGTGGTCAGCATCCATTGCCCGCTCCACCCCGAAACCGAGAACATGTTTGACGACGCCCTCATCGGCAAGATGAAGCGCGGCGCCTACATCGTCAACACTGCCCGCGGCAAGATCTGTGACCGCGACGCCGTCGCCCGGGCCCTGGAAAGCGGCCAGCTTGCCGGGTATGCCGGCGATGTCTGGTTTCCTCAACCGCCGCCCAACGACCATCCCTGGCGGACCATGCCCAACCACGCCATGACTCCCCACACATCCGGGTCCTCCCTGTCCGCCCAGGCCAGGTACGCCTCGGGAGTCCGCGAGATTCTGGAGTGCTGGCTGGACGGACGGCCAATCAGGGACGAGTACCTCATTGTGCAGGGAGGTGCCCTCGCCGGTACCGGGGCCCAGTCCTACACCGAAGGCGACGCCACCGGCGGTTCCGAGGAAGCCGCCAGATTCACCGCCGGCTAGGCGGACGCCCTCCCCGCCAGGGGAGAATCGCCGCAGGAAAGTCCTACATCCCCGGTCACAGCACGCTATTTCAGCCGGGCTTCCCCTTCTGCCGCGGCCTGTCCCGCTATGGTAAACTTGGGCGCAATTCTCCGGCGCGCCGAGCCGACGCCGGACTGGAGCACCGGGTATGTTTTTTGAATCCAGGCGTTCGACGGTTCTGGCCAGGAACGGGATGGTTGCAACCAGCCAGCCGCTGGCGGCCCAGGCCGGGTTGCAGGTCATGATGCAGGGCGGGAACGCAGTGGACGCGGCGGTGACGGCGGCGGCGGTTCTGAACGTGGTGGAGCCGGAATCCACCGGGGTCGGCGGGGATATGTTCGCGCTGATCTGGAACGCCAATGAGAAGAAGGTCCATGCCCTGAACGGCAGCGGACGCTCCCCGGCGGCGGCTTCCATTGAGGAACTGCGGGGGAAGGGGTACTACCAGCTGCCCGACGACGGCGTGTTCTCGGTTTCCGTGCCCGGGACTGTTCACGGCTGGGAGACTATCATCAACGCCTACGGCAATATGTCGTTGAGCGACGTGCTGCAGCCGGCCATCCGGTACGCGGAGGACGGATTCCCGGTCTCCGACATCATATCCAACCAGTGGAGGGGGCAGGCGGCGCGTCTGGCCCAGTATCCTTCGGGACAGGAAATGCTGCTGAACGGCAAGGCCCCGAGGGAAGGGGACGTGATGCGGCTGCCTACGCTGGCCAATACGCTGAGGGCCATTGCCGAGGGGGGTTCTCCCGCCTTCTACACGGGCAAGATCGCCGAGAAGATGGCATCCTTTGTCCAGGAGCACGGCGGGTGGCTGTCGGTGGAAGACTTGGCCAACCACCATTCGGACTGGGACGAGGCCATCCGCACCGATTACCGGGGAATGACCTGCTGGGAGTGTCCGCCCAACGGCCAGGGCATCGCTGCGCTGGAGGCTATGAACATTGCCGAAGGGTACGACATCGCTGGAATGGGGGCGCAGTCGGCGGACGCCTACCATCACCTGATCGAAGCGATGCGGCTGGCCTATGCCGATGCGTACCGTTATGTCGCCGATCCAAGGAAGGCGGATGTTCCCATATCGGAGTTGCTATCCAAGGAGTACGCCGCCGCCCGGCGCGGATTGATTGATCCGGCGCGGGCCATGGACGCTGCTCCCTTCGGGGACCCGCGTGGGGGAGACACGGTCTACATCAGCGCGGTGGACGGCGAGGGTAACGCCTGCTCCTTCATCAACAGCGTGTTTTCCAATTTCGGCAGCGGACTGGTCGCTCCGGGAACAGGGGTGGTGCTGCAAAACCGGGGATCTCTGTTTTCCCTGGACCCGGACCATCCCAACGCGCTGGCGCCCGGGAAGCGGCCCTTCCACACAATTATACCGGCAATGGCGACCAGGGACGGGGAGATGCACCTGTGCTTTGGCGTGATGGGCGGGTTCATGCAGCCCCAGGGACACCTGCAGGTTATCAGCAACATGGCGGACCACGGCATGACCGCGCAGCCGGCGTTGAACGCCCTGCGGTTCATGGTGGTGGGAGAGGGTGTGGTCCTGGAGGAGGGGCTGTCCCACGACGTGCTTTCCACCCTCCAGCAGCGGGGGCACCGGATCCGCCTGGCGTCGGGTTACAGCCGGGTGGGCATGGGCGGCGGACAGATTATCCAGCGCGACCCGGACACCGGCGTCCTGATGGGCGGGAGCGAGCCGAGGAAGGACGGCGCGGCGGTGGGGTGGTAAGGACGGCCGGACTTTAGCCGGGGTTTTCCAACAGTTCCGTCCGTATCCAGTCCGGCAGGGCGTCAATGGCCCTCATGTCGGCCAGCCGCTTGGTCAGCTTGAAAGTAATGCTCTGCCCCTCGGCCATCCTGACCAGCCGGCCCGCGTCTCCTTCTGCCAAAGCGCCCTTCCGCCACACGCCAAAAACCATCCCATCGGTTCCGTTTGCTTTTGCGTGGTGGCTAGTTCCGGGGGTTCTCCTAATTCGCTAACGCCAACCGGGTGTTGGTGTCTCCAACGATGTATCGAGGGTCTACCGGCGGCAACTTGGGCCGGACCCTCTTCGTCAGCATTTCCTGAACGCTCAACACCTGCATCACCGGGTAATCTTCCCCACGTACCGTCACCCGGCCCTGTTGAGTCGCATACACCCGCAACGACTCACGGGGCGGGTAAAGGGTAATCATCACGGACATCGGAGCGTCTATCTTCCGGTTCTGCCATTCCGTCTGTACGCCCAACAGCTTTTGCATTTCGGGCCGACCTATCTGCCCTGCGTACATCTTGACCTGAACCGGGATAACGCCGCCCTGCTCGATATAGTAGCGAGCATCCACCCCGCCGTCGCCTATCTTCTTGGAGTTGGGAACGGCGTTCAGCAGTCCCGCTACCTTGTCCTCCGCCCATGCCCAACCGGGAGTGCCGTCTTCGGCGTCGGCTTCGTGCATCAATGCTCGTTCCTTGAAGGCTTCCCACTCGTAGTCTTCCCACCCCATCTTGTAGACGACTGGGGCGGCCTTCCCGCCCCGGCTGGCAAGCCTCTGTTGCATAACCCGGACAGCTATCGCGCTTACGTCTATCCCCAGGTACTTCCGCCCCAGCTTGGACGCTGCATCCGCCGCCGTTCCACACCCGCAGAACGGGTCCAGCACGATGTCATTCTCGTTGCTACTGGCGTTGATGATGCGCTCCAACAACGCCAATGGCTTTTGGGTGGGATAACCGAGACGCTCCTTTGACGCCGGTTGAAGGCATGGCAACCTCCAAACGTTGTCTATCGTGCGTTCTTTCTTAACTTGGTACATCAATTTGCCGTCTGAGTCACGGGCATTAACCATCTTCCCGTCTACCTTACGGCGTTTCAACTGCGTTACGGGCTTGTCACGTTTCTCCGTCAACTGGGAAAAGAGGAAGTCGCGGTTCAGATTCTTTACGTAGAAGAAGATGGTATCTGTCGCGGATGGAAACATCTTCTTCCGCCGGTCGTGCATCTTGTTGTAGTAGTACCAGAGAATTTCGTTGCGGAAATTGGATTCTCCAAATACTGCATCCAAGAGCACCCTCAAAAGCCAATTGGCGCTGGGGTCGCAATGAAGATAGATACTGCCCGTAGATTTCAGAACCCGGTGGAGTTCATGCAACCGCCGTCCCATGAATACGGCGTATGCGGCCATCGGGGAGTTCTCCCCGCTGACCAACCGGACAGCATTGATAGCGTCCAGTAACTTGCCGTGGGGTATCCGTTGGTAGGAATTCTCCGTCTCGACCGTCCACCGCCAGATGTCCCGCAGTTGGGTGTCAACCGTTCCCTTATCCCCGAAGGCCGCAACATAGTTGTGGTTGGAGTTGAAAGGGGGGTCCAGGTAGATGAGGTCAATGCACTCGTCGGGCAGTTCCTTGAGAACGTCTAGGTTGTCGCTACAAACCAGCGCATTGCCGGACAGGTAGCGATGGGAAGGGGCAGACTCGGGGGGGGGGCTGTTTTCCAGCCGGTTGTGCCTTCGCCCGTGCGGGAGCGGCCTTCCGGCGGGTGGTGGCGGGCTTGGCTGTGCTTCGGCTTCTTGGCATGAGCGTTCCCCTTCTCAATTCTTAACCGGGTCCATCCCCCAAGAGGGGGCATCATCTGAAACCAGATATTCAGAGGGTCAATCCCCGACCAGTCGGGGTATGTAACTAGATACTCAGACTTCTAGGCAAACCGGATGTTGACTCTAACATCCCCCGCCGACACCTTCTCCCGCTTCCGAGCCGGTGGCGGCAGACGCATCCTCCGTTTGGCTTGCCCTGAAATCCACGTAATCCCCTGCGTTTCCGGGGCGGTTTCCGGCTTCAATTCAATCTCCACCGGGGCCGGGGTAGACTTCGCCTTCACCGTTACATCCGGCGTTCCCCCATGCGCTTTTGGGAAGGCGGTCTGCGTTACGGGCCTGAGCGTACCGTCCTCTCCGATGGGGATGTATCCCGCTTGCGAAGTCCTGGCCGGTGCGCCGCTCCGGGTTTTCTTACCGCCCACCAGCGTCCATGTTCGCTCCGGCAACCCTTTGCGCTTGCCCGTAGGCTCGACGGCGGGCAGGTCTCCCCATTGGGCGGACACCCGCACGTAGGCAAGCTGTCCGTCCGGCATCCGCATCACGTAATAGCGGCTTCCCTGATGGAATCCCGGCGCAGGGCGGGACTGCCGGACCTTCTCCTTTTCATCGTTTCCCCTGACCGTCGCCACCGGGATGGTCTGCCACGTCAACTCCGGGTTGTCCGTCCGGTAGGCGTGGATTGCTGCCCGGTTCTCCTTCACCCACTTACCGATGGTGGTCTGGGCCTTCACTTCCTGCGTTTCGGTTTCCGATGGCGGCTTCGCCGTTCCCCTGGTCACGTCCGCCCACTCGCTGAACGGCGCATTGACCTTCGCCGCTTCCGCCGGTGGCCGGAGGCCCAATGCCTCATGTTCCCGGAACAGGTTGTAGTGCATCACCCAACCGTCTAGGTAGCGTTGTGCGCTGGCCCGGCTGTCCAGTCCCCGGAGCGTCTTGGTGCGGTCACGGAAGGTTCCCTGCACCCGCTCGCTACGGTTATTGTTCAACTCGTTGTCCAGCCCCTCGGACTGGATATGCTGGGCGTCGGGAAACACCTTGCGGATGGCCGGGACGTAGGAGCGTAGCCGGTCGGTGGTGATTTGGGTTGGCGGTTCCGCCGAAGCCGCCGACGCTTTCCTCAGCACGGTTTCGGCGGCTTTCTGGTCCCGCTCACTGGACAGGTGGGACGCCAGAATGTAGCGTGTCCGGGAGTCCATGACGTTCCAGTTCCAATACTTGTCCCCGCCCACGTCCAGCACCATTTCGTCAACCACCCAATGCCCGCCCGTGTGGGCCGGGTAGTTCTCCATTTCCGCAAGGGCGGCTTGCGTGTAGTCCCGTACCCATTCGTAGACCGTCGCCTTGCTGGGTTCGGGAATGTCGTAGGCGTCCCGCAGGTGTTCGCCTATCTGCTTGTAGCTGGTGCCGGAGTAGTACATCCTGATGGCCGCGCCGATTATCTCCGGCGGCACCTTGCGCCCGTGAGTCGTGCCGGTGGAGTTGAACCGCTTTTCACACCCTTTGGTCTTGCACCGGAATACCTGGTAGCCGTTGCGGGTGCCGTACTTGATTACGTCCTCGCCAGCGCAGTACGGACAGTTGACGGTTTGGGTGACGGTAAATTCAGCCATTGCCCGCAATCGCAAGAACAAGACCGCCTATCGCCACCGCAACACTGATTATCAAGAACACAAAGGTGACTCCGAATCTTTTACGGGCGGTTTGCCTATCACGTTCAGCTTGGTCAATTTGGTCTCTCTGCACTTCCAGCAGAGAGCCAAGGACATCATTGATGCCGTTTAGAACCTCGAGTTGTTTCTGTTCGATTGTCGGCCCCATTGGGGGCAGTGAAGGAGGCCGGACAATGGGGGGAACATCAGCTTGTAATAGATGTCTTAATTTAACTAAATTGGCATTATTGTCAGCGAGTCTATCGAGGCCGTAGAGTGCGGTCCTTCTTTTGAAATCCGGCAAACTCTTGGCTAACGATGGTAGACCCTGCAAGGCACCATACTTGAAAGTGCCATCTAACAACCTGCCTATCTCTGTGTCGCTAAATAAACCGTCCGCCAGTGCAACACCATGTTCTCCGTAGCCCCCATCCTTCATTTCACGCAATACCCGTATGGATGCATGTTTAAGGATTTCACGCTGTCTATCAAATTGGGGGCCACCCAAAACCTCCGGGATTGGCAAATCCCTCGTCGACTCAATGGCCCACTTCACATCTTCTTTACTACTCGCTGTTCCAACCGGAGGCGTGCCAGCCATTACTCCTCTCCAAATGGGGTTGCGTTCTGGCTTTCCGGGAGTCTACCATTAGCCACCACGCAAAAGCAAACGGAACCATCCCATCGGGGCAAACACCCAGGCAGAGCAGGTAGAGATAGTCCCGGTCCAGCCTGACGTGATTAAACTGAAACGTTCCGTTCGCACCTAGCGAAGCCGTCTTTACTTCAAACCTCCGGCCTTCAATGAGCATATCCTGGCGGTCGCCCCGGGTTCCGCTCTTCGCAACCGAAAATCCGATTTGCTCACCAAGATACCGGACGAGGAATTCCTCGCCTATGTCGCCCCGGTTGGTGTTCTCGACGCGCCGGAACGCCTCCAGAGGAGCGCCCGTCCAGATGGACTTGGGAGAGTAATCATGGATGACCTGCAACATGAGGTCTACCGGGTTCATTCCGGGTTCCATACCGGCCCGCTTGCTCCCCGCTTCCAGAACACCAGGAAGTAAGAGTGGTTTTTGCGGGCGTGGACCTGGCGCACGGTGCGGCTTACGCCGGGCCTGTTGTTCCGCACCACGACAAACAAGTCCTCCGGGACAAAGCCCAGTTTCTGGTATTCGACGATAATCTCGACGTGGGTGAATCTCTGCCGGTTTGCGCAAACTTCATCCTGGCACTTGACTATGCACACTCCCCGTTCCCGCAGGACACGATAGGCTTCCCGACCAGCGTCGGCGTACAGTTCCAGGACCGCCTCGTGATACTTGCTGTTGGTAGTGTTGCCCGTGCCGTTGTTCCGGTAATGGTCTTCAAAGGGTGAATGGGTTTGGTGAGCGGTGCCGCCAGGGGAGTGCATGTAAGGGGGGTCGAGCACAACGCAATCAATCGCCCCATCCCGATAGGGGAGCTCCCGGCAGTCGATACCCCCGAGGATGTCGGTGGGCAGCAGCCGGTACGAGTCTTCCGGCACGTTCTTCCAGAAAGCGCCCTTGCCGTATGTAACGTCAGCGACCAGGCTCCCCTGCGGAACATAAAGCTCCAGGATCCTGGGGAATACGTCGGAGTTCCCCAGGTTGTAGGCGCTGACAACCAGGTCGTTGGTGGGCGATCCATTGCGGACCGCCCGGCGTTTGGATTCACCGGCGGTGGAAGTGCGTCCATCCAGCATATTGATGCAACCTTGACCTGTACGAGAATACTACAATTGGGCGCGGGGCACACTTTCCGTTCACGTCCCGGGCGCCATCCCACCGGAGGTTTCCACCAGAGGTTTCAGCCCCGGGCCGCTTTTCAGTATTTGAACTCTTCCCGGACCGGGCTGAAGATGTCGAGGGCCTTGGCCGGAGCGTCGCCGGTGCGGGCGTAATGTTCCACGTCGCCGGGGATGATGTACATGTCGCCGGGCTTGAGCACCCGCACTTCTGCGCCGATGCCCATTTCCAGTTCGCCCTCTATCACGACCCCGGCCTGCTCGTGGGGGTGGGTGTGCCGGGGAACGGTGGAGTTGGCTTCGATGGAGACGAGGGAAAGGAGCATGTTGGCTCCCCAGAAGGTCTGGGTGGACGCTCCGGGGGCGAGGTCCAGGCTGGCCCGGTCGCTGGCTTCGACGAAATAGGGCATGGGTGGTTCCTCCTTGGAGGTGTGTGATGGTTCCCGGCTGGGATGGGGGTGGTCAGGCATTCATGGGTCAGGCGAACCCCAACCGGCGCTCGTTGAGGCTGACGTAGCGGCCGCCGCTGCCGATGACGATGTGGTCCAGTAGGTCAATGCTGAGAAGCTTTCCCGCTGCCACCAGCTCCCGCGTAATGTTGACATCCTCGGGGCTGGGCGTCGGGTCTCCCGACGGGTGGTTGTGGACGACTATGATGGACGGGGCGTTGTCCCGGACGGCGGGCCGGAAGATTTCGGCGGGGCGGGCGACGGAGCTGTTGACGTTGCCCACGTAGATTTCCTGGACGCTCAGGACCTGGTTCTTGGTGTTGAGCAGCAGCACCTTGAGGTGTTCCTGTTCCAGGGGCGCCATCTCCGCCTGGAGCAGGTTGGCGGCGTCCTGGGGGGAATTGATGACGGCCCGGTCCTCGGGGGCCAGGGAGATGAAGCGGCGTCCCAGCTCCAGGGCCGCCATGAGCTGGCAGGCCTTGGCTTCACTCAAACCGCGCTCGGCGCAGAGTTCGGCGAAGGAGCTGCGTCCGAGGCCATCCAGTCCGTTGAACCGGGACAGAAGCCGGGTGGACATGGCCAGCACGTTCTCTCCTTTCATCCCGGTGCGAAGCAGGATGGCGATAAGCTCGGCGTTGCTGAGGTAGCGGGCGCCGTAGTCGCGGAGGCGCTCCCGGGGACGTTCACCCTGGGGCATATCCCGTAGCTTGGGCTGGTAGGGGGAAGCCGTTCCGGTTCCGGTTGGTCCGGCGTCCGGCCCGGTGGGTGGGGCTGTGTCTTCCAATTCGACTGGTCGCGTCAAGACCATGAGGCCCTCGATAGATGGGGTTGCGGGAATCAAGCGGGTCTATTCTCAATTCCCCGGGGCCAATCCCGCAACCCCGAACTGTCAGTAAACTCCCCGCCGGGTCCGTTCAGGCTGGGGCCGCACGGAGCGCCCAAGAGCCTGCCCCGAGCGAAGGCCGGGGAGCCTTGGACAAGTTACCTAACTCGGCGACGGAGGGCGCGACCTTTTAGAACTAGGAGAACTGGTACTTGGAAAACTCGCCGTCCTCGCGGGTTATGAACTCCAGCAGGGCGGGCTTGCCGTCCTGGTTGGCGGCGTGGGCCCGCTGGACCGCCGCCTTGATTTCGCCGGGGTCGGTGATGCGCTCGGAGTAGGCGCCCAGGGCCGCGGCCACCTCGGAAAAGTTGCCGGTCAGGTGCTTGGTGTCGAAGCGCTCGACGGCGGTGGGCATCCTGCTGTCCGGGTAGATTCCCATGGTGAAGTTGTTCATCAGGATGGTAGTGATGGGAATGCCCGCGCGGACGGCGGTCTCCACGTCCATGCCGACCATTCCGAAGGCGGCGTCGCCCATGAAGTTGATGACGTGCTTTTCGGGAGCGGCCATCTTGGCGCCCATTGCCAGGCCGAGGCTGTATCCCAGCTGGGTGGACTTGCCCCAGCCGATGAAGCTGCGGGGCGAGCGGGACTCCCAGAAGGGCGTGACCTGCTCCCGGGAACTGCCCGACTCGTGGGTGACGATGGTGTTGTCCAGGTCCACCGCGTGCATCACGTCCCAGACGACCCGGTAGGGGTTGATGGGGGTCTCGTCGGAGGTCAGCTTGGGCATCCAGCGGGAGAGCCATTCCTCCTTGGCGGAGCGGATTTCGTCGGTGAGGGCCGTGTCGGATGGGCGTCCGCCCGCGCCGGCCTGGCTGTGCAGCTCGTCGAGAAGCTGGCGCAGGACCAGCCTGGAGTCGCCGACGACCTGGTGCTGGCTCTTGTAGTCCTTGTTGATGTCGCCCTCGAAGTTGGTGGAGTGGATGATGGTCTTGCCGGCGGGGATAGGGACGGTGAAGTTGCTCTTGGTCAGGCTGGCGCCGATGCCGAAGACGAGGTCGGCGCTGGTCAGGAAGCGATGGACCGCTCCGGTGGTGCTGGAGCCGCCGATGCCCAGGGAAAGGGGATGGTTCTCCGGGAAGGCGCTCTTGCCCTCCAGGGTGGTCATCACCGGGGCCTGCAGGAACTCGGCCACCTGCCGCAGCTCGTCGCCGGCCTCGGCGTAGAGGACGCCCTGTCCGGCCATGATGACGGGACGCTGGGCGGACAAGAGGGCGCGGGCGGCCCGGGCCACCGCCTCCGGGTCGCCGGCGGTGCGGATGAACCCGGGCGGCTCGTAGTCGAAGTCCTCCTCGCTGATTTCCTCGGTGTTCAGGTCCCCGGGCAGCTCCAGCAGCACCGGGCCGGGCTTGCCGGAGCGGAGGTTGGTGTAGGCGCGGCGCATCAACTCGGGAACGCGGTCGGCAAAGTTGACCTGGGCCGCCCACTTGGTGATGCTCTCGAAGCTGCGGGTGGGGTTGAAAACGGGCTCGGTGGCGGAGCGGCGTCGGGCCGCCCCGGCGGGAAAGAGCAGGATGGGCACCGAGTCGGCGTAAGCCTGGGCCACACCGCCGAAGGCGTTCTCGGCCCCCGGCCCGGCCTGCATCAGGAAGACGCCGGTCCTGCGGCCGTTGTTGATGCGGGAGAATCCGTCGGCCATGTGGACGCCGGTGCGCTCCTGCCGCACCACGATGGGCCGTATGCCCGCGATGGCAGCGGCCTCGATGAGGGGGCTGGAGGGCATGCAGCCGATCCAGTCGACGCCCTCCATCTTCAGCACGTTGGCAATTGCCGTGATTCCGTCCATAGCTTGACCTCGCTTTCGTTGTTGGCAGCGGCGGGGCGGGGGAGAACTGGCCGGACGCCCTGATACCCCGGCGCGGGGCCATTATAACCGGATGGGCGGCGGCAGGACGAAGGCGAGAGGTGATTCAGGAAGACGGGGGCGGAGCGCCGCTCCAGGACACGACGGAGGCCGGGGTGATGCCGATGACCGAATTTTCGTCTATGTCCATGTCCCGGTACTGCGGGTATTTCTCCCGCAGGAGAGCGATGGCGGCGGACTGTTCCGGCCCGGCTTCCACGATTTCGGCGGCCCCGGAAACGAGAATGTACCAGAGTTGGCGCCAGTCCTCTTCGTAGTGGTCCACCACGAGGGCGACGCTGGGGTTGTCGAGGATGTTGCGGACGCGCTTGAGGCGGTGGAGGGACGTGCGCTTGGGCTTCCGGTCGAGGGGGGAGTAGATGCGCCGCCCGTCGAAGGTGAAGCAGACGGGTATGACGTGGGGGACGCCGTTGGCATCGGCGGTGGCCAGGTGCCCGGTGCGGGCCGTGGCCAAGGCCTGCGTCTGGGAGGCGGTTAATTCAGTCATGGGCGAGGCTCGGGGCGTCTGGCGGAGCGGCGTTGGGCCCGGCGGCTAAATGTCCGAAGTAAAGGCCACCGGGTCGTCGAGGAAGTCAATTTCCTCCAGGGCCGCCTGGGCGGCGTCTTCCAGGCCCGCGTCTCCTTCCTGGATGCACCGCTGCAGGGCGCGCTTGGCCATCCCGCCGCCAATCTTGCCCAGGGCCGCGACGCCGGCCAGCTGGACCTGGTAGTCGTCATCCTGGAGCAGGGCGACCAGGTAGGGGACCAGGTCTTCCTCTCCCAGTTCGCCGCAGGCGTTGGCGGTCTCGTAGCGCACCGACGGCTCTTCGTTGTCCATTTCCTGGATGACCAGGGGCAGCCAGGAGATCTCCCCGGTCCGGCCCATGGCGAAAATGGAGCTGCACTTCAGCTCCAGGTCGGAGCTGTCGTAGGCCCAGCGGACAAATCCCTCGATGTCCTCGGTGTTGAAGGGGGCAACCGCCTCCAGGCAGCGGCGGCGGACTACCATCGGCTCGTCGTCGTCCTCCAGGGCGCCCATCAGGGTTTCATGGATGGCGTCGGCGTCCTTCGGGAGGAGCTTGCCTTCCTGGATCAGCATGGAAAACTTGCCCAAGGCCCCCGCCGCCGCCGCGCGGATCGCGGCCGTGCGGTCGGACTGGAGGATTCCCAGCAGGCTGGGTATGACGGAGCGGTCCTCGTACTCCCACAGCCCCTCGATGGCCTTTTCCAGGACGAATTCGTCATCATCCCGGAGGCACATCTTGAAGACGGCGCTGAAGTCCAGCTCCGGGCTGTCTTCGGCCAGCTCGACCATGGTGGAAACGGTCCACTGCCGCCGTTCACCGGGCAGCGTGAACCAGGCCCGGGCGAATACGCCGAGTTCCGACGGCGACAGGTCGGAAATTTCGATGAACTCGCTGGTCGGCACTTCCTCCTGCGAGTCTGCTACAGCCTCGATAAATTCTTCCAACGGCATGAGGCCCCCTTCATGGCTCCACGAACGCCGGCGGGTCTGACGGCTCTCAGGCGGGCCCGCAGGAAAATCTTATAACATAACGCGCCGCCCAAACAATTGGCGAAAATCCGGGTTTCTGCCCGTTTTGCGAGACTATTAGAAAATGCAGCGGGCTGCACTTCAGCGACCGCCAGGCCCGTCCTTCAGCCCCCGGATGACGGAGGGGAAGACCTTAATCAGGTCGGAGGCAATGGTCCCGGCGTCGCCCCGCTGCCGCGTCACCTCCCCGCCGGCCTGCCCGTGGACAAACACGCCGCAGGCGGCGGCAATGTCCGGCGGAAGGCCCTGGGCCAGCAGCCCGGCGATGGCCCCGGTGAGGGTATCGCCCGTGCCTCCCGATGCCAGGCCCGGGTTGGCGAAGGGGGATACCCTGGTCAGCCCCTGGGGGGTGGCTATGACCGTGCCCGCGCCCTTGAGGACCAGCGTGACCCCCCATTCCGAGGCCCAGCGCCGGGCTGCGGCGAGCCGGTCCCGCTGCACCTGGGCTGTCGTCCCGCCGGTCAGGGTTGCCATCTCGCCGGGATGGGGTGTCAGCACGGCCGGGGAAGGCAGGCGGTCCCACCAGTGCCCGAGGGTGGACAGGTTGTTCAACCCGTCGGCGTCGAACACCATCGGAGGGCACGGTCCGGCGCCCAGACTGGAAAGCTCGTTCAGCAGGGCGTCCGTGAAACGCCCCGTACTCCCGGACCAGCCCAGGCCGGACCCCACCGCCAGGCTGCTGCATCCGGCGGCCAGCCCGGCTACCAGGGGAGCGGCGTCCGGGTGAATTCGTCCGTCTTCGTCTTCGGGAAGGGGGCGGTGGATGACCTCGGTCAGCTTGGCAGCGGCGATGGGGTACACGCTCCGGGGCGTGGCCAGGGTGACCAGGCCCGCGCCAACCCGCAGGGCGGCCTGGGCCGCGAGGCAGGCGGCTCCGACGTAGTTGCGGGAGCCAGCAACGATGAGGGCGTGTCCGAAGGTGCCCTTGTGGGAGTCCGGGGGCCGCTGGGGAAGGTGGCGGCCGGCCCATTGGGGCGTCAGCAATTCCAGGGAGACCTGCCCAACCCCGGGGATGCCGTCAGGGAGGCCGATGGGGACAACCTCCAGGCGGCTGGCGCGCCCCGCACCGGGGAAGGTAACCAGACCCACCTTGGGGAATCCCAGGGCGGTGGTGAGATCGGCGGTCAGTCCGGCGGGGTCGGCGGCGCCGGTGTCGCAGTCGACGCCGGTGGGGAGGTCAACGGCGAGGACCACCGGGGGACGGGGCGCAGCCCGGCGGTCGGCGACTCCCTGGATGACGGCGGCGGTGATTCCCTCGATGGGCCGGGAACGGCCAGTGCCGAGGATGGCGTCGATTACCAAGCTGCTGCGGGAGAGCCGGCGTTGCAGGATTTCCAGGCCGTCACCGTCTCCCGCGTTGAACACGGTCACGCCGTATTCCAGGGCCGACTCCATCTTGGGGTCCGGGTCGGGGCGGCGGGTGACGACGCAGGCGGCGACCTCGGCCCCCCAGCGGCGCAGGTGGCGGGAGGCGACCAGGCCGTCGGCGCCGTTGTTGCCCGGCCCAACCAGGACGAGGACGCCAAGCCCCGCAGCCGCGCCGCCCATCATCTGGCGCGCCTTTTCCGCGACGGCCAGCCCTGCGTTTTCCATCAAGGTGTCCAGGCTGACGCCCCGGGGCGGAGCGGCCTGCTCGATGGCAGCCATTTCGGCGGCGGTTACGATTTTCACGGCGCTCCCTGCTGCGGGCTCAACCCCTTGCTGGTTCAATCGGAAGGTTCACTCCGAAGGCTCGCACCGGACCACAACGAAGGCCACGGCGTAGTCCCGCGAATGGGATATGCTCAGGGAGATTTCCTCGACGCCCAGCCGCCTGGCCCGGGCTTCGGCCCGCCCGTGCAGCAGGATGCTGGGTGCGCCGCTGGAGGCCCGGACGACCTCGATGTCCCGCCAGGCCACTCCCCGGACGCCGGTGCCCAGGGCCTTCATGGCCGCTTCCTTGGCGGCGAAGCGGCCAGCCAGGTTGGGCGGCCGCCCCCGGCAGTAGGCGCTCTCGGCTTCGGTGAAGACGCGCCGCAGGAACCTGTCCCCGTAGCGGGACAAGACATCCCCCACCCGGGAGATTTCGATGATGTCTACTCCGGTGGAGAGCATATAGGACCGGGAGAGGGAAACCGGGTCGGTGGGGGTCAGTCCTCTCCGGTGTGACCGTCGAGGGCCAGGTTCTTCAGGATCCGCGAGACGGCGTAGCTGCGGTTCAGGACGTAGAAATGGATGCCCGGGACGCCGTTTTCCCAGAGGTCCTGCACCTGCTCGGTGGCGTACTCGATGCCCAGCTCTCGGGCGGCGTTGTCGTCGTCGTAGAACTGGTCGAGGCGCTGGTCCAGCTCTTCGGGGATGCTGGCCCCGCACAGGGAGGTGAAGCGCCGTATCTGGGCCGCGCTGAGGATGGGCAGGACGCCGGGGACGATGGGAACGTCAATGCCGGCCTTCTCAGCCCGCTCCATGAAGTCGTAGAAGTGGCGGTTGTCGTAGAAAAGCTGGGTCACCAGGAAGTCGGCCCCCAGGTCCACCTTCCGCTTGGCGTAGTCCAGGTCGCTGTCCATGTTGACCGACTCGACGTGGCCCTCGGGGTAGCAGGCGCCGGCGACCCCGAAGGTGAAGTGCCGGCGGATGTGCTTGATGAGGTCGGTGGCGTGCTCGAATCCGCCCTCCACCGGCACGAAGCCGGTCTCGCCCCGGGGCGGGTCGCCGCGCAGGGCGATGACGTTCTCGATGCCGGCTTCGTCAAGACGCTCCAGGACGTGGTGAATCTCCTCCGAGGTCTGGCCGACGCAGGTCAGGTGGGCCATGACCTCCAGGTCCGCTTCCTGCTTGACCCGGGTGGTGATTTCCTCGGTGAAGGCGCGGGTCGAACCCCCGGCGCCGTAGGTGACGGAAACGTAGTCGGGATTGAAGGCCCTGACCCGCTGAACGGCACGCATGACGTTGGGAATCCCGTCGGCTTCCCGGGGCGGGAAGAACTCGCAGGAAATGGTGCGTTTCTGTTTGAGCAGGTCCTTGATCTTCATGGTTTTGGCCTTCCTGTTATGCGGCTTGTCTGTTGTCTAATCCTCATTGTTGAAGATGGGGAAAGGGGGCAACTACTGTCTCAACCATACCAACACCCCCCTTCAGGGTCAAGGTTGAGGGGCGGGAAGCGGTTGACCGCCAAGGTGGAATCCAGGAGCTGATGGCCCATCAGGTGACGAAAGTCGTACCCATCCGTGATTAAACAGGCCCGACCAATACGGACCCGAACCGCGACGGAAGCCGCTACCACACGCTGAAGGTCCAGCCACAACGGATACGCTCCCGCCCACTCCTCCTCCGTCACCCCCGCCCGCGCGGGCGGGGGCCCAGACCCCGCCCGCCCCTGCGACAACTGCCGTCCCCTAATCGCAACTTTGCGATCCCCCTGTCCCGCGTCCCAGGGCCACCAAATTGGAAAAATACCACCATGCAGATGCCGCAGACCGACACCCATACACCCTATTCTCAACTGTTGTGTTCAACAAGTAAATATCTCAAAACCGATTTCCCGCCTCCAGGGTCTCGATTGACACTGCCAGACGGCTCGCCTACCATGGAATGTGAGGCCGTGCTAGACGGGGAGCTAGCGGTGCCCTGTACCCGCAATCCGCTACAGCGGGGTGGAATTCCCCTTGAGAGGCCGGTCCCAACGGGCCGCTGTCCGCGGCGGGCGGCGTTGATGGTTTGGTCCCACGCGGCGCAGCCTCGCGAACTCCGCCAGGTCCGAGAGGAAGCAACGGTAAGCGAGCAACTGCGGGTGCCGTGGGAGTGCCTGGCCTGAGTCGTTCATCCGGATACGTCCGGGGGAACCGCGTCGAAAAGGGGTGCGCGGTCTCTTTCGCTGCCACATTTTCCTCAACATCACTGACCCCGCATCACCGAATCGGGATGTGCCTGTCCTGAAGGCGCTCCCGGAGATGCGGGAAGCGGGATTCGTCTTGCCCGAACACCCCCCAGCCGGACACTTCTCAACCGGGAAACGTCCCCGAAAGGCCCTGGGGCAGCATTTCCTGGCCGATCCGAACATTCTCAACCGGATCGTGGCCGCAGCCGGCCTGTCCGGGGACGGCCTTGCGCTGGAAGTCGGCCCGGGGCGGGGAGCGTTGACCAGAAGGCTGGTGGAGCGGGCCGGCACGGTCGTCGCGGTGGAGCTGGACCCCCACCTGGCGGCGGAGCTTCCCCTCCGCCTGTCCAACCCCCCCAACCTGCGGGTAGTCACCGCCGACGCCCGCACGGTGAACGTGCCGGACCTGGTCGGAGACGCCCCCTACAAGGTCGTCTCCAACCTTCCCTACTACGCGGCCAACCCCATCCTCCGCCACTTCCTGGAATCGGACACCACACCGGAACTGCTGGTGCTGATGCTCCAGAAAGAGGTGGCCCAAAGCATAACCGCCCGCCCGGGCCGGATGGGACTCCTTTCCGTGGCGGTGCAGTGCTACGCCGACGCTAGGACGGTCTGCTCCGTTCCGCCCCGGGCCTTCCGTCCCCCGCCCCGGGTGTCATCGGCGGTGGTGCGGCTGGACGTGAAGCCCTGTCCCGCGATACCGCGTCAGGAGGCGGAGGGGTTCTTCACCGTGGTGCGGGCCGGATTTTCCGCGCCGCGCAAGCAGCTGAGGAATTCCATCAGCCAGGGATTGGGGGTGACCGGCGAAGCGGCGGGACGTCTGCTGGCGGCGGCGGAAATAGACGGGACCAGGCGCCCGGGCACGTTATCCGTCGAGGAATGGGTGCGGGTCCACCAGGCCGGACACGACTCCATAGCCGAGCGGCCCCGGAGAGGGAAACATGGTGCGGCTGGCAGCTTACGCCAAGGTTAACCTGACCCTGGAGGTGCTGGGACGCCGGGACGACGGCTATCACGAGACCGTCTCGATTATGCAGACGGTGGACCTGGCCGACGAAATTGACCTGGAACCCGCCGGGGAGCTTTCGGTGGAGTGCGACGATCCGACGCTGCGGGGAGAGGCCAACCTGGCGTGGCGGGCCGCGGTCTGCTTGGCAACCCGGGCGGGGATGGAGCCGCGGACACGGATATTCATCCGCAAGCGCATCCCAACGGGGATGGGCCTGGGCGGGGGCAGTAGCGACGCCGCCTCGGTTCTGGCCGGGTTGAACCGCTTGTGGAAACTGGGGTTGAGCGCCCCGGAGCTGGGGGAAATCGCGGCGGAGCTGGGGTCGGACGTTCCCTTCTTCATCCGGGGAGGCACCGCCCTGGCGCAGGGAAGGGGGGAGGCGCTGACGCCGCTGCCGTCCCTGGAGGGCCTGGGCCTGCTGCTGGTCTGCCCCCGGGAGTCCATCCCGGACAAGACCCGGGCAATGTACCAGAGAATAACCCGGTCTCACTACACCGACGGCGGCATCACGCAGCGGGTGGTGGACAACCTGGTGGGGGGTACGCTGGAGGTGGACGGTCTCCACAACGTCTTCGAAACGGTGGCGTTTGAAACCTTTCCGGGGTTGCGGGACGTATTCCAACAGGTGGGGCAAGCAACCGGCCAACGCCCCCGTCTCTCCGGGGCAGGGCCGGCCCTGTTCTGTCTTCCCGCCGGAGAACAGCATCGGGCGGATGCGGCCAGGGCGCTGGGAAATCACCGGGCGGACGTACACCTGGTACATGCTATAATGCCTCGGCTTTCCGGGGACGGCGTGTCCGGTGGCTGAACTAGGGATTGACCTGGTCCGGGACGCCTGGACCAGTCCATTCTGGAGAGCCTTGGCCAGAGCCCCCCGGCCACCGATGAAGGGTAATCACGGCGACCCAAGCCGGAACGCAGAGTTGGGAAGCCCGGTTTAGAGAAGAAATACATGGACGTTCTGGCGGTCATTCCCATTGGCATCAATCCGAACCTGTTCGAGATTGGGCCGTTCATCATTTCCTGGCACGGGTTCCTGACCTTCGTATCCGTGGCCGTGGCGGTGTACCTGGTCCATCGCTGGGGGACGCGGGAAGGCATAAACCCGGATGCCCTGCTGTCGGTGGCCTTCTGGGCGGTAATCAGCGGGATTATCGGGGCGCGGGTGATCCACATCATCGACTGGTGGGACAGCTATTACCAGTACAACCCGGTGAGCGTGCTGTACTTCTGGCAAGGGGGCATCGCCATCTTCGGTGCGATCCTGGGAGGGTTCGTCGGCGGGTCACTGTACATCATGGTGCGGAACTCGGACTGGTTCCTGAACTTCTGGGGAAAGTGGTTCCGGTTCATGGGCGAGCCGGAGCGGGCTCCCCTGCCGGGCATCGGGCACCTGGCCGACATTGCGGCGCCGGCCCTGCTCATAACCATGGCCATCGGGCGGATCGGCGACGTTATCAACGGGGAACATTTCGCCAGCTTCACCAGTCTGCCCTGGGCGTTTGTCTACACCCACCCGGACAGCCCCGCGTTTCTGCGGCCCGCCAGCCATCCCGCCGTGCTGTACGAAATGATCTGGGACCTGGCGCTGGTGCTGCTCATCTGGCCTCTGCGGAGCCGCCTGCGGCCGCAGGGGATGACGTTTGCGATGTACCTGGCGCTTTATTCGGTGGGCCGGTTCTTCATCAGCTTCCTGCGGCAGGAGCACAACCAGTACGTCCTGGGGCTGAACGAGGCCCAGATTATCGCGCTCCTCGTGCTGCTGGTGACCGTTCCCCTGCTGGTGTACAAGGCCCAGTGGGTGCCGGCCCGCAGAGGGTAGAAACCAGCCCCGAGGCAGCAGCCGGGGGGCTAGGCTTCCGAATCCCGCAGGTCGATAACCTTCAGGGTGGTCCGCTCGACCCCGTTCCAGTGGTCCACCAGGACGCTGGCGGCAATGTCGACGACGGCGGGCACGCTGGGCCAGCGGTCCGCCTGGTTGAAGGCGATGGCGGAGCAACAATGGCCGTCGCGGCAGACCCGGAGTCTCAGGTGCTGTCCGTTGGCCCCCACCGGACGGCTTTCCAGCACCTGCAGTTTTTCCGCCAGGAAGACCGGCTCCGGGTTGCCGGCGCCGAAGGGTTCCAATAGCCTGAGCCATCTGACCAGATCAGGCCCAAGGTCCGCCGGAACCAGCCGCGCATCTATCTGCAGGACCGGGCCCGCATTGGTGGTATCATCCCGGCCCAGCCATTCTTCGGCGAGTCCCTGCAGGCGCTCCCGCAGGGCGGGAAGGTCGCCCCGGTGGATGGTGAAGCCGGCAGCCTGGGAATGACCTCCGTAGCGCACCAGGAGACTGGCGCAGTGGGAGAATGCATCAACCAGGCTGAACCCGGGAACGCTGCGCCCGCTGGCGACGAGACGGTCCTCTTCCACCTCGGCCATGACCACGGCCGGCCGGCCCCACCTTTCGGCTAGGCGTCCCGCGACCAGTCCCGCGACCCCTGGAGTAATCACGGGATCGGTGACTATGATGATGGGCGGAACGCCCGACAATGCGTCGAGCTGCCGGACCGCCGCGCTGAAGCCCCGCTCGGTAAGCGCCCGGCGTTCCAGGTTCAGCTGTTCCAGGCGCTGGGCCAGTGAGTCGGCCTCGTCCGGGGACGTGGTGGTCAGCAGCCGCAGGCTTTCTTCCGCGTGGCTCATCCGTCCGGCGGCGTTGAGGCGGGGGGCAATCTGGAAGGATACGGAACCGGCGTCCAGCCGTGCCGGGTCCATCCCGGCCAGGCGGAACAGGGCCTGGAGCCCGGTGCGGCGGGTGGAAGCCATCTGCTCCAGCCCTCTCTTCACCAGGAACCTGTTTTCGTCCAGCAGCGGAACCAGGTCGGCGATGGTGCCGAGCGCGGCCAGCTCCAGCAGTTCAGCGGGCCAGGGTTGTCCATAGTGCTGGCACAGTCCCTGCACCAGCTTGAAGGCGGTCCCCGCTCCGCACAGGTCGCCAAAGGGATAGCGGCCGCCGGGCATCCGGGGGTTGATGACAGCCACGGCGTCGGGAATCCCGCCGGTGGGGGTGTGGTGGTCGGAAATGATGACGTCCATCCCCATCCCCCGCGCGTGGTCCACCTCGTCAATGGAGGTCACCCCGCAGTCCACGGTGACCAGCAGGCTGACACCCTGTTCCGCCAGTTGTTCGATGGCCGGAACGGAGAGGCCGTGACCCTCCTCGCTGCGGTGGGGCAGATAGGGGACCACCGGCACGCCGAACCCGGCCAACCCCTCCTGCATGATGGCGGTGCCGGTGATGCCGTCCACGTCGAAGTCGCCGAACACCCCGACGGTCTCGCCATCCTCAACGGCGCGGTAGAGGCGGGCCACCGCCCGGTCCATGCCGCTCAACCCCAATGGGTTGTGGGGCAGGTGGTGGGGCGGGTCTAGGAATACGGACAGCTCTTCCGGGGTTGTCACGCCCCGCCTGGCCAGGACGGCGGCGATGGGGGCGGGCACATCCGCCGGCAGTTGGGAAGCATCCGCCGCCGGAGCCAGGGTCCAGGTCTTGGAGGGTGGGGTCATTGAGACAGGCCGGGAGAGGGGGAAGGGGCCTTCCCCATCAGCTCCGGCGCTCGTCGTCCCGGTCTTGGCGGTCGACGCTGTAAGGCTGGCCGAACCGGCGGCGCTGTTCCTGCCGCTGCATGTTGACGTTGGCAACGTGGCGGAGGAGGCGGTTGATGCCGATGTAGCGGAAGTCCTCGCCGAAGAGGGTATCCCATGCTGCCCAGAGAGTGTAGAGGAATAGAACCATCACAACGGGGATAAGAATCGGCAGAAAATGTTCCGTGCCTTCGAAGGCTGTGGGAAAAATCAAAAACAAGATAATCAATTGGACAATCGTGGCCTGCATCCCCTGGAAGGAACCCCACGCGATCTGACGTCTCCGAAAAGACCGTGCGATAAGGTAGGCCAATATCGGGCTCGGAATGTAAGCGAACGCCAGGGGCAGACCAAACTGGGGCATTACCAATCCCAATAGGAACAAGGGTACCCCCACGAGTAACCCTGCTGCGTGTGCAGCGGCGGCGCCCCTGCGTTCCGCGGCTGTAATCTCTCCCTCAGATGGCGGGAGCTGTTGGGGAATGTTGCGGGGCTGCATTTCCCGTCCGTCCGATCAGGCTTCGCGGCCCGGTTTGGAGAATACCAGGACGGAGTTGTGCCCGCCAAACCCGAAGGAGTCGCTGACGCACACGTTGATTTCCCCCTCCCTGGCCTTTTGGGGGATGTAGTCCAGGTCGCATTCGGCGTCTGCCTCGACGAGGTTGGCGGTGGGTGGCATGACGCCGTTCTCGATGGCCATGACGCAGATGGCGGCTTCCAGGGCGCCGCCGGCCCCGAGAAGGTGGCCGGTCATGGACTTGCTGGAGCTGATGGGGACCCGGTAGGCGTCGTTGCCCAGGGCTAGCTTCAGGGCCTTCGTCTCCTGCCAGTCGTTGAGGGGCGTCGAGGTCCCGTGGGCGTTGAGGTAATCGATATCGGAAGGCTCGACCCCGGCGGACTTCAGCGCCATCCGCACGGCGTTGGCGGCGCTCTGGCCGGTGGGGTTGGGTTCGGTGAGGTGATAGGCGTCGGAGGTCGCCCCGTATCCCAGGAGATCGGCCAGCGGAGCGGCGCCCCGTTGGGCGGCGTGTTCCTCGCTCTCCAGTACCAGCACGGCCGCGCCTTCGCTCATCACGAATCCGTCCCGGTCCTGGTCAAAGGGCCGGCTGGCCCGGTGCGGGTCCTCGTTGAAGCGGGAGAGGGCCTTGCAGGAGTTGAACCCGGCGACGGCAATGGGGGTGATGGGAGCCTCGGCCCCGCCGGCAAGAACAACGTCAGCCTGTCCGCGCCGGATCATTTCCCACCCCTGTCCCAGGGCGTCGGCGCCGCTGGAGCAGGAGGATACGACGCAGTAGTTGGCCCCCATTGCTCCCATGGCCATGGACACCTGGGCCGACGCCATGTCTCCCAGCATCATCGGGATTAGGAAGGGCGTAACCCGGCGGGGGCCCCGGTCGCTGAGCACCTGGTACTGCTGGGAGAGGGTGACGATGCCGCCTATCCCGCTGCCCACGATGACGCCGGTGCGGTATGGGTCGAGGGACTGGACATCCAGGGAGGCGCTGCGGCAGGCTTCTTGGGCGGCGGCCACCGCGAACTGGGCGAACCGGTCCATGCGGCGGGCGTCCTTGCGGTCCATGTAGTTCTCTGGAACGAACCCCTTGACTTCGCCCGCGAAGCGGGTCTCGAATCCCTCGGTGTCGAAGGAGGTGATGTAGTCAATTCCCGAACGGCCCTGGACCAGCTCGGCCCAGGTATCCGGGGCGGACAACCCCAGCGGGCTGACCGCGCCGATGCCGGTGATGACTACTCTGCCGCCTCCGCCCATGTCTGACGTCTTTCCGGCTGCTTCCGCCCTATTCTTTAGCCGGGTTGCGCTGCCGGGACTCGGCGACCACGTTGTTGAGCATCTCGGTCAGTTCGTTGATTCGGGTCGAGACGCTGGCTGCGAGGTCGGCCCTTCCCTGGGCTACCGGGTCGGACAGGTGCTGAAGGGACTCGGTAATCTCATTGATGCGGGTGCTGACGTTGTCCACCAGCTCCCGGCGGGTGTTGGCCAGCGGTTGGGACACCGCTCGGAGAGTGTCGGCCAGCTCCTCGAGACGCTGGGACAGGTTATCT
This sequence comes from Dehalococcoidia bacterium, assembly GCA_034423195.1. GTDB lineage: Bacteria > Chloroflexota > Dehalococcoidia > Lucifugimonadales > UBA3495 > CATOSK01. The sequence continues at coordinate 9,257 of DAOUIZ010000041.1, read as the reverse complement.
CCAATATCCTTCCCGGCCAGCGCAACGGGGTCGGACCAACTGCGGATGACGTCGCTGGCTTCACCGATCCGCGAGTTGATGCTGTCTCCCAGGTCCCTGCTGCTGGCGGCCAGGCGCAGGCGGTAGGACCGGAGCATGCGGAAGATGCGCCCGTACAGGGAGTCGATGGACGTCAAACGGGCGGAGTAGCGGTCGAACAGCTCCTGGCTTTCCTGCATGGTCCAGCGCTCATCGTAGTGGACAAACTGCCGGCCCGTGTACAGGTGGTAAGGCCGCATCTCTCCTTCCTGGAGGAGTTCGCCCTTCTCGTTGAGGGGGGTGAGATCGGTCCAGTTGGAGGTCGCGGGCAGGGGAGTCAGCAGGTTGGCTGTCTGGTACTTGCTGTACTCGGTCACCCAGTCGGCCAGGTTCATGATGGTCTCCTCGGTGTCATAAGGGAGACCGATGATGGTCATCGCGACGACCGAGAAGTCCATCTCGTTCAGGATCTTGAGGCACCGCTCCATCTGGCCCGGTTCCTGCCGCTTGTTGACGGCCTTCAGGCTCTCGGCGTTGTTGGACTCGATGCCCAGATAGAGCATCCGGATGTTGGCTTCGTACATGGCGTTGGCCAGTTCCGGGTCCTCGCCGATCTCGGCCCGGGCCTGGCAGATCATGTACATATCGTCAGTGTAGCCCTTCCAGTTCTTCAACCTCTCCAGCCGCTCATTGCGGTACTTTACCGCCCGCAGCGGGGGCGGGTGAAGGTCGTCGGATATGAACACGTTGAACTTGCCATTGCGGGAGGTGTGAATCAGGCCGTCGGCGGCAAGCTCGTGCAGCTGCTGGAGGCGCTTGATCTCGGTGTCACGCTTGATGAGACGGTAGCCGAGAAACTGCTGGATGACCTGGCAGTAGGTGCATTTTTCGGTGCAGCCCCGCACTGTTTCGAGGACGGCTCCGGCCATGGGATACTCGGGAGTGAGTCCCTTGATGGACCGGAAGTCGGGTAGCTCGACGAAGTCGGGGTCCACCAGTCCCACCCGGCGGGTCTGGATGACGTGCCCGTCGCGCATGTAGCTGATGCCCGGCACCTTCTCCAGGTAGGAGTCAAGGAGCGGGGACTTGCTGTAGTCGATCATCAGGTCGCAGAGAGAACCGATGATGTCCTCGCCCTCCCGGTTGACGATGATGTCGAACCGGCCCATGGTGATGGCCTCTTCGGGGAGAGGGCTCATCTGGGGACCGCCGCCGATGGTGATGATTTCCGGGTGGAACTGCTTGGCCAGGCGGGCGATCTGGTAGGCCCGGGGAGCCTCGTTGATGAGGGCGGTGACCAGGAGGATGTCCACCCCTTCCAGGTCCTTGTTGGGGTCCAGGAGGCCGCAGCGGTCCTCGAACCATATCTCCCGCTCGTAGCGGTAGGGTCCCTGCCACTGCTCCAGCGCGCCCGACAGGAACAGCACCCCCTGCCGGGGTATGGCGATGTACTCGAAGTTTCCGCCTGCGGAGGCGGGCTGAACCATGACTACGCGCTTGGTCTTGGTGATGGTCATTTCGGCTGACCTCCTGCTTGTCCCCTGGGAATCCCCGGACACTTGGGCGTGGCCATTATACACTACTGTATTGCGGCAACGATACAAAGCTTGCGCAACTCAGGGTCTTCTAATTTGCGGGGCCACGGGGAGTCGGCACCAGCGCTTTCACGCCGAGGATTACCGCTTCCGGGATGACCGCCGGGTGCTGGGGCGGGATGACAGTGGAGCGGTATTGAATCTGCCGAACAACGAAGCCCTGCACCCTCTCCTCCTCCACCCTACCACCCAAATCAACGGACTTTGAAAAGGCCCTGAGAATTGGAATCCAAGACCTTGTGCTATGATTAGGGCAATCGAGCAAAAGGCATCCCGGAATGACCTTGCCCCTCAACACCACTCCCGGCCCTTCCCCCGATGAGGAGTCGGTCAGGAACATGGAAATCGCCCGCCATCTCCTCCGCCAGGCCCGGGAAGAACTGGACCGCGGCGACATTCTCCAGGCCTCGGAGAAGGCTTGGGGAGCGGCGGCCCACGCCGTCAAGGCCGTGGCCGAAAAGCGCCGCTGGTTCAACGACGCCGACTGGAGGCTGCGGAAGATTATCGCCGTCCTTACCGAGGAACAGCAGGATGCCACCCTGCTGGGAGATTATCTGACGGCGCGTGATGCTCATTACAACTTCTACCATCACGAGTACAACACTGGGGAAATCCGGCAAACTCTGAATGCGGCCAGTCGGCTGATAACCAAGCTGGAAGCCGTTCTGGCCAACGGCGACGTGCCCCCTCCCTACATCAGCCCTGCCCTGCAGGAAGAAATCCGCCGCCTGGAGCAGCCATCCAGCGCGCTGGACTACCAGCGCATGGAAAAAGGAAGGCTTCCCCTGGACCAGCGGCCCCCGGTCCGTCCCGAGCCAGCCGAAGTTGAAGACTGACCGCTCCCCGGCTACGTCATCCGGCGAAAGCCGCCCGCCCAACGGTCCCGGGCGCGACCCGCGCCGCCTCGTCCTGCCCATCAAGGGAATGACCTGCGCCGCCTGCGTCTCCCATGTGGAACACGCCCTGGCGGATGCCCCCGGCGTCGCCGGAGTGTCCGTGAATCTCGCCACCAGCTCGGCATCCGTCTCGCTGGATGACTCCGCACCGGCGGCCTGCATCGACATCGCCGCCCTCCGTGCTGCTGTCGACGACGCCGGATACAGCATTCCCACCGGCAGGACGACCCTCGATGTCGGGGGGATGACCTGCGCCGCCTGCGTCTCCCACGTGGAACACGCCCTCAACCGGGTATGCGGCGTCACCGGCGTCTCGGTGAACCTGGCCACCGCCCGGGCCACCGTCGAGCACGTCCCTGGCCTTCCCGGAATGTCCGACTTCCGTGACGCCCTGGAAGACGCGGGCTACCGTCTCGAGTCCTCGGATTCCGCACCCGGGGCCGGCAGCGAACTGGACCGTTGGGCCCGGGTGGAGGAAGTCCGGTCCCTGCGGACCCGCTTCCTCTTCTCCGCCGCCGCCGGCCTGCTCCTCCTCGCCGGCACCATGGAACTGTTCCCCTGGGTCCCTCAATTGATGGAATTGGCCTTCTACCCCTTCCTGCTCTGGGGACTGGCCACCGTCATCCAGTTCTGGGCGGGATGGCCCTTCTACGTCTCCGGTATCGGCGCCCTCCGCCACGGCTCCGCCAACATGCACACCCTCATCGCCCTCGGAACGTCGGTTGCCTACGGATACAGCGCCGCCGTGGTGATGCTGACCTCCCTGGCTCCCCAATTGCTGGAAGGACTCGGCGTCGGCGCCCACTACTTCTTCGACACCTCCGCCATCATCATCGCCCTCATCCTCCTCGGCCGGTACCTCGAGGCCCGAGCCGCCGGACAGACCACCGAGGCCATCCGCCGCCTCGTCGGAATGCAGCCTGTGACGGCTCGGGTCCTCCGGGGTGGACGCGAAGTCGAAGTCCCCGTCGACGCCGTGCAGTTGGACAACTTGGTAATGGTACGGCCCGGCGAAAAACTCCCGGTGGACGGCGAAGTGGTGGATGGCGCGTCCGCTATTGACGAGTCCATGCTCACCGGCGAGAGCATCCCCGTTGACAAAGCCCCCGGCGCTGCCGTCTACGGGGCAACCATCAACGGCACCGGCGCCCTCACCTACCGGGCAACCCAGGTGGGACAGGACACGGTCCTGTCCCGAATCATCCGCCTTGTCGAGGAAGCCCAGGCCTCCAAGTCCCCCATCCAGCGCCTGGCTGACGCGGTATCCGCCCGGTTCGTGCCGTCCATCATTGCCATCGCGCTGGCGGCCTTCCTGTTCTGGCTCATCCTCGGCCCGCCTCCCGCCTTCACTCTCGCCGTCCTCGTGGCCGTGGCGGTGCTCATCATCGCCTGCCCCTGCGCCCTCGGACTGGCCACCCCCACCGCCGTCATCGTAGGCACCGGCAAGGGCGCCGAGTATGGAGTGCTGGTCCGCAGCGCCCAGGCCCTCGAGACCGCCCACCGGGTGAGCGTCGTGGCGTTGGACAAGACCGGCACCCTCACCACCGGACAGCCCGCCGTCACCGACGTGATTGCCCTCGACGGCGACGAGGCTGGACTGCTCCGGCTGGCCGCCTCCGCCGAGTACGGCTCGGAACATCCGCTGGGACAGGCCATCGTCCGCGAAGCTCAGGCCCGGGGATTGGGAATCGCGGACCACTTGAAACCTTCCGGATTCGAGGCCCGCCCCGGCCTGGGCATCCAGGCCACCGTTGATGGGGGATCCGTGCTTCTCGGAAACCCCTCGTTGCTGGTCGCCCAGGGAATCGATCCCTCCGGCTGGGACGAAACGCTGGACCGTCTCTCCGAAGCGGGCAAGACTCCGGTCCTGGTCGCGTCGGATGGACAGGTCTGCGGCGTGGTGGCCCTGGCCGACCCGGTGAAGCCTTCATCCCGGGATGCGGTGGCCGCCCTGCAACAGCGCGGCATCGAAGTGGTCATGCTCACGGGCGACAACCCCCGCACGGCCCATGCCATTGCCGGCCAGCTCGGAATCGGCCGGGTCGAAGCCGGACTCCTGCCCCAGGACAAGGTCTCCGTTATCCGCGGGCTCCAGTCCGAAGGGCGGGTGGTGGCCATGGTCGGCGACGGGATCAACGACGCTCCATCCCTGGTCCAGGCCGATGTCGGTCTCGCCATGGGAACCGGCGCCGACGTGGCCATGGAGTCGGCGGACATCACCTTGATGCGGGGAGACATCGGCGCGGTGGTCACGGCCCTCGACCTCAGCCGCCGCACCATCCGCGCCATCAAGCAGAACCTCTTCTGGGCCTTCTTCTACAACACCCTGTTGATACCCGTCGCGGCTGGAGCCCTTTACCCGGTGTTCTTCTACTTGGGCGGAGTGCCGGAAAGCCTGGGGTTTTTCTTCGGGCAGCACGGCTTCCTCAACCCCATGCTGGCCGCTCTGGCCATGGCCTTCAGCTCCGTGACCGTGGTGACCAACTCCCTGCGGCTGAAGCGGGGGAAGTTGTAGCGGAGGGCAGCCCCTGCCCAGGGCCATTGCACGAAGTCTGACTTGGGCCTTTCGCCCATCTTCCGTCATTCCCGCGCAGGCGGGAATCCAGGCCCCCGTCGTATGTTCCCCGCAATACCCCGTTGGCCGCTTGAACAAACTCGCCTCATGCGATAGCCCTGGGCTCCTGCTCTCACCCCCTCGCCCTGCTGGACACCCGCAGAATCCACACCAGATTGCCCACGCCAATCGCCCCTGCCGCTATCCACAGGATCGACCCGGCGGTCGGGCCGCTCAACGTCACCCCGGCCACCGTCACCCCCGGCCATGCCAGGCCGATCCCCAGCCCCAGGTAGAACACCACGATGGCCACCAGGAACAGGAATATGTGAAGGGACACCCGGAGTGCTGTGCCCATGGGAAACCACCTGACCGTGATGAATTGGATTGCTGAATTGGAGTAAGGAGAGGAACTTCCTCCCCCCGCTATGCCCTGCCGCAGCACCGCTTGTACTTCCGTCCGCTCCCGCAGGGGCACTGGGCGTTCCGCCCCACCTTCTGCCCATTCGGCGCAGTGTTCCGGCCCTGGCCCGCCACCGACTGCATCGGGCTGGCCTTGGGAGCGGCGTTGCTCCGCCGCTGGCCGTTGGGCGGCTGCTGCGTCACCGTAACGTGGAACAGGCTGTGCACCACGTCGTCCTGCATCCGCGCCAGCAGTTCCTGGAAGGTCTTGTGCCCTTCGGACCGGTACATCACCAGCGGGTCCCGTTGGCCGACGGCCTGCAGCCCGATTCCGGTGCGCAGGTTTTCCATTGCGGTCAGGTGGTTCACCCAGTGCAGATCAATGGAGCGCAGCAGCAGCAGGCGCTCCAGCACCCGCATCTGCTCCTCCCCCAGTTGCTTCTCCCGGGCGTCGTAGACCGTCTCGGCGTGCTCTGCCAGGATCCGCTGGATGTCCTCCTTCCGCAGGCCGTACACCTTGTCCACGTCGTCCAGCTCTGGCGGCAGCGGACAGACCAGGGCCAGGTCGTTCAGGAAACCCGTAACCTCCCAGTCGTCGTTGTGACGGCTGGCCAGCCGCTTGGCAACGATGTCCTCGAACTCCCGCCCCAGCATCCCCAGGATGCGTTCCCGCAGGTTGTCCCCCTTGAGAATCTGCTCCCGGTCGTTGTAGATGATGCCCCGCTGCGTGTTCAGCACGTCGTCGTAGTTCAGCAGGTGCTTGCGGATGTCGAAGTGGTATCCCTCCACCTTTACCTGCGCCGTGCCGATGGACTTGGTTATCAGCTTGTTCTCGATGGGAACGTCATCCTCCAGGCCGGTCCAGCCCATGAAGGACTTGATCCGCTCCCCCCCGAACCGCTGCATCAGCTCGTCTTCCAGCGAGACGTAGAACTGGGAGCTGCCCGGGTCTCCCTGCCGGCCGGAGCGTCCCCGCAGCTGGTTGTCCACCCGCCGGGCATCGTGATGCTCGGTGCCCACGACGTGCAGGCCGCCCAGCTCGACTATCCGGTCGTGTTCTTCCTGCCACCCTTCCCGGGATGTGTCGGCGCCGCCCAGCACGATGTCCGTGCCCCGGCCCGCCATGTTGGTGGATACGGTGACCGCGCCGGTGCGCCCCGCCTGGGCGATGATGCTGGCCTCGTGCTCGTGGTTCCTGGCGTTCAGCACCTGGTTCTGCAGGCCCCGCTTCTTCAGGCGTTCGCTCAGGGCTTCCGACGTTTCCACCGAGGTCGTGCCCACCAGGATCGGACGCCCCAGGTTGTTCGTCGCGACTATATCCTCGACAACTGCATTCCACTTGGCGTCGTCGTTCTGGAATACCAGGTCGGCAGCATCCTCCCGGATCATCGGCAGGTTGGTCGGAATCGACGCCACCTCCAGGCCGTAAATCTTGAAGAACTCGTCCGACTCGGTGGCGGCGGTTCCCGTCATCCCCGCCAGCTTTTCGTACATCCTGAAGTAGTTCTGCAGGGTGATGGTCGCGTAGGTGACGCTCTCCCGCTGGACCTTGATCCCCTCCTTGGCCTCCACCGCCTGGTGCAGTCCGTCCGACCAGCGCCGCCCGAACTGGAGCCGTCCCGTGAACTCGTCGACGATGACGACCTCGCCGTCCCGGATCACGTAGTCCTTGTCCCGCCTCTTCTGGACGTGGGCCACCAGCGCGTTTTCCACGTAGTGGACCAGGTGGTAGTTTTCCGGGTCGTACAGGTTGCCCGTGTTGGTCCACCGCTCGATTTTCTCCACCGCCTCCGGCGTCATCGAGATGGCCTGGGTGCGCTCGTCAATGGTGTAGTCTTCCTCTTCCCTCAGCCGGGGCACCAGCTTGGCGAAGGTGTAGTAGTGCTGCACCGGCTCCTCGGCGGGCCCGCTGATTATCAGCGGTGTCCGCGCCTCGTCAATAAGGATATTGTCCACCTCGTCCACGATGGCGTAGTGCAGTTCCCGCTGCACCCGCTGGGACATGTCCACCGACATATTGTCCCGCAGGTAGTCGAACCCGAACTCGTTGTTGGTTCCGTACAGCACGTCCGCCTCGTATGCCTCCGCCCGTGGCGCCGGGCGCAGGGACGCAAACCCGGGAGCCTGCCGGCGTCCCCCCGATGCAGGCTCCGACCAGTCCGGGTCATACAGGAAGGCCCCGTCGTGCTGGAGCACCCCCACGCTCAGGCCCAGGGCGTGATAGATGGGCCCCATCCACACCGGGTCCCGCCGCGCCAGGTAATCGTTGACCGTCACCACGTGGACGCCCTTCCCGGTCAGCGCGTTCAGGTAGACGGGCAGCGTCGCCACCAGCGTCTTGCCCTCGCCCGTCTTCATCTCCGCGATCTGACCCTTGTGCAGCACCACCCCGCCGATCAACTGCACGTCGTAGTGACGCTGCCCCAGGTTGCGCCACGCCGTTTCCCGCACCACGGCAAATGCCTCGACCAGCAGGTCGTCCAGCGTCTCGCCCCGCTCCATCCGCGACCGGAACTCGTCGGTTTTCGCCCGCAGCTCCCCGTCGGACAGCCGTTTCACCCCTTCTTCCAGCGCGTTGATCCGGTCGGCTACGGGACGAATCTTGTTGGCTGCCTTTTCCGGGCTGTCGCCCACCATCTTGCGAAGCAATGAGACCATAACGGACCACCTCTGCGTCCCGGGGGACGCTCCTGCCCGGGAAAGAGGGGCAGAACATAATGCAAACTATCTGTGCGCCAATTGTACCGTAACAGCCGGACTCGCCAAAAGGCCAACCCGCGGGATTTCCCGGGGGGAAGTGCGCCCATCCTTGCGAATTTCCGCCTTTGTCCAGTCCCTACGCCCCGGCCCCGCCGCCGGATTCCCCCGATGCCCGGGGTTTCGCATATCGCACCAACATGGTGATGCTTAGCACCAACATGTTGGTGCCGCATCTTGGTTCATATAACCCCCATCGAAACCCCTTGAATTGCGACAGAACTATGCCCGCGCAGGCGCAGGCGGGAACCCAAACCCCCTCTCTCAGGGGGTTTGGGGGGATGCATCCCCCAAACCCCAATTGCACCATTACTGACAGTTGCCACTTTCCATCCCGGCCTCTCGCCAGTTACCATATACGGATACAACACCGCAGGGAACGTCCCAGAACAGTCCGGCTCGCCTCCCCAAATGGGACACTTTGGGACAAAATAGGACAGATTTTTTTGTTAATGGCGGACAGGCGCGTGCAATTGTGAGCAGGACTTCCCCGTAGCCCACGCTCAAATGGAGCGGAATATAGCAAAATGAAGCAGCTTTTGTTTTCTGCCCTTGGCTGAGGCTTCTCCCTCGCCCGCTTCAACTGGAATTGCCCCCTGCTTCCAGCGGGCGTTATCATCCTGCCCTGAGAGCAGCATCACGTTGAAAACGGGAGGCGGTCATGCCCAGATTTGATGCCGGCGGCGTCCAGCTTTACTACGAGGAGCACGGCGAGGGGTTCCCCCTCATCTGGAGTCACGAGTTCGGCGGCAACTACGACAGTTGGGACCTGCAGGTCAACTTCTTCTCCCGCCGCTACCGGGTCATCACCTACGCCGCCCGGGGCTACCCTCCCTCCGATGTTCCCGAAGACCCTGCCGCCTACTCCCAGGACCAGGCCATCGAGGACCTCCGCCTCCTGATGGTCCACCTCAACATCCCCCAGGCCCACATCGGCGGACTGTCCATGGGCGGCAACGTGGCCTTGAACTTCGGCCTGCGCCACCCCGAAATGGCCCGCTCCCTCATCGTTGCCGCCTGCGGCTCCGGCAGCGA
>DAOUIZ010000040.1:0-4598 GCA_034423195.1 Dehalococcoidia bacterium | reverse complement strand
CCCTCGGGGTGCTGCATGATGCTCCACACCTCGTCCACCACCAGCAGCCGGGGCCTGGGGTCCTGGGCGGCGGCGGCCCACACCGTCTCGGTGCAGACCATCGCGGCGGCGGGGCGCAGTTCCGGTTCCAGCAGGTGCAGGTCGAACACCGTCACCAACGCCTCGTGGGTCAGCAGGTCGTCGCCCTCGTCGGAAAGCAGGTGGCGCAGGCTACCGGTGGCGAAGGGCCGCAGCAGGTGGGCAATGGCTCGCCCCGAACTGGATTCGGGGTCGCCCGCGCCGCTTTCTTCAAGGAAAGAATAGAAATCCCTAAAGCCGGTGCGCTCTCGCCTCTCGGAGTAGTAGGCGGCCAGGGCGTGGTCCAGGCTGGAACGCCGCTCGGCGGACAGCCTTTCCCCTACCATCACCTCGATGAGCCTTCGCAGGCTGCCGATACGCTGGAGCAGTTCTTCCGAATCGCCCCGGTCGATGACGAAGGGGTTCATGCCCTGCCCTGGAACGCCGGGAGACAGCACCCGTCCGCCGGCGGCGCGGGCCATGTCGGCGTACTCGCCTTCGGGGTCAATGACATAGGCTCTAACGCCGCGACACAATCCCCGCAGCACCCCCAGCTTGGTGGCGAAGGACTTGCCTGAACCGGAACGGGCCAGGACGGCGGTGTTGGCGTTCAGGTGGGTGCCGTCGAAGGGGTCGTAGACCACGGGGGCGCAGGCACGTAGGTCGATTCCGTACAGGGTGCCGCTCCTGGTGTCCAGGTCCGGCGGCGAAAAGGGAAAGAGCCTCGCCAGGGATGATGTATCCAGCGTGCGCCACACGGCCACCGCGTTCAACGCCAACGGCAGTGTTGACAGCAGCCCCTCTCTTTGCCGGAAGGCCAGGTTGTCCAGCTTGCCCAGGGTGGCGGCGAAGTGGGCCTTCGCCTTCTGGGTCAGGTCTTTCAGTGTGTCGGCATTGTCGGCGTGCAACGTCACGGACAATGATGCGTGAAACAGCCGCTCCCGGCCCCGCTGCACCTCGTCCCGCAGGCGGCTCACGTCCTCCAGGGCGATCTCCGCCTCCGGCGAAAGGGAGCGGCCCCGCTTGAAGGACAGGCTCTGCGCTGACTCGAACCTCACCTTCTGCCACTCCAGGGTGCGGGCCGCCTGCTCCGCCGGAATGGCGCCCAAATGCGCGGAGAGGTCCATGGGCGCTCCCGTGGCCATCAGCCCTTGCAGGAAGCCGGGGGCCAATGACCTGGGCCACTTGCCCAGGTGCAGGGAGCGGGTCAGGGTTTCGCCGATGCGGATGTCGCGCCGGTTGACCTCGACGGCAAGTTCTTCGTTTTCGTCCCTCTCTATTGGGGAGCCTCCCAATGCGGCGGACAGCCAGAGCAACCGCAGGGGTTCGCCAACCAGGGGGAACACTCCCAGCCCGCCCCGGGCCAGCAGCCCGTGCAGCTCGTCCATCCGGCTGTGCTCGCACACGGCATAGAAGCGCCGGTCCAGGATTCCTTCCCGGTTTTCCAGGGTGGTCAGCAAGCGCCCCAAGCTGTCGGCGGCCTCCCTGGTCTGTTGGGGCAGGTCCTCGGGCTGGGCCCCGGCCAGCTTGCCCCTCAATCCCGTCAATACCGGCGGGTGCTGGCGCACCAGCAGTTGCACCGGGAAGTCCAGGGCATTCAGGGAACCGGCGAAGGCGCCCAGCTTGGGTTCGTCCAGCTCCAGCCCCATCACCTCCGAGACCGCCAGCTTCACCCCGTCCAGCCTTACCGGACCGTCCTCTTCCAGGTGGGACAGCATGAAGAACAGGTTCAGGTCCGGCGGCGGCTTGGGCGGTTCGGGGACCGCCTCCGAAGGTTTCTCCTTGGGTGTCCGGTTGACGATTGTCTTGATGTTCGGCAATGTCGCTTTCATCTTTGCTTTCTCCTTTCCTTGTCTTATGCGCCGGGCAGGATGGGGCTGAGTCCGCCGCTGACGACGGCGGCGATGGCCTTGGCCAGCAGCACCACCACCAGGCCGACGACGGCCATGACCACGGCGTTCCTGGCCCGGCCCCGGCGTCCCTCCCCCTCGGCGCCCTCGGCCATCAGCACGAACCCGGCCCAGACGATGGCGAAGAGGCAGAGGCCCGCCCCGGCGTAGGCCATGCCGCTGAGTACGGCGTCGATGGCGTCCAGCATCGCCTGCCGCTTGTCCTCAGGAGCCTCGGCGGCGACGGACAGGAGGGCCGCAGCCGAGGCCGGCAGGATGTTCGCCACGCGCCCTACCACGGCCACCAGCTCCACCAGGAGGAGTCGCCTACCTCCGTCTGCTCCGCCTTGGGCGGCGGGGGCTTGGGCGGCGGTACTGTGAGGTACCGGAAGGGGTTGTCGGCTCCCACGCCCAGACTTTGGGCCAGAGGCAGCGACTCGGGGCGGATGCGGGTGACCGGCGCCCGCTGGTTCTCAACAGCCCGCACGTGCTCTTCGTGATAGACGCGAATCGTGACCGTCCTGGACACCGAGCACTCCCCGCAGGAGAGGCGCACGGTGCGCCGGTACACGTCGGTGCGGGCCGGGTGGTGGGTGGTCTGCAACATGGGCGGCAGCGGCACGTTCAGGGTGGCTGTCAAGTCCGCCGTGATTTCCAGGTCGCGGGTGGCCTTCCGGTCGGGAACGGCCAGGTTGAATTCAGTCTCGCCATCGGGGATAAAGGCTGTGCTGGTAGCGTGTGAACCGGCGGCGACGTTCACCGTTCCGGCGATGCCCGTCACCGTGGCGTCCAGCAGGGCGGGCACCGACTGGCTGAAATGGCCGCCGTAGACCGGCAGGTCCACCGCCTGCCTGGTCTCAGCGATGCACTCCGAGGCGATGACGCCGCTGATCCGGCCCGGCGTCCACTCCAGGGACGTCAGTTCCAGGTCGCAAAGCTCCCCGTCGTAGCTGGGCAGGGGGTAGGGAATCTGGCCGCTTTTCAGCGACACCGCCCCGGAGAATCCCAGGGAGTCCGTCCACGAAAACGTGAATGACGGCGAGGGGCCGTTCAGGGTCAGGTTGTAGGTCTTGGTCTCCCCAGAGTGAACGATGGCGTTGGCGCCCATCTTCAGGGTTTTGCCGGTCCTGCCGCCGAACACCCGCACCTTCAGGTCCAGATCGTGGGCCGCCCGCAGGCTCACCCGGGCGGTGTCGCCGGAGACCGCCAGCCCCTCGATGAAGATGCGGCGTCCGGGCACCGGCTCCGGCGGCTCGAAGTAGATTTCGTCCAGCCGCCAAGCGTCGCCGTAGGGAGGATCGTCGGGGTCGTCGGCCAGGGCTGTTCCTGGGATTGCCACCAGGGTCAATGCCAGCAGCCCGGCCACCGCCAGCAGTTTGTACCATGGCCTGCGCCGCACTTGATGCGGTAGTTTCCTGCCCTGGGTCTCCCGGATGTTCGGCTTGGCGGCGTTGCCGCCGTTGGCGCGCTCCGCGCCCCTGGGCCGCCGCTTGCCGAACCAGCTGTGGGGCCGGAATGGTGCGCGGCCCTTGCGTTTGACCGCTCTTGCCGCCTTGCCGATTCCGCCAACTGCCTTCTTCACCAGCAGCCGCAGCGGGTCGGGCTTGGCTTCCGGCACCGGCGGGGCCTCGCTGCGGGCCAGTTGCATTGCGGAACCGGCGTAGCGCCTGGCTCCCAGGTTGAACTTCAGCAGGTCGGCGGCCACCAGGGGCAGTCCCCGGCCTCCCACCTTCCCCACCGTCAGGGCGATGCCCAGGGTGCCAAAGACGATGGCGATGCCCAGCCGGAACTCGCCGGGGCCGAAGGGAAAGTAGCGGTAGGCGCCGTAGCCCAGGGCGCACACCGCCACCACCGCCACGATCTGGGGGAAGGTGAACCACAGCAGCACCTTGTCCTCGGCCTGCACGTGGGTCGGTACTTCATGCTCTCTCATTCCCCACCTCCTAGCTGCCGTCGTCCGGGTCGGGCAGGTCCGGGTCCACCGGGCTGCCGACCACGGCATCCAGCACCAGTTCCACCACCCCGTCGGCCACCAATGCCAGCACCACGCCGGCCAGGGCGGTCATCATGGCGCTCTTGCCCCGCTCCATCTGGTTGGGCGCGCCGCTGGCGGTGAGGTAGAGGTAGGCGCCGTATATGAAGTAGGCCACGCCGACCACCCCCACCAGTCCCAGCAGGATGGCCACCAGGTTCGATACGGTCTGTGTCAGGTCGTCCATAGGGTCTTTCTCCTTGTCTGTCGCAAGTTTTGTTTTCGTTCCGGTTGCGGGTCGGCTCCAATTGCCTACTGGCACATCGCTCCACCTCCTGGGGTGGTTGACGGCGCAAGTTCCGGTTGCGCCGGTAGTTGTCGTTTTGGTTGCCATCCGGCTAAGGCCCCTGGCTCCTGGGGGTGGGGCTGTTCTGGCCTGCTGGCGTGGAGTTCTGGGCCGCCGAGTTCACCGCGTTGCCAGCGGTGCTGGTGGCCGCTGCGGCAGCCGCCGCCCCTGCCGGTCCTCCGGCGGCTCCGCCGGCCAGCAGGCCCAGGGCCCGGCCGGAGCGAATCATCGAACCGGGCAGGGACATGCCGAAATAGAGGGTGTGCAGCCAGGCGTCGAAGGTGCCGTGATGTCCCAGCATCGAGGGCACCCGCCCCGCCAGGTACATGAAGGC
>DAOUIZ010000039.1:0-4566 GCA_034423195.1 Dehalococcoidia bacterium | reverse complement strand
GCTCATGTTCCAAAATGCCCCAGGTCCTGTAGGGGCGTGCCCCAACACCCGTCAACTCCCCCTGTTCCAAAATGCCCCACTCCCTGCCTGGCCCTGCCCCATGCCCCTGGAACCGGCCCTTCCCGGAAAGTGTTGCCCGATTTCCCCCGCAAACCCCTGATTTTCCGCGTATTCAGCTACGAACCGGACCGCCCGAGCCCCTGTCCCCAAACTCCAATCGCTGTACACGTCTATGACACCACAGGGAGGCGGTCCGGCGTCAGGTCTTATAGGGGGTGTCACGGATGAGCCATGGTTCAAGGGTGAATCCCCCTATAAGCGGTTCCCTCCGGTGCTGGCGCTCATCACACTGGACGGCAGAGAACCGTCCGGCGGGCTATCGAGGCTGGTGACCGGAGGAGGGATACGATGCGAAAGAACCACCGCAACAACCGGCGGAAGACCCGCACTGGCATCTACGCCGGGACCGTGCCGCCGGCCTGCACGGCGGCACACCGAAAGGCCATGCGCGACGGGCTGCGCATCCTGGCCAGGATCATCGCCCGCGCCCACCTGGAGCGGCAGGGGGACCGGGGCAGCGCCGCCGCGACAGGCCCGCCTCCCGCAGGCGAATCCCGGCATTGAGCCACCCGGCAACCGGCGTCCCTGCCGACGCAAAGGCGGGGCGCCGGAATTCCCTTCGCCCTCCGCCATCTGCGCCGCCGTCCCCCACAATGCCGGTCCCACGGGAGGCCGCCCGCCCCGGCGTTTCCGCCCATACCACAAAATTGCCCGGAATGTAATGCCTTGCAAGACCTTACGGGCGAGCAATTTCCCCTGGAAAATGGAGGGTTGAACCACTGCCACGGGAGGAACGCATTTGACCATTACCAACAACAGCACGCCAATTCCGGGGGAGGACGAACCAGCCGGCCACGACCTGGACGCCGCCATCCGCAGCTACGTGCGCACCTACGCCCTCTGGCACGGCAGGCCCCAGGCCGCCCAGCGCTTCGGCGTCTCCCGCCATACCCTCTGGCGCTTCCTGGAACGGGGACACCTGGGCCGCTCCCTGCCCCGCGCCGTCACCGGCGCCGTGGGCGACGACCCCCAGGCCATCGAAGCCGCCACCGAGGAACTGGCCGCCAGCGCCCAGCGCGAGCGGGAGTTCCTGCGGAAGGTGGACGACGCCCCGCCTCAACTGGAGCAACGCCGCCCCGTCACCCCCCGGCTGCCCGAAACCCAGGAAGATACCCTGCTGCTGCTCTGCGAGGTGCCCCTGGCCACCGTGAAGGAGCTGTCCCGATTCTGCCGGGTCCCCGGGTCAACCCTGCGCGACCGGATGGACCGGCTGGCGGCCAGGGGTCTGGCGGACTCGGTGTCCCACCGGCTGCCCGACCTCGGCCCCCGCCCCCAGCTCCGCTACTTCCCCACGGAAGCGGGCGTCACGGCGGCAGCCCAGACCGAGCGCAGCATCGAGCGTTTCCTCGCCACGTACCCGGTATCCCGCCAGTGGTTCCGCATCCTCACCGAACGCCTGGACGCCGTGGCCGTGGTCTACCACGTCGCCGCCCTCATCGCCGAAGCCGACGCCAGCGACCGGACCGTGCGGGTGGACCACTACCGCCAGGGACCCTACGACGCCCTGGTCACCCTCTCCCAGGGCCGCACCCTGGGCATCATCCGCCAGGGACCCACGCTGCCGTCGCCCAACCTGCGCTACCGCTTCAGGACCTCCGAGAACCTGCCCTACCACCAGCAGCCCGTGGCCACCCTGGTGCTGACCTGCTCCGACCAGGCCAACCGCCGGGCCGTGCGCACCCTGGGCCACCCCATGACCCACCGGTTCCACTTCGTCGCCACCGAGGCGGAGCAGTTGGCCGGAGACCAGAACACCGTGGCCTGGCAGCAGTGCGGCCACGGCATGGCCGACGTGGTGACCGTCGCACCCCGCCTGTCCCTGGCCGGTGTCCTGTCCCGGGTCGGGGACTACCTGGACGGCCCGGCCTCCGACCGCCGCGACCGGGTCCCCCGCAACAGGCGCAAGCCCAAGCCGGACCCGGACACCCTCTACTCCGACCGCCTGCGGGCCCTGATGCCCGACCCCACGGAGCAGGTCAAGTCCTGTCTGGCCGTGCAGCTCACAATTGCCCAGAAGCAGGCCCTGGACATATTGGCCGCCTGGCCCAGGTGCACCACGGAGCAGTTCACCGGGCTGATGGGCGGAGTCACCCGCCGCTGGGCCCGGCAGGTGCTCCAGTCTCTGGCCGAGCTGTCCCTGGTCAGTGAAGCACGGGGACGCCACGTCCTCACCGACGACGGGCTGCGCTGCCTGGCCCGCCGGGACCGCCTGGCGGTGCGGATGGCCCTGGGCCGCTGGAGCGCCCGCCGGCGCCGACGCAGCCGGGGCGGGCCCCTGGTCTACGCCGGAACCTCCCTGCGCTCCCTGGCGTCCCAGCAGGACCACCAGGACGCCATCGCCACATGCGCCGCCATGTTCACCGCCGAGACCGCCAGGTCCCCCCACTATCAGATCCTGGAGATGCTGCCCACCTCCCGGTCCTCCATCGGCTACTACTTCCAGGGTCAGTACTACGTGGTCCACCCCGACGCCACCTTCTGGCTGGCCTGCCAGGGTGTTTGGCGTCCCTACTTCATCGAAGTGGAACGCCGGGCCGTCACCCCCAAGCGGGTCCGGGAACGGCTGAGGAACTACCGCCGCTACTTCGACTCGAACTGGCCCAAGCGGGACCACGGCGGCGCCCTGCCCCGGGTGCTGTTCGTCTTCGAGACCCCCGAAATCGAGGAGGACTTCGTGGACGCCGCCGGAAACCACCGCCTGCCCATCTGCACCTCGGACCTGGAGCTGTTCGAAGAGCGTGGCGTGTTGGGTGAGGTATGGCGGCCGCCTCCCCCGGAACCCTACGAGAGGCTGACCATTCACGAGATGGACAGCATTGGCCAACTTGCCTAAACCCGTGCCCAGGACATCCGATAGGGGGCGCTTAAACCAACGTGGTTCCACCGTCACTAACCTTGTCAGACCCAAAAAGACCGCCAGAACAGCATTTTGTTGCAGAACCGTCCCCGAGGCATCCCGGCTAAGCCGGGCAAGGGACTGACGACAACCGGCGGCTGAAGTGTATGAAGCGTCAATTCTGACCCGTGATGACGCGAAGTCCCGTTCCGGTAATCGGGACGCAAGCAAGGAGGATGAAGATGAGAATGTTGACCAAGGCCGAAGCCTGCCGGGAGCTGGGGCTGTCCCTGTCCACCCTGGACCGGAGGATCGCCGCCGGGCAGCTGCGGGCCAAGAGGGAGCCGCATGGCCGGCGGCACCGGGTGTACGTGGTGCTGGACGGCGAACCGCCGGGCAGCGACAACCTGGAACCCGGCGTCACGGCGCTGGCCGTGGCCCAGGAGCGGATACGGGGGCTGGAGGCGCAGCTTGCCCTGCTGCAAGAGCAACTGGAGCAGGAGCGGCAGCGCAACGCCGAGCTGGCGTTAGAATTGAAAGCCGCGCAGAACCAGCCTGGCCCCTGGTGGCGGTTCGGGCGACGAGGCGGTGACCGGCGGGCCTTGACCGGCCCAATCGGACATGGGATGATGGATAGTAAGACAATCTAGTATATACGCGACCACGACGGGAAACCATGCCCCCACGACGAATTTCCAGGACCATCACCTTCTCCCTGCCCCCGGAGATGTTCGAGGAGGTGCGGCGGGTGAAGGACGAAGAGGGCCGGGACATGAGCGAGCTGGTGCGGGAAGCCCTCCGTCTCTACATGGAGGACCGGGAACTGCGCCGCGAGCAACGCCTGGAACGGCTGCGCTCCCGCCAGTCTCAACGGGAAGATAATCAAGGAGGACACAGCGATGAGTAGGAATACCGATTTGACCCCGGCGGCCCTCTACGCCCGGGTCTCCAGCGACCGCCAGGACGTGGACCTGTCCGTCTCTGCCCAGCTTCGGGCTCTGCGGGACTACGCTGAGAAGAACGGCTACACAGTAGCCCGCGAGTACGTGGACGAGGCCGAGAGCGGACGCATTGCCGACCGGCCCCAGTTCAGGAAGATGCTGGACGAGGCTGGCAAGCCCGAGGCACCTTTCCAGGAAATCCTTGTCTGGAAATTTTCGAGATTCACCCGCAAGCGGGAACACGCCGTGGCCTTCAAGTCCATGCTGCGCAAGCGGGGCATCAGGGTCACCTCCATCACCGAGCACGCCGACGACTCCCCCACCGGCAAGCTGATGGAGGCCATCATCGAGAGCGTGGACGAATTTTACTCGGAAAATCTTGCCGAAGAAGTTCGGCGTGGGATGCGGGAATCCGCATCCCGGGGCTTCTGGGTCTCCGCCTACGCTCCCTACGGCTACATCAAGGTCCAGGTGCAGGACGGGGCCAAGAAGCGCCCCAAGCTGGAGCTTGACCCGCCCTCCGACGGCGTGGTCCGCCGCATCTTCCAGTTGGCCTTGCAGGGGACCAGCACCCTGGACATCACCAAGACCCTGAACCGGGAAGGTCTCGTCGGCCCCAAGCGGGGCCGCTGGACCAAGACCACCATCCACCGGATTCTCACCAACGAG
>DAOUIZ010000038.1:0-18817 GCA_034423195.1 Dehalococcoidia bacterium | reverse complement strand
AGGGGGCCACTACGGCCCCGACGAGGATCTGATTCCGGTGACCGTCCCGGAGGTGCGGCGTCTGCTGACACGCCTGGTATGGACAGAGAACCAACCGCCCGATTTCATCCTGTCCTGGTCGTGGTGGCGACGGCGCCACCAAGCCTTGGCCCGCCAATGCCACTACAAAACGCGCCTATCACATCTGCAACTGTAGTACTAAGCGGTCGAAAGGTTTGTCATCGATATTCAAGGCCAACGAAGCGGAACCTTGGACTATGTGGTTGAAGTCTTCATAGTCATCTTCAGCGTATCCAAGCTTGGGACGGATGGTCCCGTCCCCTGCAAAAGCGTCGACGTAAATCAGTCGAAAGGGACGCCTCGGTGTAGGCTTATTCTTCAAAGCCGTGGTGTAAGCGTTCAAGTATTTCGTGAGGATGCGCAACTTTTCCAGAGTCCATGGTCCTCCCAACTCAGTCATTCGACCCCCTTCTCCCCGGGCATTTCACGCCAAACCTGCCCGTCAATGCAGGCCGCGTCGCCGCCGCGCTTGTCGCGGACGCCGCCAAGCTGTTTCAGGAAGAAAGCTACCCCGGCTCGCTCGGATTGTTCCTGAAGGCCCCGCGCCCATTCCAGGTCCATGGGCCTGGCCTTGGGACCGCTTTCCCCTCCAGCAATAACCCATTGGAGCGTTCCATCCTCCAGCCATTCAGTTAAGTCCACGCGCTCCAGCAGGGGCTCGGCGGAGACAAACCGCACCTTGGCCGGCAGCCTGCCCAGCACCGTCAGCCGGGGAGCGTATTTCTGGCTCTCCACCGAGGTGCCGATCCAAACGTTGTCCGGCCAGCCTTCGGGGAAGTGGCTTTCGTGTTCTTCCCACCAACCCACCGCCCGCCCTGGCCGCTTGGTCAGGACCTGAAAAACATGGCCGCATTGATCGGCGGCATCGCGCATGACCGAGAAGGTGTCGTATATGAAGTCAAAAGGAACTTCGGGATGAAACAGGTCGGCCATGCTGTTCACGAAGACGCGGCGGGGTTTCTTCCAGGTCAGCGGAATCGCCAAACGCTCCCGCAAGAGGGTGACCTGGTCCGGCGATGTCTCATAGCCGGGTACGCCCATGCCTTTGAGTCGCGGGTAAAGGGCGAACATGTAGCAATGGTCGCAGCCAGGGGATACCCGAGTGCATCCGGTTACCGGATTCCAGGTCTCGTCGGTCCATTCAATCGTCGAAGGCATCTGCTGTCTTTACGCACAATTGTTCTGTTTAGATTCTACCGGACTTGTCAACCGGGTTCTCAACACACCACCGCCCGCCCCTGTATTCCGGGGCGGGCGGCTTTTGCGGATGGGTTGGCCGTCGGAGTTAGCGGCGCGGTCAGGGGCTGCCTATCAGTTCTCCGCCGCCCGGGATGCGGTCCCGGTTGTGCCAGACGACCTCGGCCTCGCCCCGCTGTTGCATGCGGGCCAGGTCCTTGCTGCAGTTGTGGTGGTTGCGGGTGTCGTGGCCGTTCTCGGAGCGGCACCACTGGACCACCGATTCCCACCAGACATCGTTCACCGTCACCGGCTTGCCCCCCTGCCTGCGTTGACGGCCGGCGGGGGCGGGAGACGCCTCGGCCCGTTCCGGCACGGGCGGCGGCGGCGGTATCTCTATCGTAACCGCCGCAGGCTGGGCATCCTCGGTTTCCGGGATCACTTTGCCGCAGTAGGGGCACTTCTCCCCCGCCACGTACAGTTGCAGCATCTCGGTGTCCTCGTTCCACCGCCAGTGGGGTGTGGTCGAACACTCCAGACACTCGAAGCAGGCCCCATCGTCATCCCCGCCCAACCTGGACAAGCCAGCGCCGCAAAAGTAACAGAAAGAGCCACGTTCCATTCCAGTTTCCTCTTTTTCCTGTGGTTGCCAACCCCTTTCGGGGGTACAGACCGGGAACCTCGGGGCCCGGTAACGGCCTCCACATTATAGCCACTGCGGGCCGGTTCGTCACCCGGCCGGGTCAGGTCAGGCCCCGCACCCGGTACATCAGCGCGATGCAGATGAAGGTCAGCGCCAGGCCCGCCGCCCCCATGACGGTTATGGCCGTGCTCACCGAGGTGGTGTCCGCGATCCAGCCGATGCCTAGGCTCACCGCCACCACGAACCCCTGTCCGTAGGAGCGCAGGCTGGTAATGCGGGACCGCAGGGTGTCCGGCGCCAGTTCCTGGATCAGCGTCCCATTGGTCGTGCGGAAACCGGACTGGCTGAATCCGAAGGCCGACACAAGGATGACGGCCGGTATGAGCCACTGCACGTAGGCCATGACGATCACCATGACGGAACTGAGAACCGCCAGGCCCAGCACCACATGTCCCTTGCGGAAGATAAAGCCGAAGGAAGCGATTATGAAGGCCGCGAAGAAGCCGCCCAACCCGTTGATGGCCAGCAGGGAGCCCCCGATTTCGGCCCCTTGCTCCAGAATCTCGTCGGTGTAGACCGGCAGCAGGAACATGAAAGGCTGCAGCACCACGTTGGGAATGAGCCCCAGGCAAATCAGGTTGAACAGCGCCCGTTCCCCCTTCCAGACGTACGCGATGCCCTCCTTCAGGTCTCCCACCGCCGAACGCCGGCGCGACCTGTCTCCGCCCTCGTAGTAGGGCGTCTTCATGGGGATGAGGGCCAGGACCATGAGAACGTAGAAGACGGACTCGAGGACGAAGTTCCAGAAGAACCCCAGGGAGGCGATGAGCACCCCCCCAATGGCCGGTCCGACCAGGCGGCTGCTGGTGATGGTGAACACGTTGGTGGCCAGGGCGTTGCCCAGGACTTCCCGCGGAACGGTGTTGGCGATCAGCGCCTGACGCAACGGCATGGCAAAGGAACGGCATACTCCCGAAATTATGACGTAGGCGTAGGCGTGCCAGATTTCGATGCGGTCGGATAACACCAGGAAGGAAAACAGCATGGCGCAGCCGGCCATGATGCACTGGATGGTCATCAGGAGCTTGCGCCGGTCGACCCGGTCCCCCAGCACCCCCGCCCACGGCCCCACCACCAGCCCGGGCAGGGTGTTGATGGCTCCAACTCCGATTACCAGCAGAGACGAGGAGCCGGAGTCGGAGGAAAGTCTCTGCACCAGCCAGCCAACGGTGAGGAGTTGGAGCCACTGGGCGTTGTTGCCGCAGAAGTTGCCAATCCACAGAAAGCGGTAGTTGCGATACCCCAGCCAGGTGTCCAGGGTGTGCATCCGGGGCAGGGCCGGCAGGTGCAGCAGCTTCATCGGGTTCCGCCACCGCCCCCTGGGCGCCGCGCCCTGGCGCCCGGAACCGGACGGAAAGGGACCAAGTGAGTCATGGTCGGCAGCATTACATTAGTTTACATGATGAAAACGGTTTGGCAATATCATGGAAAATGGGGTATATCTTGGGGAAGATAACCGGCCCCGGCTAAACCAATGGCGGCGGACCTTCCGCGCTCCTGCGCGAGGTTCCGCCGCCAGGGTTCTCGTGGTTGTTGCCCGGAATGTCAGCCCGAGACGGCCTCCTTGAACCGGGTGATGGCCTCGATGTGCTGGTCCGGTCCCTTCAGACCGGCCCGCATGGTGTTGATCGACAGGTGGGTAGCCCCGGCTTCGTCCCAGGCTGCCGCCAGCTTGTTCCACTCGTCCGGCCCGCCGTCGTTCAGGCTGACCCGCCCTTCTATGCCGATGTCTGCCGGGTCCCGTCCCGCCTTCTGGGCCAGCTCTCGCATCTCTCCGATCTTCTCCTGCCCCTCGCTGTCCGGCTGGAACTGGGGGAACCAGCCGTCACCCATACGGGCCAGCCGCCGGACTACCCGCGGGGCGCCGCCGCCGAACCACAGGGGAATGGGACGCTGGACGGGCAGGGGATTGATGCCGGCGTGAGTCACCTTGTGATAGCGTCCCTCGTAGTTGACCACATCCTGGGTCCACAGCAGCCGCAGCAGCTCAATCTGTTCCGCCGACCGGCGTCCCCGGTTCCCGAAATTCTCTCCCAGGGCCTCGTACTCCACGTGGTTCCAGCCAATCCCGATGCCCAGCCGCAGCCGTCCCCCGGTCAGCACGTCCACCGCCGCCGCCTGCTTGGCGACCAGTGCCGTCTGCCGCTGGGGAAGGATCAGGATTCCGGTGGTCATTTGTATTGTTTCTGTTAAGGCCGCCAGGTAGCCGAAGAGCACAAAAGGCTCGTGGAAGGTGTCAACGTGGCTGTAGGGACGCTCCCAGCTCTCCCGCTTGCTGGCGTCGGCTCCCAGGACGTGGTCGAACACCAGCAGATGCTCGTATCCCAGCCCCTCGGCGGCCTGGGCAAAGTCCTTCACTGCTGCCGGATCGGCGCCGATCTCGGTTTGCGGGAATATAGCGCCAAGTTGCATGGTTGCCTCCTCGTCTGCTGGATATTATCTCCGCGGTTCCTAGCCTTGATTTCTCGTGCCTTGAAGGTTGGCCATAGCCCCAGTCAGTATCCTGTTTCGCGCCATGTGCGTCAATCATGCGCGTCAATGCGGACTGGTTCCCGGGACGCTGACATTGGAGATGTTTGAGCCGGGAAACCGCTATTGACAAGCAATTTTCCTTACTTTATACATAGGCAACCTTTCCCAGGGAGGTGACCGACCCGCTTCGATAATCGTAACCGCATAATCATTCCCAGGAGTGAATACCGATGATCAATCAGCCACTGGCAATGTTGAAACGACCGGGTTTGCTGGCCGGTCTGGCGATCCTGGTGACTGCTTTGGCAGTCGCCTGCGGCACTTCCGCCGAACCCACTGTGGCCCCCACCGTACCCCAGTTCTCGGCCCAGGCGATTCCCGCTGCCACGGCGGTCCCGCAACCGGAGGCCGCCGCTCCAGCCCCCAGTTCTGGGACAAGCACGGGCTCTTCGTCAGCCCCGGCGCCCGCGCCTACCGCGGCCCCGCAGCCCACCGTTCCCCCTCCCGCTCCCGTTGCGGGACGCGACTCCGCCGTAGTTGTGACCGAGGCCGAGCCGGCCAGCGTTGGAGCATGGAGCGAGGGTTGCAGCGCGGAAATCCACAGCCTGGGGTGCCAGGACTTCGTCACCGACTTCCTGACCTGGCTGGACGACCGGACCAGCGAAATCGTCCCCCTGTCAGGCGTTGACAGTTGGGAGCAGATAGACGTGGACCGCTGGCGGTTCCACCTGCGCGACGGCGTCAAGTTCCACAACGGCGCTCCCTGGAACGCGGCCGCCGCCAAGTACGGCATCGAATACAATGCCGACGTGGCCAATCCCAGCGCGTCCATCAGCTGGACCGGACCCGACGTCCAGGGCGAAGTTATAGACGACCTGACCGTCGATATAATTTGCCCGGTGGCCTGTCCCATTTACCCGCGCACCGCCCTCTTTGCCGACTTCCAGGACCCGGCGTGGTTCGAAGCGGCCGACGAGTCCGAGCGTTCCCGCCTGACCGTGGGTTTCGGCCCCTACAAGATTGTCGAGTACAATCCCGGTGTGGATACCAAGTTCGAGGCCTACGAGGACTACAAGCCCAACGAAAACTGGTTCTCCCAGGCCCCCAGCATCCAGAATATAACCCACACCTACCGGGCCGAGGCCACCGTTCGCTCCTCCATGATCCAGACCGGGGAGGCGGACTGGGCGGCGGACATCGGGTTCGACGAGATTCCCCGGGTGCCCAAGCACACCAGCGGCAAGACCGCCGAGGTCTACACCCTGGTGCTGGACACGGTGTTCCATCCGGAGTTGAAGAAGCAGAAGGTGCGCGAAGCCCTGGCCATCGCCATCGACTGCCAGACCCTGCTGGATGAGTTGTTCGATGGCCGGATTCCCTGTCACGCTGCCATCTCCATGAAGGGGACCGTCGGCATCAACGACGAGAATTCCAGGGTCAGGGAATACAACCCGGAACGCGCCATGGAGCTGTTGGCCGAAGCCGGCTATGACCCGGCCAACGAAATCAACGTCAACACCCGCCCCGGTTCCAACATCCGAGGCCTGGAACTCATGGAGTCCACCGTCACCTTCTGGCGGGATATTGGAGTCACCTCCAACCTCAACTCCTGGAGTGACCTGGGCAAGGCCCGGGAAGTCCAGATCTCCGGCTGCGGCCGATTCATCAATGAGCCGGGCTACAAGGAGGCCATGGACTGTGCCGACCGGGAGCCGCCCGGCCCCTACTTCCTGTCCTCTCACGCCTATGAGATCGCTACTTCCAACGAAATCCTGGACATGCAGCGGTTCAATAACTCCCGCCTGAGCTGCTTCAGCCGCAGCAGCCGGGTCTGCATCCCCGAATTCGAGGCCCGCAAGCTCAAGGCCAATGCCATCCCCGAAGGCCCCGAGCGTACCAAGGCGATGGAGGACTTGGCCCAGTTCGCCTACGACGAGGTGTTCTTCATACCCTTCTTTGAAGTCGTCTACGTGTACGGACTGTCCGAGGACCTGGAATGGGAGGCCTACTATGCTCCCCGCCTGAGGGGCAACACCATGCGGTTTACCCAGTAATTCACCCAGGCTCAACACCCAGATCTCAGCGCCCCCGGTTCACCGGGGGCGCTGTCTTTTCAGAAACTATCTCAAAACCGATTTCCTCCCTCCCGTCATTCCCGCGCAGAGCCTGCCCCTGGCGACTGAGGAAAGACGACAAAGAAGGGAAAGGGGCGGGAGCGGGAATCCAGACCCCCGTCTCGTCCCCATTTTGCGGGTTTCGGATTTCAGAATGTGCGGTTTGAGTTAGTTTCTCAGAGGGGAGACTCCGTCAGGCCCGGCGGAAAGGGGATTATGCGAGCCCCTTCACCGCCTCGGCCAGTTGGTTGACTTCCTCCTCCGTGTTGAAGAAGTGCAGCGATGCCCGGACTCCAGCCGGATGGGGCACCTGCCGGACGACGATGCGGTGGTTGCTCCACAGGTGCTCCACCACCGATTTGGGCTCCCACCCGGCCACGGCGAAGGACACCAGGCCCGCCGATAGCTCCGGGTCTTCGGGAGACAGCACGCTTACGCCGGGGATTTCCCGTAGCTGGGCTTTCAGACCTTCCGCCAGTTGCAGATTGCGTACCTCGATGTTTTCCACGCCGATATCCCCGATGAACCTGGCGGCTTCGACGAACGCAGCCTGGAGGGGAAAGCTGGATGACCCGCCGGCGAACTTGTCCATGGAGTCAACGTTGGGTTCCAGGTGGTCGGGCGTCACCGGCGGGACCAGCGCACGGCCTCCGGTGTGGGCCGGGTGGACCCGGGGTATGAGGTCCTGCCGGATGTACAGCGCGCCCACTCCTTCGTAGCCCAGGACCCACTTCTGGCCCGGGATGGAGTAGAAATCGAACCCCTGGGACATGTCCAGATGAATGTGCCCCCCGGTCTGGGCCCCGTCCAGCATCATCAGCGCGCCGTGGTCGTGGGCCATGCGGCACAGGTTCTCGGCTGGCATCCGCATTCCGGTGGAATACTCGACGTGACTGACGAAGACCATGCGGGTGTTGGAAGTGAAGGCATCCTCGAACTTCTGGAGGATGGTCTCCCTGGAGTCATGGGGGTCCAGCATCACCACCCGGGGCTTTACCCCGTAGCGCTCCCCCAGCATGACTATCGGAACTGCCACCGAGCCATGCTCCAGGTTGCAGGTGATTATTTCGTCTCCCTGCTTCCAGTCCAGGCCGCTGAGGACAATGTTCAGCCCCTCGGTGGTGTTGCGGGTTACCAGGACTTCGTCGACGGAGGCGTTGAGCAGTCCGGCAGCGGCCGCGCGGGCGTTGCCCCGAATCTCGCGGCCGGTTTCCTGGACCGCTGGGCTGGCGGCGCCCTCCTCCATCTCCAGGTCTACCCGGGCTTTCAATGCCTCGGCGACCGGTCGCGGCGGTGGGCCGGACCAGCCGGTGTTCAAATAGGTCACTTTGGACAGGACAGGAATGTCAAACCGCAGCCCCATTATGTCCACGAAGATGTCCTCCTTCCGGGGGTGTTCGGACCGCTTTGTTCTCGGGAGTTTGAGGCCCGTTCCGGGCTATTCGCCCACCGACACCTGCCTGCCCTCAGACGTCGACCGGCGGATGTCGTCCAGGAACTCGTGCAGCTTGACGGCGGTGGCGAAGCTGGGTTCGCAGGTCCCCGGTCCGTTGATGGCCTGGCCGAACTGGTAGTACATCTGGCCCACGTTGAAAGCCTCTCCGGCGGGCATCCCTTCCAGCACGTTGGTATAGCGGGCGGGCACCTCGATGGCCTCCAGCCGGTCGCTTTCCTGGGCGCCTTCCAGGTTGACCACCTTCAACTGGGGCGAGTCGTCCGAGGCAGCTACAAGAGTCCCCTTGCTGCCGTAGACCTCCAGCCGCAGCCCGCTGCCGGCGTAGGGGGTGGACGCCACATGCACCGAGGCCACCGCTCCGTTGTCCAGCTGCCCGCTCACCAGAATGTTGTCCGGCGAGGTAACGTCGAGGACGTCTCCGGTGTCGCTGGCCGTCCACTGCCTGGCCTGGGTGCTGACCACGGAGGACACCTGGGCCAGGTCTCCAACGACGAACTGCATGGCGTCCACGGTGTGTCCGAAGGCGATGGTCAGGGTGTTGGCGCCCAGTTCGACATCCCGCTGCCAGGTGCGGTCCAGCACCCGGGACAGCACCCCGCCGCGGATCATGCTGCAGTGGCAGGACATAACGTCGCCCACAAATCCGTCCTCGATAAGAGCCTTCATGTGCAGCATGGCCGGATTGGCGCGGGCCTGCAGCCCGACCATGTTGACCAGCCCTTTGGCTTGGGCCAGTTTGGCCATCTCCCGGGCTTGCGCCGTATCCTGACCCAGGGGCCACTCGGTGTAGACGTGCTTTCCGGCGTTGAGCGCGGCCATGGTGGGCTCGTAGTGGGAGGGGACGCGAAGCACCACCGCCACCGCGTCTATGTCGGGATGGGCCAGCATCTTCTCGTAGTTGTCGAAGGCCAGCCTCGCCCCGAAGGCCGCCGCCGACTCCTCGGCGCTTTCCATGCGGGTGGTGCAGACTCCGGTAAGCTCGAATTCCGGGCTGGCCACCAGGGCAGGCAGATGGGAACGGGGAGCCCATCCCCGGTGAATGTTGGCTCCGATGACACCGATGCGAATTCTCTCGGCCATGTCGTTTCCCCCTTCAGCGGTGCGTTTGGGTCATCCTAACATGGGTTTGACTGCCGGGGACAGGTGGGCCAGTATTGTCGAAACGAGGTGACGATTATGACTCTTCCTCAATCGAGCCGGTTCCAACTTGCCGGTGACCTCTCCATCTGCCGCGTCCTCAACGGAATGTGGCAGGTATCCGGGGCCCACGGCCGGATTGATCCGGCGTCCGCTGTCCGCAGCATGTTTGCCTACGCGGACGCCGGGTTCACCACTTGGGACTTGGCTGACCACTACGGGCCGGCAGAGGACTTCATTGGAGAGTTCCGGAGGCAGTTGGTGGAGTCGCGGGGTGAAGATGCCCTGTCCGGCATTGAAGCGTTCACCAAGTGGGTGCCCCGCCCGGGGTCGATGCCGCGTCAAGTCGTGGAGAACAACATTGACATTTCCCTGCGGAGAATGGGCGTGGAGCGGCTGGACCTGCTCCAGTTCCACTGGTGGGACTACCGGGACGACCGCTACCTGGAGGCACTGTCCCACCTGGCGGCTCTGAGAGACGAGGGGAAGATTAGGGAGGTGGCCCTGACCAACTTCGACACTCAGCGGATGCGGGAGATCGCCCAGGCCGGAATCCGGTGCGTGTCCAACCAGGTGCAGTATTCGCTGATTGACCGCCGTCCCGAGGTGGCGGTGGCGGAGTTCTGCCGGGAAAGCGGGGCTTCGCTCTTGGCCTATGGGACGGTCTGCGGAGGGTTGCTTTCCGACCGGTACCTGGGACAGCCGGAGCCGCCGCGGGCCCAGTTGAACACGGCCAGCTTGGGAAAGTACAAGCAGATGATCGATGCCTGGGGTGGGTGGGACCTGTTCCAGCAACTCCTGACCGCGCTTCGATCCGTGGCGGACAAGCATGGCATGAGCATAGCCAATGTGGCTGTGCGGTATATCCTGGACCGTCCGGCGGTGGCGGGGGTTATCGTCGGAGCAAGGTTGGGAGTGGCGGAGCACATATCCGACAACGCCCGGTTGTTCAGCTTCAGCCTGGATGACGAAGACCTGGAATCCATTGAATCCGTGCTGGCGCAGTCCCGTGACCTCTACCGGATCATCGGGGACTGCGGGGACGAGTACCGGCGGTAGGGGGCGCTATGAACGGGCCCTGGAATCATGGACGACAGGGCAGTTGCAGCCGTCCGGTGCCTCCCCCGGAGAGAAAGATTCCAACGCCAACACAATGCCGCGGGCTATCCTTAGGGACATAGCCATCAATTCCACCGTCGTGTAGCGCCGATTTTGGAAGGTGACGCGGTCGGCGAGTTCGTAATCCGATATGGCCCGCAGCCTGGCAAGCTGCCTGAGGCGCCGGGATATGTTCCCGGTTGAGACGCCTGAGAGCGCTTGATACCTAGCAATGAGTTGGGAGTGCCGACTGCCCCTCCCTAAGGGGCGGGCATTGGGATGCTCTCTGAAATAGCGGCAGCAGGCTTCGTGGTGAAGTCCGTAATACATCCTTCCGATGGCGTTGCGGATTTCGGCTTCGCTACTGGCCGACCTTGCCAGTTTTACCCCTAGTTCGTAGATGTCCAGGGGCCTCATACCTTGAGCGGCATGACTGCGAAGTCAATCGTATGGCGAAAGTCGGCTCGTTCTTCCTCGGTCCAGGATGTCTCCTGCTCAAAAACCCCTTGGCTGATGGCTTGGTCCGCTTCAAGCCACTCTTCGCTATCCAGTTCGGCCATCAGATTGATGCTCAGAGCAACCCGCTCCGGCTCAACATAGGGATCTATACCAACGAATACCTCCACCGATTTAAGCTTGTCTCCCAGTTGCCGGTGGGCGATGTCGCAGATGGTCTGCAAGGCCTGAGCTCGGAAGGGCGTCCGCAACGTCCTGGCTTCCAGGGGGAAATACAAAGGGTGCATTCTCCCCGGCTTCTTCCGGCAGACGAGGGGAACGGTACACTTGGGCCGACTCGGTGTTGTTAGTTCTGATCTATTGCGCACCATTATGCTTACCCACGAGTCGATCAGGCTTGGTTCATAACCTCCATCAACGCTTGCCCGAATCTAGCCAGGCGGGCTTTTTCTTTGGCATCCTCGGCAAACCAGTAGGAACCGGCATCGGTAGCGCCGATGAGCGACAGGACCAGGGTTAGCTGCGAGTCCTCAGTGTCAGGCAGGGTCTGCACCGATCCTGGCCGCATACTAACTCCGCCGATTGACCGGATTAGTATCACGTCGATGTCGTTGGACTCAGGACCTTCGTCACTGGCTTCTACGTCGATTATCGCCTTATCGGTGAGGATGGCGACGTTTATGTAACCGTCGCCATTGACTGCGTAGAACGCCCTCACTGGCAAATCCCCCAGGAGTTGTTTCGCCAGCTCCCAATGATCTTCCAATTGCTCCGACTCGATTTCGGCGAGCAAGCGGGTGACTACTGACTCCATTTGTTTCGTTTGGTCTTGGAGGGGCATTGCTGGTTCTCCAATGGGAGGAAGTACGCCAGTCGAAACCAAGCAGTATAACCATTATACTCGAATCCTGTTCACGGACATTCGTTTGCTGTGAAAGTATAGGCATTGCCTTCGCCCAGCGGGCACCGGATACTTGCCGGCGGCAGACACGAAATCACACAGCAGGAGCCGACGATGCAGTTTGGAGTGGTTTTTCCTCAGACCGAGATTGGGGCCGACCCCGGGGCGGTCCGGGAGTACGTGCAGGCCGCCGAGGGGATGGGGTATTCGTACATCTTCATCGCCGACCATGTTCTGGGGGCGGACCCGGCGCACCATGAGCACGTCGTAGGCTCCTACTACACCCACCACAGCGTAATCCACGAGACGTTCACGACACTGGGGTTCATATCGGCCATCACGAAGAATGTTGACCTGATTACCGGCATCCTGATTCTCCCGCAGCGGCAGACGGCGCTGGTGGCGAAGCAGGCGGCGGAGATTGACCTGCTCAGCGGCGGGCGGCTGAAGCTGGGCATCGGCGTGGGCTGGAACCACGTGGAGTACGAGGCGCTGGGGGAGGACTTCCACACCCGGGGGCGGCGGTGCGAGGAGCAGATGGAGGTGCTGCGGGCGCTGTGGACGCAGGAGGTGGTCAACTTCGAGGGACGGTGGCACCGGATCACCGATGCGGGGATAAACCCTCTGCCGGTGCAGCGTCCCATCCCCATCTGGCTGGGAGCCGGCGGGAGCGCCAGCCCGATTCCGGTGGAGAGGGTGCTGCGCCGGATTGGCCGGATGTCCGACGGGTGGTTCCCCAGCTTCCCCCCGTCAGACGAGGGGCGGGAGGCCGTGGCCCGGGTGAGGCGGTACGCGGTGGACGCGGGGCGCGACCCCAAGGAGGTTGGGATGATCGGCCGCCTGCGCCTTCCCGGCAAGCAGCCGGAGGACTGGCTGGAGGAGGTAGAGGGGTGGCGGGAGATGGAGGCCACCCACGTATCCGTCGAAGCCCGGCGGGGTGTCCTGGGAGGAGTAGACCAGCACATCGCCGCCATTGAGGAGGCGAAGGAAGTGCTGGGGATTCAGGCCGCGTCATAAGGCCCGATTGGGTGTCACATCCCACGCCCCGGACAGCGGCTACGGGGTCTGGAGGCCATTTGTGCGACTCCGCTACTGACATTTTGCCCTTGCCAACCCTGTTGCCTGTTCATTACGATTCATTCAGGCGCCGGAATTGTCTTCCCTGCCTGCCAGACCCCGTGGCGTTTCCGTCGCCGTCCTCAATCACCAAAATGCAGCAGAATGTAGCAAAATGCGGCACCTGAAAAACTCCCGCGACTCCAAGACGCCCAATATAACGGACGCCTGAATGGGACAGTTTTTTTATTTGTTCCGCAGGTTCCCCCAGCTTCCGCCCTTGGTTCTATTCCATTAGGCCCGCCTCCGTCCCTGCGCATCCGGTTGGAACCGCCATCAAGACCCCGCCGAGCCGTGCCCCTTAAACAAGTTACCCACGATGGGCGCGAAAGGGGCGGCCCTTCAGACCAGGCGGGAGTTACGAACAACGCACGTTGGTGCTATTCTTAGCGCCAGGCAGATAATCTCCCCAAGCCACGGAGAGTTCCCGCGATGTTCGTCATCGGTACCGCCGGCCACGTTGATCACGGCAAGTCCACCCTGGTCAAGGCCCTGACCGACATCGACCCCGACCGCCTTCCCGAAGAGAAGGCCAGGGAGATGACGGTGGACCTGGGGTTCGCCTGGATGACCCTCCCCAGCGGGAGGGAAGTGAGCATCGTGGACGTGCCCGGCCACGAGCGTTTCATCAAGAATATGCTGGCCGGAGTCGGCGCCATCGACCTTGCCCTCCTCATCGTCGCCGCCGACGAAAGCGTGATGCAGCAGACCCGGGAGCACCTGGCCATCCTGGATATCCTTCAAATCCACCGCGGCCTGGTGGTCATCACCAAGACCGACCTCGTGGACGAGGAGTTGGTGGAGTTGGTCAAGGCCGAGGTGCAGGACGCGCTGGAAGGGACGTCATTCGAAGGAAGCCCCATGATGGGAGTTTCGGCCTACACCGGCGCGGGAATCGAGGACCTGAAGCTGGCCATCGACGGGATTCTGGATGAGACCCAGCCCCGCCGCGACCTGGGCCGGCCCCGGCTCCCCATCGACCGTTGCTTCTCTATTTCCGGCTTTGGCACCGTCGTTACCGGCACCCTCATTGACGGAGGGCTGGCGGTTGGGCAGGAGGTGGAGCTGGAGCCGTCCGGAGTCAGGTGCCGGGTCCGGGGACTGCAGAGCCACAAGTCGCGGGTGGACTTCACCGAACCGGGGGTCCGGCTGGCCGTCAATCTGTCCGGCGTCGCCCGCAGCGAGGCGCTGCGCGGGGAGATTCTCACCATTCCCGGCTGGCTTCACGCCGCCCGCCGCCTGGATGCCCGGGTCCGCATGGTTCCCAACGCCCCCCACGCGCTGCGGCACAACATGGGGATAACTTTTCACCTCTTCACCAGCGAGACAACGGCAAGGGTGCGGCTGCTGGATGCCGACCGGCTGGCCCCTGGTTCGGAAGGCTGGGTGCAGATATTGCTGGATGACGAGATTCCCATGGTCAAGGGCGACTACTTCGTCATCCGCTCCGCCGAGGACACCCTCGGAGGCGGCCAGGTGGTTGACCCGGCTCCACGCCGCCGCCACCGCCGCTTCGACGAGGAAGTCATCGAGCGCTTGATGGTCCTCGACGAGGGGACCGGCGAAGACGTGCTGATTAGCATCGCCGACCAGTGGGGCCCCTGCAACCTGACCACCCTGTCCCACCGGGCCAACCTTTCCGCCGGAGACGTCCTGGCCCGCCTTGAGCAGTTGACCGCCGCCGGTCAGATGGTGACCCTGGGCGACCTGTCCGGCGAGACCGACGCCGTCGCCTATTCCCGCAGCGGATGGGAGGGGGTCAAGGCGAAATTGAAGGCATCCTTGCAGGGCTACCACCACCAGTACCCCCTTCGCAAGGGTGCTCCCACCCAGGAAATCCGGAGCCGCCTGGGGCTTTCCCAGGGCGTCTACCTGCGGGTCATCGACCGGGTTTCCACGGAAGGAGAGGTGGTTGACGACGGGCAGGTCATCAAACTCCCGGAACATCAGCCCGCCCTCACCCTGGAACAGGAGCAGGCCGCCGGCCGGTTCGTATCTGAACTGGAGCGCGACCCTTACTCGCCGGACACCGGCTTCGCCATCGAAAACGAGCTCCTCAACGCCCTCGTCGACCAGGGGCGGGTGGTCAAGGTCAGCGCATCCGTGGTTTTTGCCTCCGGCGCCTACCAAGACATGCTGGACAGGATAACGGCCCACTTGAACGACAAGGGATCCATAACGGTGGCCGAGGCCAGGACCATGTTCAACTCCAGCCGCAAATACGTTCTCCCCC
The DNA here is from genome assembly GCA_034423195.1 of Dehalococcoidia bacterium. Taxonomy (GTDB): domain Bacteria; phylum Chloroflexota; class Dehalococcoidia; order Lucifugimonadales; family UBA3495; genus CATOSK01. The sequence goes on along the minus strand of DAOUIZ010000038.1, from coordinate 3,895 downwards.
TCCTGGAATACCTGGACCAGCAGAGAATTACCCGCCGGGTCGGTGACGAGAGGGTCCTGCGTTAGGGGATGGGCTTGGACCTGGGAAAAACGGCGCTTCAGCTCGACCGGGGGGCGGATGCGCTCTACCGTTCCTGGGACGACCGTTATGCGCGGCTGCAAAACTTCATTGCGCGAGCCTTCGAGGTCGAGGCGGAGGCCGCCCGGGAACTAACGGCTGCCGGAACGGGCCGGCCCTACCTGTCCGCCCAGGTTTCGGAAGCGCTCATTGGCGGGATAGCCCCCGTAGACGCGCCAACAGACTGGCGGGCCGTCTCGGTGGACGGGTCCCACATTGATGTTGACCGCCACTTGCCGGCCCCCTGCTTCCTGGTCAATCTGGGCGGCTGCGTCCTCGACTACGGAACGCATCCAGGGGTTGAGCTTTTTAGCGAGCCCCAACTGTCCATGGACCGTGACGAGCTGTACCTGGCGGACCAGCCGGGCTCCATCACCGAGCAGTCCGTAACCGGCCAGCTGCTGGGTGTGCTACGGGGCATCCGGGAGCTGGAGCGCCTTGCTGACGTGGTGGAGAACGGCCGGCGGGACCGGCCCGTTCTGGCCCTCGTGGACGGGACGCTGATTCTGTGGGGTCTGGCGGGAAGGATTTATCCTCCCTTTGTTCGGGAAACATTGCTGCACCAGCGCTTCCTGCCGGCGCTGGAACGATTCCGCCGGGCAGCCCGGGAAAGACCCGTTGTTCTGGCGGCCTGCGTTTCGCTGCCCCGCACCACCGAGGTCGCCAACGCCATAAGATGCTGCCTGTGCCCCTTTGAAGCATCCCGCTGCTCGCTATCGTGCAACAACCGCCGCTCCACCCTGCCCCCCTGTGATACCTCCAATGACTTCCTGGACCGGGAGATATTCCGGGAGATACTGGAACCGGGATGCCGGTCTCCGGTGTACGGAACGGACCCCGAGGCGGCCCGGGATTATCCCCGGGAGCACCGGATAAGCTTCTTCTATCTGAACACCGGGACGGAAATCGCCCGCATTGAGGTGCCCCATTGGGTGGCGTCAGACGAGTCGCTCCTGTCCCTCGGGCACGCTTTGATTGTGCAGCAATGCGATAAAGGGCAGGGATACCCCGTGGCAATTTCCGAGGCCCACGAACAGGCGGTCATCACCGGGTTGGACCGGCAGTTGTTCCGGCGGATGGTCCTGGAAACCCTGGAACAGCGCGGCCTTCCCACCTACACCTCGGAGAAGGAGCGTTCCAAGAGCAGGCCCTGGTTATGAGACCGCCGGACCGGGGTCAGGGTGTGGCCTGCCCCAGCTTTTCCAGGTGGCCGGCGAACTCTTCATAGGTGCCGAACTCGGCCACCGTCAGCAGGAAGTCGCCCAGCGATCGGCTCTTCGCCCGCAGTTCCTGCACCTGTCCGCCGATGGGACTCACCGACGCCGGTCCCGTGGCATAGGTGCCGTGGAAGGCGAAGTAGGCCTGGTTGAGTTTGCGGAGCAAATAGCCGTGAGCCACGAACAATTTTCTCCGTTCTTCCATGTACGCTTCCGCCTCCTCGACCTTACCCTCTGCCAGCAGTTGGTCGACCCCCTTGCGGGTTTCCTGCATCTCCGCTCGAAAATCGAACTCCGGCGGTTCAGCTTCGCGGGCAGTTGCTGATGCACCCTCAGGGGTTGGCGTGCTCACCGGGCTGCCGGTGAGGGCAGAATAGGCCATGTCGCCCAGTTCCTTGCCGGCGATGGTTGCCACCGTTTCGTTCAGAGAAGTCATTTGTCCGCTGTCCCAGAAGTTCCTCCCCAGGGGACGGAAGAAAAGCCAGGCATGCAGCCATTCGTGGGCGGCGATTTCCAGGGCGTTGCGCAACCCGTACCCGTCGGCAACCACCGCCGGATACAGGGCCACTCCGCCGGTGTTGGCCACGTATGCTGAAACCTCTGCATCTAGTTCCTCAACCTGGGCCTCCAGCGCCTCCTTGCCGTCGCCGAACAGGCCCGGTTCCAACAGGAACTCCGCCTCCCGGTCGATGCGCTCCCGGGGAGAAATGACCAGCAGGTGCGGTGAACTGGTCAGCACGACGTCCACCGGAGGCATTACCCCGACCCACGTCCCCAGGCCCTCTCTCGCTATGGCATCGGTCACGTAGCTCTCGACGGTCTCTTCGACTGTTCCCTGCATACCGGCCTTCTGGAGCCATATCTCCTTCCGCCGCTCCGTCAACGACTCCGAAGAGACGGAGGCGTGGCTGGGGACCGGCCCAGACGGGTTCCCGGCCGTCTCCGGGAATCTGAGCTTCCGCTCCACGGATTGCAGCTCCCTCGCCAGTTGGAAGAAGTCCCGGGCCTGGTGCAGTGCTTCTTCACGGTCTCCGCGCTTTCCGTCCACCAGGCCAACCAGCGAGCCTTCCATCTGCCGGACCCATTTGTCCGGCAGATGACTCAACTCCCAGTCCACGATGCTGTATCGGTACGGGGCCACCGCCAGTTCCAGGGTGGTGGGCGTGAACTCCCCCACGCTGGCCAGGTACAGGAGAATGGCCCAGCGCAAAAACGCTGTTAACGTGACGCGGAGGATACGGACCATCGCGGTTGCCTTGTTCAAAGCCGGAAGCGGCGCGGGCGGGGTTTGACCTGTTCGCAATTCAGCTTGACACCCCATTTCAACGCCGGTAGACTCAGCGCCGATGATCGCCGGTCCTGCGCGGGAGTGAGACCCGTAATCCGCACCGGACGGGTTCAACCAACCAGGCCATTAGGGAGGGGTCCCTTGTCCACACCCGCTTCGTTCCTCACTGAAGAAATGCGGCAGCAGGCGGTCGGCACGGCCAGCGAGCCCGTCAGCATGGACGTGGAGAAGGGGGCGGTCCAGCGTTTCGCCGAGGCCATTGGAGATCCCAATCCGGTATACAGCGATGAGGCGGCTGCCCGCAAGTCCCCCCACGGTTCCATCGTCGCTCCCCCGACCTTCCTGCGCTCCATGCGCGCCGTACGGCCTGAGCTGCCATTCGACATTCCCTTCGACCGCCTGCTGGACGGCGGCAGTGATTGGGAGTACTTCCAACCGGTGCGTGCGGGTGACAAGATAACCGCTGTGGCCACCGTTACATCCATCCAGGAGAGGACCGGTCGGCTTGGGTTGATGCTGATTATCACCACGAAGACTACCTACACCAACCAGTTCGGCGACGTAGCGGCGACCCAGACCAACACGTCCATCCGCTACTGACCCGAGCCGGGAGCCTCTGTCCCGTTCCCCGGACTCCAGGGGGACTGGCATTGGCTTTATCCCGGACCCTCATGGACCCACAACGGAGCATTAAGATGGCCGGCCAAGTTTTCTGGGAAGACGTATCCGAGGGGTCGGAGATTCCGGCCCTGGTCAAAAACCCCACAACCCGCCAGTTGGTTCAATATGCGGGGGCGTCTGGAGACTTTTACGAAATCCACTACGATAAGGATTTTGCCGAGAGCACCGGCCTTCCCGGGGTGATCATCCACGGCGCTTTGAAGAACGCCTTTCTGGGTCAGTTGGTTACGGACTGGGCGGGCCCGTCGGGAGTGGTGAAGCGGTTGACATGCCAGTACCGGGGAATGGATGTTCCCGGGGAACCCATCACCGCCAGGGGCACGGTGAGCCGGGTCTACCAGGAAAACGGTGAAAACCTGGTGGAATGCCAAATCTGGCTGGAGAACCCCCGGGGGGAGAACACGACCCCCGGCTCGGCAACCGTCGCGTTGCCCTCTCGGCAGGGTTAAACCTCCCCAGCCCTGTCCCACGGCCGGTGCAGGTAGCGTTCCAATTTAGGTGGTGTGGCTTTAGGATAAGGTAAGCAAAAGGGAGAGGAGAGGGGAGATGGGGTTGCTCAATGAGGTGGAAACTCGGTTGGAACAGGAGATGC
>DAOUIZ010000037.1:0-85382 GCA_034423195.1 Dehalococcoidia bacterium | reverse complement strand
GGACCCAGTGGCGGGAGGTGCGTCTGAGCCTGGTGGAGACCTTGGACGGAGGGGAACGGCGCTACGCCGCAGCCATGGGCCCTCCGCAACGGACGGGAGAGCAGATGTTTGCCTTGGCGCTCCAGAGCGGGTATGGGGACGATACTTGGGTGCACGGGGTGGGAGACGGGGCGCCCTGGATTGCGCAGCAGGTGGCATCGGTCTTCCCCAGGCAGCGCTTTCTGCTGGACCGCTACCATCTTTTGGAACACCTGCATGAGGGGGCGTCCGCCCTGTCGCCGGACGACGCTGCAGCGGCCCGGGCTTGGGCCGGAGTGCAGGCCAGCCGCATTGACCAAGGCCAGGTGTCCGAGGTGGTAGCCGAATGCCGGAACCGGTCGGGAGCAAACGTCGAGCATCCGTTGTACCGGCTGGCGGGATACCTGGAGAACCGGCAGGGACAGCTGGACTACGCCGCCGCCCGCCGAGAGGGCCTGCCCATCGGCAGCGGTGCGGTGGAGGGAGGGCATCGCTCGGTGATTCAAGACCGGTTGAAGTTGCCCGGGGCATGGTGGAAGGAAGAGACGGTGAACCCTATGCTGGCCTTGCGGTCCCTGCGAGCCAACAATCTCTGGGAAGCCTTCTGGAACTGATTCCAACTCCTTCTAGTCACACCCGGACGGACAGGCTCGGTTGACCACCCCAAGTGCCCTTGTTAGAATGGCCCGGTTGTTTGCTGTTCGGGGAGGATATGATCGTTATCGGTTTGACCGGGGGGATTGGGACTGGCAAAAGTGAGGCCGCCCGCATTCTCAGGGACTTGGGGGCCGAAGTCATAAACGCGGACCAGGTTGGACACGCGGCTTATGCGCCCCATTCCGAAACTTGGTCAGAGGTTGTGGCCGCGTTTGGCCCCGAGATTCTTGGAGACAACCAGGAGATTGATCGCCGGAAGCTGGGTTCCATCGTGTTCTCTGACCCTGCCCAGCTCGAGCGGCTCAACGGAATAATGCATCCCCGGATGGCCCGAATGGTATCCGACGAAATCGAAGGCTTCCGCGCCGAGGGCAAGCGGTCGGTCGTCGTGGAAGCAGCCGTTCTCTTTGAGGCCGGTTGGGACTCCCTTGTCGATGAAGTTTGGTCAACCACGGCGCCGGAAGACACTGTGGTTGCCCGTCTGATGTCCCGCAACGGGATGGCCGAGCAGGAAGCCCGGAATCGGATCAACTCCCAGATGTCCGCCCGGGAGAGGGCCGAACGGTCCCATGCACTAGTCGATAATTCAGGGGATATTGACCACCTGGAATCGGTGGTCCGGAATCTTTGGTATACCAGAGTCCAAGAAAAAGTTGGGAATGAATAATGGTTGATACGGCTGAGCCTCATTTCAAAGAGTACGCAATCGAAGAGTTCCTGGTCCGCAGCGAGCCCTATTATCGCCCGGTCGGCGACGAAATGGATCTGTTTGAAGCTGCCTACCAGCAGCACATTCCGGTGCTCCTCAAGGGCCCTACCGGCTGCGGCAAGACCAGGTTCGTCGAGTATATGGCGTGGAAGCTGGGCAGGCCGTTGACCGTCATCAAGGACAACGAAAATGTCCAGCCCATGAGCGAAGGGGAAGTGCGCGTGCCCCTCGTTACCATTGCTTGTCACGAGGACTTGACCGCCAGCGACCTCGTCGGACGGTACCTCTTGGATTCAGAGGGAACCCGTTGGATCGATGGCCCCATGACCAGGGCCGTTAAGGCGGGGGCGATCCTGTACCTCGACGAAGTGGTTGAAGCCCGCAAGGACACCACGGTATTGATCCACCCCCTGACCGACCACCGCCGGATCCTCCCGGTGGAGAAGACCGGCTCCATCATTGAAGCGGATGACCGGTTCCTGCTCTGCATTTCCTACAATCCGCACTACCAGAGCGCGTTGAAGGATTTGAAGCACAGCACCCGCCAGCGGTTCATTTCCGTCGAGTTTGACTATCCCCCCGCCGATGTGGAGGCCGAAATCGTCCAACGGGAAAGCGGTTGCACGGATGAGCAGGCTGCCGCTCTCGCCAAGCTCGGGGAAAAAGTGAGAAACCTGCGGGAGCATGGGTTGGCCGAAGGGGCCAGCACCCGGCTGCTGATCTACGCAGGACGCTTGATGACTGAGGGCATTCCCGCCCGCCGTGCGTGTCAGGTCGCCATCGTCTGGACGTTGACCGACGAACTCGAGTTGCAACGCAGCATCGAAGAGGTCGTTTCGTCCATCTTCGAATAGGGGTTTCGATGACCCTCTCCGGGCTAGACGCCGTAGCGCAAACCCTGGAACGGCGGGCGAATCACATCGTCTCCGACCCGTCCCTGATGCCGGCGGCGGTGATGGTTGTGCTTTACCCCAAGGATGGCGAGTTCTGCGTCCTCCTGAATAAGCGCTCACAGGAAGTCGAGCACCACAAGGGGGAGATCTCCTTTCCAGGCGGCGCCAGGGATCCCGAGGACCGGGACTTCCTCGACACCGCCCTCCGGGAAACCGAAGAGGAAATGGGGATCGACCGCGGCGACATAACGTTACTTGGGAGACTGGACGATATTGTGACCCGGACCGATTTCTTGGTCGCCGTATTCGTCGGAACTATCCCATATCCCTATGCCTTCAACCCCAGCCCAATAGAAATCGCCGACGTCCTCGAAGTGCCGGTGTCCGCGTTGCGCGACCCCGGCAACCATCGCTACGAAACTAGGCTGGCCGGTGGAGGGCTTGAAACGGTCGTTTCCTACGCCCACGAGGAACATCTCGTTTTCGGGGCGACCGCCAGGATCCTCGACCAGTTCCTTGAAACCGTAGGAGAAGGACTCACTTAAGGAGGGAACCTGTTTTGAGCAACGATCCTCTTTTGGAAATCGAAGCGGAACTGGGCAAACTCCCTCCCGCTGTCACCGAAGCATACCGTGAGGTATCGGCCGACATGGGGGAGTCCTTCAACGATGAGGAATTGACCCTATGGGCGAAGGAAGGGTCTACCATCGGTGCCCACACCGTAAGGTCTTGGGAATCGGCGGTTGAATACTACCGGGTCAGCCCCAGCGTGGCCCGGGCGCTGGCATTCCCCTCTTTCATGCAATGGGCCCGCTGTGGCACCTACTTGGCCCAGGATTCTCCTTCCCTGGCTGTTTCCTTCTTTCGGGCCAGCCCGTCCATCGTTGGCAACCTGAGGCCCCAGTACATACCCCGCTGGGCCGGTCTGGGCCGCAGCTTGTACAAGGGGACCTGGAAATCCAGTACCCTGGCATCCAAGTTCTTCGAAGTTAGCCCCGACCTCATCCGAAGCTTGCCCTTCTGGGATGTTGAGGTATTCGCCTCCCTCATTGAGGCCCTGTCCTACAAGTCCTACGATGTTGCCATGGAGTGCCTTTCCCTTGGGCGCGATGTGCTGCCGGGAATGGGCCGGGAACGGGAGGCATTCCTGTCCATGTGCCGCGCCCTGTCGGAGGGGAGTTGGCGGGAAGTCAAGAGTTGCCTTGAAGTGGTCCCCCGTGCCCTCCAGCAGGTGGACGACGGCCAGACCGGCCGCTTTTTGAAGCTGGGTGAGCGGATGGCCAAGGTTGGCTTGCGGGAGACATCCCGCTTCCTGGCCGATGGGACCCAGGCTCTTGCCTCCGTTCCTCAGGGCTCCCAGGCTCACATTCTCGACCTTTCCGAGGGATTGCTGGCCATATCGCCGGACGCAGTCCCACCGTTCCTGCGGAGTCTGAACGGCGTCCTGAACCGCATCACGATGAACCAGTTGGATGTCTGGTTCCAGCATGGCGTTGACCTTGTCAAGGAAAACCCGGAGAGCGGGATAGCCTTTTTCAAGGTCGAATCCAACACCTCCGAAGGCTTGTTGGAAACCCTGTCTTCCAGTCTGGAGCTGGACCGTGTCAAGGGTGTAGTCAAGCTTTATTGCAGCGCCCTGGCCGGCTCTACAATGGAGGTGATGAACACCCAGGAACTGGTGAACAAGAACATAGGTTGGGTGGACGAAGACACGGCCTCCACCGATGGGACCAAGGTCTTCCTGCCTCCGGTTGTGGACCACTATCCCAATAAGGACGAGAACTTCTCGTGGTTCAAGGTCGTTGCCACTCACCAGGTGGGCCACCTGGAATTCGGCAGCTTCGAGTTCCAGTTCGACAAGCCTGCCAGCCAGTTCGAAGAGCAGCGCAGGCCGGAGTTGGAACGTCGGCGGGCGGAGCAAATGGCCGCCCTGATGCAGGAATTGGCTGACTCACCCGAACTTGATACCTCGAGCCATGCCTACACCGACATTGGGCGCTTCCTCAACCTGTTCGATGACAAGAAGTTGGCTTTCGACCTGTTCACGGTTCTGGAAGACTGTCGGCTGGACTTCCGCATCAAGGTTGAATACCCCGGAATACGGCGGGCGTCGGAGCGCGTTCAGATTGAAGCCCGGTCCGGACGTCCTGATATCCGCGAACTTCCCATGCAGGAGGCGATGGTCGAGCTTCTGATACACATGAGTCTGGAGCAGTTCACCGACCTTCCCGTGCCGGTCCAGCTCCAGGAAGAAGCTGAAATGCTGGCCCGGATCCTGCATACCTTGCGGGTGGCGGAGGCGTCGGTGGAAGACACCACCGAAGCGACACTGCGGGCCTACGAGATAATTTCCAAGCTGGCCAACCAGCAGGAGCCGGAAGACCAGTTTGAGCCTCAGGACCTGGACGACCCCGGTGAATTCTCTGAGGAGGAGTACGAGTCCCTGCTGGATAAGCTGCGGTCGGGCCAGCAGGAATCTGACGGAGAAAGCGGCGAAGGAGACCCGTACCAGTCCCCGGAGCCGGTGGACTACCGCGGCGACTTCAAGCCGGAAATGGTCCAGCTTCTTACCAAGCTCCAGAGTGAGCAGGGGCAGAACGCCGAGGGAGAGCCCCTGTCCCAGGAAGAGTTGGAGCAATTGCTCCAGGACAGCGCGGAGTTGGAGTTGGACGCCGAGCAGGGCGACATCAACAACAGCACCACTACCTTCGCCCAAAACATCATGAAGGAAGCCGGGATGCCTCCCCCTGACTCCAACCCGGGTCAGGGCTACGGCCCCCTGTTGAACGACGACGAGCAGGGCGGAGAACTCGAGGCTAGGGAACCCAAGACCTACGTTTACGATGAGTGGGACTTCCGCGCCGGCGACTACAAGCCCCGCTGGTGCATTGTCAAGGAAAAGACCCTTGACGAGGGGGACACTACCTTCTACAACGACTCTCTCCGCAGCTACAACTCCTTGCTGAACCATGTCAAGCGGCAGTTTGAGCTGATAATGCCGGAGACCTTCCGCAAGACCTACCGCCTGATCGACGGCGAGGACATCGACCTGAACGCCGCGTTGGAAGCTTGGTGCGACCTGCGGATGAACGTCCCGCCCGACGAGAAGATTTACTGGCGCCGTAACAAGATCCTCCGCGATGTGGCGGTAGTGTTCCTGCTGGACATGAGCGCCTCCACCGCCGAAGCCATCGACGAGGGACGGCACACCGTGGACGACCGGGACGCTCCCGACGATCCGGTGGAGTACATGGTGTGGCTTCGCCGGCGCCGGGAAGGGCTGGTGCGCCGGCACTACAAGCGCATCATCGACCTGGAGAAGGAGAGCACCGCACTCCTGATTCAGGCCCTCGAGTCCATCGGTGACACCTACGGCATCTACGGCTTCTCAGGCTACGGCCGCGAGAACGTGGAGTTCTACGTCATCAAGGACATCAACGAACAGTTCAACGAGAAGATCAAGCGGCGGATTGACAAGATCACCCCGCTCCATGCCACCCGGATGGGTTCAGCCATCCGTCACGCCATCACCAAGCTGGAGACTCAGGACGCGACCACCAAGATCATGTTCCTGATCAGCGACGGGCGGCCCCAGGACCGGGGATACAGCCGCGAGGGCGTGGAGAAGGAATACGCCGTCCACGACACCCACATGGCCCTCTTGGAAGCCAAGCGGAAGGACATCACCCCCTTCTGCCTCACGGTGGACAAGGCTGGTCACGATTACCTGAAGCAGATGTGCGGAGATATGGGCTATGAGGTCCTGGGAGACATCTGGGCCCTGCCCGAGCGCCTCCCCATGCTGTACCGGAAGCTGACTTTGTAAGTCCCGGCCAAGGCCACCTGCGAAAAGAGAAAGACGGACGCCGCGTCCGTCTTTCTTCTTTCTGGACCGCTGAGGATACGATGAAGGCCGATGCTAAGCATCCGAGGATTCTTCCCTGCTTATTATCAGCTTGCGTAGTTCCGTCAGGGCGGTGTTGGAGCCGCGCCGCTTGATAGTGATGCGCCGCGGAGGTGCCCGCATCGCCAGTTCCCTGACGCCGCCGGGGCCCGCGATTGCTATGAATATCTGACCCGCCGGGTGCCCGTTTTCGCCCTCTGGGCTGGATACCCCGGCGATGCCGATGCCGTAGTCGGCGTCCAGCCTTTCCCGGGCTGTTGATGCCATCGCCGCCGCCGCTTCAACGCTTGCCAACCCGTGCTGTTCCACAACACGGGCCGGGACTCCGTTTTCAATCGCTTGCTGGTGACTGAAAGCCACAACGCCTCCGCGAAAGTAACGGGAAGCCTGGGGCGACTCGGTGATGCTGTTGGCCAGGAATCCTCCGGTGCAGGTTTCCATGGTGGCCAAGGTCAACCCATTCCCCAAAAGCGCCTGTCCTACCGACTGCTCGGGAGTCTCGGCATCATAGCCCCAGATATACTCCCCCAGCCGTTCCTCGATGGCTGCCTCCACCGGCTGAATCATTGACCTGGCTTCCCCTTCGCTGGCGGCCCGGGCAATGATCCTCAGGTGGATTCCATCGGCCTTGGAGTAGATTCCTAGATAGGGATTTTCCTGGCCGAAGTACTCGTCCATTACCTCGTCGATAGCAGCTTCCGACATCCCCAATGTCTTGACGTTGCGGGTGACGGTTACCTCGTCGTCTACCAATTCCCGCAGCCGGGGCGCGACCTGGTTTTCCCACATTGGGTGCATTTCCCCCGGCGGTCCCGGCATGGACACGATGATCTTGCCATCCTTTTCCGCCCACCATCCCGGGGCCGTTCCGTTGGGATTGGGGATGAACTCGGCGGAGGGGATGAGATGGGCCTGCTTGACGTTGTGGGCGGGCATGGCCATGCCCCGTCCCTCAAAATAGCGTTCCAGCCGCTCCACAACTTCCGGTTGTACCACCGGCGTCTCCCCGAAGGCTTTGGCCACCGCTTCCCGGGTCAGATCATCCTGGGTCGGGCCGAGTCCTCCCGTGGTGAACATAACGTCCGACCGGACCATCCCCCGGGTGAAAGCCTCGGAGATCATGTCCAGATTGTCGCCGACAATCGTAACCCACTGGAGCTGTATGCCCAGGGCAGGCAGTTGAGCCGCAATCCAGGAGCCATTCGTATCGGTCAACTCGCCCATCAGCAACTCGGTGCCGATGGAGAAAATCTCTGCCTTCAAAATGGCCTCCTGTTGGGGTGAGATGGCTTTCCGGCGACTGGTCCAACGGCATCCCGAGTAGTCTGGCGGAAAACCGGACTATGAGCCTAGCTAGGGCAATCTGAGGGAGCGGTCTACCCCGCGTCCGTCTCCTCCGCGACTTCTTCAGGAGGATAGGGTGGTTCGAGAGCAAGCCGGTTGATTACCTCGGCCCAGATCTGGGGAACAGTGAACAGCTTGGGGTTCCCCACCAATCGCGTGTATTGGTTCTCACCATCGGGAGTCGTGTTCCCCATGTGAAACTCATAGACCAGCCCGCTCCGTTCGGTAACCTTGATTACGCTCAAGGGCGGGTCCAGGCCGTACTTGGTCGGATCGTCAATAGTGTCCCGGAGCAGCCGGTTTACCCGGGGCCCGCTCAACAGCAGCGGGGTGCCGCTCCATTTTTCCTGGAAGACGGCCGTTTCTCCGTCAGGGTCCTGGATGTACCAGGTGGTGCCCCCCGGTTTCTTGTCATAATTGACCGTCTTTCCGGCGTGGGAAACCTCGATGTGGACGATTGAGCCGTCATCCAGGCGGTAGAGCCAGGGTTGATTGGGAACCCTGTCCTTCTCGTTATTGAACTGGAACCAGAGAAAAGCCCCGCCAAACAGGATCAGCACGAACACCAGCAGGATGGTCAGGCGGATGTTCATGATTTACCGGCGAAGCCACCACACCAGGGCCGCCAGCAAGCCCATCAGGCCGGGCAGGAAAAACCACGACGAGAACCGCACAAAGTTGAACTGGTTCTTGTCCAGGTTGAACTCCCGGAAAATAAACTGCCGGTCCCGAATGGAAACCAGGGAAAAGTCCCCCATGAGGTAGTTGGCGGTGTTGAGGAAAAGCGCAGCGTTACTCCCCCGGTCAACAAAGCTGTTGGTGATGAAGTCCGAGTCTCCGAACACCACAATCCCGGAGACCTCGTAGTCCGCAGGTTGAGCGGTGGGCGCGGGGCTGTTGATCGGCCCCACTCCCTGGACGTAAAGGGCCGGACTGAACACCCCGGTCGGGTCCGGCTCCTCTCCTCCAGTGACCGGCTCCGTTCGTTCGACGTCGTCGATGAGGAAGCTGTCTGCTGAGGTGATGGCCAAGGGGATGGGGAGTCGCGCCCCGCTGCCGTCGTCAATCGCCCGCACCGGCGTGGCGCCGGGCATGAAGGAAACGTTCAGGGAAGTGCCCCTAGGGAAAACTATCTCTGGTGGAGCCCCCGGATTGTAGGAGCCGACCCTGAGAGTCTGGGGATTTCCGGGAACAGAACGTTCCCGGTCCAGGATATACCCCTCGTCGACAACGACGCCCCATGCGAACAGAAAGGTCTTGAAGGAATCCGGCGTGTCAGGTTCGGCCAGGAAGACTATCCGACCCCCTTCGCGGCGGTTGGTGCCGTCGGCGTTGCGGCCCAGCAGGTAATTGTCCAGAGCCTTCACATGGGCTTCGGGCAGCTCTCCGCTGGGGCCTGCTATAACCAGGAGGGCGGCGTCGTCCGGCACGGATACGTCTTCGTCGGCCGAATTCCAGCGAAGGGTCACCGGGCGGTAGTTGTCCCGCTCCAGGCCCCGCTTGATTTGCGCGTACCCGTCGCCGCTGCTGCTGTTCAGGTTCTTCTCGCCGTGCCCGGACAGAAAGTAGACCTTCCGTTGTTCCTGGCCCGTGGCCACCAGAATGCTGGTGTAGAGATCCTGCTCCAGCTCGGTGTAGAACTGGTCCGTCGGCTGGACAATGTCAACAACCTTGGAGTCCTGCCCCTGGATGGCGATGGACTCCAGGACAGTTACCCCTAGGTTGCGCGCGATTTCCGGCGAAATGTCCGGGTCAACCAGCTCGTAGCTGAACATGGACGACCGGTTTGAGAATTCGGAAAGGGTATCCTCTACCTTGACCCGCCGGATCAGTTGCTCCTCGTTGAGGTAGGGGATGTCCTCCCGGAAGAAGGCCACTGCCCGCACCGGCTCTTCGAGGTCCCGGAGCAGGTTCCTGGTGCTGTTGGCGAGGCTGAATTGCTGGTTCGCCGTCGTGTCGATGCGGGCGTTGTTGCTGAACGTGATGAAGTTCAATACCACTACGATTCCCAGGAAGGCGGCCAGCATGATCAGCGAGTTGACCCCATACCGGCCGGTTCGGCTTATGAAGGCGGCCAGCACGGAACTCAGGTATATCAGCGCCATGATGGCGAGAAGCACGACGCCAACGCCGGTAACGATGAACCCGTACAGCCGGAGCGCGGGTACGAAGGCCGCCAGGACAATGCCCACGATGAGAGCGAAAATGCCGGCGATGACAATGGGTGCGCCGAATGACCCGATTAAATCGAGCCCGGGTTCCAGAAAACTGAATAGCGTTCGGGAACCCTCGGGTTCTCCGTCGGCCTCCACTTCCGGGGAGTCTGACTCCTCGGAGGAAACTTCGCCATGGGATTCCCGGCGCCTCCGTTGCCGGCGCCAGTCGGCGGAGGGGTCAGCGGGTCGTTCGCTCATGTTACCTCCACCTTCGGGATTCCAGGGCGCGGATCGACAGGAACAGGAAGAAGGCCGTCGCGCTCAGGAAATACACTATGTGCTTGGTGTCCACCACCCCCCGGTCGAAGTCGGCGAAGTGGCTGCTCATGCTGACTTCCGTGATCAGGGTGGACCATATTCCCTCCACCACGTCGGCCCCATTGGCCCCAAAGAACAGCAGTAAGAGAATGCCGGCCGATACGATGAACGCGACGATCTGGTTGCTGGTCAGCGTGGAGGTCAGGATACCGATGGAAAGCGCCGCGGCTCCGTACAGGATTAGCCCAAGGTAACCGGAATAGATGGGTCCCGGGTCGGGGTTGGCGAACAGGAACAACAGGAGCGGGTAGTACAGGGTCATCGCTAGGAGCGAAATCAGGAAGACCAGGCTGGCGGCGTACTTTCCGATGACCACTTCCCAGTCTCTCACCGGTGATGTCAGAAGGAGTTCGATGGTCCCCAGTTTCTGCTCCTCGGACAGCAGCCTCATGGTCAACGCAGGCGCGAGCAATACCATCATGATGGTTGCGCCCTGGAAGAAGTCGGTGAGGGAAGCTTCAGGAAAGGGATTGCCCAGGTCGAGGACGAAGAAGAATCCGGTAACCGCCAGGTAAATCAGGCCCACTATGTACGCCATCGGATTGCTGAAGTAGACCTGAATCTCCTTCCAGGCTACTGCCTGGACAGTTCGCATGGCTAGGTCTCCTCTTCGGTGGTGAGTCTCAGGAAGATGTCCTCCAGGCTCATTCCCATCATCTGCATACTGAGGAGGCTCCAACCGTTGCTGACCACTACCCGGGAGATTTCCTCCCTCAGGTCGGCGCCTTCCTGGACGCGCACTTGATAAATCTCCCGGTTCGGCTGCCGACGGTGCGTGACCTGTGACACCCCCGGGATCGCGCGCAGGACGGGAAGCACCTCTTCGGGAGGTCCGCCGATTTCCACCTGGAGCTGTTCGACTCCCTGCAGGCGCTGGGCCAGGTTCTCGGGAGTGTCCTCCGCAACGATGTGCCCTTGGTGAATTATCAGCACCCGTTCGCAAATCATGCTGACTTCGGGGAGGATGTGACTGCTCAATACCACCGTTTGCTGCTTTCCCAGGTCCTGGATCAACCGCCGCGTCTCCACCACTTGGATAGGGTCAATGCCTATGGTAGGTTCGTCCATCACCAAGACGTCCGGCTCATGGAGGATGGCCTGCGCGATCCCGACCCGTTGCCGGTAACCCTTTGACAGCTTCCCGATGGTGGTCTTGAAATAATCGTCCAGGCGGCACAGCTCGATAACTTCAGGCACCCGCTGCTTGAGACGCCGGGCCGGCATTCCCCGCAGGGTGCCCATGTACTTGAGATAGCCGGTTACGGGCATCTCGGTATACAGCGGAACGGTCTCGGGGAGATAACCGA
Organism: Dehalococcoidia bacterium; assembly: GCA_034423195.1. Classification (GTDB taxonomy): domain Bacteria; phylum Chloroflexota; class Dehalococcoidia; order Lucifugimonadales; family UBA3495; genus CATOSK01. The sequence goes on along the minus strand of DAOUIZ010000037.1, from coordinate 74,016 downwards.
TTCGGCGGCGAACTTCCAGGGATTGTTCCACCACGTCGAACCCCCCAAGCGTCACCTGTCCCTGCGTGGGAGGCATATACCCGGTGAGGATACGCATCGTGGTCGTCTTACCAGCGCCGTTGGGTCCCAGAAAGCCGAGAATCTCACCCTTGCGGACGCCGAAATTCACATCTTCGATCGCGGGATAAGGCCCGTAGTAGTGAGTCAGGCCGGAAGCCTGGATCATCAGGTCCTGTTCGGGATGAGTTGCAGTCTCTGCCATTTAGCACCTTGCCGGACGGATCAGTGCGGGAGTTCGGGCTAGGTTACCCCATGTCCCGCCGGTCCTTCCAAGAGGACTTGTTGCGGGAAACTCCCACTTGTCTTCCGTCATTCCGGACACCGCCCCGGAACTGGGTCATCGCTCTCAGAGCGCGTTTGTTTTGAGCCGACAGTGATGATATTCTATACGTCTGATTTTGCCAAGTTGGTTCCCGGCTCAAGGCCAGCCTCCCGGTTGGTAGGAACCGGCTCATTCATCTGGAATCCGACTCGCCAGGGACAACCTGTGCAACGCGTCTCCCGGATTTTATTGCAGGACGTAGAATGCATCTGATCATCGACGGATTTGGCGGCAGCGCGGAAAAAATGTGGGACCAGGAACTCGTTAGAGATTTCCTCTTCGAATACCCGAATTCTCTCGGTATGACCCGCATAACCGAACCCAACGTGCTGGAATACAATGGCCCCTATGAAGAGGACGCCGGAGTTTCCGGTTTCGTAATAATTGCCGAAAGCCACATTAGCATCCACACCTTTCCCAAGCGCCAATATGTCAACATCGACATATTCTCCTGCAAGTCCTTCGATGATCGGGCGGCATTGGAAGACGCCAAGCGTTTGTTTGATCTGGCCGAAGTCAAAACTTGGGTCTTGGACCGCGGGCTGGAGTGGCTTGACTCCCGCCAGGGATTGACGGAGACCCAGAATCAGAGGTCCCTTCTCGAAACCGGCCATTCCGCGTTGCAGGGTGGCTGACACTCCGGCAGCCGCCCCGGGGAACCCGCCGCTATGGGTGCCCGGCAACTTTCTTGCTCTGCCGGAGGAACAGAGTGGACTGGACACGGCGCGGGCCGTGCTGATTCCTGTTCCCATTGACAGCACCACTTCGTTTCGCACCGGAGCGCGATACGGTCCGCAGGCTATCATCCAGGCCTCGGCGGCCCTGGAGGATTACGATTGGGAGCTGGATTTAGATGTGGCGGAGTTGGGTATCCACACAACTCCCTTTCTTGAGCCCCACGTCGGCAACCCGGCTGTCATGGCGCAGAGGGTCAGACAAGCAGTACGTGGATTTGCCGCTGCGGGAAAGGTAACCGGAGTCCTCGGCGGGGACCACTCCGTGACCATTGGTTCAGCCCGGGCCCATGCCGAGTCCACCCCTGAGTTGTCCGTGCTGTACCTCGATGCTCACCCCGATCTTCGGGACGAATACCAGGGCACCCAATGGGGTCATGCTTCCTCTGCCCGCCGTCTCCAGGATTCATGCTCCCTGGTGATGGTGGGGCTGCGAAGCATGTGCTTCGAAGAACGGGAGTGCCTTCAGGAACATTCCATACCGTTTTTTCCGTGGCCGCAGCACGACGGCGGGTATATTCGGGAGGTGATCAACCGGCTGGGCCCAGATGTCTATGTCAGCGTGGACCTTGATGTCTTCGATCCGTCTCTCATGCCCGCTGTTGGAACCCCCGAGCCGGGGGGCATGACATGGGCCGACGCGATGTCCCTCCTTCAAGCTGTTGCCGAAGCCCGCAGGATTGTCGGCTTTGATATCAGCGAGCTGGCTCCCAACGATGGTCCGGCTTCCTGTGCGTACATAGCCGCCAAGCTGACGTACAAACTGATTGCCCTGAGCTGCCGGCAAGAGGCGCGGCCCCGCTAGTCCAGGAGGGACGAACCAGCGAAGTCCTGTCACAAGTCAAAGGTTGCCAGCGGGGGTTGGAAGCACCATAGATCAGCACCAACCATCAGGTTTTCTCGACTCACCAGAGCGCTGTGCCCGGCGGAGGCGCCGACTGAGGAATCCGGCAACAGGGGTTCCTCCATCCGCGTTCCCAACCTGCTCCTATGCTAAAATTGTTGGAGCGAAGGGAGCTGTCCATGGAGCTGCCAGCAACAATTTATCTCGACCACGCCGGCACCACCGCCACAGACCCGGAAGTTCTGGAGGCGATGCTGCCCTTCTTCACCCATTTCTACGGGAATCCGTCCAGCATACATAACGTCGGACAGGAAGCCCGTCACGCCCTGGATACCGCCAGGGAAAGAGTCGCGGCCGTCCTCAACTGCCGCAACAACGAAGTCGTGTTCACCAGTGGGGGAACGGAGGCGGATAACGCCGCCATCCACGGGGCTGCCGTCGCGCTGCAGGGCACCGGGAACCACATCATCACCACAAGCGTTGAACACCATGCGGTCCTGCATACGTGCCAGTATCTCGAAAGCATGGGGTTCGAAGTTACCTACCTGCCGGTGGACGACTACGGCGCGGTCAGCCCCGAAGCAGTATACAACGCAATAACCGACCGGACGACCGTGGTGTCGGTAATGTACGCCAATAACGAGATCGGCACCATCAACCCGATAGCGGATATCGGAGCAATAGTCCGGCGCCGGGCCAGCGAGCTGGGACGCACCATCGTCATGCACACGGATGCGGTGCAGGCGGCGGGGTTCCTAGATACGAACGTTCGTACACTGAACGTGGATATGCTCAGTCTGTCCGGGCATAAATTCTACGGCCCCAAGGGAGCGGGGGTGTTGTTCATACGACGGGGCACCCCGTACCTCCCCCTTCTGCTAGGGGGAGGCCAGGAACGGGAACGCCGGTCCGGCACCGAAAATATCGCCGCTATCGTGGGACTGTCGGTCGCCCTCGAAACCGCCAACGCCACTCGCATCGAGACGGGCGCTCACTGTGCCGCCCTGCGGGACCGGATTATAGACAGAGTCGCAGCGGAAATTGGCGGCGCCATCCTCAACGGCCATCCGTCCAATCGCCTGCCCAACAACGTCAACTTTTCTTTCGCAGGCGTGGAGGGGGAGTCGCTCCTGCTGGGCCTGGATCTGGCAGGGATCGCCGCTTCGTCAGGGAGCGCGTGCAGTTCCGGTTCGCTGGAGCCCTCCCATGTCCTGCTGGCCCTGGGCCAGACCGCCGAGACCGCCCGGGGCAGCCTGCGGATTACATTGGGGAAAAACAATACCCAGGAGGAAGTCGACTACGTCCTGAACGTCTTGTCGGGCCTTCTTCATCAGCTACGGGCGATGCCCACCCTTTCCCAGACGGGTTGACCCCGCAGGAAACCGGCTACCAGGCCGCAGTCACTGAAGTATTTCTTACGTTAGCTTAGGGGGTTTCAGGGGTTGTTGTGCAAGAGGTTTGTGTTCGGATTGATCATCGTAGCGGCTCTGGGCTTGCCTCTCCTTGCGGCGTGCTCTGAAACTTCGCCGTCCTTCGGGAAGTATTACCGAGGGAAGACCCTGGACGTCAGCGTGGTGTCCCTGGAACGGGCCGACGAGATCCGGTACAAGTGGCCGAGAGACGATTCCGGGAAACATTGGCGCCTGGGCCCCCTGGAACAGGAGAATGAGCTGGTCCTCCTGAGGGTCAAGGTCGAGAACCACACCGCCACCAGCGCCATCGTCAACATAGACTCCAAAGCTGCCGAATTGAGGGATTTTTTCCGGGGCAAGTACTTCCCGATCGACATCAACGCCCGCGTTGAGGAAGCGTCGGTCCCGGAGAACCCCGGGGACGAGCGTCAGATAGTGTTCCTGTGGAACGCGACCCTCGACGACGGTTCACTCCAGGCGTTCAACCTTGCCCAGGACATGGGAATAGATGGCGTGCTGGTCTTTGAGGCGCCCAAGGACACCGAGTTCAAAGAGTTCCGGTGGAGGGCCGGAGACTCCCTTTCCATCGACTTCTAGGCCAGGGGAACCCATGACGACCCCTGCCGATTCCCAAACCCGTTGCGGTCCCCCGGTTGAGGGCGCTCCTCCCATCTGGCGCAGGCTGTTCCATGCCTGTGCGGGATCTCTTCTGGCTACGGCCGGCATATTCCTGCCGGTTACCTTCATGGTGGCGGGTTTCGCGGTCCTGACATTCCTGAGTTTGTCCCTGGATCTGGCGCGGTTCCGGGCGCCGTCGCTGAACCGGATCTTCCTGCGCCGGCTGGCACCGCTGCTCAAGCCGGAGGAAGGGTCCAAGCTCACCGGGGCCACCTTCATGCTCGCCGCAGGCCTGGTGGCTTTCGCCGCCTTCGACCGCCCGGTGGCCGTGACGGCCCTGTTTTTCCTGGCCCTGGGCGACCCGGCAGCGGCGCTGGTTGGCTTCCGGGGGCCGATACCGCGCTACATGGGAAAATCGATCTTGGGGCCAGCTGCGTTCATCCTTGTCTCCCTGGCAGCGGCCGCGGTCCTGGCAGGAACGGGAGTGATCGAGTGGCACTGGCGCTGGGTGGCCGGAGCGGTGACAGCCGGCATCGTGGAATCCGCGCTTTTGCCCCTGGACGACAACCTGACCGTCCCGTTAGCGGGCGGAGTGGTGATGCAGTTCCCGGTGTGGGTGGCTTGATCCGGTGAGTTGGCACGGGCCGGGATAGCCCGGCCTTTATCGACGGAAGGTTTGCGCGGGGAGTTTCTTATGCGGCCCCGTCGAAGTCCACGGTGGTCGCCCGTTCCCGTTGAAACTTCAAGTACGCCTGCTTCTTCATCGCGGGCCGGTGGTGAGAAATGACTTCATTGGCCTTTGCCGCGCCGTCCGAAAGAAGGTCAATGGCCACCATAGCCATAATCTTGGCCGGGTTGATTACCGCTGACTCGTAATCGGTGATTACATAGTCCTTGCTGTGCCCGGGTCCCTCCGCTCCCGATGTGTACGGATGGCAGGACGGGATCAGTTGGCTGAGGTCCCCCATATCCGTGGAACCGCCCCGGTTGCGGCGGGCCGGCATCACCAAAACGCTGGACGGCCCGATGAGGCTCCCCGAATTCTGCTCAAACAGGTCCAAGAGGCTTACGTCATGCCGCATGGGCAGATATCCCGGAATAGTGGTGATGTTCACTCCGGCCCCGACGGCTAGAGCCCCCGCCTTAAAGCACCGGTCGACTATCGCGCTGTTGGCTACCACCGCCTTGGGACTCCCAGACCTGACACGCCACTCCAGCCTTACATCCGATGGAACGGCGTTGACGGCCTCGCCGCCGCGGGTCATTATCCCGTGGATGCGGACGGTGTCCTCATCCTTGAACACTTCCCGGTTGGAGTTGATGGCCTGGAGGGCAAAAGAAGCGGCGTTGAGGGCGTTGACCCCCAGGTGGGGGGCGCTGCCGGCGTGGGAACCCCGGCCAATGAACCTGACGTACTTGACGACGTGACCGTTGCTGGTGCCCCCGATGGCGAACTTGCGGTCGCCCATGTCGCTGGCAGTGTGGCACATCATCGCCATGTCGACGTCGTCAAACTCCCCGAGGCGGATCAATTCCTGCTTTCCGCCCATGAACTCGATCTTACCCTGTGAGCGGAGTTCGAGGCGGTGCCCCACCTGGATGAACTCCTCGGCGGGAACAGCGAAGGGGACAATCTCGCCGGAAAGCTGCCCCAGGACTTCCGGTTCCATCAGGCCAGTCAGTGCGCCGAGCATCATCCCGATCTGGCAATGGTGTCCGCAAGCGTGGGCCGCGCTGGTTTCCGGGTCGGCGTGGGGGTGTTCGTTGACCACCAAGGAGTCGAGCTCTCCAATAATCGCCAGCCGGGGGCCGGCGCCGGAACCGCCCGGGACCATCCCCTTGAGTCCGGTCAACGCCAGCCCGTCCCGGTGGGCAATTCCCATCTCACGGAATTTCCGGCCGACCAGCGCCGCGGTCTTGACCTCGCGAAACCCGGGTTCCGGGTTGGCGAGAATCTCACGGGAAACACCTATCAGGTCGGCTTTCCGGCGGTCGATGGCGGCGCAGGCCCGCTGCTTGAGTTCCTGCCTGGTCAACGTGTTACTCTGCGTCAAAGGTCTCTTCCTTCTCCAAGCCCCGCATGAATCGGAGGTATTCGTTGCGGGACATTGCCGGGCGGTGGCCGGCAATAATCTTACCGCCGGCTTCGGCACCGTCGGCCAGCAGGTCAACGACGGTGGCGGCGATGGACTTGGCCGCGGTGAGAACGGCCAGGTTGTAGTCCCGGACGACGTAGTTTGCGCCGTGTCCCAGCCCGGTGGCGCCTCCTACGTAAGGGTGAATCGCGGGCATAATCTGGCTGATGTCGCCCATATCGGTGGAGCCGGTGCGGTGGGCAACCCGGCCCACGTTTTCCCCTCCAACCAGGGAGTTGGCGTTGGAGCGGAACACCTCGTTCATGGCTTGGTTCTGGGCCAGGGGCAGGTACCCGGGGTGGGTCTGGATGTTTACCCTGGCTCCAACGGCCATCGCTCCGGCCCGCAGAGCCCGGTCCACCTTGGTGTTGGCGTCCATGATGGCGTCCACGGTCTTGCCGCGGACGAAGGTTTCCATCCGGACGTCGGCGGGAACGGCGCTGACCGCTTCACCGCCGCGGGTAATGATAGGATGGACCCGGACAGTGTCGTCATCCCGGAAGGTCTCGCGATTGTAGTGGATGGCGCTCAAGGCGAGGGTCGCCGCGTTGAGGGCGTTGATCCCGAGGTGGGGCGCGCCGCCGGCGTGGGAGCCCTTCCCTGAGAACTGGATCTGCTTCGCCAACGTTCCGTTGTTGGTCCCGCTGATGCAGAGCTGTCCCTCGTGCTCGTTGCTGGTGGTGTGGACCATCATGGACAGGTCCACATCGTCAAACTCTCCCAGCCGTATCATTTCCGGCTTACCACCGAGGAATTCCAGCTTGCCTTCCCGGCGGAGGCTGTCCCGGTATTCGATCTCGATGTATTCCTCCGCCGGCACGGCGACGAGGGCGATCCTTCCGCTCAGCTCCGACAGCACAGAGGACTGCCTCAATGCGAGAGCCGCGCCGACCAGCATTCCAATCTGGCAGTGGTGGCCGCAGGCGTGGGCTGCGCCGGTTGCGGCATCTGCATGGGGGTGTTCTTCGACTATGAGGGAGTCGAGCTCTCCCAGGATGGCCATGGTGGGACCTGGGCTGCCGCCGGTCAGTTCGCCGCGGACTCCGGTGAGGGCCAGGCCGGACCGGAAGGGAATGCCCAGCTCGGCGAACTTGTCCGCGACGAGTTTGGCGGTCTTGACTTCGCGGAAGCCGGGCTCCGGGTTGGCGAGAATGGTCTGGGCGAGGTTGATTATTTCCGCCGAGCGGCGGTCGATTTCCTGGAAAGCCTGCTGTTTGAGTTCTTCCTTGGACGGCACTGACGCTCCCTTGAGGGACCCTTTTGAAGGACTGCCGGGGTTGGGCCGAATTCTATCAGAGGGTCTGGCAAAATAACATCCCAGAAGAGCGTCCGCGGGGCAGCCGCCGACCGGAAAGAGTGATGGATAGACAGCCATAAATTTACATAATCAATAGTTGAATACAGGATATATGGGTATCAAGCTGCGGCACCTGCATGGTGGTGCTTTTCCTATGCGACAGCCTCAAGTGCGACGGCGGTGGGGGTTCGCGGGTGGGTTGTATAATGGGTGTCAGCAATTATGAAAGTTGTCATCGCTCCCCAAAGTTTCAAAGGCAGCCTCTATGCGCTGGACGCCGCGGAAGCCATTCAGCGCGGCGTTCTGGAGGCGGACCCGACGGCGGAGACCGTCCTGGTCCCGGTGGCGGACGGCGGCGACGGCACGCTGGAAGCCCTGGTGAACGCGACGGGCGGGCAGATATTCCGCAGCATCGTTACCGGCCCGCTGGGCCAGGCGGTGGAGGCCCTCTGGGGAGTGATGGGAGACGGGCAAACCGCCGTCGTGGAAATGGCCCGTCCGTCCGGGCTGGCCCTGGTGCCGCCGAAGCGCCGCAACCCCCGGACCGCCACCACCCGGGGCACCGGGGAGATCATCAGGGAGGCGCTGGACAAGGGGTTTACCCGCATTATCGTCGGCCTGGGCGGCAGCGCAACCAACGACGGCGGGGCGGGCATGGCATCCGCTCTCGGAGCGAAGTTCCTGGACCGGAGGGGGCAGCAGCTTCCGCCGGGAGGGGCGGCACTGTCCCGCCTGGACCGCATCGACGTTAGCGGCCTGCACCAGGGGTTGGGAGAGGCGGTAATCATCGGGGCCACCGATGTCACCAATCCCCTGTGCGGCCCGGAAGGGGCGTCGGCCATCTACGGGCCGCAGAAGGGCGCTTCGGCGAAGGTTGTTGCCGAGCTGGACGAGGCTTTGGGCAACTTCGCCCGGGTCGTGGGACGGGACGTTGGAGTCGACGTTCTGGACACTCCAGGCTCGGGGGCAGCAGGCGGTTTGGGCGCGGGGCTGATGGCCTTTGCGGGCGCCGACCTGCGTTCGGGAATCGAAATGGTGTGCGAAGTGCTGGAGTTCGACCGGCACCTGGAGGGCGCGGACCTGGTGATTACCGGCGAAGGGCGGGCCGATGAGTCCACCATCTACAACAAGGCCCCGGTGGGGGTTGCTCAACGCGCGCGCGCCAGGGGCGTTCCCACGGTGATCCTGGCAGGAAGCCTGGGACCGGGCCACGAGGCCCTGTACGACCATGGGGTGGCGGGAATCGTGTGCATCGCGGACCGTCCGATGAGCTTTGACCGCAGCCTGGCCCGCACCGGGGAGCTGCTCCAGGGGGCGGCGGAGCGGACCATCCGGCTGATCGGGGCGACCGGGGGGAGGGCATGACAGGGAAGAGGAGTGGTGGACGTGGCCGGTCTTGCGTAATCCGCGGTGGTTCCTGGGAAGGCTGATGGGTCCCTGCCTCCGCAGGGACGACGGGGAGGAGGGTTTGCTCCGGTGGCCGTCTTTGGGGGAAGGATTTACGGGGGTGTGGATTCCCGCCCCTTTCCCTCCTCAGTCGCCAGGGGCAGGCTCTGCGCGGGAATGACGGGAAAAGAGGTAGGCGGAGGAGCCGTTTTTGGGGGGAGGGTTTACGGGGGTCTGGGTCCCTGCCTCCGCAGGGACGACGGGGGGAGAGGGTTTGCTCCGGTGGCCGTCTTTGGGGGAAGGTTTACGGAGGTGTGGATTCCCGCCCCTTTCCCTACTTCGTCGTCCCTCCTCAGTCGCCAGGGGCAGGCTCTGCGCGGGAATGACGGGGGAGGTGGTGGGTGCGGGAGACAGGGTTGGGGGGAAGGGAGGATTTTTTCAGGGACTCCATAGTTTTTGTCCACCTGCCGGGCGTAATGGTGTTCGCGATGATGAAGATCTGGACGCTGGAAACTGAGCAGTGTCTGCCGCTTCCCAGGGAAGAGGTCTTCGATTTTTTCGCCGATGCTTTCAACCTGGAAACCATAACGCCTCCCCTGCTGGAGTTTCGGGTGGTGACTCCGCCGCCCATTACCATGCAGTTGGGGACGGTAATTGATTACCGGCTGAAGCTGCGGGGGATTCCCCTGCGGTGGCGGAGCGAGATCACCAGGTGGGAGCCGCCCGAGCTGTTCGTGGACGAGCAGCGGCGCGGCCCGTACCGGTTTTGGCGGCACTTGCACACCTTTGAGGAATCGGGAAGTGGAACTGTCGCCCGCGACCACGTTGAGTATTCGGTGATCGGGGGAGCCATTGTCAGGAACTTGCTGGTGGCCCCGGACCTGCGGAGGATATTCGCCTACCGGCAGGAGAAGCTGGCGGAGTTGTTTTACGGGTAGAGGGGTGTTGGGGGGAGGTTGACGGGGGTGTGGATTCCCCTTTTGCGACTCCGCCGCCGGCGCAAGGTAACCCCCGCCTGCGCGGGGGCAGGCTTGTCTCAACGCCGACGGCTGTCGCGCGGGGTTCGTCGCGGGAATGACGGGAGGGGTGGTGGACATGGCCGGTCTTGCGTAACCCGCGGTGGTTCCTTGGAGGGCTGATGGGTCCCTGCCTCCGCAGGGACGACGGGGGGCATGACGGGGAAGAGGAGTGGTGGACATGGCCGGTCTTGCGTAACCCGCGGTGGTTCCTTGGAAGGCTGATGGGTCCCTGCCTCCGCAGGGACGACGGGGAGAGGGTTTGCTCCGGTGGCCGTCTTTGGGGGAAGGATTTACGGGGGTCTGGATTCCCGCCCCTTTCCCTCCTCAGTCGCCAGGGGCAGGCTCTGCGCGGGAATGACGGGAAGGATGTTGGGTGCGGGAGACAGGTTTTGGGGGGAGGGTTTACGGGGGTCTGGGTCCCTGCCTCCGCAGGGACGACGGGGGAGAGCAGGGACGACGGGAGGGGGAGGGTTGGCTTCGGTTGGGGTGGCTGAGGGTAGGGTTGATGGGTCCCTGCCTCCGCAGGGACGACGGGGGGAGGGTTGGCTAGGTTACGCGCTCGCGGACGAAGTCGACTACTATTTGGGATAGCTCGATGGAGCGGTCGGCGTCGTCGCGGTCGAAGGCCTCGGAGGGGATTCCGCCGGGGAGGAAGCCGGGATAGCGGGTTATTTCGTAATACTTGTCCAGCTGACGGGCCTCGCTTTTGACCGTGTCGAAGAACATCTCGAAAATCTTGGCGTCTTCGCACAGGTCGTTGAGGGAGTGGCCCCAGACGTCTTCGGCTCCCCGGTGATAGAGGTACGCCTTGACGGCTTTCTCGGCCGCCTGCTGTCCGAGGAAACAGGCCAGATTGAACCGGCTGCCCTCCCGGTTGAAATCGGCGTCTTCCAGGTCCTGGATGGCTTGACGCAGCCAGCGGGCGCCCTCGGTCTCATGATCAGGCATTGAATAACACGCGTCCTTTCCGGCACGCTGCGCTGAGGGCCGGCAACTCGTCCTGCAACCGTTCAAACTCGTCCGGGGTGTACACCAGGGTCTCGACGTGAACCATGCTGCCCAGGTGGTAGAAGAAGAAGTCCTCGCGCCGCCCGAAGGGGCGGTCCGTGTCGTGGACGGCAATCAGCCGTATCCTGCTGTCCGGGGTGTATTCCCCGGTGACCATGTCCCCGGTGAGAATGACTTTTTCCACCCCAAGCGTGGGAAGCAACTGCTCGATGTTCTGGAGCTCCTGCTCCAGCATCCGTTTTCGGAACTCGGTGAACCCGATCCGCACCGGCATTTTTTACTCCTCGTCCAGCAGGACCATGTGGACTTCTTTGGGGCCGTGGACGCCTATTACGATGGTCTGCTCAATGTCGGCGGTGCGGCTGGGGCCGGTGATGAAGTTGAGATAGCTGCCCATATCGCCGCCGTTCCGGAGATACTCCAAACGCCGCATCAGGAAAACGTCATCGAGGGATTCGACCACGTCCCGAGGCCGGACCAGCGCAATATGGACCGGCGGCACCAGGGAAACCAGCCGACTCAGGCCCGCCCGAGGCACCACCACCACCGATCCGGTCTCGGCCACGGCGTATTCCACCCCGGTGACGCCCACGCCCGCGCGTATGATGTCCTGCCGCACTTCTTCACGGTCGCGGCCACCGCCCATGACGGCCGGGGACACCCCAAGGCCGGCGTTTCCCAAAGCCTCGTCCACCGGGACCTGGGAGAAAACATCCTGGCCTGAGCGGGCGACCTGCCGGGCGCCCACGGAAAGAGCTACGTCCACCACCACGCCCACGGCGGCCTCGCCGCTGCTTGCCCGGTGGACGTTCCATCCGCGCAGGGCGGCGGTCTCCGCCAGCCTGGAAACCAGTTCGAGCCGGGACCCCTTCAACCTGTCATTGAGGTCAACCGCCCGAGCTTCCAGTTCCTCAAGGCCGTCCCCGGCCCGGGGGGAAACGGGCTCGACAGCGTCTAAACCCGGTCTGCCCAGCGCCCGCCGGACGGAGGCGATGAAATCCGATTGGGACGTTCCAGGAAAGAGCGTCACGCTAACGGCCGTTCCGCCGGGAACTATCTAGTTCCTGGTCCCATACGTCGCGGAAGCTGCGGGGGGGAATGGCCGGCAGGTCGCGGGAGCGGTTCCATCGGGAGAAGGGAGGCAAGGGAGCGCGGGCTATCCGACCGCCCCTGGCGAAAGGAACCTGCAACACCCGGGCGGCTTTCCTGCCCAGGGCAAGGAGGGCGGGGCGGGACATAACCGCGGCGAATCCCCGGGAGAGAAGGCGCTCCCGACGGGTTGCCGACCGGACTTCGGGGGCCGGACTCTCCTTCAATTCGCCCCTCAGGTGGAGCAGCATCCGGGGGATGTTGATTTTAACCGGACATGCCTCGCGGCAGGCGCCGCAAAGAGTGGAAGCGAAGGGGAGGTCCTTGGCTTCCTTCAGGCCCACCAACTCGGGGGTCACTATCGAGCCGATGGGGCCGGGGTAGACCCAGCCGTAGGCGTGTCCTCCCACCTTCTGGTAAACCGGACATATATTGAGGCAGGCGCCGCAACGGATGCAGTAGAGGGCCTCCCGCAGCTTGGGGTCGGCCAGCAGGCGGGACCGGCCGTTGTCCACGATGACCAGGTGAAACTCCTCGGGGCCATCCTCGTCGGCCTCCCGGCGCGGGCCGCTGACCATGCTGAGGTAGCTGGTAATCCGCTGGCCGGTGGCAGAGCGGGGCAGCAATCGGAGGAACAGGGCGAGGTTTTCCAGCGAGGGGATAACCTTCTCCATCCCGGCGATGCCGACGTGGATGCGGGGCGCGGAGGTGCAGAGGCGGCCGTTCCCTTCGTTGGTGATAATGACGAGGCTGCCGGTGTCGGCGATGAGGAAGTTGGCGCCGCTTATCCCCAGGTCGGCCGCCAGGAACTTGTCCCGCAGAGCCGTCCGGGCCACGCGGGCCATTTCCTCGATGTCGTCGTTGTAGGGAACGCCGAGCTTGTCGGCGAAAAGCTGGGCCACCTGCTCCTTGGTCTTGTGGAGGGCAGGAGCGACGAGGTGGGAAGGGGTTTCTCCGGCGAGCTGGATGATGTATTCGCCGAGGTCGGTCTCGTAGACCTCGACTCCGGCGTTTTCGAGGACGTGGTTGAGGTCCAGCTCCTCGGAGACCATTGACTTGCCCTTGGTGACCACCTGCACCCCGCGGGCCTGGACGATGCCGGATACTATGGCGTTGGCCTCGGCGGCGTCGACGGCGAAGTGGACCTGTCCGCCGTTGCGTTCCACGTTGCGGGACAGCATTTCCAGGTAATAGTCCAAGTGGTCGAGGGTGTGGGCCTTGACGGCCCGGGCCTCTTCGCGCCACGCCTCCCACGCCTCGGGGGAGACTTCCTCGATGGCTTCCCGCCGGGCACCGTCGAAGCCGACGCCAACCCTCTGCAGCGCCCGCCGGAGCTGGGGGTCGCGGATGGACAGGGAAGAGGCGGGGATGAAATCCCGGGTCTGGACCGAGGGCATCAGGAGGCTCCCGGGTCCAGGATCTGGGCCAGGTGCTTCACCGCGACGCCGTGGCCCTGGCGGGACAGGCCGCCTCCGATGTGCATGAGGCAGCTCATGTCACAGGCGACCAGGGTGTCCGCGCCGGTAGATGCGATGTTGCCGATCTTGTCTTCCAGCATCCCTTCGGAGATGTGGGGGTACTTGACGGAGAAGGTGCCTCCGAAACCGCAGCATGACTCGCTGCCGGGCAGGGGGACGAGATTCAATCCCTCGACCCCGGCGAGCAAACGCTCGGCGGCGTCCCCGGCGCCAAGCTCGCGGGACAGGTGGCAACTGGGGTGGTAGGTGACGGAGCCGGATGCGGACGCTCCGACATTGGTGACGCCCAATACTCCCGTCAGAAACTCGGAAAGCTCGTACACTTTCGAGGCGAGATCCAGCGCCCGCCGGTGTTGTTCCGGGTCATCCTCGAGCAACTCGGGGTAGAAGACCCGCAGCATGGCGGCGCAGGAGCCCGAGGGCACGACCACGTACCGGCTGTCCGAGAACTGGTCGAGTACGCGCAAGGCCAGTTTACGGGCGTCGGAGGCAAAGCCGGAGTTGAAGAGGGGCTGGCCGCAGCAGGTCTGTCCCCGGGGGAAGTCCACGTTCACGCCCAGACTCCGCAGGAGCCGCACCGTGCTGACCCCTACCTCCGGGTACAGCTGGTCGATGATGCAGGTGACGAAAAGGGAGGCGCTGACGCCCGAGGGAGAAGACAAACGGCAATCTTTCTTTTCAGAGGGGGATAGCTCACGGGGGATGGCTCGGGGTAGCGTATCAGAGACACCGGAGGGAGGCAACCGGGAGGGATTGACGGGGGCGTGGATTCCCCTTTTGCGACTCCGCCGCTGGCGCAATGCAACCCCCGCCTGCGCGGGGGCAGGCTTGTCTCAACGCCAGCGGCTGTCGCGCGGATTCCCTTGCCTTTTGCGGGGGCGGGGGGTAGTATCCCATTGGGCGCCATCCCGAGGGGTGCCGCCGGATTAACGTGGACGGGACGCGAGGATTGATCCGTTGCCGTCCAATCAGGAATTGCAGGTAGGTTGCTTATGAATGTGATGGAAGCCGTTGCCCGAATCTTGAAAATTGAAGGGGTGGAGTGGGTGTCCTGCTTCCCCTCCAACCAGCTGATTGAACACGTCGCCAAGGAAGGTATCCGCACCATCATGTTCCGCCAGGAGCGGGGCGCTTTGATGGCCGCGGACGGGTACAGCCGCCTGAACCAGCGGGAGAAGTTCGGCGTCACCATCACCCAGGGCGGCCCGGGGTCGGAGAACTCGATGGGAGGATTGGCCCAGGCGTACAGCGACAACGTGCCGATCCTGTACCTGCCCGGCGGACCGGCGCTGAGCCAGTATTCGGTGAAGCCCAACTTCTCGCCGGTGCGGACCTACGCCAGCGTGTCCAAGCAGGGGGAGGTTATCACCCAGCCGAGCCAGGTCTCGGCGGTCATGCGCCGGGCCTTCCATGCCCTGCGGAACGGCCGGCCGGGGCCGGTAATCGTGGAGATACCCGCCGACGTTGGCACACAGGAAGTTTCCGAAGCCGACCTGAACTATCAAGCCCCCAAGCGGGCCCGCCAAGCGCCCGACCCCGCCGACGTGAAGCAGGCGGTGGAGCTGCTGCTGAACGCCCGCAAGCCGGTCATCTGGTCGGGGATGGGCGTCCTCTTCGCGGGAGCTTCCAAGGAATTGACGGAGTTCGCGGAACTGGCGGAGATTCCGGTCTACTGCACCATGCCGGGCAAATCGTCCTTCAACGAAAGCCATCCCCTGGCCCTGGGTTCGGGGAGCGCCTCCACGTCGCTGCCCGCCCGCACATGGCTCCAGGAGTCGGACGTTCTCTTTGCGGTGGGTTCCAGCATGACCCGCACCAGCTACGGCCAGCCGATCCCCGGAGGCAAGGTCATCATCCACAACGTGGAGAGCATCGAGGACATCAACAAGGACTTCGCGGTGGACGTGGGGCTGCCCGGCGACGCCAAGCTGACCCTGAAGGCAATGATTGAAGAGGTCAAGGCGCAGGCGGGGGCGAGTGGACGGAAGGGGACCACGGGAGTGCAGTCGGAAATCGCGACGATGCGGGATGCGTGGATGGGCGAGTGGTCGGATATCCTGGAGACGGACGAAAAGCCCATCAGCCATTACCGGGTAATCGGAGAGCTGGAGCGGGTGCTGGACAAGGACAACAGCATCGTCACCCACGACGCGGGCGCTCCCCGGGACACCATCATGCCCTTCTACACGGCGAGCGTTCCCCACAGCTACATAGGGTGGGGCAAGACGACCCACCTGGGATACGGCATACCCCTGATGATCGGGGCCAAGCTGGCCGAACCGGACAAGTTCTGCCTGAATTTCATGGGGGACGGGGCCTTCGGGATGTCGGGACTGGACATCGAGACGGCGGTGAGGGCCGGCGCTCCCATCACGACGATTGTCCTGAACAATGGGGGCATGGCGACCTACCCGGGGGGATACCCCACCGCCAACGAGCTGTTCGGGGCGACCCAGATGGGCGGCGATTACGCCAAGATTGCCGAGGGCATGGGCGCGGTCGGCATCACGGTGGTCGAGCCGGGCGAGGTGGCATCCGCCCTGGAGCAGGCGAAGCGGCTGAACGCGGACGGGCGGACGGTGCTGATTGATGTTCACGCGAACCTGGAGGCCCGGCGGTCGCAGTTCTAGTGTGAGAGAGTCATCGTGTCCCCGTATTCCAGCCCCCGCGAACGCGGGGGCTGGTTTTTTGTGGGGGTGATGGGGGGAGGGTTTGCTCCGGTGGGCGTTTCGGAGGCGACAGGTTACGGGGGTCTGGGCCCCCGCCCCTTTCCCTCCTTCGTCGTCCCTCCTCAGTCGCCAGGGGCAGGCTCTGCGCGGGGGTGACGGGAGGGGTGTTGGGTGCTCCGGTGGCCGTTTCTGAGGGAAGACTGATGGGTCCCTGCCTCCGCAGGGACGACGGAGAGGAGGCTTGCTCCGGCTGGGGATCCTTGAGGGGAAGGCTGATGGGTCCCTGCCTCCGCAGGGACGACGGAGAGGGGGTAGGCGGAGGGAGACAGGGTTGTGGGGAGGGTTTTTCTTTGGGTGTTAGTCGAAGAGGGACAGGAGCATGAGTCCCCCGAAGGCGACGCCGAGGACAATCATCAGGACTATGAGCTCACCTCCCGATTGGGCCCGGGCCTGTAGTTCCCAGGGGCGGTCCTTGTAGCGGTTGAGGCGCTCCATCTCCTTCTGCCACATGTACTCGCCCAGTTTGCCACGGTAGCGGGGAATCATTCGGTTGAGCTCCTTTTGTTTCGCCTGTTGTTTCGCCTGCGGTGACGGCGGGACGTTTTCGATTATCCAGCAGGGAAGAGCCTGGGGCCTACAACTTTCATCCGCTGCTGACCTTGCGGGGGAAACACGAAACCCCTGTTGCCGCAGGGGTTTCGGTATAGTTGCCGGTTGGCGGGAGTGCGAGGGAGTCGAACCCACCTACCCCGCTCTTCACGAGGCATAACGGTTTTGAAGACCGCAAGAGCCACCGGGCCCCATCCACTCCCCCGAAAACCTCGGGAGCAGGAGGTTAGCTGCCGAGGACCGAGTCAATCTTCTGCTTGAGCCTGCCCTTGGGGGCCGCTCCCACATGCTGGTCGACGGGCTTGCCGTCCTTGAAGAAAATCAGGGCGGGGATGCTGCGGATGCCGTACTTCATGGCGATGTTGGGGTTGTTGTCCACGTCCACCTTGGCCACGTTGAGCTTGCCGTCGTACTCCAGGGCGAGGTCGTGGACGGCGGGGGCGATCATCTTGCAAGGGCCGCACCATTCGGCCCAGAAATCCACCAGGACGGGCAGATCGGAGTTGATAACTTCGTCGTCCCAGCTACTCTCGTTAACTTCGATTGGCTCAGGCATCAGGCCTCCAAATGTTGTTTTTCATTAGTAAGTCCACCTCTCGGCACCGCTGCCCTGGCAGGGATCGGGGCGCCGCCGGCGGACTCTTCAGTGGTCGAAGTTTATACCCGGTCAATGGGCAGGGTCAACACGATTGAAGCGGCAACCCTCCGCTGCCGCTCATAAACGTATCAACCATTTAATGTTACGGCCTCTTGGATTATAGTATCCTGCGGAGTCTTCTTAATATGGCCGTCGACCGAAGCGATACAACCGCGAAACGACTGGAGCGCGGGCAGCGCCTGACCCTCACCCTGGAGTCTTGGGGGAGGCTGGGGGAGGCTGTTGGCTACCATGACGGACGGGAAGTCTTCGTGCTGGGGGGGATTCCAGGGGAGAGGGTGGAGGCGGAAGTGCTGCGAGTCCGGCGGGATTACGCATCGGCGCAGGTCGTGGAGGTGCTGACTTCCTCAGAGGACCGGGTTGACCCGCCCTGCGACTACTACGGGTATTGCACCGGATGCCAGTGGCAGCACATCAGCTATCCGGCACAGCTGGAGGCGAAACAGGCCAAGGTGGCAAGCGCCCTGCGGCGGGTCGGCGGGTTTGAGGACGTGGAAGTCCGGCCGGTCCTGCCCTCCCCGCGCCAGTTCGGGTACCGCAACCATGCCCGCATGACCGTCGGGCCGGAGGGCGCTCTCGGGTTCGTTCACCGGGAGGTACGGCGTTTTGTCCGCATCGACGGATGCGGCCTGATGCATCGGGGGGTCAACAACATCATCGCCCAGTTGCAGGACAGGTGCGGGGAGACCACCCAACTGTCGGTCCGAGCCGGGGAGCAGACCGGGGACTTCCTGGTCCAGCCCACCTTGTCGGCCGCCGACATCCCCATCCCCACCGGCCAGACCCACTACCGGGAATCGGTGGGAGGACGGGAGTTCCGGGTCGCCTCGCCATCCTTCTTCCAGGTCAACAACCTCCAGTCGGAAAGACTAGTTGAGATGGTGCGGGAGGCACTGGAGCTGACGGGGGATGAGACCATGCTGGACGCCTACACCGGCGTGGGGGCCTTTGCGGTGCTGCTGGCGCCCCACGTGCGCCGGGTGATTGCCGTGGAGGAATCGGCGGCGGCGGTGGAGGACGCGAGGGCCAACGCAGACGGCCTGGGCAACGTTGATTTCGTCCTGGGGAAGACGGAAGACGTTTTGCAGACCCTGGATACCGTCCCGGACGCCGTCATTCTGGACCCGCCCCGGGCCGGCTGCCAGGCCGGGGCGCTGAGGGGTCTCATCCGGCTGGCTCCCCGGCGGGTGGTCTACGTTTCCTGCGACCCGGAGACGCTGGCGCGGGACCTGAAGCTGCTGTGCGGCGGGCCGCATCCTACGTACCGGATCGAGCGCCTCCAGCCCCTGGACATGTTCCCGCAGACCCACCATGTCGAGTGCGTGGCGGTCCTGGAAAGGGCCCAACCAGTGCCGGACATGGTGCTGGCTTCCGGCTCGCCCCGCCGCCGGGAGCTGCTGTCGGACCTGGGGATGGAGTACAGGATCATCCCGTCGGGGGCCGACGAAACGGTGCTGCCGGACGAGACGGCGCAAGAGATGGTGCAGCGGCTGTCACGGAAGAAGGCGGCCACTGTCGCCGCCGAGCTGATCGGCCGGGGCGAAAGCCCGGTGGTCATCGCCGCAGACAGCACCGTTGTCCATGAAGGCCGGATCATCGGCAAGCCGGTTGACGAGGATGACGCCCGAAGGATGCTCACCGAACTGAGCGGCACCAGCCACCACGTCACCACTGGCGTCACGGTCATTGACGTTCCAACGCGGCGCATCCTGACGGACTGCATGACGGGGGACATTGCCCTTCGGGAGCTGGCCGCCGAGGAAATCGAGGCGTCCATCGCCTCCGGGACGCCGATGGACAAGGCCGGGGCATACGCCATCCAGGACGAGGAGCTGAAGCCGGGGGAACTGGTGGACGGGTGCTACACCAACGTCGTCGGCCTGCCGCTATGCCGCCTCCTGGAAATGCTGGACCAGCTGGGCTGCCCGCGTCCGCCGGACTGGTGCGCGCCGTCCCAGCCGCTCTGCCGGGCCGACTGCCCATTCCAGGGAGGGAACCGGCGGTGAACCTGTTCGGCGTGGGCCTTCCCGAAATCGCCCTGATAATGGTTGTGGGGTTCCTGGTGCTGGGGCCGGCGAAGACCATGGAAATGGCCCGCACCTCCGGGAAGGTGTGGCGGGAAATCCGCCGGACCATTGGCGACATAACAGACGCGGCTTCGTTGGATGACCGCCGGCTTGGGGATGACCGCCGTCCCGGGCCGCCCAATCCGACCGGACCGGGGCCGAGGGAAGACCCTCCCGGGCCCGACGCACGGTGAACGACCGGGAACTGTCCCTGCGGGAACACCTCCAGGAGCTGCGGCGGCGGCTCCTGATTTCGGTTATCGCGCTGCTGGTGGGTACGGTGGTCGTCTTTGCCTTCTGGGAAGATGTGGTGCTGCTGCTCAAGCGTCCGGCCCAGGAACTCAACGACGGGCAGGGCATCACCCTGATCGCGACGCAGGTCACGGAGTCGCTGACGACCAGCTTCAAGATATCCATGGTCGGCGGGGCGGTGCTGGCATTCCCGGTGATCCTGTACCAGGCCATCCGCTTCGCGGCACCGGGACTGACGGACCGGGAGAAGCGGTACCTGCTGGTCTTCATGCCGGCGGCGGTGGTGGCCTTTGCGGCGGGACTGGCCTTCGGGTACTTCGTCCTGACGCCCCAGGCGCTTCCGTTTCTGCTGTCCTTCGGGGACGGCGTTGTCGAGCCAATGGTGCGGATCAGCAGCCTGGTGGACGTGATGATCCGGCTGCTGGTGTGGATGGGGCTGGTCTTTGAGACGCCCCTGATCATGGTGCTGCTGGCCCGACTGGGGATCGTGCCGGCCAGGGCTTTTTCCCGGTTCCGGCGCTACTGGCTGATAATCGCTTTCATACTGGCGGCCGTCATCACGCCCACGGTGGACCCGGTGAACCAGATACTGGTGGCGGTGCCGCTGCTGGTCCTCTATGAGCTGGGCGTTGTGCTGGCCAAGATTGCGGGGAGCCGAAGAGACCGGCTCTCGGGGACGGCCTCGCCGGTTTCCGACGTTGAGTGAGGATGGGGTTGCCAGCCGGGGATTCTGCGGAAGGGCCGGCGGGAAATGAAAAGGGACCGGCGCTGGGGCCGGTCCTTTCGTTTTGTCCGGGAGATGCGGCGGCTGCTAGGACTGGTCGTCGGTGTTGCTGCGCGCCTTGGCCGTTTCCTGCTTTTCGGGCGGGTTGGCCGGCTCTTCTTCGCCGGTGACGGAGGTCTTGAACATCCTGATTCCCTTGCCCAGGGATGAGCCGATTTCGGGCAGGCGGGTGGCCCCGAAGATGAGCAGCAGCACGGCCAGGATGATCAGCAGTTCCGTCAGGCCCAAAGGTCCTAGTCTCATCACAACCTCATGGTTCCGGTTGGCAGGGGTAAATGATACCAGAACGCCCGATTGGGGACAAACCGGGGCTGCGGCGGAGCGTGGAGTCTCAACCTTCTTCGTTGCCCGCCGGGTGGGGCGACGGTATAATTGGCTGTCCCAGCCTGCGCCATCAGCGGCGGTCCTCGTGCGCCTGGAACCGGCTGGAATTACCCCTGACATCATAAGCGACATTACGGGTACAAATGGCTAACGATTACGACGTGGTGGTGATTGGCGCGGGCCCGGGCGGGTACGTGTCCGCCATCCGCTGCGCTCAACTGGGGATGAAGGCTGCCATAGTCGAGCGGGACGCATTGGGGGGAGTCTGCCTGAACTGGGGGTGCATTCCCAGCAAGGCGCTGCTGAAGAACGCCGAGGTGCTTTCCTACATCCGCCGGGCCGACGAGTTCGGGCTGAGGTTCGACAACTTCCACGCCGATTTTTCCTCCGCCATCGACCGGAGCAGGAGGGTGGTGGACCGCAACGTGCGGGGCGTGGCGTATCTCCTTCGCAAGAACAACATTGACCACATCAGCGGTGAGGCTTCCATCGTGTCGGCCGGAGCCGTTGAAGTGTCTCCGCAGGGCGACCGGCTCAATGCGAAGAACATCATCATTGCTACCGGGGCCCGTCCCCGCAGCATTCCATCCCTGCCGGTGGATGGAGAGCGGGTAATAACGAGCCGGGAGAGCATTGTCCTCCGGGACCTTCCCGAGTCCATGGTCATAGTGGGGGGCGGCGCCATCGGCGTCGAGTTCGCCTATGTCTACAAGATGTACGGCGTGGACGTAACGGTGGTCGAGCTTCTGCCCCGGCTGGTCCCCAACGAGGATGAGGAAATCAGCCGCCAACTGGAGCGTTCCTTTTCCCGTCATGGCATCAACGTCATGACCGGCGCCGGGGTTTCCGGTGTCGTTCCCACCGGCGGCGGGGTTTCCGTTGCCGTGGAGCAGAACGGGGTTGAGCACACCATTGAATGCGGGAAGGTGCTGGTTGCGGTCGGTATCCAGCCCAACACGGAGGGGTTGGGGCTGGAGCGCATCGGCGTTGCCACCGAGCGGGGTTACATAACCATTGACGACCGCATGGCCACCAACGTTCCCGGGGTGTTCGCGATAGGAGACGTGACGGGCAAGCTGGCCCTGGCCCATGCCGCGTCGGCCCAGGCCGTGACCGCCGCCGAAGCGATTGCCGGCGAGGAAACCCAGCCCCTGGACTACACCTACATGCCCAAGGCCACGTATTGCCAGCCGCAGGTGGCCAGCTTCGGCCTGACCGAAGAACAGGCCGTTGCCCAGGGCCACGAGGTGAAGGTGGGAAGGATGAACGTCCTCGCCAACGGCAAGGCCTTGGCCATGGGGGAGACGGAGGGCATGGTCAAGCTGGTGATGGATGCCCGCTATGGCGAGCTGCTGGGGGCCCACCTCATCGGGCCGGAAGTCACCGAATTGCTGGGCGAGCTGTCCCTGACCCGTCTCCTGGAGGGCACTTCGCTGGAGCTGGGATGGGCGGTCCATGCCCACCCGTCCATATCGGAAATGGTCAAGGAAGCGGCACTGGGCGCCGAGGGAAGGGCGATTCATGGATAGACTCCAACGGGCACGGGCACGGGCACGGGCACGGGCGCCCTTCGCACGTTTGACCATCGGGTGAACGCCGGACTGTGACGCCGAAATTTTTTGCCGGGAGGCCACCTTGGCGACAAGCATAGTGATGCCCCAGATGGGCTACGACATGCGGGAAGGCACCGTGGTCCGCTGGCACAAGAAGGAAGGCGAGACGGTCGCCCGGGGCGAAGTCCTGGCGGACATCGAAACGGACAAGGCCACCGTCGAGTTCGAAGCCTATACCGGCGGGGTCGTAGGCAAGATAGTCGCCGCCGAGGGGATGGTCGTTCCGGTGGGCGAACTCATCGCCATTATCACGGCCCCTGGCGAGGCTCTGCCGGAGGATGACCTGTCGGCGTCGCCGCCCGAGGCAGCACCGGCGGATTCAGAAGTTGAATCCACCCCGTCCTCGCAGACGCCCGCTTCCCTTTCCGGCACCGGGACGGCCGACAGCGGGGCAGCCGATGAGGGCCGCCTGCGGGCGTCTCCAATTGCCCGCCGACTGGCCCGGGAACGGGGCGTTGACCTGGGGGATGTGAACGGCACCGGTCCCGGCGGGCGGATCGTGGAAAGGGATGTCCTGGAATACCAGCCGCCCTCGGTTCCGGCGGAACCCCCCGGCGGGGTCCGGGCATCGCCCATCGCCCGGCGACTGGCCCGGGAACGGGGCATTGACCTGTCGGAAATCAATGGGACCGGTCCGGGTGGGCGCATCGTCGAGAAGGACGTGCTGGAATACCAGCCTCCCGCTCCCGTTCCAGCGACGGTATCGGAAGCGCCTTCCGGGCCAGATGGCGGTGCGGCGGACGTTCCGGCTGAGGCGGGGGAGCGGGTGGAGCTTTCCAGGATGCGGCAGGCCATCGCCCGGGTCACGTCGGACTCGAAGCGGGATGCGCCGCACTTCTATGTGACCGCCGAGATTGACATGGGAAGGGCCATGAGCCTGCGGGGGGAAGTCAACGACGCGGTAGATTCCGAATCACGGGTTACGGTCAACGACCTGATAGTCAAGGCGTGCGCCCTGGCCCTGGGGCGGCATCCCAAGTTCAACGCTTCCTTCTCCGACGGGGCGCTGGAATTTCACCCCCAGGTCAACATCGGCATCGCCATCGCCCTGGAAGCGGGACTGATGGTCCCCGGCATCGCCAACTGCCAGGACAAGAGCCTGGTGGAGCTGGCCGCCGCCAGCAAGGACCTCATCCAGCGGGCCAACAGCGGACACTTACGCAATGACGAATACAGCAGCACCACCTTCAGCGTCAGCAACCTGGGAATGTTCGACGTGGAGAGCTTTGCAGCCATCATCTACCCGCCCCACGCCGCCGTTCTGGCGGTGGGTTCGGTGAAGGAGCAGCCGGTGGTCCGGGACGGACAACTGGCGGTGGGGCAGTTGATGAAGGCTACGCTGTCCACCGATCACCGGGTGGCAGACGGGGCGGAGGCCGCGCAGTTTCTGATGGAAGTGAAGCGGGTGCTGGAGAATCCGGTGGTGTTGCTGCTTTAGGGTGTGTGGGACATTTGGGTTTTCACCCCCATCCTAACCCCCGCCCCTTTCCCGCCTTGGTCGTCCCTCCTCAGTCGCCAGGGGCAGGCTCTGCGCGGGGGTGACGGGAGAGGTGGTGGGTGCGAGTGGGAAGTGCTCCGGCGGGACTAATAGGTTCCTGCCTCCGCAGGAACGACGAGAGGCGGGAACGAAACCGCCTAAATTGCAACGCCGCGTTTTGAGATTGTTATTCGACACTCAAGGAGAGAGCGCATGCCGCTGATGACTGGTGGACAGACCATTGCCGAATCGTTGAAGGCCCAGGGCGTTGACACGATATTCGGGATTATTTCCGTCCATACCCTGGACCTCTTTGACGCCCTGTTCGACAACCAGGACTCGCTCCGCTTCATCGGCGGACGGCTGGAGCTGGGCTGCGGGTACATGGCGGACGGCTACTCGAGGGCGACGGGCAAGCCGGGGGTGCTGCTGACCAGCACCGGCCCCGGGGCCGCCGACTCCATGGGCGCCATGGGGGAAGCCTACTTCTCCAGCTCGTCGATCCTGCAGGTGACGACCAACGTGGAGCGGGAATTCGTCGGCAGCAACAAGCTGGCTACCCACGAGACCAAGGACCAGCTGGGGATGTTCCGGGCCGTCACCGACTGGAACGCGATGATCGGCGAGGTGGAGGCCATACCGGACCATTTCGTGGAAGCCTTCCGCCGCTTCCAGGAACGCCGTCCCCGGCCCATCGAGCTGGAAGTGCCGACCGATATGCTGGGAGAGACGGCGGAGGTGGAGATTCTCCGTCCCCGGGAGCCGGACATCCCCCAGGGTGATCCAGCGATGGTGGAGCAGGCGCTCCAGGTGATGCTGGACGCGAAACGCCCGGTTATTGTGGTGGGCGAGGAGGTACAGTCCCAGGGCGGCGGGGCTGAAGTCATCGAGCTGGCCGAGAGGCTGGGAGCGGCGGTGGTCACCACCGACGGGGCCAAGGGGGCCTTCCCGGAAAGCCACCAGCTGTCCCTGGGGCCAGCGCTGGGGCGACGCATCTGGGGGGAGAATCCGGCCCAGGACTGGCTGGGATCGTGCGATGCCGCGCTGGTGCTCGGTTCCGCCCTGGCCTACCGCTCCACGGTTGGGGTGGACCTGAAGCTGCCGGAAAACCTGGTCCATGTCCTGCTGGACGAGGAATACATCGGCAAGAACTATCCGGCGGCGGTTGCCATCACGGCCAATTCCCGGGCTGTCGCCGCCCAGCTGCTGCAGGGCATCGGGGGCCGGGACGTGGAAAGCCCGGCGGAGTACCGCCAGGAAGTCGCCGCTCTGAAGGAGCAGCAATATCGGGTGCTCCAGGATACGTGGGGGAACGAGCTGCGGGCGTTTGAGGCCATCCGTGCGGCCACTCCCGGGGAAACGATCTTCACCCTGGACGCGACCGTTCCGGCCAGCCGGGCGGCCCGCTGCCTGGCAATCGAGCAGCCCCGGCAGTTCATGTATCCCTGGGGCTGGGCAGGGTTGGGGTTTGGCTTTCCCTCCGCGCTGGGGGCCAAGGTTGGCAAGCCGGAGTGTCCGGTGGTGTGCATCACGGGCGACGGCGGATTCCAGTACAACGCGCAGGAATTGGGGACGGCCGTGCAGTACGGCATCAATCCGATAGTCGTCATTTTCAACGACAACGCCTGGGGAGTCCTGAAGGGATACCAGAGCGCCCGCTTCAGCGACCGGTTGATGGGCACAGACCTGGTAAACCCGGATTTTATCAAGCTCTTCGACTCCTACGGCATCCCCGGCACCCGAGTTTCCACAGTAGATGGTCTGTCGAAGGCCCTGGAGCAGGCGGTGCAGGCCGACCGGGTGCAGTTGATAGAGGTGGAGATTCCCAACGGGTTCGGGGCGCTGGTCTAGCCGGGAGACGGGTATCCCGCGGCCCGCCGGAAAGCGAGGGAGGCAAAGGAAGGAAATGTCCCAGGAAAGGACCCACGACGAGCTGATCCAGGAGCAGTTTTCCCAGCAGGCCGCCAACTGGGATACCTACGTGGTGTCCGGCGGCAACGAACACGCCCTGGCCTGGAGCCTGGAGAACCTGGAGCTGCGCCCGGATATGCGGGTGTTGGACGTGGCGGCGGGCACCGGGGTCCTGGCCCGGGGAATGGCCCCGACGGTTGCCCAGTCCGTCGCCGTGGACGTGACCCCGGAGATGGTCGCACGGGGCAGCCAACTGGCCGCCGAAGAGGGGTTGACCAACGTCACCTTCGACCTGGGCGATGCCCGGAGTCTGCCATACGAAGACGGGAGCTTCTCGCTGGTGGCGTGCCGCCTGGCCATGCACCAGGTGGAAGACCCCGGCAGGTGCCTGCGGGAAATGGTCCGCGCCTGTCGTTCCGGCGGGCACGTCGCAATCATTGACCTCACCACATCCGAAGACCCGGCCACCGCCGAGACCCACAACCACCTGGAACGCCTCCGGGACCCATCCCACACCAACGCCCTGCCCGTCAGCCGCCTCCGAGCCATGGCCGAGGAGTGCGGCCTGGAAATCGCCCGCACCTCCGCCTTCGAGGCCCAACGCAGCGTTGAGAGCTGGATGGACATGACCCAGACCCCCGACGAATCCCGGGCCCTGATCCTGCGGGACTTGCAATCCGAGCTATCGGGCGGGCCCGAAACCGGGATGTATCCGTACCTGGAAGAGGGGGAGCTAATGTTCCGACACCGCTGGGCCATGCTGGTTTGCCGGAAGCCCTAGCCGCCGACGCCTGAGCTGGCTAAATCTCTCAAATACCGCAAGACAGGTTATATTTTTTTCCCCGGCGTTCATCAACAATTGTATGAGTGAGCACTGAACACGCCCCCAGCCGCCGGGTCTACCCGCTGGACGCCCACGGTCTGACCGAAGAGCAGATCGCCGTTGTCTTTGCCATGACCTCGCGCCGGCCCGAACCTTTCGACGAGATTGCCGAGGAGGTCAGCCGGGAACGCGCCGCCGATTTCCACGAGCGATGGGTCCTGGGATACGGTCATGCCTCCGTCGCGGAGCACGCCGTGGTCCACCTGGCCGTGGAGAACGTATCCCGACTGGCCTGCGACGGCATCGAGGACAACCGTTTGGCTTCCTACACCGAGAAGTCATCCCGGTACCAGGTGCTGCCTCCGGGCAGCTACCACACTCCCCGGGAACTGGAGCCCTTCCCCCTGCTGCTGGAGGAGTACCACAGCACCTGCCGGAGCATGTTCGAGGCATATTCCCGACTGCTCGACGGCTGCATGGCGCACCTAGCCAGGGAGCATCCCCGGGCGGACGGGGAGCGTGAATCCGCCTACCGGCTGCGGCTGCGGCGCATAGCCACGGACCAGTGCCGGGAAGTGCTGCCGGCCGCCACCCTGACCAACGTGGGAGTCACGGCCAACGCCCGCACCCTGGAACACGCGGTCACCAAGCTCCTGTCCTCGGAACTGGCCGAGGAGCGGGACGTGGGGCTGGAGATTCGGGAGCAGGCCCGCACCATCACTCCCACCCTGATCAAGTACGCCGACGAGAACGCCTATCTCACCGCCGTCTCGGCGGAGCAGAAGGAGTTGGCTTCCGAGGCCGGGACCCGGGAAGGGGGAGCTATCCCGGGAGGCGGCGCGGATGCTTCCGTTATCCCGGCCAGGCTGGTCGGGTGGGATACCGATGCGGTGGAAAAGCTGGCCGCGGCCCTGCTCTACCGCTACTCAGGGACGGGCTACGACGACGTGCTCCAGACGGTCCGGGCCATGCCGGAGTCCCAGAGACATGACATAATCCACCGCTGCGTGGAGGGGATAGGGCCACACGATCTGCCCGGGCGGGAGTTCGAGACCGTACAGTACACCTTGGAGTTCACCCTGGATTACGGCGCATTCCGGGAGTTCAGGCGCCACCGGATGCTGACCTGTCTCCCGCAACCGGCGACGGTGGACCTGGGATACCGATTGCCGCCCCTGATCCACGATGCGGGAATGGCCGCCGTGTTCGAGTCGGTGCTGGGGCGGGCGGAGGATACCTTCCGGCGGGTGCGTGACATTTCTCCTGTGGCCGCCCAGTACCTGGTTTCCCACGCCCATTACCGCCGCGCCGTGGCCCACGTCAACCTGAGGGAGTGCCACCACCTCTTCAAGCTCCGCACGTCGGAGCTGGCCCACGATGCCATCCGGGAGCCGGTCTCCCAGGCGATGAGGCTGGCGGTGGATACCCATCCCGAGCTTTTCCGGCACCTGCGTCTGCGGGACTACCCGGAGTGGTGGCCTTTCCCGCGCGGGGAGTGACGGCATGGGGCGACGGTTTGCGGGGGTCTGGATTCCCGCCCCTTTCCCTCCTTCGTCGTCCCTCCTCAGTCGCCAGGGGCAGGCTCTGCGCGGGAATGACGGGAGAGTAGGCGGCAGGGCTGGCCTTGCGTGGGGGTGACGGGAGAGAGGGTAGGCGGCTTCGAGACAGTCTTTCGGTGAATGGCCGCCGACGGCGCTAGGGGTCGGAGCAGTCGCGGGTGTAGCCGCAGTTGCGGCATTGGATCTTGCAGTGAAGCTCCAGCGTGGGCCCGCCGCAAATTTCGCAAGCCGACGGGGGACTGGCCGGGCCGGGCGCGGGTGCCGGTTTCCGAGGCTCCGCAGTCATCGGTGAAGCCCGGGTCTCCTACCTGGGGTTGGCCTGATGGGGAATCCGGCTGGTCAGCACAACCTGGTCGCGGGCCGGTTCCTGCCCTTCCATCGTAACGCTCACCGAGTCGAACTCGAACAGGGACTGGCCGGATTCGATGTTCAGCGTTCCCTGCCCTGACTCGTTCACCATTACCTCTCCCGCCGGGGTCCAGTCTGTCCCCCGGACCAGCCAGACGAGGTACGGCGTGTTGCCCGACGCGGGGTTCTGGCTGGAAATCATCATCGTCGCCTTCCTGCCTTCGTCCTCAACCAGCAGGAACCCTTCGTGGCCGGAATGGTCTTCCGACGGTTCCAACATCACGGGTTGGGCTTCCGGGAAGGAATCGAGGTAGCTGCCAATCAGAGTGGCGGTCCAATCGGAGATTTTCCCCAGCGACACTATGCCGGAGCTTTCCATCTGGGCGGCGATGACGGAGGTTTCCCGCTGCAACCTTTCCGTTTCCCGCAACGCGCTGGCCATCTGGGCCGTGACCGTTGAGTTTCGCTGGGCCATGTCATCGACCTGTTCGGCCAGCCTCAGGTTCAAAGCCACCGACAGCCCGAAAAGGGCCAGCACCACCACCGCAGCCGCGGGGAGGGCCAGTCCCCGGAGAGTGAACCAGGAAGGCAGCATGAACCGGGGCATTGACCATCCGGGCACCGGCCACCGGGGCGCCCGGGTGCTCGCGGCCGGACTCATCTCCAGCGCCGGAGGGTTAATCTCGGCCATGACCCGGTCGAGGATCCCCGGGGGAGCCGGAGCCTGCTGCACGGCCATGGCGAGGCGGGTTACCGATTCCAACGCCCGCCCGGCCAGGACCTGGCACCGGGAGCAGCTCTCCAGGTGTTGGTCGACCAGATTCGCTTCGTAAGCATCCAGCGCTTCCAGCGCGTAGGCTTCGAAGAGGTCGTCGGGATGGCCCCTCATGTCAGGCGACATCGGCCTCCAGTTCCAGCCGTAACTTCTGCATTCCCAGCCGCATTCTTGTTTTCACCGTTCCCAGGGGAAGGCCCAGCCTGGCCGCGATTTCGGATTGGGAATACCCTTCGAAGTAGGCCAGGAAAAGCGCCGACCTTTGGCCCTCGGGCAGGCCGTCCAGCGCCTTGATGATGCGTTCCCGTTCGATGTTCAGTTCCGCCTCTTCGTCCGTGGGCCGGGACCGGGACGGAAGAAGGTCCAGGGTCTCGTAATCCCCCTGGTCTCCCAGGTTCTGGTGCCGGCGCTGGGAGCGGATGATGTCGATAATCTTGTTGTGGGCCACGCTCATCAACCACGACCGGGGGGCTCCCCGCTCCGGCTTGTAGCTCGCCGATTTGGTCCAGATATTGATGAAGATGTCCTGCGTGGCGTCTTCCGCCGAGGCTTCGTTACGCAACATATACCGGGCCAGCGAGTAAACCGCCGTCGAGTAGCGGGAATAGAGCTCTTCGAGAGCCTGGCCGTCGCCACCAGCGGTCATTTGGATGAGCTGGAGGTCTTCCAGCTCATTGTAACTATCCACCGCCCGTCTCCAGGCGCCGGAAGACAGCGATCCCTGTCTCCCCTAATACGTGCCGGACACCGCATCGGATTCCCCGGATTCCCCCCGTCCCGGCCACCACGCCACCTCCCGAAAACCCCAGGCACAAACCCGCGGGTGAAGCCCACCGGGACCCGATTCTACGGCGAAAACGGCTCCTATACTACCAGCGCATCAAATACGTCGTCCATGTCGAGCTGCTGCTCCAGGCTCCACAACAGTCCCAGGGCCTCGCCGCATTGTTCATCGGAGAGCATGGGAGTTGCCAGACGGCGGAATTTCTCGCTGACCTCGGCGTCGCTCAATGGGTTGTTGCGGTGGCCCTTGGGATAAGGCCCGGAGGCAACATAACCCGCCCCGGACCTGGTCCTGACTTCGATCCGGCAGTTGTACTCCGACGGGTATTTTTCCGTGAAGGCCGGGTCCTCTTCGATGGTCATCTTGGCCAGTATGGGGCGGAGCGACGGGTCGGCGATGCGGTCCGGGGTGAAGGTGGCCGGGGTTACCGCGCCGTCCCGCAGCCCGACGGCCACCAGGAAGGGTATGCTGTGGTCGGCGGTTTCCCGGGTCTTGGGGTCCCACTTCTCCGGCTCGGTGGACGCGCTGCTGACCGCGCTGTGGTAGCTACTGATATGGATGGACTCGATGTCGGCGACGTCAACCCGGGAATGGAGGTCGATGGCCAGCCCGATGGGATTCTGGGTGTGAATCTGCGATGGGTAGAACTTGAAGGTGTTCTGGGTGATGAGGAAGGGTTCGTCCCCTCCCCCCATCCTGTCCAACCGGATGTCGCGGCCCAAGGCCGATTCCCACAGACCTTTTCTCCCCTCGAAGGGCTCGAAGGGGCCGTTCATCCCTTCGGCGGCCAACTGGGCGGCGAAGATGCCAGCCCGGGTCGCGCTGGCGGCGGCGCATCCCTTCCACATGGAAAGCTCACCCATGCGGGTCACCCTCAGGGGGATGTTGGGGACCGCCGCGAGGGAAATGGCGTGGGCCATCTGCTCCTCGTCCAGGTCCATGAGCTTACCGGCGGCACAGGCGGCGCCGATGACGCTGAAGATGCCCTGGTCCCAGCCCGATTCGGGCACCTCGTCGGAGATACGGCAGAATACCTCGTAGGCCAGGGCGATGGCCGTGATCAACGACGGCCCGTCGGCGCTCAAGGTGTCTCCCACGGCCAGGGCCGCGGGGATCATGTCGCTGGGATGCCCGCCCCCAGGGGAAAAGTAGGAGTCATTGCAGTCCAGGTAGCGCACCATCACGCCGTTGGCGAACCCGGCCAGGTCCATCGAGCTGTAATCCCCGGTGCCGATGATGCGGGAAGGGGCAACGCTGTTGACCCCGGCGGCCAACCGCCGGGCAATCTTGGCCGGCTCCGACAGGTATCCCCCGATGGCGCACCCGAAGGTGTCCACCACCGTTCTCTTAATCTGATGCACGGTCGCCGGGCTCAGGTCTTCGTAAGAAAGGCGGCAGGCGTAGGAACTCAGCAGCTGTGATGTTTGGTCCATTCCTCGTGGTCCTCCAGGTTGCTTCAGCTTGATGGGCGCGACGGGGTAGGCAATGGGATCAGCGGATGACCGCTTCCGCGATCCGCTCCAGCTGCTCTCCCATCTCGGCTTCGGTTTCGACGAAATCGGGGCGGACCACCACCCGGTCGGCCCCGGCGTCGAAAAGGGAACGCAGGGCTTCGAGGTTGGGGTCCTGTCCGTAGACGGTTATCGTCAGGGATGCCGGATCCCGGCCAAGCTCCGCCGCCAGGTTGTCCAGGGTAGCGCGGCTCCGTTCCAGGTCCGCAGGGCTGATGCGGTTGGGCATCCAGCCATCGCCCCAGGTGGCAACGCGCCGCAGGACGTTGCGGGCCATACCGCCGAGAATTACGGGCGGATGGGGGTCCTGCACCGGCTTGGGGTTGCACTTGACCGGGGGGAAGTCGTAGTAACGGCCGTGGAACTCGGCTTCGTCCTTGGTCCACAGCTCTTTCAGCACGGCCACGGCTTCCCGGGTCTGGGTCCAGCGGTGGTCGAAGTCCCCGCCCATGATTTCCGTTTCTTCCCGGTTCCAGCCAGCTCCGATGCCGAACATGAACCGGCCTCCGCTGTAACGGTCGAGGGTGGCGATGGCCTTGGCCAGCACCAGGGGGTTGCGTTCCGGCACCAGGGTAATTCCGGTGGCCAACTTGATGGTGGTGGTCACCGAGGAAGCCCGGGCGAGGGAAATGTAGGGGTCGGAGAAGTGGGCGTAGGTCTCGGGGATGGGGCCGCCACTGGGGAAGGGACTGTCACTGTTAACCGGCAGAATGGGGTGTTCGGCGTACCAGATGGAATCGAAACCCAGCTCCTCGGCCTTCCGGGCCATGAATGCCGGGTCTATGGTGTAAGCGGGCAAGGGTACCGAGGTGCCTATGTTCATCGCGCTCTCCTTGCGGCGGCTGGTCTGCGGGTATGGTTCCGGTAGTAGTCCGACGGTTAATTGTCCGCCGGTTGGGGCTGCCTGGCCCCGGCGGTCAGGGCGTCAAACCGTTCTCCGGCGTGCCTGGTTACGGTTTCCAAATCCTCAAGAAGGAGGAAACCCCGGCCAGCCAGGCCGGAGGCGGCTTCCCCGACCTGGGCCAGATAGGCATCCCTGGACTCGTAACGCTCTTCGATGGATGGGCGGGGGTCCTGCCTGGCTTCCCGTTCCTCCCGGGTCACGGCAAAGGGGATGGTGGCGCCGGTGGTCCCAATGACCTGTCCCTCCGCGCCGACCGACGGATGCCGGAGGTTCCAGCCAGCGTTGGTGGCGAGGGGCACGGAAATGTCGGGCAGCCTGATTCCGGCCAGCTCGTTTCCGTCGGCGTCCACCGCCGGAGCCAGGAGGGGGTAGGGGCTGCCGATGCCGGCGGGGAGGTTTTCCGCCGAGCTTACCGCCGGGTCGAAATGGAGGCGCGAAAACCGCTTCAGGTAGACCGGGAAATTGACTCCCGGGATGGCGCGGAAGGCAGGGGCCACCGCATCGGGGGTGACCAGCGTTCCGTCGGACAGGCGGGGGTGGCAACTGGGAGGCGGGGCTATGCCGGACCGGACCCAGGCGTCGAGGTTTGCAACGGACGCCCGCAGCACCGGGCGGTAATCGACCCAGTTGAAGGGCTGCTGTCCCCGGGTCTCCCCAGGGCCTTCGCCGCCGGCCAGCGGGAAGTTCCCGGAGGCGTGCTGGGTCCCCGCATAGTAGTAGATGCGGACATCATCAGACGGTTCGATGTCCCTGGCGCCGCTGACGTCGGTGTGGATCAGCGAGAGGTGCGCCCACCAGTATTCCGAGGCGGAGTTCATCAGGAAAATCCTGGGCACGCCGCCCCTGGCCCGCTGGCGGTCGAGGAGCCCTTCCGCAGCGCCTAGTTCGGCATCGGTTTCAGGGGCGTCGGTGAAGGGGAACAGGTTGCTCATGCTGCGGCGGTGGGCCGTGGAGGGTTGGGCAAACCGCTGGTTGAACTCGCCCCGCCGGGCGCCCGCGACATGGGCGATGACCCCGTCGAATACCTTCCGGCCCCCCTCGTCCAGGTTCAGCCCAAGGTACAGCAGGTGCTTCAGGAACCGTCCGCTCTGGGACTGGCCGAATCCCAGGGCCAGGTCAATTTCCCCAGTGCAGGGGTTGCCTTCCGCCGAGGAACCGTACCTCAAGAAGGAAATGAAGTCCCGGGTGGCCAGCAGACCGAGTCCCGCGACCGGGGCGTGGCTGGTGGAGAAGGTTACATCGTAGATCCGGCCGGGCTGGAACCCGGACTCCAGGTGAATGTGCGCCGGATCCGGGACCCGCCGTCCAGCCTCGACATGGGCAAAATGCCACTGGTCGCGGGGCAGCGAGCGTGGCTCCCCTTCCTCGGAATCACGGACGGCCAGGGTGGCTTCCCAGTCCTCCAGGTGGTTGGTTGGATAGGGACGGTGGCCGCGCTCCGACAGCATCTGTACGTCCGATGCCGCAGAGGGCTGGAAGGTCACGGCCATCCTGCCGGAGACCGGCCCGTCCTCGTGCACCGCCTGGGGAACGTCTATCCCCAGCAGGCCGGGCACCCCGGGGACGTCGTGCTGCCAGCCGCACCAGGCCACCGTGTAGCCCTGCCGCATCAGGAACCCGTTCCCCGGGTCGGGAGGGTCCAGCGGGTCTCCGTCATCCGGGGCGTCGTTAATCAGCTTCAGAGCCCGCCCGCGTCCCCGGTTCACCACGTCCAGGAAAACCGTGCGGCATCCCCGGCCTGTTTCCGCCGGACGCAAAATGCGCAAGGGCGCTGAAAAACAGACCATCCCCGCATCATTTCGCGGCGCCAGCTCGATATCCGCAATCAGGCTGTTGTCGGGATGACCGGGGTCCACGGAGAAGAACGCCGTGCCTTCGAGCAACTCGTAAGGACCGGCGTTACCGAAGGGCTTACCGTCGCAGTAGGGCTGCCGGTTGTGGACTTCTATCCTGGATACTCCCATGAATTGCCTCCGGTGGGGCCGCCCTCTGAGACGGCAGCTCACTCATAGCAGATTACTGCCCTGGAATGGGGATGCACCGGCTACCGGGCTAGAAAACCGTGCTGGTATCCACGTCCAAGTCCGTTGGAGCGGGCTCGCCGGTGAAGTCCTGCCACCATTGCTCGAAGCCGTCCAGCCCCATCTTGTCCCGCAGACGGGCCAGGTGCGCCTTCACCTGGACCACCATGGGAAGGTTGTAGTCCATCGCCAACTGGTAGGTCTTAGCCACCCACTCCAGGGCCCCCGGAATATCCTCCTGCTCCTCGGCCACCATCCCCAGCTGGCCGTAGGTGCGGGCCGAGCGGAGCAGGTCCCCCAGCTCCTCGAAAATCTCCCGCGCCTGGTGGTACCACCTGGCGGCGTCCTCGTACCGCTTCTGCTCGTGGAACAGGACTCCAAGCTGGCGGCACT
Source organism: Dehalococcoidia bacterium (assembly GCA_034423195.1). Taxonomy (GTDB): domain Bacteria; phylum Chloroflexota; class Dehalococcoidia; order Lucifugimonadales; family UBA3495; genus CATOSK01. Next base: position 39,133 of record DAOUIZ010000037.1, on the reverse strand, counting down.
CATCCCCCACCGCCCGGCGGTTGCCCACCAATTCCCACTGGTTCATAGCCGCGACGTACCACTCCTCGGCCTCGTCGTAGATGATGCCCCGGTTCTGCTGGAGGAGGCCCAGGTAGTGGAACTCCACGGCCATCTGCGCCTCCATTCCAAGGCGGTCGGCCAGGTTCAATGCCTGCTCGTAGTAGTCGATGGCCTCGTCGAAAAGGTACTGGGAGTGGCACACCGTCCCCAGCTCATGGAAAATCAGGACCGCCGTTTCCTCGTCGCGCTGTTCCTCGACGATGGCCCGCGCCCGCTGGTACCAGCTGTCCGCCTCCTGGTACTCGAACCTGAGATGGGACACGGCTCCCAAGGCCCGATAGTCCTTGACCATCTCCTCCTCGTCTGGGAGGCGCTGGTGGATATCCAGGGCTTTCTGATACAGCTCCTTGGCCTCGGTGTAGTAGCGCTGATGCTGCTTCACCTGTCCCAAGGCGAAGTAATCGTCGGCCACGGACGCCTGGTCCTCCCCGTTCTCGATAATCCCCAGGGACTGCTCGAACCAGCCGGCCGCCTCGTCCAGCCGGAACCTGCGGAGGGCAATCTGCCCGAACTGGTGGGATACCGCCGCCACCCTGGGATCCTGGTCGCTTCCCTCCAAGCCGGAGAGGTACTCGTACAGCCGGCGGTTCAGGTCCTCGGCGTACTCCAGATCGCCGACGTCGACCGACTCGCTGGCTTCCGTGCCCAGCAGGTAGGTCCAGAATTCCTCCGCTCCGTTGGATGCCGCGTCCTCCGCCGTGACGCCGACGACTTCCAGCAGCTGCCGCCGCAAGCGCCGCAGCTCTGCGAAACGCTTCTGCATCCGGTAGACCTGGGCTAGGGGCTGGACCAGCAACTGGGCGTTGTCCCAATGGCGGGCCTCCAGGGCCAGGCCCAGGGCCTGGGTGAGGTTGCCCTCCTCAGCCAGGATAGCCGTGACGCCGGCGTCCTGGTTTTCGTAGAGGGACTCCATGAAGTAGTCCGCCGTGTCCGCGTAGACCCGGACGTACTCCTGTTCCAAGTCTCCCAGCCGGGCCGTTGCCACCTGCTGTCCCAGCTTGCGCCCGTAGAACCAGGGCAAGGCGGGATGAATCTGGTACACGCTGGGGGATACCCCTTCGAGGAAGCCATCGGCCATTCCCGTCCGCAGCAGCGTGCGGGTCGCTCCCCAGCCCAGTTCCTCACCCATTGCTCCCTTGTACCCGGCCTCGCCGGTCATGTGGTTGAGAATGTCCATCATCACCCGCCGCTGGAACAGGGCGAGGAAGGGGAGGTGGGTCCGGCTGCGGCGGGACATCTTTCCCCAGGAAAATTCCATCGCCGCCGTGAGAGCCGTCGGCCTGCCTTCTTCCTGGGCCGACTCGGGAAGGCTTTCCAGCGTCCGCTGGAGTTCGGCCAGGAGCGCCGTGGCGGGCAGGTCCTTCAACCGGGGCAGGACGATCTTCATTGCCAGGGGGTTGCCCTCGACGAAGTCGATGACATCCACCACTTCCGGGGACAACCGGCCCGGCTCAACGCCGGCCTGGGAAAGTATCGCGGCAGCCAGTTCCCGGCGGTCGCCGCCCTGCAGACCGGGCAGGGTCATGGTTTGATGGGGGACGGACAGCCAGTCCTCCCCATCCCTGCGCGTTGCCAGCAGGACCCAGCTCTGTCCATCACCGGTCACGCCGGCGATGAACTCGTTCAGCCCGCCCAGTTCCTCCGGCTCAAGCAGCCCGGGCGATCCTGACGGAAAACCCGCCGCGTTCTCCACGTTGTCCCAGATAAGCAGGGAAGGATGCTGCTGCAGGTACTCCACCACCCACTGCCGCTGCTGGTCGAGGCTCAAATCGGGAAACTCCAGGCCGGCCACGCTGGTCCCGATTTCATGGACGATCCGCTCCAGCCCCGAGGGATGGGAAGCCTCGAAGGTTGTGTAGAACACCCCGCCAGGCCGCTGTTTCCTGCCAAGCCTCTGGAACCAGCGGGCCAGGCCCAGGCAGAGCTCCGTCTTGCCGCCTCCGGTGGGGCCGGTCAGCGTCACCGTGGGTGACTCGGTGAACATTCGCTCCAGCCGGTGCAGTTCTCCCTGCCTGCCGAGGAGGCCGAAAGCCCCCGGTGCGGGAAGCTGCATCTCCACGTTTACGTCCTGCTGCTGGGGCTGGAGCATCGGCGGGGCCAACGGGTCGGGCTCTTCCCCTTCGATAGCCCGGGGGGAATACTCTTGGGACTGGAAGGTGACCGGCGCAACCCAGTCCCACATCACCTGCTTGCCGGACAGAATCACCCGCACCGGCGACTCCATCAGGGCGTTGCGCGCGCCGGCCGCGCTGGCCGCGACATCCATCCCGCCAGCCAGGGACTCGTAGAACCGGCGTACAAACATTTCCCGGCTGGCCGAGTCCGCCAGCGGATAGGGGAGGCACACCACCACCGGGACACCGTGGTGGGCTAGGTCCGAGGCCACTCCCGCCAGCGTGCCCCAGGATTCCTGGCGCCCGTCTCCGGCCCCGGTGAGGAAGGCCACCGGCACCTGGGCGGATGCCAGCGTCCGGCCCAATTGGGCAGTCTCCACCTTCTCCGGTCCCGCGCCGGTTTCCAGGACCAGCGTTCCCGGCTCATCCCCGACCGTGATTCCGTCGAGCTGGACAACGTGGTAATACCGGGGGTTGCCCTGCAGGGCATCCGCCAAGCCCTGGAAGCTGGGGGGGCTGACGTATTCCAGTTCGGCCTGCACCTCCAGGCCCTCCAGGGCAACGGCGGTCTCGGAGGCCAAGCCTCCCCGGAAGAGGCTGTCTTCCAGGGATGGTCGGGGGGCGATGAGCAGGACGTTGAGCTGGTCCGCCGGCAAGTCCGCGTCGAATTCACCGGCGGCTTCGGTTGGCCCGCGACGGATGATGCCGGACATCTGCGTGGCCGGATACCCCGCCTCCGTCTCGTTCATAAGTTCCCAGGGCAGGGTCAGGAACTCCTGACGGGAGGAAAGAATTTCCAGGCGGGTTTCGGCAAGGCCGTCCTGGGAAGCCCGGGCGTAGAGGGCGGCCGATTCGGGGTTGGCGTTGAACGTTGATTCGAACAGCACCCGTCCCAGGTTTCTCAGCCCGGTCTCCACCGCCTCCGAACGGGCCTGGCTGGGGCCGAAGGGCTGGTCCGCGTACTCGCGGAAATACCAGTCGAGTTCCCGGTGGTCGAATGGTTCAAGCGGGTTGGAGAATCCTGAGGGAGGGGCTTCGAGGGTGGCGTCCGGCTTACGGTAGACAACCTGCAGCTGGCCGGATTCGGGTAGGTCGTGAATCTCAATCGCTTGGGACACTGCCTGCTCCTGGTGTACGCCGGACTGGCCCCGGTACTGGCGCCGCTGTCGTTGCCAACCGGAAACCGGTGGTCTAGAATCGGCCGGTATTCGTAACTGTTACGCATTGTCCCGGCGCCTCCGGGTCCCCGGCTTGGGCCGGTCGAGGGCGCTGGAGAGCTTTCGGGAAATCCAGCGCATTATACTATATTCAGTCCGGCCACCGTTGCCGGTGGTCACGCATGGCCGCTCCTCGATTCGCTTTCCAGCGTAATTGCTCCGAGAGTCGGCTAATGACGGAAATACGGGGGGATATTGATTGACATAAGCGGAGAAATGCAGGAACTGTTGGACAAGGCCCTGGCCGACGGCTGCTGCTGCATCGTGGGCACTGCCTCGGGCGACGGGAGGCCCCAGATAAGCATGAAGGGAAGCGTCCTGGTATATGATCCGACCACCCTGGCTTACTGGGAACGCGCCCGCCGCTCGGCCATGGAAAACGTGGCCGACAATCCCCAGGTCGTCGTGTTCTACCGGAACGCGGAACGCCGCATCAACTGGCGGTTCCACGGGACTGCAGAGGTCGTGGAGAGCGGCCCAGTCCGCGAGGATGTCATGTCCCGCACCGTGCAGGCCGAGCTTGACCGGGACCCGGAGCGCACCGGAGCCGCAGTCCTGGTCCACGTCGAGCGGGTCACGGCCCTTTCCGGCGAGGTGCTCCAGGAAACAGACTAGGAGGGCCGGTCGACATTCAGGCCAAGAGCGTCCAATAAGAGAAGGACATGGTCAACGGAAACAGCAACGAAGCGGCCAGGCACACAGCCCAGGCGCACGAGTTCCTCGACAGGGCCGGCCAGTACCTGGCCGACGGAGACCTTCACCAGGCATCCGAGAAGGGCTGGGGAGCGGCCGCCCACATGGCCAAGGCCGTGGCCCTCGTCCAGGGCTGGGAGTACGAACGGCACAGCCACTTCCACCGGGTAATGAACCAGGCCCGCCGCCTAAGCGGCAACGACCGCCTTCCTTTCCTGCACGGGCGGGCGGAGATCCTGCACGTAAACTTCTACGAGCTGACCGGCGACCTGGACCCGGTGACCATCGGGGAGGACTTGGCCAGCATGGCGGAGCTACTGGACGTGCTGGAGCCCCTGACAGCCAAGGCCTGAATGTGAACAGGACACACACGCTGGGTGAGGCTTTGCCAGTTTGGTTAAACAGCCAATGAACGGCCAACACGATACTGCGGGGGGCGCACGACGGGGGTCTGGATTCCCGCCTACGCGGGAATGACGGGAGAAAGCGCGGGAATGACGGAAAAAGGGGTCAAAGGTTCCAGTCGGACTTTATGCGATTGCCCTGGGCGTGCCGTCAACCGGCGCTCCCTTTTGTCCGGCTGGCCTTGGGAGGCGTTCCCTACTGAAGCACGGCCAGGGCGTCGGCTACTTTAACTCCCTCGCCCTTGGGCATCACCATGAGGGGGTTGATGTCCAGCTCCGACAGTTTTCCTTCCAGGTTGACGGCCATCTGGGAGACCCGCAGCAGGGTGTCGGCCAGCGCGTCGATGTCCGCTTCCGGGGCGCCCCGGAAGCCCTGCAGCAGCCTGACTCCCTTGACCTGGTGGACCATCTCCAGCGCTTCCGCCCTGGTGATGGGGCAGTGCCGCACCGCCACGTCGTTGTAGACCTCCACCATCACTCCGCCGGTACCAAAGAGCACCACCGGCCCCAGCTGGGTGTCGTAGTTGATTCCGGCGATCACCTCAACGCCGCCGCTCACCATCTCCTGGACCAGGACGCCTTCAACCCTGGCCTGGGGGTCATACCGACGCGCCCCTTCCATTATCTCGCTGAAGGCGTCGCTGACCTCTGCCCCGTTTTTCAGATGCAGCCGGATACCTCCCGCCTCGGTCTTGTGCAGGATGTCGGGGGAGTTCACTTTCAGGGCCACCGGGTACCCGATGCGCTGGGCCGCGTCGGCCGCCTCAGCCGCTGATCCGGCAACTTCCTCTTTGGTAACCGGGATCCCCCACTCGGCAATCAGCTGCTTTCCTTCATACTCCGTCAGCGACGGCCGGCCCAGGCCGGTGACCCTTGCCACGGCCGCGTTCTGGTCCCCGTTCATCGCCGGAGCGTCGCCGAATCCGTTGGCGTTCCGTCCCTCCAGCCACTCGTGGTAGTCGAGCAGGGACTTGAGGCCCATAGCGAGCTTGTCCGGCACGTAGAATACGGGTATCCCGGCTTCCTTCAGTTTGGGCAACCCCGCCGTGGCTCCCCGGGTACCAGTCCAGAGAAACGCCACTCCCTTGTCGCTGGCGTCCCGCTGGGCAATCACCTGCTCCGCCTGGGCATCCGCTCCCGCGCTGGCGACCACCAGGTTGCCGACCGTCGGCTCGGAAATCAGGAAGTCCATAATCTCGGGGAAGGACTCGCTGTTGGCGAAACCGGTCACGTCAGATGGATTGGCGGCCCAGCCGAACCCCTTCAGCACCCCGTTGATTCCGTCCCGGGCCCGGTCCGTCAGCAGGGGGAGGTCCAGTCCCGCCTGTCCGCACATGTCCGCCGTAAGCGAGCTGATGCCTCCGGAGTGGGAGACCACCGCCACACCCTTTTGGCTGGGCCTGGGAAGGTTGGCCAGCAGATGGGAGACTTCCAGAAGCTCGTCGTAGTCCTGGACCCGGATGACGCCGTATTGGGCGAACATCTCGTCGTATACTGCATCCGATCCGGTCAGAGCCGCCGTGTGGGAGCGGGCCGCCCGAGCTCCGAGGTCGGACCTGCCGATCTTAATCAGGACAATGGGCTTGCCCCGCTCCGCCGCGAGCTTGGCGACCTCGGTGAACTTGCGGGCGTCCTTGAATCCCTCCACGAAGCCCGCGATTACCTTGACCCCGTCGTCGTCCAGCAGGTAGCGGGCGAAGTCGCAGAAGTCCAGGTCAGCCTCGTTGCCGGTGGAGATGATGTGGCTCAACCCGATCCCTTCCTCCACCGCCCGGGTCAGGAAGGGGCCGAAGGCGGAGGCCCCGCTCTGGCAGATGAGGCCCACCGGGCCGGTGAGTCCGTCGGACCCGCGGGAGGAGGAGCTGGCCCAGATGTTGTCGCGCACGTTGGCCAGCCCGAGGCAGTTGGGGCCGCTACACCGCAGCCCTGATTCCCGGGCAAAGCGGCTCAGCTCGCCCTGCAGGTCGCTCCGGTCATCCTCGCCGCGCTCAGAAAACCCGGCAGAGATGATGACAGCGGACTTGGCTCCCTTCTCGTGGCTCTCCTTCAGCACGTCCAGCACCCGGTTGTAGGGGACGACGATTCCCACGAGGTCCGGCCCTTCCGGCAGTTCGCTGACGCTGGGGTAGGCCTTGACCCCCATAATCTCATCGTAGTTGGGGTTGACCGGATAGATCCTCACCCGGTCCTGGCACGACTGGAGCATTGCATTCAGGAACCGCCCGCCGTACTGCATCCTGGGCGTCGCGCCCACGATGGCCACCGACTCCGGGTTCAACATCTTGTGGATCGAGGCGAGTTGACTGTCACTCCAGGTCGCCATGAAAAATCACTCCTACAGGCTGGTTCTATTGTTCCAGGTTAGAGTCTAGGTCTCTCCCGCGGTGCGAAGGTCGGCCCGCCAATCGTCGGGGCTGGGCTCCCGGTCGACGATGACGTCCACCACTGCCGGCAGGCCCGATGCCTGCGCTTCACGGATGGCGTCGGGAAGGTCCCGGGAGTCGTTCACCTGGACGCCGAAAGCTCCCATTCCCCGGGCGACGGCTCCGTTATCCGTCTGGACGAATTCGGATGCAATCTCACGGCCAGGCTCCTGGTGGTCCAGCACCATTCCCAAGGCGCTGTCATTGAAGACCACGCACAGAATGGGCAGGTCGTACTGGACTGCGGTTGACAGGGCGTTCACCGTCATCATGTAGCCGCCGTCTCCGGTGACGCAGCATACCGGCCGGTCGGGGTACACCAGCTTGAGGGCAACGGCCGCCGGAAGGCCCCAACCCATTCCCGCCGTACCACCCGGCGCAAAGAAGGTCTTGGCCTGCTGGGCCTGGTAGAAGTGGGCCATCCAGGTGCGGTTGTTGCCCGCATCCAGGGAAAAGACCGTATCCGCCGGAAGGGTCTCCTGGAGCGTTGCAACCAAACGCTGGGGCGTCACGGGAGAACATTCGATCCCCAGCGACGGGTCGCTGTAAAAGCCGCGGTCGGCCTTTTTTCGAGAGAGGCTTCCCGCCCATTCCTCCCTTTGAGTTGCCGTATTCGCGGCTATCTCTCCCGAAGCATCCAGCAGCTGGTCGATGATGGCGCCGGCGTCGCCGGTCAAACCAAGCTCAATGGGGAAGGTCCACCCCGCGTTCCGGTCGTCGATGTCTATCTGGATGATGTGCTGCTGCCGGGGGTTGAACACATTGGGACTTTCCCTGACTGTATCCTGCGGGCTCAGCTTGGCACCGACGATGACCACAGTATCCGCTTCACCCACCACCTGGTTGGCCGCCGCCTGTCCGTAGACCCCGACCATTCCCAGGGACAAGGGGTGCGTCTCGGAAATTGCGCTCTTTCCTTTATAGCTGGTGGCTACGGGGGCGTTCCACATTTCGGCCAAACGCTGGAGCTGCTCGTGGGCTTCGGCAACATGGACCCCGTTGCCAGCCACCAGGACCGGCCTGCGGGATGATGCCAGGATGTCCACGGCCCGCTGGATGTCTTGGGGAGAACTCTGCGGTTTCGCCGTATTCAGGTAGCCGCCGGTGGGATGAATGAAGGGGGGAGCCTCCAGGTCGACTTCCCCTCCGATGGAGGCGCTCCGCATGACGACGGCGGCAGGGCCAGGCCGCCCGCTGGTGGCGTGCTTCAAGGCCAACTGGGTCCCCACCACAGCCTCCTTGGGGCTGGTGGCCAGGGTGGTGTACTTCGTCATCGACTTGAAGATGTTTTGCAGGTCGATGCTGCCGTACTCTCCGGCTCCCGATTGGTTGGCCGGATGCTGCGCTGAACCGCCATCCGAAGTGTCGGTGAGAACCAGCATCGGCGAGCTGCTCAACATGGATTCCATGATACCGAAAGCGGCATTGGAGCCGATGAACAGTCCCTGGCCCATCACCACCGCCGGCTTTCCGCTGGCGCGGGCGTAGGCGTCGGCCATGATAGCCGCCGTCTGCTCATGGCGGCACAGGATGGCCCTGATCCGGTCTTCCTTTCCGTGCAGGAGGTTGAAAATCTGTCCGGTCCCGCCCCCGGGAATGCCGAAGACGTACTCAACGCCTGCTTCCTCAAGGGCCTGGAGTATGAGCTCATTGGCCTTGGGCATGAACCCTCCTTAATGTAGGGCACTGGAACATGAGGATTTGGCCGGCGGGGCCGACGAATCCAGCACGGATGATAACCTTGGGCATTTTGGGGGTCAAGTTGGGGCGTTGGGTGGGGTGGATGGGCCAGGTATCCAACCATGCCCTCACGTTGGCGGGAAAAGAGTTCGCCCCGCGTCCGGCGCGGGGCGAAGTTTGGCGGGTTTCCGGCGCGGGGTAGGCCGGCTACATCCGGACCCCGGCTTCCTTGGCTTCCTTGGTGGCCCTCAACCACCGCCACCGCTGGAGAGGGTCGCTGACCGCCCGCATCCAGACTCCGAAGAGGTTGAAGGACAGGGCAGTGAGGAAGATGGCCATTCCCGGAACCACCACCACCCACCAGGCGGTGACGATGTACTGCCGTCCCTGGGACAACATAAGGCCCCAGGACGATTCGGGGGGCTGGATGCCGAATCCCAGGAAGCTGAGGGTGGACTCCGTCAGAATGTTCCTGGGAACGTCCAGCGCGGCCAGGGTCAACAAGGGGGTAATCAAGTTGGGCAGGATGTGCCGGCCCACGATTCTGCCGTCGCTGCAACCGATGGCCCGGGCCGCGTCGATGAAGGACTGCTCCCGCAAGGAGAGCACCACTCCCCTGGTTACGCGGCAGTAGAGCATCCACCGGGCCACGGCGAACACGATGATGATGTTGGTGAAGCTGGGTCCTAATATGAACAACACCATCAAGGCCAGCAGCAGCGTCGGCACGGACATGAAAACGTCCACCGCCCGCATTATCACGTCGTCCAGCAGGCCCCGATAGTAACCGGCCACCAATCCCAGGAACACCCCAATTACGCTGGAAATGAGAACGCCCAGCACTCCCACGAGGATGGAGATCCTGCCGCCGTATATCAGCCTGCTGAGGTAGTCACGGCCAAGGTGATCGGTGCCAAGCAGGAAGAAGCGGGTGCTTTCGGTGGGAGGGCTCACGGTGCGGTCGAAGGCGGTCCCGGATGTAAGGGGCGCGTAGTGGCGCAGCCGCAACTGCTGGTCCTGGGGATCATAGGGTGCGACAACGGGCGCGAAGATGGCGGCGAGGATGATTATCAGCAGGAAGGAGGCCGACAGCAGCGTTATGGTGTCGCTGAAGAATGCCTGAACCAATGCGTGGCGCCAGATGGCCACGATTTTGTTCGGGCTTTGTTCCAGGGTGGTTGTTTCTTCTTGAATCATGTTGGGGAGTCCTTATAAACCCGCTGGCCTGATTCTGAGTATTGGTCCGGGGTTACCGGCGGCAGAATGAGAATGAATGTGACTCGGTCAACTGTAGGAGATCCGGGGGTCGAGCCAGGTGTAAATCAGGTCAACTGTAAGGTTGATGACCATTACCATCAGAGCGATCACGAACACCGCCGCAGTTACCACCGGCAGGTCGCGGGCGTTGATGGCGTCAATCAGCAACTTTCCGATTCCGGGCCATCCGAAAATAATCTCGACCACGGTGGAACCGTTCATGAATCCGGCCAGCTCGTCGCCCATCAGGGTCACGATGGATATGGCCGCGTTCTTGAGGACATGAGCGTAAAGGACGGTGTTCTCGGCCAGCCCTTTGGCGCGGGCAGTAGCGACGTATTGCTTGTTAATCTCCTCGATCATGGTCGCCCGGGTAATCTGGGCGTTTCTTCCGAGAACACGGGGACACAGCGCGATGGCGGGAAGAATCATGAACTTCCACCCGGCGGGCCCCAAACCGTTGAACCCGGAAGTTGGCAGCAGGTCAAGCTGGACGGATACCACCAGAATAAGCATCAAGGCCAGCCAGAACTCGGGCACGGAAATTACGGCGAAGGACAGGACGTTTACTATCCGGTCCATGATTCCCCTTGGCCGTCTTGCGGCCAACATTCCTAACGGAATGCCGATGGAACCCAATGCCCAAGCCACCACGGCCAGGACCGCGGTGTTCGGCAGCCGGTCCCAGATCATTTCCCTGGCGTCAATGCGGTGGCGGATGGACTTGCCGAAGTCGCCGCGGGCGAGGTCCCAGTAAAAGTCAGCGAACCTTATATAAAGAGGCCGGTCCAGGCCGAACTTGGCCCGCAAGGCGTCGATAGCTTCCTGGGAGGCATCTTCATCGACCAGCAACTGTACCGGGTCTCCCAGGATGTTGATGGCAAAAAACAACAAGGCCATCAGCCCAAGGATGATGAAGACCGAGTGCCCCACTCGACGGATCATGTAATTGCGCACGGAGATTCCCTCGCTAATTGGTTATGGTTTGAAGTCAGCCGTGGCGTGCTGGGCGGTTTTCGAGCGACAGTATAAAGGGCGCATCCCGGTTTGCCTATACTTCCCGGCCAGCGGGAGGAATTCCTGCCGGGCGCCGCTCCTCGGGGAGCGTTTAATAATGAGACACCATCCGGGGAAATGCCCGGTGAGTATCTGAAATTACGATGCCGCAGGGTTGTAGAAATCCAGACATGGGAGTCAGGCTGAGAACCGAAAAATTGTCCTGACCGGGAAATTGGCGGGAGTATACACTACCGGATTATGGGCGACAACTTTCTGATACTTGCCGGGACGCTGGGCTGCCCTTGGCCGGGAAGGCCGGTCGAGGTGCATACTGTCCGGCGTTGACCCTCAACCTCAACTCCCTTAGAATCGCCCCAATTCCCCCGCCTGTGTTCAGCGGACTTGCGTTGACTTTCCAACTTAGTCCAGCGGGGAAGCAAATGCCGGTTCCCGATCCATTGCCAGATCGAAGGAGGCGTTATGCGCGGCGGAGATGCGGTTGTCCATGCGTTGGAAAAGGAAGGGATACGTTACATAACCGGGTTCTCCGGTGGCGGCCTGGCGCCATTATGGCCGGCGCTCCGCGAGTCGGACACCATCACCGCTTTCGCCACACGGCATGAGCGGCTGGGGGTGGAAGTTGCGGATGGCTATTCGAGGGCAACGGGGCAGGTCGCGGTGGCCATGACCGGCACCGGCCCGGGGGCGACGAACACTCTCACCGGAATCGCGAGCTGTTTCGCCGACAACGTGCCGGTGCTCCTGCTCATGGGCCAACATCCGCTTCGGAACCTGGGTAAAGAGTACCAGCAGGAGGTGTCCTCCAGCATCTTTGACTCCCTGGTGAAATGGAAGGGGACGTTCACCCGGCCCGACGAAATCCCGGGAATCATGCGGCGGGCTTTCACCGCTCTGCGCTCCGGGTCGCCCGGGCCAGTTGTACTGGAGATGCCGCAGGATGTCCTGAATGCGGAAGCCGACGACGCTGTTTTGCAGTACGAAGCGGTGGGCGAAGGCCGCAAAGCAGCCCCCGACGCCCGGGACATTGAAAGAGCAGCCGACATTCTCGTGAACGCGAGGCTTCCTATATTAAATGCCGGCGGGGGAGCCCTCGGCGGAGGAGCCGCCGAGGAGGTCCGCGAGCTGGCCGAGTTGCTTTCCATGCCGGTGGCCACCACCCTGCTGGGAAAAAGCGTGTTTCCCGAAGACCATCCCCTGTCGCTGGGCGGCGGGGTCTACCCCCGCAGCCGGTATGCCTCCGGCCCGGCGCTGCACATGAACCGCCAGACCGACGCGGTCCTCGCCGTGGGGAACTCCTTCCGGCTGCCCAACGGTACCGACGGGCGCCCGATTCCCGAAGGCGTCAAGCTCATCCATATCAACGCGGATGAGAAGGACCTGAACAAGCAATACCAGGCCGATGTGCCGATTCTCGCGGATGCCAAGCTGGCGCTTCGAGCCCTCATTGATGCGGTGCGGGAAAGGCTGGGCTCCCAAAGCGGGGGAATCAAGGAAGAAGTTGTCGGCGAAATCGCTCGAGCCAAAGCAAAGTGGCTGGCGGAGTGGATGCCAATCTTTACGGACGAGTCCAAGCCGACCAACGGCTACCGGGTCGTCCATGATTTGATGCGGGCGGTGGACCCGACCAGAACTATCGCCCTCCATGACGCGGGAGGGAGCCGGGGTTACATAACGCCCTTCTGGGTTTCCACCATTCCGCATAGCTTCGTGGCCATGGGAGGGATGGCGCCCATGGGATGGTCCCTGGGAGCCGCCATTGGGGCCAAGCTGGCCCACCCTGACCGCCTGGTTGTTCACCTGTTGGGCGACGCTTCCTTCGGCATGACCGGCATGGAAATCGAGACCGCCGTCCGAATGAACCTGCCCACTCTCACCGTGGTGATAAACAACGGCGGCATCGGCGGAGGCATGATGGGAATGGACCGGCCGGGCGGCACGCCGCCGACCGTTGCCCAACTGGGCGGCAACTTCAGCGAAGTTGCCCGGGGCTTGGGAGCATACTCGGAGCGGGTGGAGGAGCCGTCGGAAATCCTGCCGGCGTTCCAGAGGGCCATCCGTACGACGGAAGAAGGACAGGCCGCCCTGGTGGAAGTCATGATCAAGCCCATGCGGACCCCCGAACTGCCGGACGATTGGTCGGTGGACTAGGCTTCAGGCCGCCCCGGTCCACGGGCAAGAATGGCAACCTCGGAGCCGGGGGCCTTTCGAAATCGGCGGCTTGGATTGCCGTCCCGCCCCCGCCTACACCTACGCGGGGGCAGGCCCTGTGCGGGAATGACGGGATGGCAACCTGGTGTTCGTCGAACACCCTCTTTAGATACGCGGGCGACTTGGGAAAGTAACCCCATTAGTCCAGGGTCGTTGGACCACTACCGGCACGGGGGCGATGGCCACCAGCCATCGCTACTATGACAACAGGGAAATTCGCCTACGACTTACGGCTCCGATGACGATCCTTCCTGCGCCGCTTGGCTTCCAATTTTCATTTCCTTGTGGCCTGTTCAAGGACATGGCAATTCCCGAGACGGGCGAACCTCAAACCTGGCCCCGGCGCCAGGTCTGGCGGCGGGGGTCACGGGCCTTGCCGAGCTACGCTAACCCTTGCCGCGATACCGTTGTTGTTATACCCTTGCCGCGAGGCTCTGACTCGTGCTGCAGTACCCTTTCAGCAGTTGCCGCGATGTACAGCAAGGAGCCAAAGGTACAGGATTCAGCACCGCACGTGGAGGAGGCGATCAGATGGCCACCTGGAAAGTAGCCTATTTCAGCGGCGTTGGCGGACGCCCTTCCACCATGCTTGAGCAGGCGCCGGACGAAATCGAGGTGACGGTGGTGGACCCGGCTCTGTCGGAGTCGGAAAAGATCGATCTTTGCCGCGACGCCGACGCGCTCATCACCAGCGACGTAAGCACCAACGTGCTACAAGAGTGCTCCCGGGTAAAGCTGATCCAGACCCTGAGTGCGGGCTACGACCGGCTGGACCTGGAAGCCATTCTTGAAATGGGCATACCCGTGGCCAACAACGGCGGCGCCAACGCCATTTCGGTGTCAGAGCAGACCATTGCCCTGATGATCGGCATCAAGCGGAACCTGATGGCGCAATGGGACAGCACCACCCGGCGGCGGGAGTGGCGAAGCAACCTCTACCAGACCGACCTGTCGGAAGTTACCGACAAGACGGTGGGTATCGTGGGATTGGGACGCATAGGAAGGCATGTGGCCAAGCGGCTCACCGGGTTCGATACGCGGACCATCTTTTACGACGTGGAGGATATTCCAGAAGATGTTCAGCGCGAGGTAAAGGCGTCGCCTGTCTCCTTTGACGAATTGCTGGCGACCTCGGACATCGTCAGCCTCCATGTTCCCCTCACCCGGCGAACCCGGGGCATGATGTCGGACCGGGAATTCGACATGATGAAGGAGACGGCGTTCCTGATTAACCTCTGTCGCGGGCCAGTGGTGGACGAGGCAGCGTTGTACGGCGCCCTGACCGAGGGGAAGATTGCCGGTGCCGCACTGGACGTTCTGGAAGTGGAGCCCACGCCCGCCGACAATCCCCTGTTCGAACTGAACAACGTGATCATCACCCCACACATGGCCGGTCAGAGCCAGGAGACGGCCCTGCGGGCAGCGCACTTCGCCTACGGCAATATCCTCCGCGTACTGTCGGGACAGGAGGCCGAGTCCCTGGTAACCCCGGAATAGCCGGGGCGGCGGCAACCCCGTGGCAACCGCACAAAAGGGGCGGGCGTCCCGCGATGGTTAAACCTGGATTTCTGCTATTAAAGGCCAACCAATACAAAGCTGTTAGCCCGCTAGATTCTTTATTGCGAATCCGCCGCTGCCGCAAAGGCAACCCCCGCCTGTGCGGGGAGGACCGGATGGTGAGTGGGTATTTTCATACACCCTGCCAGCATTAGTCCCCACCGCTTTTAGGCCCTTGGCACGGCCGACATTGAAACGCTTTTAGCTACAAACAAAGGACATGCCGTTTCGCCATGAAGAGCATCACCATCGACCGAAGCAAGCGCCTCAAGGATGAGCCGGGGAAGGGCCATAATCGCTGGCACCCGGATATTCCTCCGGTCCTGGAAGTGGAACCGGGCGAAGAAACGCTCCTGGAGACGAGAGACGCTTCCGATTGCCAGATTCAGCCCGGAATGACCGTCGATGATCTGGTCGGGCTGGATTCCAAGGTCGCCCACCCGCTGACGGGGCCGGTCTATGTGACAGGAGCGGAACCGGGGGACCTCCTCGAAATCGAGTATGTTGACATAACCCCCCAGCCCCACGGTTGGACACGGAACCGCCCCGGGGCTGGGTTCCTGCGCGATTATTTCCAGGAACCTTACCTCGTCCACTGGGAGATAGATGGGGACTGGGCGACCTCGCCTCAATTACCCGGTGTCCGCATTCCCAACGGCTCCTTCATGGGCACCGCCGGCATCGCCCCATCCCATGAACAGCTGTCCCAGTGGGCCGCCCGGGAAGCAGACCTGGTCCGGCGGGGCGGCATCGCATTCCCACCCGACCCGGAGGATGCTGTTCCGACAGGAGGGGCCATCGCCAACGAAGGGCTGCGGACTCTTCCGCCCCGGGAAAACTGCGGGAACGTGGATGCCAAGCAACTGACGACGGGGTCGAAGCTGTTTATTCCCGTCAACGTTCCAGGGGCCTTGTACTCGGCGGGGGACGGACACTTCGCCCAGGGTGACTCCGAGTGCTGTATCACCGCCATCGAAATGGGCGCCACGGCGGTCGTGAAGTTTCAATTACATAAGGGAGTTGCCGAGGCCAGGGGCATCACCTTTCCCCGCTACTCCCATCCCGGCTATTTCCTGGCTTCGGAATGGGCTGCGCCACGGAACTTCATCGCCACCATGGGAATGCCGATCAGGGCCGACGGCACCCAGGAGGGAGAGGACCTGACGCTGGCAGCCCGCAATGCGTTGCTCAACATGATAGACCTGCTCCAGGAAAGGGGCTGGACTCGGGAGCAGGCCTACGTAATATGCAGCGTGGCGGTGGACTTGAAGATAAGCAACGCAGTGGACCTGCCCAACGTCACGGTGTCTGCGTTCCTTCCCGAAGACATTTTCCAGGGTTGACCCGCAATCCCCGAGGTGAGTGGCTCTCGGGGCACATAGGAACGGGCAAAAGAAAGAGGCGGCAAAACCGCCTCTTTTTGGTTGGGAGGGGTACCTGAGACCCTTCCCGCCGAATTTTCTCCGATTTTGGGCCCCGATTGGGATAACCCGCCGCCAGACGGGATCCCCGGGCGCCGGGACATTGCGACAGGTGTCAGCTGGCCCGCTTGACCTCCAGGGTCTCTCCCGGGGCCAGCGCGACGCGCCTTACACTTATCCCCAGCTTCAGGAGCCAGTACCCCAGTGTAGCTTTACTTACACCCAATGTATCAGCGGTAGCGGAGAGTCCGATGTCGTTGACCATTTCGGGTAAAAGTTTTTCCAACGGGCGCTGGTGCTCATCTTCTACACGTTGCATTAGCTTCGTCTTGCGGGCCACGTCCGTTCCTCCTATGTGTGCAAACGAATAAGAGTAATCCACTTTTGAGTGTACAAACCGGAAATACCGTAGTGCAGGGGATGGTACCACCAACTTACGCTTTTGTCAATACTTGGCCATATTTTCTTTTATATTTATTTAAGAAATTACCAGAACAGAAGGGGAGAGCCAGAGGGGCCCCTGTGTGGCCTCTTTTGACCCCTGATAAGGGAAATGAGTCCTCCCAGACCGATTTTTCAGAAGCCTTCTGAAATTCCCCGTGTGGGGGCTTCCATGTGGATATTGCCGGACAACCAGGCTGCCGCGCCCGAACTGGGGGAAGGCCCAGGAGCGACGGAAATGGCTGCCGCCGCGTGGACCGAGCCGGGTACCGGCCACGCGCTCCGAGTGCAACACTCCACTAGCTCGGAGAGCGGCAGGGTGATCAGTGCAACAGCTCATGTCGTACATTTCCCGGGGGGTAATTGCATTACCAATTCGGTGGCATGAAGTAATGCAGTGGCTTATTACATCTCAATTACATGCGGCAGAATGTAGAAGCACCACTTAAAGCGTGTAATGTATTTAGAGAGTGTAGTGTAATCGTGCAAATGTACCTGGCGGTATTACCGCCGTGCGGATACTAATGTAGCAAGAGTGTAGTCTGTGTCTCGGGCCGTGCCGGTTGCTCGGTGGGTCGTTCCGCCAGCCCGAAACCCGATGGATCACGCGGGAAGAGGCGATACAGGGCGCTTCCGGTTAGAATGGGTGTCCAGGACCATTGGAACCCGATTCCGGGGTTTTCCGTGCCGTCCAGCCAGTTCTTGCAGAGGTGAACCAATGGAAATCCCCACGCTGCGCGACGTTTACGCCGCCAAGAGGCTGATAGGCCGACATTTGCCCAGGACTCCGTTGACCTGCTCGGAAGGGCTGAGTCAGCTAATGGAAGCCGACATTTACCTGAAGCATGAGGAATACCTCCCCCTGGGGGCTTTCAAGCAGCGCGGGGGAATCAACCTGCTGGCCCATCTCACGCAGGAAGAACGGGACCGGGGAGTGATTACCGCTTCGACGGGAAACCACGGGCAGTCCATCGCCAGCGCGTGCCGGCACTTCGGGGCGAGGGCGTTGATCGCGCTCCCGGAAGGCGCCAACCCATTGAAAGCCGCCGCGATCCAGCGATTGGGGGCGGAACTGGTCTACCACGGGAAGATGTACGATGAGACCCGGGCCTACGCTGAGCGACTGGCCAACGAGGAGGGCTACCGGTTTGTCCACCCATCGGACGAGCCCCTCCTTATAACAGGAGTGGCGACCGCTGCCCTTGAAATAATTGAAGACCTCCCCGACGTGGACGCCATCTGGGCACCACTCGGAGGAGGGAGCGGAGTTGCCGGCGCCTGCATCGTGGCGAAAGCGGTGGACCCGAACATTCAGGTGTTCGCCGTCCAATCCGAGGCTGCACCGGCGGGGTACCTGTCGTGGAAGCAGGGGCAACTGGTCCAGGCCCCGATGAACACCTTTGCAGAAGGTATTGCCACCGGCGTCGGATACGAACTGCCGCAGGTAATAATCCGTCACCGGCTGGATGACTTCGTTCTGGTCAGCGACCAGCAGATCAGGGAGGCCATGGCCCTGCTGATTGAAAAGGCCCACACACTGGCGGAAGGGGCGGGAGCCACGGCAACGGCGGGGGTGTTAAAGGAAAAAGACCGCTTGAAGGGCAAGAAGGTGGCGATTGTTGTTTCCGGGAGCAATGTGACGCTGGAGCAACTTGCCGCAGCTTCGGGTGCGGCGTCGGCCAACCCTTAACCTTTAATCCTTGACATAAGGGGTCAACCAGCGCCTTCCGGCAGCTCCGAGTAGTACCGGGCCAACTCGTCGCGGGAGAATTCCGGCAGGGGCATCTCCCCGTCGTAGCCGATTTTCAGCAGTCCCTCCTCGGGGGCCAGCATCTGCCCGATTTCCCAACCCGTGACGCCCTTCCGCTCCAATGCCCGCAGCAGGACCGGGACATTCGCCGCCGGCAGCGTCAACAGCAGGGCGCCGGAGGCCAGCAGACCCAGGGGGTCCAACCCGAGGGCCTGGCAAACCTCCTGTGTTTCCGGCAGTACCGGGATACTCCCCTCTTCAACGGCCAGTCCAAGGCCGGAAGCCATGGCCAACTCATGGAGGGCCGTGGCCAGTCCCCCTTCAGTGGGGTCGTGCATCGAATTCGGTTGAGTGGCGGAGCGGGCTATTTCGGCGTCCGCCACCACGCTGATCCCCGGTGAGTTGAGCAACCCGGCCGCCCGGCTGATGGTCTCCCGGGAGACCCCCGCTTCGGCCAGGGATTCGGGACATTCCTGCGCCAGCAATGCTGTTCCTTCAATGGCGATACCCTTGGTCAACACGATGCTGTCGCCTTCCTGCGCTCCCCCGGTCTTTATCATCAGGCCGCGTTCCACGACGCCCAGCATGGTACCGGCGATGATCGGCCGGTCAATCCCCAGGGTGACCTCGCTGTGCCCACCGGAGATGACCACGTTCAACTCCCGGCAGGCCTGGCCCATCTGGTCGAACAACTCTGCCGCGCTGTCCTCATCGAACCCCACGGGGACGAGGACGGTGGGAAAGAACCAGCGGGGAACGCCTCCGCTGCAGGCTATGTCGTTGGCGTTGACCTGTACCGCATACCAGCCCGCTGAACTGGTTGCGAAGGTGATGGGATCGCTGGCTGCGACAATCAATTCCCCGCTGGGATCCAGAACGGCGGCATCCTCGCCCACGGCGGGTCCGACCAACAGCTGCGGGTCTCCGCCGGCGTGACGGTCGAGCAACTTCCGGAGCAGGTCCGGCGGGAATTTTCCGGCTTGCATGGCCTCCCTCCCGGCGCCGGCCGGAGATTCACGCGGCCGGCCTCAGGTCTCGCTGCCAGTGTAACACCGGCGGAGTTCGCGCCGTTGACTGGGTTTGCGGGGCAAACTACACTGGGGCAATCCCGCCGCCGGGCGCCCCAAGGAGTCGCGATGCTCTACGATGCAGAACGCCGAGACCTGTCCATAACCGTTGCGGGCGACGCAATGATCACCCGGAGGATGCGGGCTTTCCAGGAGCCCGGGTTCCTCAAGCTGGTCGACGTCCTTAAAGGTTCCGACATCAGCATGGCCAACCTGGAGATGCTGTTTCACGACTACGAAAACACCTGGCAATGGAGCGGAGCGACATACACCCGTTCCGACCCCAAGAACCTGGAAGAGCTGAAATGGATGGGCATCGACGCCGTAACCACGGCCAACAACCATTCCTTCGACTTCTCCGAAGGCGGGTTCCTGACCACCCTCGAACATTGCAGGGAGGTGGACCTGCCCCATGCCGGAGGCGGACGGGACATTGACGAAGCGCGTTCTCCAGCCTACGTGGACTCCCCCCGGGGCCGGGTGGCGATCATGTCGGCCACCAGCACGTTCAGCGAAACGTCCCGCGCCGGTCCGGGAAGGCCGGACTTCCGCGGGAAGCCCGGGGTCAACGCCCTCCGGCATGACATAAACCACCACGTGGAAAGGGACGTTTTCGAAGCCCTGCAGAAGGCGAGGCAGGAGTTGGGGTACGAGGCCCACGATGACGCGCTCCATTCCTTCGGATTCCGGGGAATCGAAGAGGAGCACAATGACTCGGAGCTGGAATTCCTGGAGAACAAGTTCACCTTGAGCCAGGAATTCTCGGTCAAGACCTCGGTGAACCGGGAGGACATGGACGGCATCGGCAAATGGATCCGGGGGGCGCAGAAGCAGTCCGATTGGGTGGTCTACGGAGTGCATTGTCACGAGAGCGGCGCGGAGGGAGAATTCCACGGCCCCTGCCGCCTCGACCCGCCGGAGTTCCTGGTCGAGTTTGCCCATTGGACCATTGACCAGGGTTGCGCCCTCTTCGCGGGGCACGGACCCCACTTCCTGCGGGGCATAGAGATATACAAGAACCGGCCCATCTTCTACAGCCTGGGGAACTTCATATTCCAGAATGAGAGCGTCCTCTGGCTGCCCGACGAGGCTTACAGGCGGTTCAAGCTGGGGTATGACCAGACCCCCGGAGACTACCTGGATACCAGGTCGGGAGGAGGCAATCGTGCGTTTGCCGCGGACCCGGTCTTCTGGCAGAGCGTGGTCGCCACCTGCAACTATGCCGGGGGCACTCTCCGGGAAGTGGTGCTCCATCCCATTGACATGGGATTCGGGCGGCCCATAGGGCAAAGGGGACGCCCCGTGCTGGCGGAGGGGCCCATCGCCCAGCAGACGCTGCGGTGGCTGCAAGACGTTTCCAAGCCCTTCGGCACGGAAATTAACATCGAGGATGACGTGGGCTACATCCGGCTCTAGCGCCGGCTTCCCACAATCCGATTTGCCCTGCTAACGAAATTTTCCCTTGGAGGGCCACATGGCGCCGGTGCTGCAACTGGATATCGCGGAAGAATCAACCTTCGCCCAGGGCCAGTCCTTCGGAGACGTGGGGGAATACCGGCTGCTGACGGGGACAGCCAGCTTCGGCGTCGACCCGTCCCATCCCCGGAACACTGTTATAACGGACCTTGACCTGGCCCCGAGGCATCCCGACGGGTCAGTCCGGTTCTGGGCCGATTTCGCCGTGCTGCAGCCGGTTGACCCCCAGCGGGGCAACCGGCGCATCCTCTTCGACGTGGTCAACCGGGGACGCAAGACCGCCCTCAGCCTCAACAACGTCCCAACGGGAGAGCCGACCGCGCCGCTGCTGCCGGGAAACGGGTTCCTGATGCGTCATGGATACACGGTGGTATGGTGCGGCTGGCAGGCGGACGTTCCCCCGACTCCCGGACTCATCGGGCTCCAGGCTCCGGAGGCGGCCGGGCCCGATGGGCCGCTCAACGGGCGCATCATGGGGTTTTTCCAGTGCGACGAACCTGGAACGGTCCTGCACCTTTCCCACCGGGGACACATTGGAAACCCGGCCGCCGTTATTGACGACCCTTCCGCGACGCTTACCGTGAGGGACCATCCCAACGATGCCCGCCAGGTCATCGAACGGGACCAGTGGTCCTTCGTGCGGGTGGAGGACGAGAGCGAGGAGCCTCAGCCCAGCCACATCTACCTTCCGGCGGGGTTCGAGCCGGGACGCATCTACGAACTGGTCTACGACACAACGGTCAGCCGGATTGTCGGTCTCGGCTTCGCCTCGGTACGTGACATAAACTCTTTCCTCAAGTACGAGACCGACCCCCGCGATAATCCCTGTGCCGGCCAGATTGACTACGCCTACGGCTTCGGCAGGTCCCAGAGCGGGCGGTTCCTGCGACAGATGATCCACCTGGGACTCAACGAGGACGAGGAGGAACGGACCGCGCTGGACGGGTTCATTCCCCACGTCGGCGGCGCCATGCGGGGGGAGTTCAACCTCCGGTTCGGCCAGCCTTCAATGGACGTCTGCTACCTGACGCCGGAGTTCTTCCCATTCACCGATACGCCCCAGAGGGACCCGGTGACGGGTGAAGCCGGTTCGATGCTCGATGCGCTGGAAGCCCGGGGGAAAGTTCCCAGGATAATGTTCACGAACACCTCGGCCGAGTACTGGCGGGGCGACGCGGCGCTGATCCACACCAACCTGGAAACCATGACCGACGCGGCCGAATCCGAGCACGTCAGACGCTACCATTTCGCCGGGACGCAGCACGGCTCCGGGGAGTTCCCGCCGCTGGAAGTACGGGTCGGAGAAGGTCCGAAGGGGCAGCAGCTGTTCAACAGCGTGGACTACGCACCTCTGCTCCGGGCTGCCCTGGTCAACCTGGACCGTTGGGTGAGCACCGGGGAACTTCCTCCTGCAAGCCGCCATCCCAGCCTGGATGAGGGCACAGCGGTCGAGTCCGAATCGCTGCTGGACAGGTTGCGGAGCATTCCGGGCCTGGCGGTCCCGGAAAGAACGCCAAAGGCCCTCCGCCTGGATTACGGACCGGAAGTCCACTCGGGCCGGGCGACGACCCTGCCAGCCGATGCGGGAGAACCGTATCCGGCCCTGGTGTCCGACCTGGACGACGACTGCAACGAGGTACGGGGAATCAGGCTCCCCGACGTGGAAGTTCCCATAGCGACCTACACCGGCTGGAACCTGCGCCACCCGGACATCGGGAATACAGACCTGTTCATCGGCATTACCGGCGGCCTGGCCGGGTCAACGATTCCCTTCCCAGCGACCAGGGAGGCGAGGGAGAAGTCGGGCGACCCAAGGCTTTCCATAGAGGAACGCTACGCCGACCGGAACGACTACGAACAGCGGGTCAAGGACGCCATCGGGGGCCTGGTCGAAGCGGGGTACATGCTGGTGGAAGACACGGACGAGGTGGTGGAGCGGGCGCTCCAGAAGTACGACTACTACATGGGCAGCGAGACCTGACCCAATCCGGTAACACCAACCCGACCCTGGAAGAAAGGAAGGCCGATGGCTGAAGCCGCAATAAGCCCGCGACGCCTGAACCAAACCCTGGAGGAGTTAGGCCGTTTCGGAGACTCCCCGGACGGTATGCAGCGCCTCGCCTTCACTCCGGCGGACGTGGCGGGGCGGGACTACACCATGTCCCTGATGCGGCGGGCCGGGATGGAAGTGCGTATCGACCCGGGCGGGAACATCATCGCCCGCCGGGAAGGTTCCAACCCCACCCTGCCGGCCATCGCCATGGGGTCGCACATTGACACCGTCCCCAACGGGGGTAAGTACGACGGCGCCCTGGGCGTGATGGGCGGCATCGAAGTGGTGCAGGCCCTGTCCGAAGCCGGTGTATCCCTCCGGCATCCGGTGGAAGTGCTGGTGTTCACCAATGAGGAGGGCACCCGATTCCACCGCTGGCTGTTCGGGAGCCGGGCCATGGCGGGAACGCTGGAACCCGGCGACCTGACGGCGGTGGACGACGAAGGGGTGTTGATGAGCTCCCGTCTGGCGGACATCCAGGGGAACATGGACCGGGTGCAGCGGGCGGCGCGGCAGCCGGGGGAGCTGGCCGCCTACCTGGAACTGCACATCGAGCAGGGCCCGACGCTGCACCAGTCGGGCATCCCCATCGGAGTTGTCACCGGAATCACCGGGCGCTGGGTTTACGAAGCCGACATTGTGGGGACGCCCAACCATGCAGGAACGACCCCGATGTCGGGCCGGCACGATGCCCTGGTCAGCGCGTCCCGCCTGGTGCTGGAGGTGCAGCGGATGGCGTCGGAGCTGGAGGTGTGCCGGGTGGGCACGGCGGGGACCATCCAGGCTTATCCCGGGGCGGTGAACGTCATCCCGGGACAGGTAAAAGTGGGGTTTGAGTTCCGGGACCTGGACATGGCATCCCTGGCAGCGGCCGACGCGGAGATACGTTCCGTGGCGGGAGGAATCGCCGCGCGGGACGGAGTGAGCATTGACATAACCAGGTTCGAGGCCACGCAGTCCGCTCCCATCGGCGGAGAAATGCAGGAGTTGGTGGCGGCGGCGGCGGAGCGGGCCGGGCTATCCCACCAGCGGGTCCCCAGCGGGGCGGGCCACGACGCCCAGTCCATGGCCGGCATCACCGACGCGGCGATGATATTCGTCCCCAGCGTGGACGGCGTCAGCCATTCCCCCGGGGAATATTCCACGCCGGAGTCATGCGCCAATGGAGCGCAGGTGTTGTTGGAGCTTCTGCTGTTGGCCGACCGGAGGGGCTGAAGCAGCTTAGTTGCCTGGGAGTGGTATCATCAAGGCCGAGCCGGGCCGTAGAATCCCGTTACCGCACGTCAAGCCAAGAGGAAGGCGCCAACATGGAACTGGTTTCAATCCAGGAAGCCTCCCGGCGATTGCATCTCGCCACATCGGAAATCCGGCAGTGCATCCACAATGGGGAGTTGAAGGCTTACCGCAATCCCGACCCCAATGAGCGCGGGTGGGTGGTGGAAATGCCGGAAAAAGGTTGGATGAGCTCGGCGGTGGCGGCCGAGATGGGGCGGACGTTCATCCCGTGGTGGTGGGCCAACGCAGAACGCACCGGGAGCGTCCATTACGTCGAAGCCCTGTTCGCGTCGTCATTCGAGGAAATGATCCCCCAGTTCCTGTGCGGGTTCGAGAGCGCGAACATCTGGACGGCCACCAGCCTGTCCCTGGAAATTCTCTGTCCTGATTGCGTATCCGAAGCGGAAGCGCGGGGCATTGAGATAAACGTTTAGAGGGGCTCCGGCCTTTCTACCCCGGTCCGGTCAGTCCATGACCCGGCGCAGGAAGGCCAGGGCGTTGCCGCCGGCTATCTTTTCGATGGCCTCGTCGGAATAGCCGCGACGGATAAGTCCCCGGACGATGTTCATCCCGTCCTGGGGTGATTCCAGCCCGTCCAGGTAGGGAGCCGGGAGCTGTTCCGGGCTGCGTCCCAGGACGACCCGGTGGAAGTCCACGTGGTTCCCGACGTTGGTGTCGGTGCCGATTCCGACGCTGTCCACACCGACGAGGTTGACCATGTAGTCGTAGTGGTCGAGGACGCACTCGATGTCCTGCTTGGGGTCGTCGCTGAGGGAGTTGGGAACGGCGGTGACGGCGATGATCCCGCCCTTTTCGGCGCAGGCAAGCAGTTCCTCGTCGTTGCGGCAGCGGGGGACGGCACGCAGGGAATAGGCGGCGTTGTGGCTGAAGGCGATGGGAGCGTGGGAGAAGCGGATGGCGTCCATGGCGGTGTTGAAGGAGGCGTGGGAAACGTCGATGACCATGCCGAGGTCGTTCATGCGCTCGACGACGGCGATGCCGAAATTGCTCAACCCTCCGTCGTTCCGTTCAAACTGGCCGTCGCCGATGTAGTTCTTGCGGTTGTAGGTCAGGCCGGCCAGGCGAATCCCCATACCGTACAGAACGTCGAGGCGGTTGAGGTCGTTGCCGATGGCGAGGTGTTCGAGGGTGGGGAAGAATCCGGCGACGCCCCGTTCCTTGGCGGCGAGAATGTCGTCCGGGCCGGAAATGCGGGCGACGTCATCCCGCCGGTTGAGGTCGGAGAGCATCAACGCCACTTCCTGGGCCACATCGTCGAACTCGACCATGGACAGGTCGGGGGTGCCGACCAGACCCCGGAAGAAGTTGGCGGTGGCTACGGCGGTCCATCCGCCGGCCTTGACGGCCTCGTAGCCCCAGAGGTAGTCGTCGGTCCGCAGGTAGTCGGTCAGTTCCTCCATGCGCTCCGGCAGGACCATGGGGTGCTGGTGCAAGTCGACGAGGATAATCCGTTCCATCAAGCGCTGGAACCGGAGCTCCTGCTGGGAGTCCAGGGGCACCGTCATAGACGGGACCCGGTCAAGTTCCTGGGCCATCCTGATTCGTCCGGTCATGGGGGCCTGCCTTTTTGGGGGATAAGAGCGGGGGGGTGAGACTGAAGGCGGGCCGCCGGTCCTTCCGGCGGCCCATCTATACCAGGGGGACTGCTCCGGCCGGGCTTACTTGAGGTGAGCGGCCAGGAACTCCAGTGTGCGGGGCCAGGCGGCCTCGGCGGCGGCCTGGTGGTAGCGGTCGGGGTTGGTCCAGTCCATGAAGGCGTGGCCAGCGCCCTCGTAGGAATGGAAGGTGTGCTCCTTGCCGAGCCGGGTCAACTCGGCATCCAGCTTGACCTCGTCCTCGGGAGAGGGGTTGCCGTCGGTGGCGCCGAAGTGGAAGAGCATGGGGCAGTTGATGCCGCCGGTCAGGTCGAAGGGAGACTTTTCGGCGGCGCCCCAGGGCGACATAATGCTGCCGCCGTAGAAGGGGACGGCGCACTTGAAGATGGGGTTGACGGCGGCCATGAGCCAGGTAACCCTTCCGCCCATGCAGAAGCCGGTAACGCCAATCCGTTCGCTGTCCACGGCGGACTGTCCCTTGAGGAAGTCCACGGCGGCGTTCATGTCGGCGATGATGTCGGGGTCGCTGAGGTAGTTGAGGCGCTCCAGTCGAGGGCCGTTAAGCTGTTCGTCGGTGAAGCGGTGGAAGAGGTCGGGGACGACGGCGACATAGCCTTCCTCGGCGAGGCGGTCGGCCATGACCTTGTCGAACTCGTCAACGCCGCCGACGTGGAAGGCGATGACCACGGCGGGATGCGGCCCGGGGCCGCTGGGGATGCTGGCGTACATCTCCATGCTCTCGCCGTTGACGGTAAGGGTATCGGTAAAGGATGGCATCTGGTGTTTCCTCCCGGAATTTGGATGGCTGCGGGACCCGTTGGAGTTCCCGCCCAAGGGACTCTAGCAGAAAAGCGGAAAGGGCGCACGAGTAACGAGTTCGGAAGGCATGCTAGGGGAAATTTGAGGGCAGTATCTGGGGACCAAGCTGAAAAAATACTGCCACATTTTGCCACATTTTGCTTCATCTCCCGAAGGGATGGTGTTCCTGGCCAGTAGTGCGGGTTCCCAGCGGGAGGGACAGCAACGGCAACAATGGGCTTACCAATATGATAGTCCACCCAGAACTTTGCAGGGAAGGGGCCGGGCGTCATCAAACCGGCGGGGAGGGTGACGGGGACGGTGCAGTGCAGGAATGTACGGCGGGAGGGCTAGTAGAGTCCTTCGTCGGAGAAGAAGGGCTGCTCCCAGTTGGGGCCGGGCCGCTGGTAGAGGTGGCTGGTGTATAGCTCGCAGGCGCGAATCCAGAGGAGGAGGGCGGCGCGCTGCATCCGTTCCGGCTCGACGGCCGAAGGGGGGATGCCGTGGTTGCGGTGCAGCCACTGGCCGTGGCCGGCGGCGAAGAAGGCGTTGAGAAAGCCGGTGGGCTCGTCGCCGGCGAAGGAACATTCTTCCAGGATTTCCGTTGGGACGTCGGAGCAGAGCCAATCAGGGTTGGCGGAGGCCAAGGCGAGGTAGCGGGCCTGCTGGTTGGGGTCCATGATGGCTCCAAAGAAAGGGGAAAAGCGCGCCTGGGATGCTTGTCATGTGCCGCGGCGTTTTGACATTCGGCGGCCACCCCAGCGATGCCCTTGCCGGCTAGTGGGAGTGTTTCTCCCCTTCTTGATGGGTATGCCCCTCCTGAGCTTTTTCCTCTTCCGGGAAAGCCTCCGGGTAGGCAAAAGCGGCCAATTCCTTCACGGCTTCCATGAAACGAGGGTTGTTCAAGTTGAAGGAGAGACCTTCGCTCAATACGAAGATATGGTGCGGGATATGGCCGGTCTCCTTGACCATGTGCAGGCCCGCCAATTCGGGGTTTCCCACCACGCTTTCTAGCGAGTCCGCAACGATGATGTCGGGTTCGATGGTGACGACCATTTCCGGCGTGATTTCCCGGTATCCCTCGTGGGTGGCGACGTTCTCCAGCTTCACCAGTTCGAACACGTCATTCATCAACGTCTTTTTTCCAGGCGTCTGCCAGTCATCACTATGAAAATATACCGTCCAGACCGGCTCGACTGACTCCATCTTTTTCCTGATAGCTGTCAGGCGAGGGTCGACTATGACCGCGAGACGCTCGGCTTCTTTGGCCGGTGGCGCAAACGTGGGAATGGGAGTCGGTGACGCCGCCGGTTCCAGCGGGGTCGTGGGAGTAGGTCTCGGCGTTGCCGTTGGTTCCGGCGGGGTGGTAGGAGTAGGTCTCGGCGTTGCCGTGGGCTCTGGCGAGGGAGCGGCCGCGCCGCTGCACGCAACCATCAATAGAAGCATCGCAGCAACCGCCAGGTACTTGCTCATGCTCCATCTTCCCAAACGCGGCATTCCATCGCTAACAGCTCCCGCCATTGTGGGGTGATGGATGGTCGTTCAAATTGCCCCGTACCCTAGATGTTGCGCTGGGGTTCGGAGTAGTCCTTGAGCTTGGCATAGACCTGGAGGCGGTTGCGCTGGGTGTCGGCGATGAGGATGCGGTTGCGGCGAGCGTCGAAGGCGACGGAACGGGGGAGGGCCAGCCTCCATTCGGGTTCCAGGCTGCGGACCTCGCGGCGGCGCTTGATGGTCTCGGAGCTGACGTCCACCACCATTTTGGCCCACTTGCTCAATTCCTGAGCGTCGCCGCGGAAGGTGGTGACGAACTTTCCGTCTCCGCCGTAGACCTGGACGCGGTTGTTGGCCCAGTCCGCCACATAGACGTCTCCGTCCGGGTCCACCGCGACCCCGGAGGGGCGGGACAGCCGGCCCCGCCCGCTGCCGGAAGAACCGAAGGATGTGACGGGTTCCCCGTCGGGAGACAGTTTCTGCACCCGGTCGTTCTTGTGGTCGGCGACGTAGACGCTGCCCTCGCCGTCCAGGGTGATTCCCCAGGGGCCGTCAAATTCCCCCAATTCCGCACCGTGAACACCCCAGGCGGCCTGGAACTCGCCCGAGGTGGAAAACCGCTGTATCCGATGGTTGCGGCTGTCCACCACGTAGACGTTGTCGTCCGCGTCCAGGGCGATGCCGGAGGGACCATTGAACTCTCCGGGAGCGTCCCCGGAGGAACCCCAGGCGGCCAGGTGGTTCCCGTCGCGGTCGAAAACGGAGACCCGGTTGAGCCACTCGTCGGTGACGTAGACGTTGCTTTGGCGGTCCAGGGCGATGCCGGCGGGCCAGATGAACTCGCCTTCACCGTCGCCGTACTTGCTGAACTCGGAAACGAACTCCTCGTCCCCGTCCTCGCCGCCGATGGAAACGATGCTGATGCGGGTGCCGCGGGCGGTGCGGTTCCAGGGCACGTTGGTGACGAACTCCCAGCCCCGGTTGAGGACGTAGACATAATCGCCGTCACCCAAGGCCACGTCGGCGGGGGAATTGAAACCGGCGCCGGAGATGCCCCCGCGTCCCACGGTGCGGGCGTAGTCGAAGACCCTTCCGGCAACTAGCTGCGTAACCATATTGCTCCTGATTCCCTGGTCATGTTTGCCTGGTCCTGTCCCTGAAAGGGACGACAGAAGAGCTATGTGCCCAGGAAGCGGGGCTTTTCGAAGTTGCCGTGGACGATGGGGACGGCGTCCAGGCCCAGCCAGTCCTCGAGTACGGTGGAGTAGAAGCCGCGGAAGTCCAGGTTGGGCATGAGATCTCCCTGGGTGAGGTCCTCGGGCTTGCGGGAGGGGTATTCGCTGTACTCACCGCCGATGACCGGATCGCCGATGGCAAAGGCCGGACCGGCTGCGCCGTGGTCGGTGCCGGAACCGTTGTCCCGAACGCGGCGTCCGAACTCGGAGAACAGGACCATCACCACGTTGTCGGCGGCGTCGTGCTCCCGCAGGTCGGCGAAGAAGTCGCCGATGGCGTTGGAAACGTCGGTCCAGAGCTGGGCGTGCATCCCAAGCTGGTTGGCGTGGGAGTCGAAGCTGCCGTGGTCGCAGTAGAAGATGCGCGTGCCCACGTCGGCCAGGTGAATCTGGGCGATGCCCTTCAGCTTGGCGGCGATGGTGGTGTCGGCGTACTCAACGGTGGAGGAGTATTTCTCCGGCGCCACCTTGAGGATGTCCGCGCCGGCCATGGCCTCGAGGCCCGTGTCACCCAGGTAGTCCATGACGAAGTCGGAGCCGATGGTGGGGGTGTACATCTGGGTGAAGCGGTTGAGAATCTTCTCCCGCTGCTGCTGGGCGGCGATGCCGGTGAGGAGGCCGTAGCTCTCCAGGTTGTCCACGCAGGCGACGGGGACGCCGGGGACGGCGACGGCGCGGAACATGGACGGGCCGAAGCTGACGGTGGTGACCACGTTTTCCTTGCGGGGGTCCAGGTCGCGGGTGGCCAGGCCCAGCCAGCCCTCGGTGCCCATCTTCTCCGGCTCGCAGGTGTGCCAGATGTCCATGGAGCGGAAGTGGGAGCGGACGGAGTTGGGGTAGCCGGCGCCGTGGACTACGGCCACGTTGCCCTGCCGGTACAAATCCTGGATGGGGCCCATGGTGGGGTGCAGGCCGATCTCATCAGTCAGGGGAAGGATGTCGCTCTCCGGGATGGCGACCACGGGGCGGCTGTCCCGGTAGATGGGGTCGTCGTAGGGGATGACGGTGTTGAGGTAGTCGTTGCCGCCGGATAGCTGGAGCACCACCAGGACCGGGTCCTTCTTGTTGCTGGTCATCGGTTTTCTCCTTTGTACGGGAGGCGAGTGGGGAAGGATTACATAAACTAAAGGTTCGGCCGGTTAATCAGGCGTATTGGAATTCGCGGGTGGCGACGATTAGCTGGAGCATCTCGGCCACCCGGTTGGCGGATTCTTCGGATTCGGCGGCCCAGGAAAGCGGGCCGGTCTCGGCGGCGTGTCCCACCAACTGCCGGCGGGTGGTCTCGGTGACTTCCATCGGCCCGAGCAGGTCCAGGCAGGCGTCCACCATGCGCTCCGGGCCGATGTCGCCCTCCCGCCGGACGCGCTCGATGATGGCCTGGACGCCGGGGCGGGCGGGGTCTCCCATCATGTCGGCGGCGAAGTTGATGCGCTTCATCAGGGTACCGCTGTTAATCCACTCCGAGCCGGTGTGCCAGCCTTCCACGCTGGGGGGGTTGAGGAGTTCCTGCCCCATGTAGCCGGGCTGCTTGGACAGGTTGCCGATGCCCGGGGCGGGGAACTCGAAGCCTCCCACGAGGCGCAGGGTGCCGATGACCATTTCCGCCGGGCTCTTGATGCGGGAGAAGCGGGCTTCCTTGAAGAAGTCGGAGAGGAAGAGGACCCGCAGGACGGAGCCGATGTCGTAGCTGGAGTCGATGAAGGTCCGGGCCAGGGTCTCGATGGCTTCCGGGTCGCGGGGCGGGGTCACCTGCCAGGCGGGGACCTGGGCTTCATCGGCCACGAAGAAGTTGTAGAGGTGGCGGGCGATGAAGCGGGCGGTGGCTGGATGGGCGCAGACGATGTCGATAATGTCCCCGCCGTCGAAGTTTCCCGTGTGTCCGAGGAAGGTCTTTTCCTCGTCGTCGTGGTCCTCTTCCCGGTACTCGAACTGCCAGTCGTAGCGGCCGTAGGCGTTGCGGGGGATGTTGGGGGACATGGTCCATCCGGTGAAGGCGCGGGAGCACTCCCGGACGTCGTCCTCGGTGTAGTTGCCGACGCCCATGCTGAACAGTTCCAGCAACTCGCGGCCCCAGTTTTCGTTGACGGCGTAGACGTGGTTGTCGCAGTTGTCCAGCCAGTAAATCATGGCGGGATTCTTGGCCAATTCAATGAGAAGCCAGCGGTAGTCGCCCATCCCCAGCTCCTTGAAGAGGTCGATCTGGTTCTGGATCTCGTGCCAGTGGTCCACCTTGGACTGGCCGGTGGCGAAGACCTGGTGCCAGAAAAGGGCCATCTTCTCCTGGAGCACCCGCTGGGTGTTGATGAGGTCGTAGAGCCAGGTGGCGGCGCCCATCCCCGGGGAGGTGACGGGCTTCCAGAACCCGGGGTGGTAGCGCAGGAACTCCAGGCGGTCCGCGGGCTGCTGGGATTCGGGGTTGAGCAGCTCCTCCACCGTGGCTTCGTAGCCGCGTTCCACGCGGGCTTCCAGCTCATCGCGGGAGGCGCCGAAGCCGGCGCGGCGCATGAGGTGGGCCATCAGGTCCAGCTCTGGTGAGGCCATGCGCTTTTCCTCCAATATAGGGATTAGGGCGTCGAACCGGAGCGTAATTTGCCCCGGAATTGACGGTGATTATGATATTCGAGCAAGAGGGGTGTCAACATAAACTCCGGCGGACGGCGGGGCCTGTTTTGCGACTCCGCCCCCAGCGCAAGGTAACTTGTCTCAACGCCGGCGGCTGTCGCGCGGGT
This sequence comes from Dehalococcoidia bacterium, assembly GCA_034423195.1. Taxonomy (GTDB): domain Bacteria; phylum Chloroflexota; class Dehalococcoidia; order Lucifugimonadales; family UBA3495; genus CATOSK01. Next base: position 7,124 of record DAOUIZ010000037.1, on the reverse strand, counting down.
GCATTCCCGATGGGGGTGTGGCAAAATTGGCCCACCTTCCTTCCGCCGTGGCAGACCCGAACTGCCGCGGCAGACCCGAATTTCCCGGGCCGACGGCAGGGCCCGCAGCGAGGTGAAGCATGGAGGTCTTTGATTGCGTCCGGCGGCGGCGGACGGTCCGGGATTACAAGCCGGACCCGATTCCCGAAGAGGTGGTGCTGAAGCTGCTCCAGGCGGGGCGGTGGTCGCCCAGCTCCAGCAACTCCCAGCCGTGGCATTTCATCGCCATCCAGGACCCGGCGACCATCAGGAAGCTGGGAGAGATCGCCAGCCAGGGGCCGTTCATGGCCAACGCTCCGCTGATCATGGCCATCGTGATTGCCGCCGATTCCGTGCGTCCGCAGCTGGACGCGGGGCGGGCGCTCCAGCAGATGGAACTGGTGGGGTGGTCGGAGGGCCTGGGCACCTGCTTCGTCGGCGTGAGGCAGGCGGAGCAGCAGAAGGCGGTGAAGGAACTGCTGGGCATCCCGGAGGATATGGAGCTGATTACGCTCATGCCCTACGGGTACCGCGTGCCGGGAGCGCGGGGGCGCGGGATACCGCGGAAGCCCATGGCCGAGATTGCCCACCGGGACAGGTTCGGGCAGCCGTTCCAGGAATAAAAAGCCGTCCCAAGACTACGCCCAACCTTCCCCAACCCAAAGCTGGAGGTGACATAACATGGCAACCGAGCCGGTGAACATTTTCGAGTACGAGGAACTGGCCAGGGAGCGCATCGAGAAGGGGCACTATGACTTCATCGCCGGGGGCGCGACCGACGAGATAACCATCCGGCGTACCCGGGCGGTGTTCGACTCCATCATGCTGAGGCCGCGCATGATGGTGGACGTGGCGGAGCGGGACCTGAGCGCCACCGTGCTGGGGCAGCAGATCTCCCTTCCCCTGATGATGGACCCGGCGGGGAACCACAGCTCGGCGCATCCCGACGCGGAGCTGGCGACGGCCAGGGCCGCCGGCGCGGCGGGCACGCTGATGGTGCTGAGTTCCCACGCCTCCCGTACGCTGGAGGACGTGGCGGAGGCGGCGACCGGCCCCCTGTGGTTCCAGCAGTATTTCTTCAAGGATCGGGGGCTGACCCTGGAGATGGCGGCCCGCGCCGAGGAGGCGGGCTATTCGGCCATCTGCATGACCCTGGACGCCAAAATCAAGCCGAAGCGGGAGCGGAACATCCGCAACGATTACGTGGGCGGTGAGTCCCCCAACTACGCCCAGATAGAGTTGGGGGAGCACACCTGGAAGTTCGCCGCCGACGCTCCCGCCGGCCCCAGCGACATCCGGGACCAGGCCTCGGTCTGGTCGGACCTGGAGTGGTTCGCGTCCAGCATCCGGCTGCCGGTGGTGGTCAAGGGAGTCATGGCCGGCGAGGACGGGAGGCTGTCCGCCGAGAACGGGGCGAAGGGGGTCATAGTCTCCAACCACGGCGGACGCTACCTGGACACCACACCGGCCACCATCGAGGTGCTGCCCGAGGTGGTGCGGGCGGTGAACGGGAACGCCGAGGTCTACCTGGATGGGGGCATCCGGCGGGGCACGGACATATTCAAGGCCATCGCGCTGGGAGCCAACGCGGTGCTGATGGGGCGCCCGCTGTTCTGGGGGCTGGCGGTGGACGGCGAGCAGGGACTGAAGGCGGTCATCGATCTGCTGCGGGACGAGCTGGACGCCACCATGGGAATGTGCGGCTGCCCCACGGTGGAGAGCATATCCGACGCGATGATCGACATGGTCTCGCCGCTGCTGTCGTCCTTCCCGACGTTGCCGGAATTCCGGTAGACGCCTTCTTGCCAGCCGGGAAAAAGGAACCCGCGGGAGGGACGCTCCCGCGGGTTTTCGTTTACATAAGGGTGATCTAAAAGAGTGGTGCCGAAGGTCGGATTCGAACCGACACGGGGTTGCCCCCACCGGTTTTTGAGACCGGCGCGTCTACCATTCCGCCACTTCGGCTTGCGGGGACAATTATAGCACGGCGCCCTTTCGGAAGGGGGGAGGCGGCGCGTCCCAGGGCGGCGCGAGCAGTACGCTTTTGCACGGCGGCGTGTGCCGGGAACGGCAGGCTACTGGGCGGTCCAGCCTCCGTCGATAACCAGCTCGCTGCCGGTCATAAAGGAGGACTCGTCGGAGGCCAGGAAGAGGATTCCCCAGGCGATGTCCCGGGGGACGCCCAGCCGTCCCAGGGGAGTTCGGCCCACGCGGTCGGCCCTGACCTCGGGCTGGGCGTGGAAGCGGGCGGTCATGGGGCTGTCGACGAACCCGGGGTGGACGGAGTTGCAACGGATTCCTTCCTGGGCGTACTGGACGGCGGTGGCCTTGGTGAGGAGGCGCACCGCCCCCTTGGAGGTGTGGTAGGCGGTGGAGGTCTCGCTGCCGACGATGCCGTAGATGGAGGAAATGTTGATGATGGAGCCGCCGCCCGCGCTCCGCATGGCGGGAATGGCGGCTTTGGTTCCCAGGAAGACGCCCTTGGCGTTGATGTCCATCACCCGGTCCCAGAGTTCCGTGTCGGTCTCCTCGACGCGGGTGCGCCCGCTGATGCCGGCGTTGTTCACCAGGACGTCGAGCTTCCCGTACTCCGAGACGGTGGCGGCCACCACCCGCTCCCAATCGGCCTCGCCGGTCACGTCCAGGTCCAGGAAGGTGCAGCGCCCGCCGGACTCGTTGATGCGGGACTGGGTCTGCAAGCCTTCATCCCGGAGCACGTCGCCGATTACGACGGCCGCTCCTTCGGCGGCCAGCAGCTCGGCGGTGGCGGCGCCGATCCCCCGGGAGCCGCCGCTTACCAGCGCAACTTTTCCTTCAACCCGCATGGTCCAGACCTCCTTGGAGAAATCCTATGGGAAAAATCTTACGGGGAAAATTTGGCGGGAAAAAATCCTGCGGACTCGCTTTTCCCAAAGTCCGACCGGAGAATCGATTTTCGCCGGTCCGACCGGCCGGCCAGGAAATCCGGCCAAAAATGACGAAAAACCGTTATGTCAAGCTCGTATAGGGCGGGAAACAACATAACGTACCTTGTGCGAACCAACCTGTCGGAAAATTTTTCGGCCCAGAATGGCCCAAAACGCCGCTTTTTTAGGACCGCCGGTGTCGGACATCCTTGAAACGGGAAAATCGCTGATTTCGGCCCTGGGCTGAACAATTACCCGGGAACGCTCCGAGCGGGAGTACGGCGTCCAAACCGCCGGGAACCGGGCTGGCGGCAACCGGGCAGGACGGATCCCTACGCCGAGGTCACGACGGTCAACGGCCCGTCTATGTCAACCAGGCAGGACTCCAGCTCGTCGAGCAGGGTTTCCAGGTTCCAGCCCTTGGCGGCGGAAACGAAAACGTTGGGGTAGGGGGAGTCCTCGGGGAGAACGCCGGAAACGGCCCCCTCGGGCGAGGCTTCCAGCAGGTCCATCTTGTTCATCACCATCAGGCGGGGCTTGCCGTCCAGGCCCAGCTCGGACAGCGTCTCGTCCACCACCTGGGCCTGTTCGGGCGCCTTGGGATGGGTTATGTCGACCACATGGATGAGGATGTCCGACTCGGACAGCTCCTCCAGGGTGGCGCGGAAGGCAGCCACCACGGTGGGGGACAGTTTCTGGATGAATCCCACGGTGTCGCTTAACAGCAGCTCCCCGCCGGAGGGGAGGCGGATGCGGCGGGTCACCGGGTCGAGGGTGGAGAAGAGTTGGTCCTCGGCGGTGACACCGGCGTCGCTGAGGGCGTTGAACAGGGTGCTCTTGCCCGCGTTGGTGTATCCCACCAGGGTCGCCATGGGGATGCCGGCCTGCTTGCGGCGTCCCAGGTGGCGAGCCCGCCGCTGCTTGACCTTGTCCAGGTCCTGCTCAATCTTCTGGATGTGACGACGGATGATGCGGCGGTCGGTCTCCAACTGGGTCTCGCCGGGGCCACGGGTCCCGATGCCGCCGCCGAGACGCTCCAGGTGAGACCACTGGCCCACCAAGCGGGGCAGGAGATACTGGTGCTGGGCCAGCTCGACCTGGAGCTTGCCCTCGTGGGTGCGGGCGTGGCGTCCGAACACATCCAGGATGAGGGCGGTGCGGTCAATGACCTTGACGGCCAGGGCGGCTTCCAGGTTCCGCTGCTGGGTGGGGGTGAGCTCGTCATCGAAGATGACCACCTCAGCGCCCACTTCCCCGACCAGGTCGTTTATCTCTTCCACCTTCCCCTTGCCCACGTAGGTGGGGGTCAGCCGATCCGACTTTTGAGTGACCTGCCCGGCCACTTCAGCGCCGGCGGCGCGGGTCAGGTAGGCCAGCTCGCCGAGGGTGTCATCCAAGGCCCACGGCTGGGCGCGGCCCTTCAGCTCGACGGCGACCAGAAGGGCTTTTTCGGGTTCGGGGCCGGTGGAAACGGTCTTCCTGGGAATGACTTACGCTCCCTGGGGGGATGGGATGGTCCAGGACTCGAGGCGCCGGCACCCCTTCTCCACCTGCTCATCCGGAGTGGTGAGGGACAGGCGGATGTATCCCTCGCCGCACTGACCGTAGCTGGAGCCGGGGGTGACCACGATGTCGATGTCCTCCAGCAGGCGGGCGGCGAACTCGGCGGAGGTGAATCCCTCGGGCACCCGGGGCCAGATGTACAGGCTGGAACGGGGCACCTCGACCTGCAAGCCCATGCGCCGCAGGGCCTGGATGACACGGTCGCGGCGGCGCTGGTAGATGGTTATGTTGTCCTGGACACAGTCCTGGGGGCCGGTCAAAGCCTCCATCGCCATCTCCTGGATGGCTTGGGGAATGCCGGAGTCCAGGTTGGCCTTGATCTGGAAGAGGGCCTTGATCATGTCGGCGTTGCCGACGGCCATGCCGATGCGCCAGCCGGTCATGTTGTAGCTCTTGGACAGGGAGTGGAATTCCAGCCCGATGTCCTTCGCGCCGTCCACTTCGAGGAAGCTGCCGGCCCGGTAGCCGTCGTAGCCGACTTCGGAATAGGCCGCGTCGTGAAGCAGGGCGATGTCGTGCTCGCGGCAGTAGGCGATGGCGGAGGCGAAATCCTCCTGGGATGCCACCGCGCTGGTGGGGTTGTTGGGATAGTTCAGCCACATCAGCTTGGCGGCGCGGGCGACCTCAGAGGGGATGGCATCCAGCTCGGGGAGCCACCCGTTGGACTCGCGGAGGGGCATGACGTGGCTCTCGGCTCCGGCAAACATGGTGCCGACTTCGTAGACCGGGTAGGCGGGGTCGGGAATCAACGCGATGTCGCCGGGGTCGAGGAAGCAGAAGGCGACGTGGCCGATGCCCTCCTTGGCGCCAATGAGGGGCAGGACCTCGGTGTCCGGGTTGAGGGTCACTCCGAAGCGGTTCTCGTACCAGTGGGCCATGGCGCGGCGCATTTCCGGCAGGCCGTCGGTCTCGGGGTAGCGATGGTTGGGCGGGTCCTGGGACGCCTGGAGGAGGCGGTCGATGATGGGCTGGGGCGTGGGTATGTCCGGGTCGCCGATGCCGAAGGTGACGACGTCGGCCCCCGCAGCCCGCTTTTCCGCGATGATGCGGGAGATTTCGACGAAGGGGTAGGGTTTGAGCTTGCCGAGACGGCTGGAAAATTGCATTCCTGACAAATATCCTCTTGAACGATTCCCTAGATGAGCAATGCTACAAGCAGAGCAGCTATCGCCAATATCAACGCAAGGACAAATGCCACAGCGAGCAACTTGGACCGGGCTTCCAAGACCCGAACCGCTTCCGACAGCCCTTGGTTTAGTTCCGTAAGCTGGGTGATGGCTTCCGCTTGGTTGGATAGTATCTCCTCGTGTTGAGATACCACCTCTTGGAATGCTGCAATCCTTTCAGCAGCATCCTGGCCGTCACTTGGGTCCCGCCTGCCACTCCTGTTCTTTAGCCGATCAAAGACCTGAGCTATACGTTGAGCTGTAAGCGCAGCGCTGGCTGCACCCGCTACGATTTTCGCCAACGGAATCACAGCCAAACCCGCGGGTAAGAATGCCATTTCTAGCCTCCCTTGGGGTCACGTTGGACTGGAAATTCCATTGCTATTACTTGTTCCATTCGCCGCTGAAGACTTCCTCAGCGGGACCTTCCAGGTAAACTTCCCCGCGGCCGTCCCACTGGATGTTCAGCGTTCCGCCGGGGAGGGTTATGTCAACGGAGCCGCCGGTGTGTCCCAGCAGACGGGAGGAGACGGCGATGGCGCAGGCGCCGGTGCCGCAGGCCATGGTCTCCGCAGAGCCCCGCTCCCAGACCCTGGCGGTGAGGGCGTTGTCCCCGTTGAGGTTGACGATCTCGAAGTTGACCCGGCGCGGGAACATGGGGTGGTGCTCCACCAACGGTCCGATGGTGTGCAGGGGGAAGTCGGCCACGGGCTGCTGGATGAAGGCGACGGCGTGGGGGTTACCCATGGACACGAAGGCCATCGCCAGGGAAACATCTCCGACCGTCACCGGGTATTGGAGGTAGGGCCATCCCTCGCGGCACAGGTCCGGGTCCACAACAACCGGAACCTCGTCGGGGTGGAACTGGGGCGCTCCCATGGACACCCGGGCGCGGGTTACCTTTCCCCGCTCCAGCACCGGCGTTACCTGGCGGATGCCGGCGAGGGTATCCACCGAGACGGTTTCCGGGGAACCGTCGATGACGCCGTGTTCCAGGGCGTACTTGGCAAAGCAGCGGATACCGTTGCCGCACATCTCGCCTTCCGAGCCGTCGGCGTTGAACATCCGCATCTTGAGGTCGGCCACGTCGGAGTTTTGGACCAGGATGAGGCCGTCGCTGCCGACCCCGAAGTGGCGGTCGCTCATCCGGACGGCCAGGTTGGGCCAGTCGGCGTCCTGGTGACGGGCGTCAACGTAGATGTAGTCGTTGCCCGCGCCCTGCATCTTGGTGAACTTCATTGGAGGCCGCTCCGGGGAACCCGCTCCAGGGAACCCACTACCGAAGTGTGACCGGTATCCCGGCCAGTGGCTCATTGTACCACAGGGGGGTGTTCCTTCAGGAAGGATTCCACCAGCCCGGCAGGGCCGACGCATTCTAATTGGAGAGGATGGAGAGCAGGTAGTCGTTATCCCAAGCGGCCAGCTTTCGCTTGGCCTTGACTGAGAGTTTGGAGTGCCGGTCCTGCCGCAA
>DAOUIZ010000036.1:0-60515 GCA_034423195.1 Dehalococcoidia bacterium | reverse complement strand
TGGTTCCCTCGACGCCGCTCCTCATCACCACACCTCACAACCTGTACCTCTGCCTCGCTTTACACCACGATTCTATCAGTACCCTAAATTTAGAATGCGTTGGCCCTGCCAGGGCGGCCAAAACCCGGTCCGGGGTGAAGGGGAGGGTGGTGAGGCGTAGGCCGGTGGCATGGCGGATGGCGTTGGCGATGGCGGCGGCCGGGCCGGGGGAGGGGACTTCTCCGAGGGCCTTGGCTCCCAGGGGTCCGATGGGGTGGACGTTGTCGGCGAAGATTACCTGGAGGTCGGGGTAGTCGAGGATGGTGGGGCTCTTGTGCTCCAGGTAGCTGGGGTTGAGGGTGACGCCGGTGGGGCCGTCGGTTACCAGCTCTTCCGACAGGGCGAAGCCGAGCATCTGGGAGACGGCGCCCTCGGCCTGGTTGAGGGCGAGGCGGGGGTTGATGATGCGGCCGGAGTCGTGGGCGGCGACGTAGCGGAGGACGCGGACCCTTCCGGTGGCGGTGTCGACCTCGACCTCGCAGAAGTGGGCGCCGAAGGAGTTGACGATATAGTCGGGGCTGCCGGGGGTGATGGTGGCCTCGGCGGATATGTGGGTGCCTTCCATGCGGGCGGCGACTTCGGGGATGGTCATGCGGCGGGAGGGGTCGGAGCGGACGAAGACGGCTCCGCCGGCGGTGTCGAGTTCCATCACCGGTGCTTCCAGCCCAACGGAGGCGATTTCCAGGAGGCGCTGGCGGACCTCGGCAGCAGCCTGGACGACGGCGGTGCCGGTGGAGAAGGTGGCGGTGGAGCCGGCGGTGATTGGGGCGTTGGGAGTGTCGGCGGAGTCGGCGAAGTGGGCGGCGATGTCTTCCGCAGATACGCCGAGGACATCGGCGGCCATCTGGGGCAGGGCAGTGGATGCGCCTTCCCCCACGTCCATCAATCCTGAAGTGAGGGTTATCCGGCCGGAGCGGTCAATGCGGATTTCGGCGGCGGAGACGGAGCCGGGGCCGCCGCGGTAAATCATCATGGCCATTCCCTTGCCGCGCTTGAGGAAGGGGTCGCCGGGGTCGGGCAGGGGATTGTCCCAGCCGAAGGCCTCAGCGCCGCGGCGGAGGCACTGGTCCAGCTCGTTGCTGGAGAAGGGGATGCCTCCCTCCAGGGGCTGGCTGTCGATGATCTGGCCGGGCGGGGACTGGCGCTTTCCGGGCTGGCCTTCCCGGGGTACGTGGTTGCGGAGGCGGAACTCCAGGGGGTCTATTCCCAACTCTCCGGCGATGCGGTCCATGAGGGTTTCCAGGGCGAAGTGTCCCTGGGGTGCGCCGAGGGCGCGGTAGGAGCCGGCGACCGGGCAGTTGGTGTAGGCGGGCAGGGCCTCATACTTGACGTTGGGGCAGCGGTAGAGGTAGAGCATCCCCTGGCCGAGGCGGCGGGCGACTCCGGCGACGGAAGCCTGGTAGGCGCCGGTGTTGAGGAGGGCTTTGCCGTGGATGGCGGTGATAGAGCCGTCGCGCTTGACGCCGATCTTGAGGTCGATTTCGGCGGCGTGGCGGGTGCGGCCGGCGACGAACTCCTCGGCGCGGGAATACTCGACGCGGACGGGGCGTCCGGTACGCTGGGCAAGGACGGCGGCGATGGCGCCGAGGCGGGACTCGTCCTTGTTGCCGAATCCGGCGCCGAGGAAGGGGCCGACGACGCGGACGCGGGAGGAGGGGATGCCCAGCGCTCCGGCGATGGCGTCTCGGTCGACGTGGACGCCACGGGTGGACTTCCACAGGGTCAGGTTGCCGCCATCCCAGGATGCCAGGGCGGCGCGGGGTTCCAGCGGCGTTGCCGAGTGTACGGGGACAGAATAGTGCTCCTCGAAGACCAGGTCGGCTTGGGCGAAACCCTGTTCCGCGCTCCCGCGCTCCAGGGAAAGGGGTTCGGGGATGGCCAGGTTGCCGCCGGGGTGGATGGCGATGGCGTCCGGTCCCAGAGCTTCGGCAGAGTCGAGGATGAAGGGGAGGACGCGGTACTCGACGTTGATGAGCTCCAGGGCGCGGCGGGCGGTGTCCAGGTCATCAGCGGCTACGGCGGCCACTTCATCGCCGACGAAGCGGGCGCGGGTGTCCAGGACGAGAAGGTCGGAGGCCAGCCTTCCGGCTGGGACGTTGAAGGGGGTGATGACGGCGTGGACGCCGGGGAGGGCCTGGGCATCCGTAGTGTCCACGCTGAGGATGTCGGCGTGGGGGTGGGGGCTGCGGAGGATCAGGCCGTGGGCCATATCCGGCAGCTTGAGGTCGGCGGAGTAGCGGGCTTCTCCGGTCAGTTTCTCGCGTAGGTCGCGGCGGATGGCGCTGTGTCCGGCGGTGGTCATGGCGGCAGATTGCTCCGGTGGTTGGATGACCGGGATGGGTAAGGCCAGGGAGGAGGGTTGGGCCAAGCTTAATGCCCGGCCCAGACGGTGTAAACCGGGGGAGGGGTTACGCTGGGGGATTCATCCCCCAAACCCCCAAAAAGGGCTGGCCCCGGCTCAGTGCCGGGGCCGGCGGGTGCGGACCGTGGAGCGTTCTGCCGGAACCAGGTCCGGCGATGGAGGGGTTACAGGATCTCGTACTGCTTCTTGGTGTCGCGCATCACGTCTTCACCGAAGTCGTTTTCGACGTCGCGCCAGACGGAGTGGATGTGGTTGGCGCCGTTCTGGATGTTATCGAACTCGATGATGAAGTTTCCGCCGTGGATGCGGTAGTAGTGGTCGCGGCTGCGGTCGAGGGCGCCGGACCAGACGACGCGGAAGTTGTCCAGTCCGCGCTCCCGCAGCTCGGCCATCTTGCTCTCGGCGTACTCGGAGCGCATTCCGTTGACGTACTCGGTGATGAGGGACATGAGGGTCTCCCGCTGGGAACCGGTCATCTCGGAGCCGGCGACGCCCTCGTTGTCGTGGACGGCGGCCTTGCTGGAGTTGTAGGTAAGGATGTCCCAGGGGGCCTTGTCGTGGAGGATGGCGCGGGACTTCTGGTCGTCGTTGAAGCTGTTAATCAGCTCGATGGCCAGGTCTTCGCGGCGGTCGAGGATGCGGAGGCCCTGCTTGTCTCCCTTGAGGACCTCGGCGGGGTTGGCGCCAAGGAAGAAGGGGGTGACGGAGATTATCTTGTCGTCCCAGCAGTTGATGTGCAGGGAGACGTGGTGTCCCTCGGCACGCCAGCCCCAGGGGCCGTCGCTGCCCGGCTCGCCGAAGACGGTCCAGTAGTAGAGCTCGGGGTTGCGGTCCCAGTTGGCGGTGCCTTCCTCGACCTCGATGGGGCCCAGGACGAGCTCGTGCTCCATGATGAGCTTGGCCTTCTCGGCAGTGTCGGGGGCGAGGGTGGAGTCGATGATGGCGTAGGCCAGGTCCCGCTGGTTCTGGTCCATGTCCCGGAGGGCAAGGCCGTGGCGGTTGAGGGGCGGGTAGTACCAGAAGATGCGCTCACCGTCCCGGAAGTCGTAGGTGCCCTTGGCTTTCTGCTCCGGACTGAGACTGTTGAGCCAGTTGTTGCAGGCTTGGGCGATTTCCGCCGTAATCTGCCCGTTGGCAAAACCTTTAACTGCGACCATTTGGCGTGTTTCCTCCATTGTAGATAGTTGCGGGGCCGTATTCGGTCCCGGTTGCATGGGGAGTGTATTAGCGGGGGAGAAATGGTGTCAAGGCTAATCAAAAAACAGCGGCCCGCCATTTCCGCGGGGCCGCTGTTGAGGGGGTTCAACTTGCCGGACCACCGGCCTCCTAGACGATGTGGTACATGATCAGGTGCTGGCGGAGGACGTCGTAGGCGAAGTCGTTTTTGACGTCGCGCCAGACGGAGTGGATGTGGTTGGCCCCGTTCTGCCGGTTGTCGTACTCGACGACGAAGTTGCCGCCGTGGAGCCGGTAATAGTGGGGCTGGGCGGCGTCGACCGGGCCGCCCCAGGCGACGTGAATCTTGTCCAGTCCGCCGTCGTGGAGGAGGTTGTCGAGGCGCTCCTGGGCCAGGTCGGCGCGGGCCTTCATCACGTAGTCGGTGACCAGGGCGGTCAGGACCTCGCGCTGGGTGCCGTTGAGCTGGGTGGCGGGGATGCCGGCTTCCTCGGGCAGGGACGCCTGGGAGGAGTTGAAGGTGAGGATGTCGGCGGGGGCCTCGCTGTAGATGACGGCCTTGGAACGCTGGCCGGAGTCCATGCTTTCCATTAGCTCCAGGGCCAGGTCCTGGCGGCGTCCGAGGATGCGGAGTCCCTGCTGGGAGCCGTGGGGGACGCGGGCCGGGTTGGCGCCGAAGAAGAAGGGGGTCATGGACAGGACCTCGTCGGCCCAGACGGAGTAATGGAGGGAAACGTGGTGCCCCTCGACGCGCCAGCCCCAGGGATGGGAGGCGTCTTCCGGGTCCCCGAAGATGGTCCAGCTGTACAGGAGGGGGTCACGGGGATAGGTGACGGCGTTCTGCTCGACTTCCAGGGGGCCGAGGATGAGCTCGTGGTCCATGATGGCACGGGCCTGGAGGTTAGCCTCGGGGCTGAGTCCGGTGGCCATCAGCCCGTAGGCGAGGGAACGCTGGGGGCCTTCCATCTCGCGGAGGAGGAGGCCGTGGCGGTTGAGGGGAGGGTAGTACCAGAAGATGCGCTCGCCGTCGATGTAGTCGAAGGTGGCGGCGGCCTTCTGGTCCGGGGTGAGGCTGTTGAGAAAGGCGACGGCGGCGGTCCGCATTTCGGACGCGGCGGTATGGGTGTGGGAGTGGCCGTTGCCGTGGGAATGGCCGTGTTCGTGCTGGGTCTCGGTGGTCATGGGCGATGCCTCCTTTGGGGTTCTCCAAGTATGCGATCCAGGCTGTGGGCGCCGGAACTGGCGTCCGCCGGTCTTCCGGTGATTCTGCCTGTATTTTAACCCCGGTGACAAGTGCTTGGCTTAACGTTGGCAGCGCTCGGTTTCAGGCGGCGCAGCTCAACGGCTGCGGTAGCATGATTCCCGGATGCGCTGGATAAGCTGCGTCACTGGACCACGGCGTCGGATGCGGGCGTAGGGTGGGGTTCGATGGGAAGAATCAACAGCGCGGCCACCACGAAGGCGACCGCACAACCCACCAGCAGGACGGAATACCCGAGCCCGGGGGCGGCCAGGTTCAGGAGGTCTACGCCCGGGCCCAACAGCTTGGCCGATGCGGCTCCGCCAATGGTGGCGAGGTTGACGATGCCCATGTGCTGGCCTTCCCGTCCCTCGGTGCCGAGGTCGTTGGCCATGGCCCAGCTGGCGCTGAGGACCACTCCCACGGACCCGCCGATGAGGCTGGCGACGAGGAGGGCCTCGGTCTGGTTCCCGGCGGCGAGCATGGCAACCGTGGTTACAGCGGAGGCCAGGGACCCGCCGACCACCACGGGCTTCCTCCCGATGCGGTCGGACAACCGCCCGGCGGGGTATACGCTGACAACGAAAGCCCCCCCGATGAACAGGATCATCAGTCCCAGGGTCCGGGCGGGATTGGCAACGCCCACGACGTCGTTCAGGAAGAACAATCCATAGGTGGGAAAGACGATGACGGCGGTGACCAGGAGGTAACGGGAGACGAGATACCAGGGCAGGTGGGGGTGCAGGCCGGATGGATTCCTGAAGGTCTCGGTGTTGCGCCGGTATTGGAAGCGCCGGGACCGTTCACGGGTGACCACGGTATAGGAACTCACCAGGGCTGACGCAATGACCGCCGCCGCGATTACCGCCAGGGCAATTCCCAACCAAAAGGAGGTCTCATCCCCGGTGTAACGGCTCATGACGAGTCCGGTGAGGGCCACCAGGGTTACGCCGCCCGCGCCGTCGGCCAGGATTTTCAGCGATGAGGCCACCCCGATACGGTTGGCGGGGACGAGGTCGCGGATGAGGGCGTGGAAAGGCCCAAACCCGATGCTGGCGTTGGCCTGGATGAATAACCAGAAAATGAACAGGGACCAGTAGTCGTCGGCTACCACCAGGCCGGAAAGACCCAGGGTGACGAACACCGTGCTCCAGACGATGAAGGGCACACGCCTTCCAAAGGGCGTTGAGGTGCGATCGCTGTACCATCCGGCGACGGGCTGCACCAGGGCGGCGACGATCATTCCCGCGAAGCCCAATCCGCCTAGAAAGGTGTTCTTGGCGCCGGACGGGGCCAGCTCCAGGATCAGGCTGGGAATAATGACGGCTTCCATGGCCAGGAACATGCCGGTGATGCCGAAACCGAAGGCGGCCAGACCGGTCAGGGACGGGATGGTCCAAGCCTGGGGCGCATGGGGGTCAGCTTGAGTCATTGGCAGAAGGGCGCGTTGAAGGCGAGGAGGCGAAAGCGATGAGGGTGCATCCGCAGGGCGTCCGGCCCGGGAATGTTGGATGCGGCCACGGCGTTTATAATACAACACCGGTTGTTCCGAAGCACTGGGTTTTGCCCCTCCTCCGGAGCCGCTCAACTTTTTGTCTAAAACGCTCGGCAAGCGGCAAGGTAGGGTGGTGGTTTCTCTGCTTGCTCCCGCTCCGGCCAGTGGCCGGGGGGATGGACCAACGGCGCCGGCCCGGGTCGCTGCCCGGGGTCAAGGAAGGTGTTGTCAAATGGCCAACTCTCCCAGCATCTGTTCGCTGCTGCCCAGCGCGACCGAAATCCTGTTCGCCATGGGGTTGGGCGGCCATATCTGCGGGCTGACGGATCTCTGCGACTATCCGCCCGAGGCCCGGGACAAGCGGGTGGTGTGCCGCAGCAGAATCGATCCGTCGGTAATGTCCAGCGAGGAAGTCGAAGCGGCCATGCGCCGGATACTGGAGTCGGGGGAGAGTCCCTACGACCTGGACGAGGACTGGCTGAGGGGAAATCCGCCGGATGTGGTGCTGACCCAGGACCTTTGCTACTTTTGCGAGGTTGACGCCGCAACGGTGGGCCGGGCGGTGGAGCCCATGCCGGTCCAGCCGGAGGTGCTGGTGCTGAACCCGAGGACCATCGAGGAAATCTTCGACAGCATCTGCGACGTTGGAAGGGTCTGCGGGGCGGAGGAGGCTGCAGAGAGGATGGCCGCTGAAATGCGCTCCCGTGCGGAGGCCGTGGAAGCGGCGGTGTCGGCGGCCGCACACCGGCCAAGGGTCTACTCACTGGAGGGGATCAATCCGCTGGTGATTGGAGGGCACTGGATCCCGGACATGCTGCTGAGGGCGGGAGGACGGCAGGAGCTGTACGAGCCGGGTTGTCCCGCCGCCCGGATAGACTGGCAAGAGGTGCTGGACTACGCCCCGGAAAAGCTGTTCATTGACCTATGTTCGTCTGACCTGGGCAGGCACATGCGGGAGGTATCCTGGCTGGTGGAGCAGAAGGGTTGGTGGGACATTCCGGCGGTGAAATCCGGGGAGGTGTATCTCATTGACCACGTTTTCTTCAGCCGGCCCGGGCCCAGAATAGTGCAGGGACTGGAGATGCTGGCGGAATTGACTCATCCTGAGCTGTTTTCCGGTTGCATCCTTCCTGGCACGGTGGCAAAGCTGGAACCCGGCTGCGCGGGAGGCGCGAGGAGTGGGGAACTGGCGGACTGTTTCCGTCCCTTCCCCAACTGACAGCTATGGCGGGGCATTGGGTTCGCGGCGGCGGGTGAGTTTGTTGGCTAGAGAATACGGGTGGGGTTATAATTGCCCAAAAATCAGCCGGACCGGCGCCACCGATCCCTCGGATGCCCCGCTGAATCAAGAATCTCCCGGAAGAAGGTACAGAGTTGGTAGAGAGAGACGAGTTCAGGAAAGCAATGTCCAAGTTCGCCACGGGCGTGACGGTGGTAACCAGCGTTGACGACGAGGGTGTCCCCCACTCAATGACCGCGAACTCGTTCACCTCGGTATGCCTGGATCCCCCGACGGTGCTGGTGTGCGTGGCCCACGGCACCCACACCCACGGCTACGTAGAGCAGCGGGGTGGGTTCGGGATCAACATTCTCTTCGAGGAACAGGAGGACCTGGGGGCGTACTTCGCCAGGCGTCCCGAAGACCGGACGGGTTCAGTGGAGTACAACTATACGATGACGGAAACCGGCATCCCGATCCTGGACAAGTCGATGGTTTTCATGGGATGCACCGTGGTCGGCGCCCATGTCTACGGGGACCACACAGTTTACTTCGGCGAAGTGCAGGAACTGCAACAGCACGATGAGGGGTCGCCGCTGATGTTCTACCAAAGCCGGTGGTACCACCCCAACGCGGGGTGACCGGGATCCCGGGGCGATCTCAGCGCGGTTTGGTCCGCGTCAGCGGCGTCCCAGCCGTTTGACGAATTTCTCGATTGCCAGGTTGACCTGGCGGTATTGCTGGAGCTGTACGAAATGCTCCGCCCCTCCGATGACCACCTTCTTGGATCCGGGTATGCGCTCTGACAGGTAGTCGGAGTACCGGACCGGGGTCATGCCGTCTTCTTTGCCGCAGATTATCTGCGTTGGAAGTTGGATGGTTTCGACTTCTTCCATTACGTCGAATCGGTCGCAGGCCGTCAGGTCGTTGTGCTCGACGGAAGGGCCGACTTCCCTGGCCCGCATCATGAGAGCGTTGACGATGTCCTGCTCGACTCCGGCATAGTAGGACCTTTGCCGCTCGAGCCAATCAGAGTCGTCGGGACTGGCGAGGCGGGATTGGGCCAGGTAATCGGGGTGAACGCGGAGCCTGGCGCCGGTGCCGACCAGGATCAGCCCCTTGAGTTCGCCAGGGTATTGCAATGCGTATTGCATTGCGATGGCGCCTCCCATTGAATGGCCGCCCAGGACCACGTCCTTGTAGCGGCGGGCCGCGATAAATCCACGGACCCATTCCACGTACCCCTCCACGGTACTGCATGGCTGTCCGGCAGGATGACCCGGAAGATCTATCGCCTTTGAATTGCGGAAGTGCCGGAGCTGGTAGTAGAAGGAGAGGCTGGAGTTCCCGGCTCCGTGGAGGAAAACCAATTTCATCAGACTTGCCCGTTTATGCGAATGTAGCCCATGCAGTGATTGCAAATCGTTGTTCAAGCAGACGGGGATTATATCGAACTATTTTGGGCGCATCAAGTATTTCGAAAGCAATGTTCAGGAAACCGTAACTACCCAGGCATCAGTGAGAATATTAAACACTTTTTCCTGATATGTATTCGTATTATAAAGTCAGGAAACTGAAAGGCATTTCAGCAGATGCCGGGTTCCCGGACGCAATCCCGAGAACTCGGGGCAACGGTTCCAGCAGTTTGCTCTACGAAACGGGCACCTGGTACTCCCGGCAGGGAAAGGCAAAGCCCGGTCCCGGACAACCGAGGGTGGTTGCCCGGGACCGGGCTTATTTCTCACCGGGCCTGTTTCCTGGGGAGGGGGCTACTTCCCGGAGGAAGAATTGGGCTTATGGCCGTTGCGGGACTGGCCGGGGGTGGATTCATCCTCGTCGGGGATCAGGTCCCGGGGGCAGAGGGAGACGGAGGCGACGTAGTCCTCGTCAACCCGGTCACGCCAGAGGATGACTCCCTGGGTGGCGCGGCCGGCGCGGCGGACGCCGTCCAGCCCGATGCGGACGACCTGGGCCTTGGCCGAGATGATGAACAACTCTTCGTCCTCCGACTCCGGCTCCACCTTGATGATTCCGGCAACCGGCCCGGTGCGCTCCGTCACCTTGAAGGTGATGATGCCCTGTCCGCCCCGGCCCTGGGTGCGGTAGAGCCCGAGGTCGGAACACTTGCCGAATCCCCGCTCGCTGACCACGAGAAGCTGGTCGTTGACCTGGCCGGGTTCCGGGTTCGGGTTTGGATTGTCGGGATCGGCGGTTTCCTCCGGGCTGCCGGCGACCACGGCCATTCCCACCACCTGGTCGCCGGGCCGCAGGGTGATTCCCTTGACGCCGCCGGCATACCGGGTGCGCGTCCGGAGGTCGTCGACCGGGAAGCGGATGGACATTCCTTGCTTCGAAACAATCACCACGTCGTCGCCTTCGCCACGGGGGCACACGCTGATCAGCTCGTCGTCGTCGTTCAGGTTCATCACGGCGAGACCCTTGGGGCGGATGTTGCCCAGCTCCTTTTCCTTGAGGGCTTTGATCTGGCCTCCCCTGGTGGCGAGAATAAGCAGGTCCTCCTCCCGTGCGTTCTGGGTGCGGAGCATGGTCTGGACCTGCTCCCCGGGGGCGAGAGGGACGAGGTTGATCATCAGGGTTCCCCGGCTGGTGCGGGAAGTGTCGGAGGGGATGTTGAACACCCGCAGGGGGTAGACCCTTCCCCGGTTGGTGAACATCAGGAGAGTGTCGTGGGTGTCGGCGATGACCAGCTGCATCAGGTCGTCGTCGTCGCGGATGTTCATGCCCCGGACGCCCTTGCCGCCGCGGTGCTGGGTCCGGTAGGTCTCGCGGGGCACCCGCTTGATGTATCCCCGCTGGCTGAGGGTGATGACCACGTCCTGGTGGGTGATGAAGTCCTCAGCGGACTGCTCCTCTACCTCGTCGGGATAGATGACGGTCCGGCGGGCATCGCCGAAGTCGGTCTTGAGCTTGACGGTCTCTTCCTTGATGACCTCGCGGATCTTGGCGGGGTCGGCCAGCAACGCTTCGAGCTCGCCGATGGTGGTCAGCAGGTCCTGGTGCTCCTTCTCCAGCCGCTCCCGTTCCAGGGCGGCCAGGCGGCGGAGCTGCATGTCGAGGATGGCCTGGGCCTGGGGCTGGCTGAGGTCGAACCGCTGCATGAGGTTCGTGCGGGCCTCTTCAACATCGGCCGAAGCGCGGATGGTGTTGATGACCTCGTCCATTTGGTCGAGGGCCAGCAGCAGTCCCTGGACGATGTGGTCGCGGTCGCGGGCCCGCTGCAGCCGGAACTCGGAGCGGCGGCGGATTACTTCCTCGCGGTGCTCGATGAAGAGGGCCAGGGCCCGCTTGAGGGGGAGCACCTGGGGTTGTCCGTCGACCAGGGCGAGGACAATGGAGTTGAAGGCGCTGCGGAGGGCGGTGTGCTTGTAGAGGTTGTTGAGGACGATGTTGGGCTGGGCATCCCGGCGCAGGTCTATGACGACGCGCATTCCGTGGCGGTCGGACTCGTCCCGGATGTCGGAGATTCCCTCGACCCGTTTTTCCCGGGTGAGCTGGGCGATCTTCTCCACCAGCGTGGCCTTGTTGACCTGGTAGGGAAGCTCGGAGACGATTATCCGCTGCCGCCCGCCCCTGACTTCCTCGATTTCGGTGGCAGCTTCCATGACGACCCGGCCGCGGCCGGTGTTGTAGGTGTCGACGATGCCGGAGGTGCCGCGGATGATTCCGGCGGTGGGGAAGTCAGGCCCGGGCACCAGCTTGATCAGGTCCTCGGCGGTGCAGTCGGGGTTGTCGACGAGGTAGCAGACGGCGTCGCAAATTTCGCCGAGGTTGTGGGGCGGGATGTTGGTGGCCATGCCCACGGCGATGCCGGTGGTCCCGTTGACCAGCATGTTGGGGAGGCGGCTGGGCAGGACGGTGGGTTCTTCGATGGAATCGTCGAAGTTGGGCAGGAAATCAACTGTGTTCTGGTCGATGTCCGCCAGAAGCTCGTCGGAGATGGCGGCGATGCGGGCTTCGGTGTAGCGCATGGCGGCGGGCGGGTCCCCGTCCACGCTGCCGAAGTTCCCCTGCCCGTCGATGAGGGGATAGCGCATGGAGAAAGGCTGGGCCATGCGGACCAGGGTGTCGTAGACGGACCCCTCGCCATGGGGGTGGAACTTGCCGAGCACCTCTCCGGCGATGCGGGCGCTCTTGCGGTGCTGCGAGCCGGGGCGGATTCCCATTTCGTGCATGGCGTAGAGGATGCGCCGCTGAACGGGTTTCAAGCCGTCGCGCACGTCGGGCAGGGCCCGGGCGACGATGACGCTCATGGCATAGGTCAGATACGAGGTGCGCATCTCCTCTTCGATGCGAATGGGGTTGATCCGGTCTTCCGGGGGAGTGGTGGCGGTTACCATGAACCTGTGCTCCTTCTGGTTATCATCCGTTCCGGCTGAGAGAGGGTCCGGCTATGGGGTCCGGCTAAAAGAGGTCCGGTTGTTCGCTGAGGCCGGTCCGCTTCGCGGCGGCTCTGCGGCGCTATGGCACGAGCGGATGCCCGGAACGTGGCGCAAAAGCGGCGCTTCCCGGGCAGGGGGCGCCAATTGGTCAGCGGGGGCCGGTCCGGCCGAGGTGGTCCGAGGCCCGGTCGATGAACGCGGCGAACAGGTTGTTAAAACTCCTGGGAACTTCGTTCTGCCGCTCGGGATGGCACTGCAAGCCGATTACCCAGCTGTGGCGGGGGCTTTCCAGCCCTTCTATCAGGCCGTCATCAACGGCGTAGGCGGTGGACATCAACCCCTCCGCCCGCTGGGGTTCCCGAAGGCCCTGGTGGTGGATGCTGTTCACCCGGAAAAAACCGGCGGAACCGATCACGGCGGATGCCTTGGCCCCGGGAGCAAGGTAGATGAGGTGCTTGGCCGGAGTATCCTCGGAGCCGTTGCGATGGCCGGGCAGGTCCTGGATGAGACTCCCGCCGAAGGCGACGTTGAGCAGCTGCATCCCCCGGCAGATGGCCAGCACCGGCATGTCCTCGGTCAAGGCGTATTCCAGGGCCTCCAGCTCCATATCGTCCAGGGGACGGCAGAGATCCAGCCCGGCATCCGGTTGGGGGACTGCCCCGTAGAGCCGGGGGTCCACGTCGGGACCGCCGGAGAGGAGCAGGCCGCCCACGCCCTCCATCAACTGCCCGGAATAGCCGGAGGCGCAGGGAGTGAGGATGCGTACCTCCGCACCCAGGGGTTCCAGGACTTGGACGTATTCTTCAGCATTTTCACGGTCTACTGAAGTGATGGCGACGGTGGTCATCAGGCCAGGCTACAGTTAGAGATTCAACTCATAGTTTACTATAATTGGTGAGAAATTGACAGATTTTCCTGAGCGAGTTGGGGGAAAATCGTGCTCCGGGGGCACCACGCGGACGGCAGTTCCGCCATCCTGGGGCCGGCCCTGGCCTTCCCGTGTCCCGCGCCGCTCCGTCGGGGGACGATGCGGGGAACCAGGGCGTTGCCGGTTGCCCGCGAAAACTTGATTCGTTGTAACAACCGGGTGCGGTTGGGATATAATTGAGGGAGCGGGAAAGCAGTGGCGTTGCCGGGTCTTCCAAAGGATAACAGCAGGGAATAACAGAGCAGCTTTCCCCAGAGGGCGAGAGATATGAAAGAGGTCATTCAGGAAGCGGTGAAGCTTCTCGAAGAAGGTCAGCCATGCGTCCTGGCGACGGTGGTGCGGACCAAGGGGTCCACTCCCCAGAAATCGGGAGCGATGCTCCTGGTCCGGGATGACGGTAGCGGCCTGGGCACCCTGGGCGGCGGCTGCGTCGAAGGGGACATCTGGTTCGCCGCCCAGGAAATCCTGCGCAACAACGGCGGGCCGGAGTTCAAGGATTACTTTCTGAACGAGGACATCGCGGCCCGGGACGGCCTGGTCTGCGGCGGGACGATGTACTTCTACCTGGAACCCTTCCGGGAAGCGGCGGATTTCGCCGGGGTGGGGCAGGAGCTGCTGGACGCCTATGACGGCGGGGAGCCGGTGGCCCTGGCCACGGTGGTCAATGTTCCGCCGGGAGCGGAGGGGATGGGAGCCAAGCTGCTGCTCCGGTGCGGAGGCACGGTTTCCGGCACGCTGGGCGATCCGGAGCTGGACCAGCGGGCGATGGACCTGTGCCGCAAGGTTGCCGACGTCGGGAATATCGAGAGCTTCATCACGGATGCGGGCATCGAGGTTTTCGTCGAAGGGTTCACGACTCCACCGACCCTGGTGATGGTGGGCGGGGGACACGTCGGGAAGGCCACGGCGGACCTGGCCGCCACCCTGGGATACCGGGTGGTGGTGGTGGACGACCGCCCCGAATTTTCCAACGGCGGGCGGTTCCCCTACGCCGACGAGACGGTGGTGACCCCCTACGAAGACTGGTCGAGCCAGGTCTCGCTGAACGTGAACACCTTCATCGTGGTGGCGACGCGGGGGCACCGGTTCGATGACATGGCCCTGGAGTCGGCGCTGAACACCCGGGCCCGCTACATTGGACTCATGGGGAGCCGCCGCAAGTCGCTGATGATCTACCAGCGGCTGCTCCAGCAGGGGGTCACGCTGGACCGGCTGAGGGATGTCAAGTCTCCCATCGGACTGGACATCGGCGCGTTGACACCGGAAGAGATTGCCGTGAGCGTGATGTCGGAGATTATCATGACCCGGCGCGGCGGCAAGGGGGGCCAGCTGAAGATGGAAGACTGGTTCCTGGAAAGGTCGGCGGAGAAGGTCGCCCGCATGGTCAACGCCTAGCGGGAAGGGACGGAGAGTGTCAGACCGTCCCGGGAAGGTGACAGCAATCCTTCTGGCGGCGGGCGAGTCCCGCCGGATGGGGGAACTGAAAGCCCTGCTCATGTGGCAGGGCTTGACCTTGCTGGAGCATCAGGTGGCCGTCCTGCGGGAAGGCGGGGCGGATGAAGTTATCGTTGTGCTGGGACACCGGGCGGAGGAATTGCGGCCGCTGCTGGAGGGGAGGGACGGGGTCGGCTGGGTGTTGAACCGCGATTACCTGGACGGCAAGACCACATCCATCAAGGCCGGTCTGCTGGCGGTGGACCGCCGCAGCACCGGCACGATAATGTTCCTCAACGTGGACCAGCCCCGGAGCGGCCGGACCATCCGGCGGATTGTGGAGGCGCACCAGGGCGGGGATGCGCTCCTGACCATTCCCTGCTGCAACGGTAAGGGAGGACATCCGATCCTGGCGGACGCCTCGCTGCTGGACGAGATGCTGGGGATCGAGGAGGGAACCCAGGGGATGCGCGCCGTCACCGAGCGGCACCGGGACCGGACGGCGCGGCTGGAGCTGGGGCTGGAAGAGCTCCTGTGGGACCTGAACACTCCCGAGCAATACCGCATGGCCACGGAGGGAAAGGACTGAGGTTTTGATACCCTTTCCGGTTATTGGACGAAAAGAAATCAGGACCCGGCGCTTCCCGCCGGGTCCTGATCTTTTTTGCCCTGGTTGCCGGTATTCCTACCAGCGGGGCCGGACCGTTTCGGCCCGATGCCGGGGCGTCCGGCGCCTGTGCGCGCCTCGCCCCTTCCCTGCCGGTGGACGCCTTTGCCGTTGGGGTTGCCCCTCGACTCCTAACGCCCACCAGCAGGGAGGCAACAAGGAAACTTCCAGTTATGGTGCAGTACGAATACCTTAACCATATTCCACCTCCTGGAGGGCTTTCGAAGCCAAGCCGGAGAACTGGTCCCCGCTTGCTACAAAATCAGGTTAACATCCGCCGAAAGTGGGTGTCAACGGTTTTTGAGCGGAATTGGTCTGACTTATTATCCAATACTTTTTATTGCGGACAAGCATCCCGGGGATGGGGCAATGGTTGGGGCCCGAGATTGCTGGAAAGCCCGGGCGGACGCCTGGCTTGGTATCCCAAACGGGTGTCCCTATATCCCTGGAGCCGGTTCAGGATGGGAGCCGGGGAGGGGCGGCAGCGGGAGCGGACTCGTAGCCTGTATCGGGGGGCAGGTCTTTTCCGTGAGCCGCCTGAACGGCTAGGCGGTCGCAGCGCTCGTTTTCGGGGACACCGGCATGGCCGGGGACCCACCGGAAGTCGACGTCGTGGGCGGCGCAGGCCTGGAGCATTCGTTCCCAGAGGTCGGGGTTGACGGCTGCTTCGCGGCGGTTGCGCTTCCACCCGTTGGCCTTCCAGCGGCGGGCCCATCCCTTGGTCATGGCGTCGACGACGTAACGGGAGTCGCTGAACAAGGTGACGCGGCAGGGCCTGGTGAGAGATTCCAGGGCGACGACCGCGGCGAGAATTTCCATGCGGTTGTTGGTGGTGCGCCGGAATCCGCCGGATATTTCCCGGCGCCGTCCGCCCGCGATGAGGACGGCGCCGTAGCCACCGGGGCCGGGGTTCCCGGTGCAGGCGCCGTCGGTGTAGATGGTGACCCGGGTCAGATCCTGCTGGCTCAAACCTGGCCCGGAGTCATGGAATACGCATGGGATACGCTAGGCGGCCCTGGCCCGGGGGCCGCCGGTGATGGGAAGCATGAGCGATACCAGGAACCCTCCCAGGTACAGGGCGGCGGCAAAGTAGAAGGCCGCGTTCCAGCCGGCGAACTGGGCGATAACCCCGGACACCACGGCGGCGGCGGCTCCGAAGGCGGCGTTGCTGCCCCACATAAGCCCGATGAAGGTGCCTTCCAGCCGCCGTCCTTCGACCACGTCAATGGCCGCCGCCTGGGTGAGGGAGTTCACCGAGTAGCTGAACAGTCCGAAGAGCACCACGGCAATGGTCAGGATGGGGACGACGAAGATTCCGGAGAAGGGTTCTTCCAGGGCAGCCACGGGCAGGTTGCCTCCCCAGACAATGACCAGCGGCAGCAGCACGGCAACACCCATGATGAAGGCGATTACGGGCTTGCGCCCGATGCTGTCGGACAGGCTGCCGAACAGGGGGCCGGCGATGATGCCGGGAGCGGTCAGGAGGGCAAAGTGGACGCCCATGACCCAATAGCTGAGGCCCAGACCGCCCTTGTCGATGGGCTGGGTCAGGTACAGGGGGAGCACCCAGAGCACGGTCCGGTCTCCCATGCCCCTGACCGCCGAGACGATGAAGATGGGAACGATGGCGGCAAAGCCGCCGCCTCTCATGGCATCCCGCAGGCTGTTCGTCTGGGCCCGCAGGCGTTCCCTCGTGTTGCCATGTCCGCCACCGTGGACGTGGGCCGCTGCCGGAGCCGGTCCGCCGCCGGAGGCCGTTGCTCCAGCCCCAGCCACGGCGGGGGCGCGGGTGAGTCCCACATTCCAGAGGAACACGAGAATCATGAAGGCGAGGAAGAGCATGATGGGCGTTCCGCCGCCGGCAATCCAGCGCCACCGGTCCTCCTCCGCGATTCCCATCGCTCCCAGGGCCGCGGCGCCCAACAGGAAACCGACCACGATGGGAGCGACGGTGTCGCCAACGTTGCCGGCGGAACGGTGGAGGGAAATGAAAAACCCCCTCCGCTCGGGGAATCGCTGGGCCAACAGCCCCAGGGCCGGCGGGTGCCACAAGGCGCTGCCGGCCGACGCGACGACCAGCGCTGCCAGGATGAGCCAGTAAACCGGCAGGACCGCGACCAGGAAGAAGCCGGCGGCTATGAGAAACATGGAGAAGGCCAGGATGGGTCCGCGGCGCTCCTGGAACATGTCGACCACGAAGCCGCCGAAGACGCTGGTGAATCCGCTGGCCAGTTGCCGGACGGCCGTCAAAAGGCTGGCCTGAATTGGGATCAGGCCCAGGCTGTCGTAGATGGCGGGAATCAGGGCCAGGAACCCGTGAGCGTACATGTGCTCGAGGCCATGGGCGCCGATGAGGCTGGTCGCCATCACCTTGTCCTTGGCGCGGGAACTGGGCTGCTGAGGAAGGGTGGCTGTGCTGGGGGCGGACTGTGCCATCACGAACCTCTTGAAGGATGTCGGGGGTTACGACGAGATTGGCCCAAGTATACACCCAACCCGCGAGCGCAATCAGAGAAGGGAAGCGGCAACCACCCCCCTGGTGATTGAGCAGGCCTCTTCGTCAGTATTCCAAAAACATCTGCTGAATCCGGTCGCGGTCGGTGGTCTGGGTGAGGGCGAGCATCAGGAGCACGCGGGCCTTCTGGGGCAGCAGGTTGTCGGAGACGATGAATCCCTGCCGCTCCTTGGCCGGGGTCATCACCACCCGGCCGGCGCTGGACCGGGAGGCCAGCACGACGATGATGCCCCTCTCCACCGCCCGGGCGGCGGCTTCAATGACCTGCGGGGGAAAGGTGCCGCCGCCGAATCCGGCGACCACCAGGCCTGGGGAGCCGTGGCCGGCCACGGCGTCAATCAGCATCCCGTCGGCGCCTGCGTAGGAATAGACGATGTCCACGCGGGGCAGCACGGTGGACTCGTCCACCCGGAAGGGGGTTGCGACGGTGTGTTTCCGCAGCGGGGCCCGGTACAGGACCACCTGGCCGTCGGAATCGGAGTAGCCGAGAAAGCCCAGCTCGTTGGGCTTGAAGGTCTCCACCCGGAAGGTGTTGGCCTTGGTTACGTCCCGCGCGCACTGGATTTCGTTGTTCAGGATTGTCAGCACTCCCAGGCCCGCGGCCTGGGGAGAGGCGGCGACCCGAACGGCGTCCAGCAGATTCAGGTCGGCGTCGGTGCTGATGGACGTGGGAGGGCGCATCGCTCCGGTGACGACCACCGGCTTGGAGGACTTGACGGTCAGATGCAGGAAGTAGGCGGTCTCCTCCAGCGTCGCCGTCCCATGGGTGACGACGACCCCATCCACCGGCCCCTGGAGCAGGTCGTTAATCCGGGCCGCCAGGCGCACCCATTCCGGCGCTCCGATGGCGGTGCTCCCCACGCTGATTAAATCTTCGGAGGAGACCTGGGCGATGGACGACACCTCGGGGATTCGTTCCAGGGACTGCTGGATGGTGAGGTGTTCTCCCAGCTCAGGGTAGAGGATGTAATCGAGGCGGTCGGGGCCAACGCCGGCGATGCTGCCGCCGGTGGCTACGATGTGTATGCTGGGCAGCCGGGTGGTCATAAGCGCTCCTGACCCGCGGTGGTGATGGGCGGGACTGTCCTTTATAGTGGCCTGCTAATATAGTCCCTTTTCAGCAGGCGATGGGAAATTGGGCCGGGTCTTCCCGCCGGGTCTTTCCGAGGGTAGGCGGGGCGGCAGTCCCTGTCAAACAACGGGTGAGGGCCCACCACCTCGGAAGATACTGGGAAGACACGGTCACCACGCGGGAGGGAGCGACAGTTGCGGATTCTGGTATGTTCCGATGTTCACGCCAACCTGGAAGCGCTGCAGGCCGTGTTGAGCGATGCCGAGGCCCGGGGCGGGTTTGAGGAAGTCTGGGTCCTGGGGGACCTGGTAGGGTACGGCCCGGACCCGGAAGCCTGCGTCCGGCTGCTTCGCGAGTATCCCCTAGCGGCAGTGGCCGGAAACCACGACCATGCGGCCGTGGGCAAGCTGGACCCGGTGACCTTCAACCATGCGGCGGAGGCGGCCGCCCGTTGGACAAGCCTCCAACTGTCCGAGGATACCGCCCGCTTTTTGTCCGGCCTGCCCCTGGTGGTCTTGCGGGGAGACTTTACCCTGGTCCACGGGAGCCTGCGGGCCCCGATTCACGAGTACTTATTAAACGAAGAGTCGGCGCGGGGAACGCTGCGGCTGATGCGTTCCCAGTTCTGCATGGTGGGGCACTCTCACTACCCCTTTCTCTGCCAGGAATCGGAGGGCTCGCCGGGGTTTGTCGAGTTCGAGGAGGGCCGCTCCTATCCGCTGGATGGGCGCCGCTGGATAATAAACCCCGGCGGGCTGGGACAGCCGCGGGACCGGGACCCGAGGCCGAACTACGCCATCTATGATGACGCTGAAGGGACGCTGGAACACCGGCGGGTGACCTACGACATCGCAGCCACCCAGGCGAAGATGACGAAGGCCGGTCTTCCCGAGTACCTGGCGGCGCGGCTGAGCGAGGGCGTGTGACCGGCGGACAGTGTCCGAATCCGTAACCCAAACGGGGTATGACGCCCGCCGCGCGTCGGCTGCCGTGGGTTTGCCGCAGGACATCCGGTCATCGCGTCCGCAAGGATGGTCAGCGGACGGATTCCCCGTGTTGACAAGTAAATTTCATGTTGATAGTCTGGGTTGCCATAGATTCAAGGCGTCCATGGCCCGCTAGCTCAATTGGCAGAGCAACTGACTCTTAATCAGTAGGTTCTCGGTTCGATTCCGAGGCGGGTCACCAAGGATCTGGCGTTGCCGGCCCCCGGGAAGGGGGAAGTGTCGGAATTGGTAGACGAGCATGACTTAGGATCATGTGCCGAAAGGCGTGGGAGTTCGAGTCTCCCCTTCCCCACCACCACCGCCTCCGGCGGTATCGTGGCTATACCCAGGGAAGGGAGCGGCTGCCAACTTGCCCGGGCGTATTCGGCGCCGGTCCCTGTAAGGAGGTCAAGTGGTATCACTGCTTGAAGTCAAAAACCTGAAGACTGCCTTCTTCACCTTTGAAGGCGTGGTGAGGGCAGTGGACGGGGTCAGCTACGAAGTAGAGGAAGGCGAGACCCTCGGCCTGGTGGGAGAAAGCGGCTGCGGGAAAAGCGTAAGCGCCCTTTCCCTGATGAGGTTGATTCCCGACCCCCCCGGCAAGATCACCGACGGGGAAGTGCTCTTCGAGGGCGAGGACATCCTGAAGATCGACATGGACGACATGCGCCGGATACGGGGCGGGAAGATGTCCATGGTGTTCCAGGAGCCCATGACCTCCCTGAACCCGGTCCTGACCCTGGAGAAGCAGCTCAGCGAGACGCTGCAGCTGCACAAGGGGATGAACCGTGAGGAAGCCCGCCGGGAGTCGGTCAACCTCCTGGAACGGGTGGGAATCCCCGACCCGGAGCGGCGGGTCCGACAGTACCCCCACCAGTTCAGCGGCGGGATGCGGCAGCGCGTGATGATCGCCATGGCCCTGAGCTGCAATCCCAAGCTGATTATCGCCGACGAGCCGACCACCGCGCTCGACGTGACCATTCAGGCCCAGATTCTCGAGCTGATGAAGAGCCTGACCACCGAGTTCGGCGTGGCCCTCATCGTCATCACCCACAACCTGGGCGTCGTGGCGAGATACGCGGACCGGATGAACATCATGTACGCCGGCAAGATCGTCGAAAGAGGGTCGGCCCGGGAGATTTACAGCAACCCCCGCCATCCCTACACGGTCGGGTTGCTGAACTCAGTGCCCCGGCTGGACCTGCCCCGGCGGGCCAAGCTGGATCCCATCGAGGGGCAGCCGCCCGACCTGGTCAACGTACCGCCGGGCTGTTCCTTCCGGGACCGGTGCCGGTGGTCCATCGACAAGTGCGCTACCGATGAGCCGCCCCTGGTGGAGTGGTCCGAGGGACACCTGACGGCCTGCTGGCGGTCGGACGTCCTGGGGCCGGAAGCGCTGGAATTCATGCGGGATTCCCAGGAACTGGCTGACGAAAGCGACGTACAGGTCACCGCCGGTCAGGTGGAGATCGGAAATCAGGGCACGGGGAGTTAATTGCCATGACGACTATGCCTTCCGCGGAACCCCAGGGAGGAACCACCGGCGTGCAGGAAGATTTCCTGCTTGAAGTCAACAACCTCAAGATGTACTTCCCGGTCACGGCCGGCCTGATTTTCCAGCGGGCCGTCGCCCAGATCAAGGCGGTCGACGACATCTCCTTCTTCGTGCGGCGGGGAGAGACGCTGGGCCTGGTGGGAGAGAGCGGCTGCGGGAAGACGACCACCGGCCGCTGCATCCTCCAGCTCTACAAGCCCACCGACGGGCAGATCATGTTCGAAGGGCAGGAGCTGGTGGGCCTGTCCACCCGGCAGATGCGGCAGATGCGCCGGCAGATGCAGGTGATTTTCCAGGACCCGTTCAGCTCGCTGAACCCCCGCATGACCGCCGGCAACATCATCGGGGAGCCGCTGATCGTTCACGGCCTGGTCAAGAGCAAGGAAGAATACCGGCAGCGGGTGGCCGAGCTGCTGCAGAACGTGGGACTCAATCCCTACATGGCCGACCGCTTCCCCCACGAGTTCAGCGGCGGGCAGCGGCAGCGGATCGGCGTCGCCCGGGCGTTGTCCGTGGACCCGAAGCTGATTGTTTGCGACGAGCCGGTTTCCGCCTTGGACGTGTCCATCCAGGCCCAGGTAATCAACCTGCTGGAAGACCTTCAGGAGCGGTTCTCGCTGACCTACCTGTTCATCGCCCACGACCTGTCGGTGGTGCGCCACATCAGCGACCGCGTGGCTGTGATGTACCTGGGGCGGCTGGTGGAAATCGCCGACCGTAACGAAATCTACCGCAACCCGTTCCATCCCTACACCAAGGCGCTGCTCTCCGCGGTGCCCATCCCCGACCCGGTGATTGACGCCCAGCGGGAACGGATCATCCTTTCGGGCGAGGTGCCAAGCCCCCTGAACCCGCCTTCGGGCTGCGTGTTCCACCCCCGGTGCCCCATCGCGATAGACGATTGCAGCCAGGCCATCCCCGACCTCCGCGAGGTCGAGCCCGGGCACTGGGCATCCTGCATCCGGGTCCCGGGTTACGGCTCGTACTAGCCTCCAACCTGGCTATTGTCGCCCTTCCAGCCCCTGTTGGCATATCAACAGGGGCTTTTGCATTGATGGCGGCCGGGAACGGTTGTGTTCCGGCTCCGGGTTTTGCTTGTGGGTGATTCACCACCGTGTTACCATTTCCCGGTTATGGACCCGCAGCAAATCCGCAATTTTTGCATCATCGCCCACATCGATCACGGAAAGTCCACCCTGGCGGACCGGTTCCTGGAGATTACGGGCACCGTTCGCGCCCAGGAGATGAAGGCCCAATTCCTGGACCAGATGGATCTGGAGCGGGAGCGGGGCATCACCATCAAGGGCAAGGCCGTGACGATGAACCACCAGGCTTCGGACGGCCGGTCGTACCAGTTGAACCTGATCGACACTCCGGGCCATGTGGATTTCAGCTACGAGGTTTCCCGGGCGCTGGCCGCCTGCGAAGGCGCGTTGCTGGTGGTTGACGCCAGCCAGGGCATCGAGGCCCAGACCATCGCCAACACGCTCCTGGCCATGGAATACGACCTGGAACTGATTCCGGTGGTCAACAAGATAGATCTGCCCCAGGCCGAGCCGGAGCGAGTGTCGGCCGAGTTGCAGCAGGTGTTCGGCTTCCGCCCGGATGAGATCCTGTTCGTGTCCGCCAAGGCAGGCACCGGGGCCAGGGACATCCTGGATGCGGTGGTGGAGAGGGTGCCGGCCCCGCCGGGGACTCCCGACGAGCAGTTCCGGGCGCTGGTGTTCGACTCAGTCTACAACTCGTACAAGGGAATCATCGGGTACGTGCGGGTTGCTCACGGACAGGTGAGCAAGTCGGGCAAGATCATGGTCATGTCCTCGGGGCGCAACGCGGAGATCGTGGAGTTGGGGGTGTTCGCCCCCGGGCCGCAGCCGGTTGATGTTCTGCACAGCGGACAGGTGGGGTACATCGCCACCGGGTTCAAGGATGTCCAGGAATGTGCGGTTGGCGATACCCTGACCAACCTGGCGGACCCCGCTACCGAACCGCTCCCGGGCTACGTTGAGCTCAAGTCTATGGTCTTTGCCGGACTCTATCCGGCGGACGGCGAGGACTATTCCAACCTGCGGGCGGCCCTGGAGAAACTCCAGCTCAACGACGCTTCGTTGACCATTGAACCGGAAAGCAGCACCGCCCTGGGGTTCGGGTTCCGTTGCGGATTCCTGGGCCTGGTCCACCTGGAAATAGTCCAGGAACGGCTGGAGCGGGAATACGACCTGGACCTGATCGTCACCGCCCCCAGCGTCGCCTACCAGGTGATGCTGACGTCGGGCGAGACTATTCGGGTCGACAACCCGTCCAAGCTGCCGCCCCCCAATGAAGTCCAGCAAATCCAGGAACCCATCCTGGACCTGACCATCGTTGCCCCCAGCCGGTACGTGGGCGCCATCATGGAGCTGATGCACTCCCGCCGTTCCGAGTACAAGCGCGTGGAATACATACAGGGCTTGGCCGGCGATGGCGACGGAGAGTCCAGGGTAATGATGGAGTACACCATGCCCCTGGCGGAGATGCTGGCTGACTTCTTCAACCAGCTCAAGTCCCGCACCCAGGGATATGCGTCGCTGGACTATACCTTCCAGGGGTACCAGGCCGCGCCGCTGGTCAAGATCGACGTCCTGGTGAACCACCTTCCGGTGGAGGCCCTCTCCATGATCGCGCACCGGGACCAGTCGGTCTTTTTGGGGAGAAGCGTCGTGCAGAAGCTGCGCTCGACCATTCCGCGCCAGCTTTTTGAGGTCCCCATCCAGGCCGCTATCGGAAGCCGGGTGATCGCCAGGGAGACGGTGCGGGCGCTGCGGAAGGACGTGCTGGCCAAGTGCTACGGAGGCGACATCACCCGCAAGCGCAAGCTGCTGGAAAAGCAGAAGGAAGGCAAGCGGCGGATGAAGAGCATCGGCCGGGTGGAAGTGCCCCAGGAGGCGTTCCTGAGCCTGTTGGGGATTGGCGAAGGAAGCAATTAGCCGCCGGCCGAACGGTGCCCACAGCTTACAGCCCCAGGCTCTCCCTCAACTCCCGCAACTGCCCCAGGTGTTCCGTCCAGTGGCGGTGGAACAGGCCCCGCAGCAGCATGTCGGGGGTTCGTTCCTCGTCAATCCCCCGGGCGGTCAGGTGGGCGGTGGCCGTCGTATTCTGGATGGTGTGGTCATTGGCGTTGGACACGGCCGCTTCCAGCGAGTCAAGAACCCCAGTCAAATCTTCGCAGACCTGATCGTAGTCGCGTTCCAGGCGGGCCGGGTCCATGTTGTTGAGGTCGGGCGTGACCTCGAACTCCTTGATGGTCCCGTCCAGCAGCCCGGCGGCCAGCGCTCCGATGCCTCCCTTCGGCGTGTCCACCAAGTGATACACAACTTCGCGGGCCGACCAATCGTCCGGGCCCGGCTTCCAGTCGAGGCAGTAGTCCATTCCCCGGAGCAGGGACAGGACCTGTTCTCGGACGGAGTGGATGTTGTCGAGGTGCTGTTCCTTGGATGTGGTCAACGTTGCTCCCTAAGCGCGGCGGGCGGAGTACCGGGCATGGTTATAAGGGAAGGTTCTTCACCAGGGCTTTCACCGCTTCCCTGGTCTCATCCTGGGCGAGGCCGAATTCGAGAGAAGCGCGGAGGAGGCCGAGGGGATTCCCGCCGTCGTACCGCGTGCCCAGGAACTCGTAGGCATACAGGTCCTGTTCTTCAAGGAGCAGGGACATCCCGTCGGTGAGCTGTATCTCGTCCTTCGCGCCCGGGGTTGTGCGCTCCAGGCAATCGAAGATTTCGGGCGGCAGGATATAACGTCCCACTACGGCCAGGTTTGACGGCGCTTCCTCTATGGGAGGTTTCTCAACCAGGCGGTGGACCTGGTGTACCCTCTCCTCCCTTGGGGTTGCCGCCACGACGCCGTAGTTGGGCGCCAGTTCCATCGGCACCGCCTCCACGGCCACCACTCCGGCATCAAGGCGTCCGGCTACTTCGAGCATCTGGGTCAAAGCCCCCGGCGAGTGAGCGATGATGTCGTCGGGAAGGATGACCGAGAAAGGCTCGGCGCCGACGGCGTTCTTGGCCTGAAGCACCGCGTGACCCAACCCCAAAGGCTCTTCCTGGATCACAAAGGAAACATCGGCCAGCGAAGAGGCGTGCCGGACTTTCTCTTGCAAGTCGGCGGCGCCTGACTCGGACAAACGCCGCTCCAGCTCAGGCGCCAGCTGGAAGTGGGCGGCGATGGACTCCTTCCCTCGGGCGGTGACGATGATGACTTCTTCGATTCCGGCTTCGGCGGCCTCTTCCACCACATACTGGAGCATGGGCCGGTCGAGGATGGGCAATAGCTCCTTGGGGACAGACTTGGTAACGGGAAGGAAGCGGGTCCCCAACCCGGCCGCCGGAATGACTGCTTTGCGTACTTTCATCGTGCCCCCGCGCGGAGGAATTCTAACATCGGACCCGTGGGGTCAGCCATCCTGGGGCAGGTCGTAGTTGAACTGCCAGTTGATTCCGAACTTGTCCGTGCAGGCGCCGAAGTACGCCCCCCAGAAAGCGTCCTCCGGGGGCATCGTCACCGTGCCTCCCTCGGAAATCTTCCCGACCAGCTCGTCCGTCTCCTCCCGGCTGCTCGTCGGATAGGTCAGCGCGAAGTTGTCCCCGATCACCCGGGGCGGCCCGAAGTTCGAGGGCATGTCGCTCCCCATCAGCACCGAGTCTCCCACGTTCAGGGTGACGTGCATGACGTTGTTGGCCTCGGCTTCCGGCACGCCCATGCCCGGCGGCCCTTCCCCGAAGGTAGTGATCATCTCGAACTCCCCGCCGAACACCGAGCGGTAGAACTCGAAGGCCTCCCGGCAGTTGCCGTTGAAGTGAAGATAGCAAAGGATGGGCATTGTTCCTCCTTGACGTCCCGGTAGTCCAGGTCCCGGTTGTCCAAGTCTAGTTGTCCATTGTCTCCAGCGTCGCCAGCACCCGCTCCTGCAGGTCCTCGAAGACGTCCTTCACGCTCCGACGCGCATTTATCGTCTCGAATCCATACTGGTCGCTCAGGTTGCGGAACTCCTCCAGCAGCGAACCCTGGTATTCCACGAAGCAGGAGTGACGGTCCGCCCCTCTCAGAAAGTCCTCTCCCGACTCCCAGTGGTCCAGCTCCCGGCAGGAAAGCACCCGGGGCAGCAGTTCATCCACGTCAATGTCCAGGTACAGGATCCGGTCCGGCACAATTGCAAACTCCAGGACGTCGTCCAGCCACCGGGCCGGAACGCCCCGCACCCGCGCCCGGGCGATCATCGAGTAGATGTACCGGTCCGCAATGGCGATCTTGCCCGCCTGCAGCGCGGGGATGATGCTCTTCTCCAGCCGGTCCCAGAAATCTGTCGCGTAGAACAGGTTCAGCGTAATGTGGTCGAGCGTGTGCCCCCGCATCGCCCGGTCAATTCCCGAACCGGTCAGCTCCGAGCGGCGGAATCCCGTTTCCTGCACCGCGTACCCCGCGTTTTCCAGCCATTCCTTCAGCAGGGCGATCTGCGTCGACCGGCCCACCCCGTCCGTCCCTTCCACAACGATGAGCCGCCCGGGCATCGGGTCCTGACCGAACTGGAGCGGAGCATGGCCGTATGACTTGGGCGTAACCATCTGTAACCTCCCGCTATAAATTCCCGGTTGTCACACATGAATCATTATGGCGGAACCCTCCAGCCGGCCCTCCGAGCCGGCGACCCTTGGAACAAGGGTAGAGCGTCGGAACAGGTTGGGGGGCTGCGGCTTGGAAACCGGGGGCTATCCGTCGGCGACCTCAGCCGCGTCCCGGTTATAGTGGCCCGGGGGCCGTATATACCGTCCCGTCAGCCCCAGGCTGCTCAGCGCCTCCGTCACCGTCTGCCCCGGCGCCTTCATCACCCCATCCAGCAGCGGCTCCACGTGCTGTCGCACCAACTGTTGCTGGTTGGGAATCGGCTGCGTCGCGTCAATAGTCACCAGCCCGAACTCTTCCGTCAGGCTGTCGTACTCATCCAGCAGCTTCCCCTGGAAGGCACGGAAGGAGTCCGCCCGGTTGGACGCGAATCCCATGTCCGCCCCCGACTCGTAGAACCCGATCTCTTCCCGCCCAGTCGTAATCCGGTGGATGGACTCCTCCAGAGGCACCTTGAAGTACAGGGCCAGCGATGGCTGGACCGCGAAGGAGTAGATGCGCCGCAGCCAGTCCCGGTTCACTCCCCGGGCCGCGTCCCTGGCGAAGGCCGTGTAAACGTACCGGTCCGCCAGCACAATCGTCCCTGCCTTCAGCGCCGGCAGAATCTGGGTATACACCCGGTTGGCGAAGTCCGCGGCATGGATCAGGCTGAACGACATTGGGGTAAGCAGCCTCCCGTCCTTGCCCCGCTTGGTGGTCCGCCGGACGATGGGAGACGAGTTCCACTCCGTGAAAACCGTGACGTACCCCATGTTGCGCAGCCACTTGCCGCAGAGGTCCAGTTGGGTACTCTTTCCCGAACCGTCGATCCCTTCAACGATGATGAGGCGTCCCGGGTACTCCCCGTCATAGGGATGGTTCCCAAACCGCTCGCCCATGGGAAAGCTCGTGTTAAATTCGTGGCCGTTCATTCGCTGCCTCCTTGTCCGTTGGTGGACTCGACGTGGATTGGTTGGCCGAACTCCTTCCCCCAGCGCTCCACCATCCCCGACGCCCTCAGCGGCGTCCACACCGGAGTAGTCACCGCCACCGCCCCGTTGTCCCTGGTAATTGACACCGCTTCCGGCGGACAGTCCGGGGGCAATCGCCGGTCCAGCTCATCGGCCGCCAGCAGGACCGCCGCCGCCTGCCCCAGGAGCCGCTTGTCCCCGCCGGTCAACACCGGCGTATGCCGGTACTGCCTCGGTAGCCTTCCCCGATCAGCTACCAGCAGCATCCCTGCCACCTGCGCCGATTCCCGGTGGCTGTACCCGGGAAGGTCCGACCGCGCGACCACCGCCGCGGTCCGTCCCAGCCGGTTGTAGAAGTCAATCGCGCTTCCTATGTCAAGCAGCATCGCCGCGCACTGCACCGACGACGTCATCCGCCGGTGGCGGAACATCCACGCCGTCCTGGCCAGCCGCAGCGCCAGGTTCGCCCGGCGCGGGCCCCGCCTCCAGAAGCGCAGCGCGAAACGCTTCACCAGGTCGGCCACGCCTGCGTCTCTTATCCGCTCCCGCTGCGGCAGCGTCACCGGCCGGCCCCCCGGAAGGGGATTCGGGTGGCGGGCCAGGCCCTCCCTCAGCCCCTGGCCTGAGACCAGTATCCCACCTGCTCCCGTGTGCTCCATCAGGGCCCGGGCCACCAGCGCTCCCCCGGCGATTGAATGGGTCCGCTCCGGGTTCATGCCCGTCATCGCCGCCCGCTCCGCCCTGGTCGAGTTGACCAGGGTTTCCGTCAGGCAGTCCAGCCCCTCGCCGGTTATATAGTACCCGTGCATCTTCAGGATCGGGTACGCCGACCTTCGCCGGTCCAGCTTGGACAGCAGGCGTATGGACCCGCCCGATCCCACCAGCGTTCCCGAAGCGCCCAGGTACGGTATGCCCTCTTCTTCCAGGCTCTCCCGGATATGCCGCACCGCCATGGCCGCGTCTTCCGCCGACGGCCGGTCGTTCAAGCGGAAACTGTTGGATATCCGCAGGCTTCCCAGGGGCAGCGTGTGCCCGCTCTCCAGCGTCCGGTCGGCGAAGGACACCACCTCCATGCTGCCTCCGCCCAGGTCGGCCAGTATCCCGTTGGTCACCGGCAGGCCGTGGACTCCCCCAATGAAGCAGTACGCCGCCTCGTCTTCGCCGCTGATTATCCGGAAGGTCACCCCGAACTTCCGCCCCACCTCCCCGATGATCTCGCTGGCGTTCTGCGACTCCCGCAGCGCCGCCGTGCCCACCGCGTTGATGCTCTGCACCCCATGGGCCAGGCAGACCTGGATGAAATCCTCCAGGGCCGCCAGGGTCAACGCCAGCGCGTCCTTCTCCAGCGTACCGTCCGCGCCGATCCGGCTCATCAGCTCCAGGTTCATCCGCTGCTGGGCCAGGACCTCGATCCCTCCGCCCTCATGCACCTGCATCACCACCGCCCGGGCCGAACCGGAGCCAATGTCAATCACCGCGGTGGGCGGGGCGTCCTGCCCCATGTACCCCCGGTGCATCCCGCTGGGTTCGGGAAGCTCCCAGATGGAACGGCTGGCCTCGAACTGCTCCGTTCCCAGCGTCAAATTGCCTGCTCGCGCGCCTGTCGTCATGCCCTGCCGCACCTTATTTGAGGAGCATCCTGCCCGGCTCTTGCCGGAGTCGCCCTGCGCCGCGATGATAACCCAAAGCCCAAAATTCCGGCAACGTGCTGTTTGGCCCGGCAGCCTCCATCCCCAGCGCAGGGGGTTGTAATTTGGGGAGCCCTGCCTGGTGACAGTTGCCCCTTCCCAACCCCGCCTACCCCTTGCTACCATGGTCTTGGGAAACACTCGGGTTTTGGGAAAGACTCGCGCAGCCGCTGGGCGCTCGTCCCGGCGTCCGCTGGAATGTGGCAGAATGCAGCAAAATGCGGCAGAAATAAATCCTCCTTCATTGCTATTGCCTCCATCTCCACCCTTCCCGAATCCATTGACAGGATTGGACAAAACCGGACAAACAGAGGACATTCAACGGAAAAAGGCGGAAATTTAGCGGACAAAAAGGACAAAGTACCCCATCCTCCCACGCTCAAATGTCCTGAAATGTCCGCTTTTGTCCGGCTTTTCGGCCTTCTCCCAGCCCCGGTCAGGATCCCAGCCGCCGGAGGCGTGGCCCGGCATGGTTTCCTTGACAACAAAATAGACCCTTTGCTACCATCCCCGGTGCTTTTGGACGGCTCTTCGCGGCTTTCCCTCACCCCTTCCCCAGACCTCGGAGCCGCCCAGCCCCCTTGGGCAAGTTGCCTTAACCGGGGGCGAAAGCGGCGACCCTTAGAACTGGAGTTGCCTGACCTGTGCCTTTTGTAAGTGGACTCAAGTGTAGGGAATGCAGCCGGGAATACCCTGCTGAGGCCCTGAACGTTTGCGACTTTTGCTTCGGGCCGCTGGAGGTCGTCTACGACTACCAGGCCATCTCCGAGGCCGTCACCACCGACGAAATCTCCCGCGGCCCCCTCAGCATCTGGCGTTACAAGGACCTCCTTCCCGCCAGCGGCGACGACCCGGTGGACATCATGGCCGGCTTCACCCCCATGATCAAAGCCCGCAACCTGGGCAAGCGGCTGGGGTTGAACAACCTCTACATCAAGAACGACAGCGTCAACCCCTCCTACTCCTTCAAGGACCGGGTGGTCTCCGTGGCCGCCACCAAGGCCATCGAGTTCGGATTCGAGACCCTGGCCTGCGCCTCCACCGGAAACCTGGCCTGCAGCGTCGCGGCCCACGCCGCCCGCGCCGGAATCCGCTCCGTCGTCTTCATCCCCTCCGACTTGGAGCGCGGCAAGGTCATCGGCGCCGCCGTCTACGGCCCCACCATGGTCGCGGTGGACGGCACCTATGACGAGGTCAACCGCCTCTGCAGCGAGGTGGGAGACAACTATCCCTGGGCCTTCGTCAATATCAACATGCGCCCCTACTACGCCG
The DNA here is from genome assembly GCA_034423195.1 of Dehalococcoidia bacterium. Taxonomy (GTDB): domain Bacteria; phylum Chloroflexota; class Dehalococcoidia; order Lucifugimonadales; family UBA3495; genus CATOSK01. The sequence continues at coordinate 29,862 of DAOUIZ010000036.1, read as the reverse complement.
AGGGCAGCAAGACCCTGGGCTACGAGGTCGCCGAGCAGCTCGGCTGGCGCCTCCCCGACCATGTCGTCGTCCCGTCGGCCTCCGGCGCCATGTTCACCAAGATCTGGAAGGGCTTCAACGAGCTGGCCTGCCTCGGGCTGCTGGACGGCGTGGATGCCATGTCCTTCGGCGCCGACCAGAACACCGTGCATCATCCCGCCGTCACCACCCGGATGCACATGGCTCAGGCCGAGGGATGCAGTCCCATCGTCACCGCCTGGAAGGAAGGCCAGTCCCAGGTCCGCCCGGTTCGGCCCAACAGCATCGCCAAGTCCCTGGCCATCGGCAACCCCGCCGACGGCATCTACGCCCTCCGCGTCATCAACAACTCCCAGGGCAGCGGCAACTCCGTCCCCGAGTCCCAGGTCGTGGAGGGCATCAAGCTCCTGGCCGAGACCGAGGGCATCTTCACCGAGACCGCCGGCGGCGTCGTGATTTCCGCCTTGAAGGACCTGGCCGAGTCCGGGGCCATCGGCCCCGGCGAGCTCACCGTCGCCTACATCACCGGCAACGGCCTCAAGACCCAGGAAGCCGTCGAGGAAGTGGTCAACCCCATGTCCGTCAAGCCCACCCTCAGTTCCTTCGAGGAAGCCCTCAGCGGCCGCGCCGCGGTGGGTTCCTAGCCTGGCGAGCCCCCGGACTTGGGAAGTTAGCGCAAGATGGACCGTCAAAGAGTCCGGTTCACTTTCCAGAGTGAGCTGGTCAAAGAACCGATAATCTACCGGCTGGGGCACGACTTCCACATCGTCACCAACATCCGCCGCGCCGACATCGGCGAGCAGATGGGCTGGGTCATCCTCGAGCTGGACGGGGAAAAGGAAGAGATAGAGCGCGGCCTCCAGTGGGTCAGTTCCACCGGCGTCCGCGTCGACCCGGTGGGAGGAGACGTAATCGAAGGCTGATTTCTCCCGCCGCCCATCATCCCGCACCTGTCGCCCGCACCCGTCGAAGGACGTTGACCTTCCACCACGCAATCAGAAAAGGAGTTCCACACATGGCCGTCTTGGTTCGCATCCCCACCCCCCTGCGGCGCATGACCAACGGGTTGTCCCAGGTTGAAATGGACGAGTCCAACCTGTCCGACATGATCGACCGGCTGGAGTCCAACTACCCCGGTTTCAAGGAACGCCTCCTTGACGAGGAGGGCGAGCTCCGCTACTTCGTCAACATCTACCTCAACGGAGAGGATGTCCGCTTCCTCGACGGCCTGGGCACCACCGCCAAGTCCGGCGACGAAATCAGCATCGTCCCCGCCGTTGCGGGAGGCTGAACCGCTTCCGTTTCCCGGTTCCACCGTCACCCGGAAAAAGGCCCGTGAGTTCCGGGCCTTTTTCTTTTTCAGCGGCAATAGCGGCTTTCGTGAAAATGCCTGAACAAACTCGCTCAACCCAGCCAGCGGCCCGTCGGAAGCGTCACCTCGTTCCCAAGCCTCGCCGGGGCTCCGGGCCCCTCGCAAAGTGACCTTCATCCCGGAGTTGGGACTCCCCTCCTACCTGCCCCTTTGGCTCGCCGGACTGTTGCTGGCGTTGTCCTTCGTAATCGGCATGATGGGCGGACTCATCGGCCTGTCCCTGGGCACGATGAGGCTGCCGGCCATGCTGCTCCTTGGCATCCCCCTGCCCGCCGCCGCCAGCGCCAACATCCTCATCAGCAGCCTGACCGCCATCAGCGGCAGCTATCGTCACCTTCGCGACGGCCGGGTCAAGCTCCCCCTGGTCCTGGTCGTAGGCCTGCCGGCCTTCGCCGCCGGCTTCCTGGGAGGGTTCTTCAGCGCCCGCGCCCCGGTGAACCTGCTCATCGTGGCGGCGGGCATCCTGATTCTGTGGCAGGGGATTGAGCTGGGACTGCTGGCGAAACGGCGGGCCGGCGGAGGCGGCCACGCAGCGGACGACACCCTGACTGGTTCCGAGGGACGTTTCACGCCAACCCGCCTTGTCGGCGGCGGCGCCGCCAGCTTTGGACTGGGACTGCTGGCCGGAGCCATCGGCCTGGTCCTGGGGTCGGTTAGGCTCCCCCTCATCATCCGGGTGTTGCAGGTGGACCCCCGCATAGCGGCGGGCTCCAACCTGTTCATCGGAATGATCATGGGAACCCTGGGCTGGATAGGCCACCTGTTCAACGAGCCTACCAACCTGGCCCTGCTGCTCATCCTGGGAGTCCCCGCCGTGGCAGGCAGCTACATCGGCGCCAGGCTGACTGGACGCATCAGCGTCAACCTTCTCCTGCTCATCATGGGAGGGCTGCTCACGGCGTCGGGTGGCATGATGCTCTGGCGAGGAATCAGCGCCCTCGTCTGAACCGCTCCGCTGATTGGCCGGAGCAGCTGGCCGGTCCTACCCCTCCACCTCCGTACCTCCCAGCCCCTCTTCCTTGAAGAGTTGCGCCTTCCGCGCGTAGTTCTCGGCAGTGCGCCGGATCATGGCGTGGTGGCGTTCGTTGGTGGGTTCCTCCCTGGCTGACGCCGGAACGCCGACCACGAAGGAGTTGGGTCCGAATTCCTTCCGCTCCAGCACCACCGATCCGCTGGCAATGACGGAGTTCTCCCCCAGGATTACCCCGTCGTTGAGGGTAGCCCCGTTGCCGATGAGACAGTGCGTCTTGATGTGCTTGGCGTGACTGGTGACCCCGTGTCCCAGGGTCACGTAGTCCTCGTAAGTGGCGTCGCTGTCGGCGTGGAGTACGCAGTTGTCCTGGATGTCCACGTATTCTCCCAGGGTGATCTTGATGGTGTCGGCCCTAATGACCGAGCCGGGCCACACGCTGGAGTAGGCGCCGATTTCCACGTCGCCGATGACGTAGGCCGCCTCGCTGACCCAGGCGGTGGGATGTACCTTCGGTGTCTTGCCCTGATAGCTGCGGATGGTCATGTTCTCCTCGGGGATTCTGAGTATTGTGGTGCTTGGCTGGGAGTGGGGCGGTGATCAGGCGCCCCGGGCCGCCAGCCATCTCTCCTTCTGCTGGCGGCGGGTCTCCTCGTCGGTGGGCCGATACTCGGCCCGGAAATCATCCCGGAACCGGTCGAACCGGCCCTCCAGGATGGCATCCCTGGCTTCCTGCATCAGCCTCAGGATGAAGCGCAGGTTGTGGACGCTGGCCAGCCGCAGTCCCAGCACTTCTTTCGCCTTGAACAGGTGCCACAGGTAGGAGGCGGTGAAGTTCCGGCAGGCGTAGCAGTCGCAGTCCTCCTCCAGCGGGGCATCCCACTCGGAGAACCGGCGGTTGGAAATGTTGACCCGTCCGTGCCTGGTGAACAACGCGCCGTTGCGGGCCACCCGGGTCGGCAGGACGCAGTCGCACATATCCACGCCGCCATGCACCGCCTCCACCAGGTCTTCGGGAGACCCAACGCCCATCAGGTAGCGGGGCTTGTCCTCTGGGAGTAGCCCTGTCACCTGCCTGGTCGTCTCGTACATCTGGGCCTTGGACTCCCCCACCGCTAGACCGCCGATGGCGTAGCCGTCGAAGGGGATGGCCGTGATGAACCCGGCCGACTCGGCCCGCAGGTCGCCGAATGTCCCTCCCTGAACTATGCCGAACAGGGCCTGGGACTGGGCGGTGTCCGACGCCGCATGGGTATCGAAGCACTCCCGGGCCCAACGGTGGGTCCGCTCCATGGCCTGAGATATCCGGTCCCGGGGAGCGCCGAACTCGATGCACTGGTCGAGGCACATGATGATGTCGGCCCCCAGCCCTTCCTGGTTTCGGGTGGCCAGCCGGGGCGTGAACCGGTGCTCGCTGCCGTCGACGTGGGAGCGGAAGGTGATGCCCTCTTCGTCGATGGTCTTGAGGGAGCCCATGCTGAAGGCCTGGAATCCCCCGCTGTCGGTGAGGATGGGACGGTCCCAGCCCATGAACCCGTGCAGCCCGCCGAAACGCTCGACCATCGGGACTCCGGGCCGCAGGTACAGATGGTAGGCGTTGCCCAGCACAATTTCCGCTCCCACCTCCTTCACTTCGTCGGGGGTCAGAGTCTTGACCGTGGCCTGGGTGGCCACGGGCATGAAGGCCGGCGTCGCCACCATGCCGTGGGGAGTCATCAGCTCTCCGGCGCGGGCGCGTCCGTCCGTGTTGAGGAGCCGGAAGGAAAAGCGGGATTCGGTCATTTGCTGCCTTTGGGTGACAGTTCTCTCACCGGGGACATTCTACCCCAACCGGCCCATGGCGGCGCGGGACGGTCAGTGGCTCGCCGCTGAACGGCGGAGGAGGGCCCGCAGCAGAAGAACGGCGATTACCAGTCCCATCGTCCCGGAGACGCCCAGGAGGACAAAGGCCGCGATGTCCCCCAGGAACTCCAACCCCTCCGAAGTGCTGGCCGCCTGTTCCAGGGCCACGGCGGCGCAGCCGCTGAGGACGGTGACGCCGTAGAGAATGCGTATCCGGCCCGGGTCCACGAACCGGGTGGCGGTGGCCCCGATCTGGGAGCCGGCCGAAGCGGCGGCCAGGATGATGATGGCCATCAGCGGGTCAACCTGGTCGCCCACCGCGTAGACGAAGGTCCCAAAGGACCCGGTGATGATCACCTGGAAAAGATCGGTGCCAATGGCGACGGTGGTGGGAATGCCCACCACGAAAACCAGCACCGGCATGAGGATGAACCCGCCTCCGGCCCCCAGCAGTCCAGCGAAGAACCCTATTCCAACTCCAACCAGAAAAGGCACAAAAACCGAGATCCGTTCGATGCCGGAAACCGGGAGGGCGATGTAGGTGGAGCGGACGCCCATCCCGGGCAGCCAGATGGCGTGGGGCGGGATCCGCAGGGCCTGGACCCGGCGGGTCAACTGTGCGGTGGAAACGTTTTCCCCGGAAGGAGCGGCGGAGCCGGCCCGGCGGCGGGTCTTGACGTAGTCGTAGATCAGAAAGGCTCCCAGGAGAAACAACACGGTTACGTAGACGTAGCGGATGACGGGCCCGGCCAGTCCAGCGGCTTCTAGGGTGCTGTTCAGGCGCTCGGCGAGGAAAACGGCGGGGACCGTCCCGCAGACCATGATGATGCCCAGCTTGAAGTCCACGTTGCCCAGCCCGCGGTGCTTGAGCATGTTGATGATGGACGAACCCATTATCAGGGTGAGGCCGGTCCCCACTGCGAAGACGGGCGGTACGCCGAAGACCAGCAGCCCTCCGGTTATCAGGAAGCCGCCGCCGACCCCGAAGAAGCCTCCCAGCGTTCCCACGATGAGGCCGAGGAGCAGGAGCAGGACCGGGTTGACCACCACGTCGGCGTTGGGGAAGAGCATCCGGAAGCTAGTGGCCTCCGTGGGCGGCGGAATCATTGCTTCCCTTGCGGGAGCCTCCCGAAAAGACCAGGGACACCCCCCGGAGCACGATCTCCCAGAACCCGTACAGGACGAGGCCGGTCACGGCAATGACCGCCATTACCAGGAAGGCCCACAGGAAAGGCGATTGGGAGCTGAAGGTCTTGAGAAAGCCGGCCAAGGATTCGTGCATCGGTGAAGTATAACCCATCGGGACCGGGGAGGCCTGAAGCACCCGGGCCCGGCACGAGTCACGAAAACCCGTCATAGGTTGGCGGGTTTTTGACTGGGTTTTGGGGTGACGGTATACTGGAACTGTTGCAATTGATGTATTCCCGGGGTTGTCCGGTGCGTGGAAACCCCGGCTCTTCCGGGGGGTTTGTCCCTGCCTCTGCGCCCCCTCTCACCCAAATTATCGACCAGTTGAATGGGACCCAGGAGTGTTATGTCTTTTCTGAAGAACCAGGACCCGGACGTAGCCCGGGCGATTGAGCAGGAGAACGGCCGCCAGCGCGATAGCGTGGTGCTGATTGCATCGGAGAACTACGCCAGCCGGGCGGTCCTCGAAGCCCAGTCCGGCGTGATGAACAACAAGTACGCCGAGGGGTATCCCGGGCGGCGCTACTACGGCGGGTGCGAGTTCGTCGACGTAGTTGAGCAGTTGGCCATCGACCGGGTGAAGCAGCTCTTTGGCGCGGAACATGCCAACGTCCAGGCCCACAGCGGCGCCCAAGCCAACATGTCCGTATACTTCGCCCTGCTGGAGCCCGGCGATACGGTGATGGGGATGCAACTGGACCAGGGGGGCCACTTGACCCACGGCGCGTCGGTGAACTTCTCGGGCAAGCTGTACAACTTCATCCCCTACGGCGTCGACCGGGAAACGGAGCTTATCGACTACGATGAGGTGGAGCGCCTGGCCAGGGAGTGCCGGCCCAAGCTGATTGTCGCAGGATGCAGCGCTTATGCCCGAATCATCGACTTTCCCCGCTTCCGGGCCATCGCCGACGATGTGGGGGCGATACTGATGGTGGACATGGCCCACATCGCCGGGCTGATTGCCGGCGGGGCCCACCCATCTCCCTTCCCCCACGCCCAGGTGGTGACCTCCACCACCCAGAAGACGCTGCGCGGCCCCCGGGGCGGACTGGTACTTTGCCAGGAGGACCTGGCCCGGAAGATAGACTTCGCGGTGTTTCCCTTCATGCAGGGCGGGCCATTCATGCACGTCATCGCCGCCAAGGCGGTGTGCTTTGGCGAGGCCCTGAGTCCTGATTATGCCCGCTACGCCGGGCAGGTCGTGGCCAACGCCCAGACCATGGCCACCGAGCTCTCGGAGGCAGGGTTGAGGCTGGTCTCGGGAGGAACCGACAACCACCTGATCCTGGTGGACCTGACCCCGCTGGGGCTGACGGGGCGGGCCGTGGAGGTTGTCCTGGAGCAGGTGGGCATCAGCGCCAACAAGAACGCCATTCCCTTCGACCCCAGGCCGCCCCGGGTGACCAGCGGCCTGCGCCTCGGGACTCCGGCGATAACCAGCCGGGGTTTCAAGGAGGCCGAGTCCCAGCAGGTGGCGCAGCTCATCGTCCAGCTGCTGACCAACATGGAGGATGACGGCGTGAAGGGGGAAGTGGCCGGCGGCGTCAGGGAACTGACGGCAAACTTCCCGGTGCCGGGGTTGGATTTGTAGGAGCGGGTCCCGAAACCTGGGCAATCGACTTCGGGCACGGAGCACTTGTTTAGCCGTGCCCGTTGGTGTTCGAGGATGATAGAAAGCCCCGGGCTTCCCCCGTCACGGGAACAGCCGGCGGGAATGGAAGCGGGTATTATCGGCAATGAGCCTTAAGCGGCACCGCTATCTGCTGTTGGGAACCGCCGCGGTGATCGTGGTCACCGTGGGCGTCCTGTACTTCCTGGGCACAGTGCTCCTGACCCTGGGACTCAGTGCAGTGGCGGCCTACGTCCTGTTGCCGGTGGCCCGGCTGCTGGAACGGGGAATGCCCTGGCGGAAACGCCGCCCCGGACTGAGCCGGGGGCTGGCCATAGGGATAATCTTCCTGGCTGCCGTGGGGGTTTTCGTTGGATTGCTGGCAGTGGTAGTCCCGCCGACCATCGAGCAGGGACAGCGGTTCATCCGGGACTTCCCCGGCTTCCTCAACTCGGCACGAATCACGGTAGAGGGGTGGCTGACTCAATACGCCGAGCTGGTACCGGTGGACCTGCGGGACCAGGCGGAGTCAACCCTGGCCGACGCCAGCGGGATCATAGGCCGGGCGGCATGGAGCGTCGTCTCGCAGGTGCTGTCCATCATCTCCGGGTCCATCGCCTTCATCCTTGGCCTGGCGACCGCTCCGGTGCTGATTTTCTACCTGATGAAGGACTCGGGGAACATCAAGTCCTCGCTGGCCGCTCCCTTTCCGGCAGCCCTGCGTCCCTATCTCCAGGACATCCTGGACATAGCCGACCGGACCGTCGGCGGATACATCCGGGGTCAGCTTTTCCTGGGGCTGGTGGTGGGCGCGATCGTCACCGTTGGACTGCTGCTCCTGGGGGTGCCCTTCCCCTTCATGCTGGGCATCGTGGCCGGACTGACGGAACTGGTCCCCATCATCGGGCCGTGGATCGGCGGGGCCGCCGGAGTCCTCGTAACCCTGGCGACGGCTCCTGAAAAAGTCCCCTACGTCATCCTGCTGTACCTGGCGATACAACTGCTGGAGAACACACTGCTGGTCCCACGCATACAGGGGGAGTCGCTGAAGCTGCATCCGGTGATGATCATCCTGGTTATCATCGTTGCCAGCAACTACTTCGGGTTCTGGGGAGTCATCCTGGGGCCGCCGCTGGCGGCAATGGGCAAGGAGATCGGAGTCTACTTCGCGCAGCAGTGGAGCCGGGTTCCGGCGGCGGATGCGTGCGAGGAAGATGTCGGGGAGGACGTGGAAGACGAAGAGGCGGTGGGTGAAACGTAGGGATGCCATGCGTGCCGCAGCCTGTTTACACGGAAACGCCGCACGGCGCGTGTTGAGCCGCTTTGGTGCCGATGATATAATCTGCGCCAGTGTGAAATTACAGAGGAGTCCTTTTTGCGTAACTACGAGCTGGTAGCCATCCTTAGCCCCATGCTGAACCAGGACCAGGCCACGGAGGCATGGGGACAGATTAAGGAGTTCATAACCAACCGGGACGCCGAGATTACCCGGGAACAGGCCTGGGGCACTCGGCGCCTTGCGTATCCCATTCGCAAGGGTTCGTACAACTTTCTCGAGGGCAGTTACTACCTCACCCAGTTCGCCACCGAGCGTCCCTTCAACGTCGAGTTAGAGACTTTTCTGAAGCTGGACGAACGGGTGCTGCGGTCGCTGGTGACATTGACCGATCCGAACCTGCCGCTGGCCCAGCCTGGAATGGCGGCAGCCCGAGCCGCCGCCGCCCAGCAAGCGCAGGCCGCTGCGGCTGCTCAACAAGCCTCCGCAGAAGGGACTACGCCCGCCGAAGGGGAGGCTGCTGTTGCTCCGGCCGGCGAAGCCGCCGCCGCGAGTCCCGCCGAACCGCCGGCGGAAGCAGCCGCAGAGCCTGCGGCCGAGGCCGCCCCCGGAGCGGAGGAATCCGCCGTCGCCGAAGCAGCGCCCTCCGCAGAGGATGCTGCCGCGCCAGAAGCCAGCGCACCTGAAGCAACGGCCGCCGAATCGGCGCCCGCTGCTGATGACTCTCCCGCTCCCGCGGAGGCTCCCACCGAAGCCGCGTCCGAAACATCCCCTCCAGAACCCGACGAATAGGGGATACGGGATGAACAAGATCATCGTCATAGGAAACTTGGGGCGGGATCCAGAGATGCGGTATACGCCCAACGGGGCAACGGTGACCTCTTTCAGTGTCGCCTCTAGTCGCCGGTATACGACTAATGGTGAGCAGCGCGAGGAAACCGAATGGTTTAACTGCAGTGCTTGGGGACGGCTGGCCGAGACCTGTAACAGCTATTTGACCAAGGGTCAACAAGTCTACGTTGAAGGTCGGCTGCGCAGCCGCACTTACCAAGGGAACGATGGACAGATGCGTGTTTCTCTCGACGTTTTTGTCACTGACATGCAAATGCTGGGCGCCCGCCAGGGTGGCGGGTACGACCAGGCTCCTTACGGAGACGACCAGGGACAGGGCTACGGAGGCGCTCCCACCGGCGGCGGCCAGGGTTACGGCGGCAGCCAGGGTCCTGCCCGCGATCCCTACGGGGGCAGTCCGGGTCAAGGATACGGCGGCGGCCAGGTCGCGCCCTATGGCGGCCCCGACGACGTTGACGACCTGCCGTTCTAGTCCATCGAATTATTGGGGAGGAACATCCCGCTTATGACCACGACGCAACAGCCTTCACCCGCCGCGCCCGAGCCGGGCGCCGCGACGCAAGCTCCCGCCCCCGCGCCCACCGCACCCCAGACCGGAACGGCCCCGGTTGGAACACCACCGGCAGGCGCTCCTCCGGCGGGTGCGCCTCAAACTGCGCCTGGCCCTCGCCCGGGAGGTCCTGGTGGCGGGCCGAGGCCAGGGTTCCGTCCCGGCGGCGGTTTCCGTCCCGGTGGCGGCCCTCGACCCGGTGGTGGACCAAGGCAGGGCGGAAGGCCCCGGGGACGGTACGGCCCCCGTCGGCGGGTCTGTTCCTTCTGCGTGGAGCACACCAAGTACATTGACTACAAGGACGTTGACCGCCTGCGAAGGTTCGTGTCCGACCGGGCTAAGATTGAGCCCACCCGCAAGACGGGCGTATGCGCCAAGCACCAGCGGATGCTGAGGTCCGCAATCAAGCGGGCCCGTCACCTGGCCCTGCTCCCCTTCGCGCCGAACCCGTCGATTATCTCCATGGGCTTGGGCTACCGCCGCTAGTCGGCGGCTGGGTTCTCCAGGATCGATTGTTCTCAACCCGCTCTATGCTGCCCTGTACGGCGGGGCAGTCTATCTGGCGGGGTAATTTACTCGGCATTCTCCAGTATCCGGCGAGGTTTGTTTAGGAATGGCTCTCCCCTGGCGACGGCGGGCAACTGCAACGGAAGAGGAGCCGCTCTCCCGGCGTCGCTCCCGCCGCCAGCAGCGTGAATCCGAGCGCGAGTCGCGCCGGGAAACCGCCGAACAGGCCCGCCGCCAGACCGAGCGGGCCCAGCAGGAAAGGCGGCGGCAGCGTCTTGCCATAACCGTCGGCAGCGTCCTCATCCTGGCTGTCCTCGCAATTGTCGGGGTGGGGGTCTACCTGGAATTCTGGCTTCCTCCCCGGGTCACCGCCGGTGAAATCCGGGGCGTCAAGTTCACCATGGGAGACTTGGTTGACCGCATCCGGGTGCTGCAGGGAATACGCCGGTACGAGGGCGGGTTCGTCGACCTGAGCGTCGTCCCCTTTGAGTATCTCCAGGACATGCTCAACTCTGAAATCCTGCGCCAGGCCGCTCCGGGATTGGGGATAACAATCACCGACGATGACTTGGACGAAGCCCTCAGGGACCAATTCTATCCGAACCCTCCCGAAGGCCAGGAGGCCGATCCCGGGCAGCTCGACCGCGAGTTCGACAACAACTACACCGGTTTCCTCACCCAGGTACGGCTGACCGACGACGAGTATCGCTATCTCCTGGAAGAGCAACTTCTGAGCCGCAACCTGACCGTCATGTTCGCCTCCACCATTCCCGAGACCGCCGAGCAGGTGGAGGTGGAATGGATCCGGATTGAACTGCAGGACAATACCCTCGACCCGAGGGCGGTGCGGGAACGCCTCAACGAGGAGGAGTTTGCCGACGTGGCTGCAGAGGTGCATAACTCGTCCGGGTTTTCTCACCCGGACGGTTACGTCGGATGGGTGCCGCGCGGGGCCTTCCCCGACCTGGACGAAACGATTTTCGGCACCCCTGAACCGGGGGAAGGAGAGGCCCCCACCGAAGGCGGGAAGGTCGAGCCCCTGCCGGTGGGCGGGATCAGCGAGCCGGTCTTCCTGAGGGAGGGCGTCTACATCATCCGAAAGATTTCCGGCCCCGAAGAGCGGGAGCTGGAGGTGCTGATGCAAGCCAAGCTGGCCCGGGAGCTGGTGCAGGAGTGGAGAGACGAGCAGCTTTCCCGGGGTTCCAAGGAAGGGTGGCTGAAGATCAACTTCGACAGCGACCGGTACGCATGGGTGGCGGACCAGGTGCGGGTGACCGCCCCCCGGGTCGAAGAGCCGGCCCGCCCCGACCAGGGCGGGTTCCCGCTGGGAGGGCAGTAACCCCCCCGCATGAGCCAGGCCAGGAAGATAAACGTTGGCCTCATGGGCCTCGGGGTTGTGGGGGGTGGTGTGGCCTCCGCCCTGCTGGACACGGACCAGCAGGTGTCCGCCCAGGTGGGAATGCCGGTGACCCTGAAGAGGGTTCTTGTCCGGGACCCGTCACGGCAGCGGGACACCTCCGTTCCCCCGGAAATGCTGACGACCAACCCGGAAGACCTCTTGGGCGATCCGGAAATTGATCTGGTGGTCGAGGTGATGGGCGGGGTCTACCCCGCGGCCCGTTATCTAACCACAGCCCTGGCTTCCGGGAAGCACGTTGTCACCGCGAACAAGGAAGTGATGGCCAAGCACGGGCCGGAGCTTTTCGACGCTGCCCGCCGGGGAGGAGCCAATCTCTTGTTCGAGGCCAGCGCCGGTGGGGGCATACCCATCATCGGTAGCTTGATGGGGCAGCTCCTGGCTAACGAAATCCGCTCCATCCGCAGCATCATCAACGGCACCACCAACTACATCCTGACCCGCATGGCCTACCAGGGCGCCCGGTTTTCCGACGCGCTGGCCGAGGCCCAGGAACAGGGATACGCCGAGGCCGACCCGACCAACGACGTGGAAGGGTACGACGCCGTCTACAAGATCTCCATCCTGGCATCGCTGGCCTTTCACCAGCGGGTCCCGCCGGAGGACGTTTACCGGGAGGGAATTTCCAGGCTGGAGCCCCAGGACTTCCGGTATGCGCGGGAGCTGGGATACGCCATCAAGTCCCTGGCCATCGCCACGTTGGACCCGGAGGGGGTCGGGGCCCGGGTGTACCCGGTGCTGATACCCGTCGATCACATGCTGGGCAAGGTGGACGGGGTGTATAATGCGGTCGAAGTGACCGGAAGCCTGTGCGGACAGGTCCTGCTTCATGGCATGGGCGCGGGACGGGGCCCGACCACCAGCGCGGTGGTGGGGGACTTGATAGATATCGGCCGGCGCATCCAGGCCAAGGAACCCCCGGCGGATGCGGGTTTTTCCAGTTCCTCGGGCCGCAAACCCCGTCCGGTCAGGTCCATGGACGATCTTCACACCCGGTATTACATTCGCCTCAACGTCACTGACCAAGCCGGAGTGCTGGCCCAGATCTCTCGTATCCTGGGGGACTTGGGCATAAGTATTGCCTCGGTGCTCCAGAAGGACACCTTTCCCCAGGACCAGACCGCGGAACTGGTCATAACCACCCACCCGTCCCGGGAGGCGTCGGTCCAGGAGGCGTTGCGGCTGGTGGGCAGCTTGGGCGTGGTTAACCGGGTGAGCAATATGCTGAGGATAGAGGAGTAGCCCAGGCGCGGCGGCAAGGTCAGAAAACAGCCGCGCAACGATTTATGGGAATCGGGGTTTTAGGAAAATACAGGGCTTACCTGCCGGTGAGTGATTCTACCCCCATGATCACCCTGGGAGAGGGCGATACCCCCTTGGTGAAGTCCAATCGGCTGGGAACGGAGCTGGGCTGCGGAGAGCTGTATTTCAAGCTGGAAGGCTGCAACCCCACCGGGTCTTTCAAAGACCGGGGGATGGTGGTAGCCATCGCCAAGGCGCTGGAAGAGCACAGCGTGGCTGTCATGTGCGCTTCCACCGGGAACACCAGCGCATCGGCGGCGGCCTATGGCGCCTACACCGGTCTGCCGGCCCTGGTCCTGATTCCCAAGGGGGAGGTGGCGCTGGGCAAATTGGCCCAGGCTATGGCCTACGGGGCCCGGATAATCATGGTCGACGGCAACTTCGACGTCGCCCTCAAGCTGGTGAGAGACTTCACCGCCAAGCACCGCATCACCCTGGTAAACTCCGTCAACCCGCACCGCCTGCAAGGACAGAAAACTGCCGCCTTCGAGGTATCCGACGTTCTCGGGGACGCCCCGGACCTGATGTTTATCCCCGTCGGCAATGCGGGAAACATCACCGCCTATTGGCAGGGATTCAAAGAGTACCGTGCCGCAGAAATGACTACCCGTCTTCCCCGCATGATGGGCTTCCAGGCTGACGGAGCAGCTCCCATCGTCCGGGGACACCCCATCAACAACCCACAGACCATTGCCTCGGCCATCCGCATTGGCAACCCTGCCAGTTGGCAGAGCGCGCTGCAGGCCCGGGACGAGTCCGGGGGAATAATAGACGCGGTGACCGACGACGAAATCCTTGAAGCCTATCGCCTGTTGGCGGCCCGGGAAGGGGTGTTTGGGGAGCCTGCCTCGGCGGCTTCCGTGGCCGGGTTGATCAAGACCGTCAAGCAGGGTCTCGACCTGTCGGATAAGCGGGTAGTATGTATAATCACGGGAACGGGTCTGAAAGACCCGGACCTGGCCGTCAGCAGTGTGCAGGCCCAGACCGTCGAGGTGGAGCCCACCATGGCAGCGGTGGAGGCCGTGGCTCTGGCCACCGCCAACTGAGACCCGTCCGGTTGACGAGCTTTTTGCGGGAAACACCCCGGAGCAAGGGAGCCGTTATCCAGCAGCACATCGAAAAAGCGGTCTTTGATATCCTCGACGCAATTGGGGACGACCCCCGCCGGGAAGGGCTGCGCGATACCCCCCATCGTGTCGCCACCATGTACGGAGAGCTTTTTTCGGGCGTCGGGCTGGACCCCGCCGATGCCATTGACGCCGTCTTTGACGAGCAGCACCGGGACCCGGTGGTGTTGCGGAACGTGACCTTCTATTCGGTGTGCGAACACCATCTGCTGCCCTTCTTCGGCCGGGCCCACCTGGCCTACATTCCCAGCGGACGGGTGGCCGGCATCAGCAAGTTGGCCCGGTCCCTGGAAGTGGCCGCCCGCCGTCCCCAGGTGCAGGAGCGGCTGACCAGCCAGTGGGCCGACGCGGTGTGCGCGGTGTTGAATCCTGTCGGACTGGTGGCCCGGGTGGAGGCGGAGCATCTGTGTATGTCCATGCGGGGGGTGCGGAAACCAGGCAGCGAGATGACCACCGTTGCCGTCAGGGGAGGCTTCGATGGAGTCCCCTTCGACAGCGCGGGCCTGCTGGCCCTGTTGAGGGAATGACAGGCCGATTGATGACTCTCGGGAAGCGGGCTTAGCCGGTTGGGTCAATAGGCAGCATAGATGTCGTTCACACCCTTCGAGTCCTTCGAGACGATCCAGCGGCAGTGGGAAGACCTGCTGTCGGTGTGTTCCGTCGACACCCTCTATCTCACTCCCCAGTGGCAGAAAATCTGGTGGGACAACTACGGCTGCGGCCGCGAGATGGCCGGGTTTTACATCGAAGACCCCGAGAATTCGGGCAGCGTCCTGGCCATCGCGTCCCTGTCCCGGCGGGACGGGGTGGCGTCGCTGGTGGGAAGCCCGGAAACCTTCGACTACAACGACTTCATGGTCCGCCCCGGGTACGAGGCGGAGTTTTTCCCCAAGCTCCTCCATCGCCTGGACTCCCAGGGAATGGCGCGGCTGGAGCTTTACTCCCTGCGGGAGTCGTCTCCAACCCTCGAATTCCTTCCTGGCATGGCCCGCAGCAGCGGCTACGCAGTGGAAGTGGCGGAAGAGGATGTGGCCCCCGGTCTGGACCTGCCGGACACCTGGGACGAGTATCTTTCCCTGCTTTCCAGGAAGGACCGCCATGAACTCCGTCGCAAGTTCCGGCGTCTCGATGGGTTGGACGATTGGCGCTGGTATGTGGTAGATACCGAAGACGAAGTTGTGGACCGGCTGGATGATTTTCTCCGGCTGATGAGAATGAGTGACCCGGACAAGTCCGAGTTCATGACGCCGAAGCGGGAAAAGTTCTTCCGGGAAATGGCGCGGCGCACCGCTCAACTGGGTCTGATCAAGCTGTTTTTCATGGAGGTCAATGGCAATCTGGCAGCTTCCAGTATATGTTTTGACTATGGGTCCACCCGGCTGCTGTACAACAGCGGGCACGACCCGGAGTTGCGGTATTACAGCGTGGGGCTGCTGCTGAACGCGCTGTGCCTCCGGGACGCCATCGAACAGGGGAAGTCCTACTTCGATTTTCTGCGCGGGTCGGAACCGTACAAGTACCACCTGGGCGGCCGGAACCACACCTTGTACCAGATGGTGGTTACCAAGAGTTGAGTGTCAACCGGGTCGCCTTCGTCAGCTTTCATGCCTGTCCGCTGGCTGCCCCGGGAGTGGGCAAGGCTGGCGGCATGAACGTCTACGTCCGTCAGTTGGCCGCCGCCCTCGGCGGCTTGGGTGTCACGGTGGACATTTTCACCCGGGACCACCCGGAGGCGGCTGGGTTCATCGAGGAGGCGGCCCCTTTGGTCCGGGTCGTCCACCTGCCCGGCGGCGGGGACGATGTTCCCATGGAAGGCTTGTTCGATTACCTCCCTGCCTTCCTTGATGCGATAACGGACTTCTGCTCCGAAGAGGGCCTAGCCTACGACGCGGTCCATTCCCATTACTGGATGTCCGGGTGGGTTGGGCAGCGTCTCGCCCGGCGGATGGGAGCCCCCCACATAGTCACCTTCCATACCATGGCCCTGATCAAGCTGCAGGCCCGGGCTGGCGAGTCGGAGACACCGGAACGTCAGCAAGTCGAGCGTGAGTTGATAGCGGATGCCGACCGGGTGGTCGCGTTCAGTCCCCACGAGCGGGACTCCATGGTCCGGCTCTACGGCGGCGATGCCCAGCGGATAACGCTGGTCCCCTGCGGCGTGGACCTCTCCCGGTTCCAGCCCCTGGAACGCGAGGAGGCCAGGTTGCGGCTGGGGCTGAACGGGGAGAAGGTGCTGCTTTTCGTCGGCCGGATGGAGGAGCTCAAGGGTCTGGATCTGTTGGTGCATACCGCCGCGCAGATGGAGCCGGACGACGGGATGCGGGTGCTGGTGGTCGGCGGAGACGACGGCAAGCAGGGAGAGGGAGAGCGCATTCGCCGGTTGGCCCACGACCTCGAAGTTGAGGACATATTCGACTTCGTGGGGAGGGTGGACCAAGCGGAGCTTCCCGTGTATTACAGCGCCGCCGACGTTTGTGTCGTCCCGTCATTCTACGAGAGTTTTGGGTTGGCGGCCCTGGAATCCATGGCCTGCGGCACCCCGGTGGTGGCCTCTCGGGTTGGTGGCCTTTCTACGGTGGTGCAGCATGGGCGCACCGGGTATCTCAAGTCCTGGCGTTGCCCCGAAGCCTTCGCCAACTCGGTGGAAATGATCCTGTCCAGCAAGGCCCTGCAGGACAGCATGGGAGCCGCCGCCCGGAGCCGGGCCCAGGACCTGAGCTGGAAGCGGGTCGCTGAACGGATGCTGGCGATTTACGAGCATGAGCAGTCAGCCAGTCCGCAGTAGGGGCCTGGTTCCAGGGTAGCCCACATTAAGAAATTCGGGTCCACGGAGGTATGCCGGGCATGTCAGAAACTCCAGAGCGAGTCCTGGTAGTCATTCCCCATCCGGGCAGCGCGGAAATCTGGTGCGGCGGTACCTTGGCGCGATGGATCCAGGAAGGCGCCCAGGTGCATTATGTCGTCTGCACCGACGGCGGCCGGGGAACGGACCAGCCCGGAATCACCTCCGAAGAATTGGCCGCTGCCCGTGCCCGGGAGTTGATGGACGTGGCCCGCATCCTGGGCGTGGACGATGTGGTGATGTTGGACCATCCCGACGGCGAGCTGGAAGATACCGGCGAATTCCGCAAGGAACTGGTGCGCGAGATCCGGCGCATCCGTCCCGATACCGTCATCGTCCCCGAACCCTACCGTATGGACCTGGCCTGGCACCGGGACCATCGGATAGCCGGACAGGTGGCCCTGGATGCCGTGTTTCCCTACGCCCGCGATCACCTCCACTTCGGAGACCTGTGGAGCAGCGAGGGGTTGGAACCCCACAAGACGGGAACGGTCCTGTTCTGGGGCACCGAGCGTCCCAACGTCTTTATCGACATATCCGCCACGCTGGACCGCAAGATCCATCTGGTTCAGACCCGCCGCTCCCAGATGGACGGTTATAGCGAGGACGAGGTTTCCAGCTTCGTCCGGGAACAGGCAAGGGAAGCCGCCTCTGCTGAGGACTCCCTGGAATACGCCGAGGCCTTCCGCCGGGTCACATTCCGTACGACGTAGAGCGGGACAAATCACTGGTCTCGGTTGCAAAAGGAAGGCCCGGGCTTGACCCCGGGCCTTCGGTTCGCCGCTGGAAGTGTTGAGCCTTACTGCGTCAGTTGCAATATCATGCTGACAATTGCCGTTACCATGCCTCCGCCCGCAATGCCGATGAGGACCATCAACAGCCGGTGTAAGTCGCCCATGCGGCTCTTGAGACCGTTAATCTCCCCCGTAGATCTACCAGATATCGTTCCAAAGGGGTCATCCCATTCCCTAAATGGGCGACTCCCCCGGCTCCGTAAGCATCGCCTCTCGCAGCAGCGGCAGGGGCGGGCCTCCGTGGGAGAGCAGGGCGTCATGGAACCCTTTGAGGGTGTAGGAGGAACCTTCCTGCCGGCGGTAGTCCTCCCGCAGCTTGAGGATCATCAGCTTCCCCAGCGTGTAGTTCAGGTACCCTGGGTCAAAGGTCCCCCTTAACGCCTCCCGGCGGGCCGGGTACTCCTCCATGTAGGCGTAGTCCATGAAGAACCGGGTGGCCTCTTCCACGGTCATGCCGTCGGTGTGCATGCCTAGGGAGCATAGGTAGCGGCAGTTGCGGACCAGGGCCTCCAGCAGCTGAGTCACCTGCAGCTCCCGCTCTCCCCGGCTGTACTCCGTCTCCAGCATCATCTCCTCGGTGTAGTGGGCCCATCCTTCGGTGAAGGCGTAGGAAGTCGCCACCCGGTTGATTAGGGGCAGGTCAGACCCGTACCGGTTGTGCAGGTGATGGGTGAAGTGGCCGGGATATACCTCGTGGATGGAGATGATGCGCATGGTGGCGTAGTTGAAGTTGGACAGCCATTCCTCCTGCTGGCTCGGCGGCCAGTCATCCTCCACCGGGGTCACGTAGTAGAAGGACTCCGTCACCCGGCTCTCCAGGGAGCCCGGGCTGTCCATCGCGGCGAAGGCGTAGCGCATGTAGGCCGGAGTCTCCACCACCTGACAGCGGTCCTCCGACGGTAGGCTGACGATGTCGAAGTCAATGAGAGATTGTCGGATATCTTCCAGCATTTCCCGCGTCTCGGGAATCAGTCCCGCCGCGGTGGGGTGATTCCTGCTGATCTCCGCCACCGTCTCCCGCACCGGACGGTCGGGATGGATGGCCGCGGCGGCTTCGGCCAGCCGGTCCAGGTTGGACTGGAGGTTGGCCTGCCCCAGCTCGATGATATTGGAAAGGGGTACCGAGAGTCCCTCGCCCGTGCTCAGCATATCCGAGTAGAGGCGGCTGCCAATGGCGAAGTCCTGGTGAGCGGCCCGCCGGCGGTCGCGGAGACTCTCAACGAAGTTGTCGATGGCGGCGGCGGCGGTCTCCCGCGCACGGTTGAACCCGCCCAACACCTCGGAGTCGCTGCACTCGGCCGAGGCCTGGGCCAGGTCCTCCCGGTAGAACCGGGCCATGCCTGCGTAGCTTTCGATGCCCATGTCCAGGACCGCCTCTCCTATCTGGGATTCCAGGTAGGTGTCCAGCACCCGCAGGAAGTCGGGGACCTGTTCCATGGCGCTGGTTGCGGAACGGAGGCGGTCGGGCAGCGGGGCGTAGTCCCGCCGGACGTAACCTCCCATGTTCAGGTATCCAACTTGGCGCATCGGATTGCGCTCCACCGGCCGCATCTCCTCCAGGTTGAACAGCTCCCGCCGCAGGAACAGGTCCAGCAGGCGCACACTCAGCATTTGTTCCGTGGTGAACGTGGTGACGTCCAGTCCCGATAGCTGGGCGAGACCGTGGCGCAGGCTTTCGATTCGGCGTCGGGTCGGGCCCGGCGACAGGTCCGGGAGCCGCCCGTCGTATTCGTGGAGCCCGGTCCGGGAACCGGCGGTCGGGTAGAATTCCCAGTGGTTGCGCACCTGCTCCCGGGCCAGGTTGTCGAATGCCTCAAAGGCGGCGTTGCTGGACATGAAGGGCCTCGCTGGGGATAAATTGGCCGGCCCCGCAACGCGGGTGAGCGCGAGGGGGCCGGTAGAGATTGCGGTGTGTTGTGGCGGGACCGGTGTCGCCCCGAAGGGCTGGGCGAACGTCTACTCCACCACTTCACTGATCAGGAACTGGGGGGTGATGTCGGTGAAGTTGGGGACGTCCCCGATGAGTTCCCGTCCGTGGGTCTTGAAACCCTCGTGAACGTTGTCCACCGTGTCGAAGTAGAGGGTCCCCACAGCCACGAACCGGGGAGGCGCGCTGGGGTCGGTGTCGGAAATTCCCCTTTCCACCTCGATGCGTCCCAGCCCGAAGGACTCCAGGCGCTCCTTCACCAGGGGCATGTGGGTGTTGGCGTAGTAGTCGATGTTGAAGTTCTTGCCCTCTTCGTTGGGATAGTAGACGGAAACTTTAATCATGGTCTCTGACCTCTTCGACTGTCGGGTTGCGGGCCAATTGTAACCCAAGCATGAAACGGTTACTACCAGCGGGGTAGTGACGGCACCTTGAAGGATAGTGGGGCGTGGGAAGCCGGACCGAAATGCCTGGAAGGCAGCAAAAAGGGGCACACCGTAGCGCGCCCCCTCTGCGTATCCGTGAAATGTTCCGTGCTGGCAGAGGCTACTTTACCTCGACGGCGGCTCCGGCCTCTTCCAGCTTGGCCTTGATGGACTCGGCCTCGTCCTTGGCGATGCCTTCCTTGACCCGGGCCGGGGCGGACTCGACCAGTTCCTTGGCTTCCCGCAGGCCCAGCGCGGTAACCTCGCGGACGGCCTTGATGACGTTGATCTTGTTGTCCCCGAAGTTCTGCAGCATCACGTCGAACTCGGACTGTTCGTCCTCGCTGGCGGCTTCCGCGGGAGCGGCTCCGCCGGCGGCGGGAGCGGCGACGGCAACGGGAGCCGCCGCGGTCACGCCGAACTGCTCCTCCAGGGACTTGACCAGGTCGGACAGTTCAAGAACGCTCATCCCCTTGATTGCATCCAGGATCTCTTCTTTGGTGGTCATCGTTTCCTCCTAGCTATTGTTTGCGGATATGTTACTGGGATTGTTCCAGATTTTAACGCCAATGTAAATCGGGTCATGTTCCGGGAAGGTCGATGACGCCCGCGCTGCCCGGGGCATCCGGCTTGTCATCCTCCGGGCCCGTGGGACCGCCGCTGCGGACTTTCCCGTTCCATTCCTCTATGGTCACCTCCACCAGGGCCGTGACTCCCAGGTCCTGGGATGGGGGCTCGTGATAGTCCTCCCCGGCGGTGCGGCCCGGAAAGTAACGCCGCACCATTTCATCGAACAACTGGAATTTCTCCGCCTCGTCTACAACCCCCCGGGAGCGTCCGAACAAAACCACGCTCCGGTAATTCATGGAGTGGTTCATCGCCTTCCGCGAGTAGACCAGCCCGTCGGTGATAGTCACCGAAACGCACACCGGAGCGCCGCCGGACAGGTGCTTGAGCAGCCGGCTGCGAATAGACCCGTGCAGGTACATCCGGTCCGGGCGCGCGGAATCGTAGTGGTAGGACATGGGGATGACTACCGGAGCGCCATCCTCCACGATCCCCACGTGGGCCACCAGTCCCGCGGACAGTATGTTGACCGCTTCCTCCGGGGCCTCCCGCTCCGGGTGGTTCCGAATCGTCGTCCGGTTGGTCGCCGCTGGTATACCGGTGGTTGGCTGCATCAAGGGCTACTCGGCGGACGCCGCCGCTCCTTCCCCGGCCTCTTCCAACTGCTGGATCCTGGCCTGAAGCACTCCGCCGAAGGCCCACAGCGGCCCGTTGAGAACGTTGATTAAACCCGAAATAGGGGCTTGGATCTGTCCCAGCAGCTGGGACAGCAGAATCGGCCGCGGCGGCAGGGCAGCCAGACGCTCCACCTCCGGGGTGGGCAGGGCCGGCCCTCCTCCCACCACCGCTCCCTGGATGGTCAGGGCGGAGCGGGTGGTTCGGATATAGTCGCTGAGGGCCTTGGCCACGTCCACCGGCTCGTCGTACCCGAAGGCCACGGCAGTCGGGCCTTCCATGATGTCCTTGAGCTGGGGCATGTCGGCCGCGTCGGCGGCCAGGCTCATCAGGGAATTCTTGATGACGACCAGTTCGACCCCGGCTTCCCGGGTGCGTCGGCGCAGGTCCGTCATTTCGTTGACCGGGATCCGGCTGAACCCGGTGGTAACCGCAATGGAGCAGCGTTCCAGCTTCTCCTGAAGCTCCGCCACTTTGTCTACTTTGGCTTGGGTGGGCATAATGGTCTCCTTCCTGTGGAGAGTTTGGGCCAGGTTTGCTTGGCGGGAAAAAGAAACCCTGCGCCAGTCCGGAAGCGCAGGGAGAAGATTGAACAGGGTTGCGCACTATGAAGGTGCGCCCCCATGTATCCTTGCGCCTCGGCGGGCGGTTGGCTTACCAACCGCAACCCTTAACCCCCTTGGGGGACCCGCTGTCTCCGGCTATTCGGTTTTGGGGATTATACACCAATTATTCGGGCGGTTTAAGCCCTTGCAAGGCTCCCAGGTCGATGGACACGCTGGGACCCATCGAGGTCGTCATGTAGGCTGTCCGCAGGAATGAGCCCTTCACGGCCTCGGGTTTGGACCGGACGATAGCATCGACCAGCACCGCCAGGTTTTCCATCAGGGTTTCCGTCTCGAAGCTGCACTTGCCGAACTGGCTGTGAATGATGGAAGTCCGGTCGGTGCGATACTCCAGGCGCCCGGCCTTGGCCTCCTGGATGGCGCGGGGAAGGTCCCGGGCCTGCACCATGGTGCCGGTACGGGGGTTGGGCATCAGGCCCCGGCGGCCCAGAACCCGGCCCAGCCGTCCGATGCGGGGCATGATCTCGGGCACGGCCAGTCCCACTTCGAAATCTACCCAGCCGCCTTCGACCCGCTCGATAAGATCGTCGTCGCCGACGTAGTCGGCCCCGGCCTGGCGGGCAATATCAGCGGCCTCTCCGTTGGCGAAGACCACGACGCGCACCTGCTTGCCCAGGCCGTGGGGAAGGACGGTGACGCCTCGGACCATCTGGTCAGCGTGGCGGGTGTCGGCGTTGGTGCGCAGGTGGATTTCCATGGTCTCGTCAAACTTGGTTGCTGACGATTCCTTGAGGAGGTCGATGGCCTCTTGCGGTAGGTAGGCGCGTTCGGCCTCCACCGTGGCGGCAGCGCGGGAATAACGTCGGCTGTGTTTGGGCATGGCTTACCCCTCTCTAGTTCACTCGCTGACTTGAATGCCCATGCTGCGGGCGGTGCCTTCGATGATGGCCATGGCCTGTTCCACCGACGAGGCGTTGAGGTCTTTGAGCTTGGTTTCGGCAATTTCCCGCAGAGCCTGCCGGTCGATGGCGCCGACGGCGCCATCGCGGAAGTCGCCCCGGCCCTTCTCCACGCCGGCGGCCCGGCGGAGCATATCCGAGGCGGGCGGCGTGCGGGTGACGAAGGTGAAGGAGCGGTCCTCGTACACCGTCAGGTGTACCGGAATGATGGTGCCGGCTTGGGCGCCGGTCCGCTCATTGTACTCCTTGACGAAGTTCATGATGTTGACGCCGTGCTGACCCAGGGCCGGTCCCACCGGCGGGGCCGGAGTGGCCTTGCCGGCCTCCAGTTGGAGCTTGATGATTGCACGTACTTTCTTGGCCACCGGTCCTCCTTAGGTCCTTTCCACCTGTAGAAAGTCCAGTTCCACCGGTGTTTCCCTGCCGAAGAAGGACACCAAAACTCGGACTTTGCCTTTGCTCTGGTCCACGTCGTTGATGGAACCAATGAAATCCACGAAGGGCCCTTCTGTGATGCGCACCGCATCGCCCTTCTGCAGGCCGATGTTGACCCGGGTCGGCCCGGACTCCACCTGTTTCAAGATGGCGTCCAGCTGGCTGTCCTCCAGGGGTACCGGCTTGGGACGCTTGTCGTAGTCGTCCTCGCTGGATACAAACCCGGTGACGCCTGGAGTGTTGCGGACAACGTACCAGCTTTCATCGTCCATCTGCATCTGGACCAGGATGTATCCCGGAAACAGCTTGCGCCGCTCAGAACGCCGCTTGCCTTCCTTGAAGATAACCTCTTCCTCAGTCGGGACAACGACCTGGTAGATCCGGTCCTGCATGTCCAGGCTCTGGATCCTCAAGTCCAGGTTCCTCTTGACCAGGTCTTCCTGCCCGGAATAGGTATGAACGATATACCAGTGAGGGTCCTGGTCCTCTTCAATTCGATTCAGGTTGTAAGTAGTCATGGCGAATCCCCCTCGCCCGGACGAGTCACTTCGTCAGGCGGGTGTGTATCACCCTGGGGCCGAACGTAAGGCGCTAGAAGATGAAGCGGTTGAAGACCTCGGCGAACACCCGGTCCAGGCCGCCCAGGAAAACGCCCACCGCGATGGCCAGCACGATGACCACCATGGTCAGGCGCGCAGTCTCTTCCCGGCTCGGCCACACCGACTTGCGGAGCTCGGAAATGACCTCCTGCATGAAGGTGACCGGGTTGACCCGCCCCATCGCGCGGGGCGCCATGGGGTTGGGACGGCGAGCGGATACCCGTGCCATGTCTTATCTCACTTCGCGGTGGACCCGGTGGGTTCGGCACCGCGAACAGTACTTCCGCAACTCCATGCGCTGCGTGTCGTTCCTCCGGTTCTTCACTGTACCGTAGTTCCGCTCGCGGCAGTCGCTGCACTGCAGGGTGATGACGCCCCGTACATCGGTGGTCTTGCGTGCCATTTTCTAACCCCCACCTGACGGTCCACAAAGGACCGGCGTTGAATGGATAACCGGCTGTCCCTCTGAGACAGCCGGTTCTGGATTTCTAGTCGATCAGCTTGGTGAACACGCCGGCGCCGACGGTGCGCCCGCCCTCGCGGATGGCGAAGCGGAGGCCCTCTTCAATGGCAACCGGGGTGATCAGGTTGATGGTCATGGTGATGTTGTCCCCCGGCATGACCATCTCCACACCCTCGGGCAGGCCGATCTCGCCGGTGATGTCGCTGGTGCGGATGTAGAACTGGGGCTTGTACCCAGGGAAGAAGGGCGTGTGCCGTCCCCCTTCCTCGCGGCTCAGGACGTACACCTCCGCCTCGGCTCGGGAGTAGGGCTTCATGGAGCCGGGCTTCACAATAACCTGCCCGCGCTCCACCTCGTCCCGGTCAACGCCTCGCAGCAGGATCCCCACGGCGTCGCCGGCCTCAGTGGTATCCAGCAGCTTGTGGAACATCTCCAGTCCGGTGGCGACGGTCTTGCGGACGTCGCCGTAGCGGATGATCTCGATTTCCTCGCCCACCTTCAGCGAGCCGCGCTCGACCCGCCCGGTTACCACCGTGCCCCGGCCCTTGATGCCGAAGACGTCTTCCACCGGCATCAGGAAGGCCTGGTCGGTGATGCGGGTGGGAAGCGGGAAGTAGTCGTCCATCGCCTGCACCAGGTCGACGATGCCCTGTTCGTATTCCGGGTCGCCCTCCAGCGCCTTCAGGCCGCTGACCCGGACGATGGGAGTGTCGTCGCCGGGAAACTCGTACCGGCTGAGCAGCTCGCGGACTTCCAGCTCCACCAGCTCCAGCAGCTCCTCGTCGTCCATCATGTCCACCTTGTTCAGGGCGACGATGATGCTGGGCACTTCCACCTGGCGGGCCAGGAGGATGTGCTCCCTGGTCTGGGGCATGGGGCCGTCGGGAGCGCTCACCACGAGAACAGCGCCGTCCATCTGGGCCGCGCCGGTAATCATGTTCTTGATGTAGTCAGCGTGTCCTGGGCAGTCAACGTGGGCGTAGTGGCGGGCTTCGGACTCATACTCCACGTGGGCGATGGCTATGGTCACGCCGCGGGCCTTCTCTTCGGGAGCGTTGTCGATCTCGTCCAAGCCCCGGAAACTGGCCAGGTTGCGCTCCGCCTGCACCCGGGTGATGGCGGCGGTGAGAGTGGTCTTGCCGTGGTCAACGTGACCAATGGTGCCCACGTTCATGTGGGGCTTGGACCGGTCGAACTGCTGCTTTGCCATTTGGGGTTCCTCTCCTTAGATTCTGCTAACCGAGCTCTGGTTGGTTAACCGGGGTCATGCTTGCCGTGTTCATTGCCTGTTCATACGCTAACGCCGCTGGACCGGCGTTCTGCCCCGGCGGCCCCTCCGGTTGGTGGCGCTGGAGCCCAGAGGCGGGATTGAACCGCCGACCCCGTTCTTACCAAGAACGTGCTCTACCGCTGAGCTATCTGGGCCCTTGACCCCTGACGCCTCTCCGGAGTGGTTGACCCCGGGCGGCTGGTTCACCGGAACACTGCCGGGATTTTCGTCCGGGAACGGCCCGCTCATGGAACGTTCCCGGTGCGATTACGGTGGTGGAGGGGGCAGGATTCGAACCTGCGAACTCCTTCCGGAGGCCAGATTTACAGTCTGGTGGCTTTAACCGCTCACCCACCCCTCCATGGATCTATGCCCTGGACCAACAACCTGTTGTTTGCTGTCCTCCCGCACACCCGGCAATCCGGATGTGGACGTAATTTGCAGAGCCCCAGAGGGGACTCGAACCCCTAACCTGTCGATTACAAATCGACTGCGCTACCGTTGCGCCACAGGGGCATTTGTGCTGGACACCCGGTACACCAGAAAAAGGCCCCGCGACGTCGGGACCTTCTCGGGCGCCACTGAATGTTCCTTGGAAAGTATATATTTCCTGGCAGCCGGGAGTCAATAGGTTGAATCGGCGGTTGCAGGGCTATCGCATGAAGTCTGATTCGCCCCTTTCACCTCCTCTCCCGTCATTCCCGCGCAGAGCCTGCCCCTGGCGACTGAGGAGGGACGACGAAGGAGGGAAAGGGGCGGGAATCCAGACCCCCGTCGTCCATTCCCCGCAATGTCGTGTTGACCATTCACTGGAAATTTGACCGAACTGGCACTCATGCGATTGCCCTGTCGGCGGTTGCAGTGCGATTGCATGTTTGGAAGTACACCCTGGCCCAATTGAATTAAGAGGAGAACTATCATGCAGGGATTCGACGGGTTGGCGGAGGGCGTCCAACTCCTTGTCCAAACCTTCCTGATCGGGTGCATCGTATTACCTTTGGGCCTCAACGTAATCATCGGGAGCATCATGGGATTCCGCCTTCCTCGCCTTGACATAGTTGAGGGCGCGTTCACGGGCTTAGGCATCGGTGCCGGCACCATCGTAGCGGCTTGCATCTGGTCGGCTGTTGCCTTCGTATTGGAGGCCATGGTTGGTTACGCTGGCCTGGTGTTTGGGTTGGTCCTGGCCAATCTTGCCGGAGCCGGTATCACTATTTGGGTGTGCAATGCGCGGAGCGGGAGACGGGAGTATGAGGAATTCAGCGAAAGGCGGCGCACATGACGCGGTTCGAGTGAAGGTGGTTCATGAGTACATGGCGGAGGACCCGTTCGCGCCGGGCCTTCCGCCGGCAGGTGAACAGGCGAAACTAATCGACGACAATTCGGCAAATCTGATTGACGCGGGACACCCGCCGGGTGCATCCGGGTGCATCGATGAGGCAGCGCGTAATACCAATCGTCAGGCCCTGAAAGTCCTCATGAGCTCGATTACGGAAGGCGTCTGGTTCCTCACCCGGGGCGCCCAGGCCCTGGAGCGGGACTACGGGCAGAAAGTCGCCGCCAATCTGTCCGGTTCCCTGTTGTGGGGTTTCGGAAAGGCGGTAGCCCGGGAAGCCGGTTATCTGCAAGCCAGGATGATCGACCTGGACCCGGACCCTGGTCAGGGCCAATCCGCCGAAGACCTGGTGAACGAGCTGATGTTCCCGGACCGGGAAGACCACATCGCCTGGCGCCCGGCTGGCGGCCCGTTTGGTGAGGACCGGCGAAAACCGGCCCCGCATCACCTTGCCCGGGGACAGAAACTGGCGGTTGGCCCCAACTGTGGGACAGAGCATTGAGGGTCTCCACCCCGAACCTGTCGCTCCCCAGGCCTTGGACAGCGGAGATGTCCTCGTTGCTGTCGAGGCTGCGGGCCTCAACTTTACCGGCGTCCTCATCAGCGTGGGCGCCGTGGAAATGACCCCAACCCTCGGCGACGAGTTCCGTGGCCGTATCACCAAAGTAGGCCCCGATGTCTCCCAGTTCCAGGTCGGGGACCGCGTTTTGGGTTGGGAATCGGCACCTTCCGTCCCTACCTCGTAACCCGCGCCGACATGGCTGCGCCGGCGCCGGAGGCCCTTCCTTCGGTCTCTGGGCGTCGAGCATGTCTTCGACAGCCGCACCACCGGCTTCGGCGCCGAGGTGCTGGCAGCCACCGGAGGCAAGAGTGTCGACGTGGTGCTGAACAGCCTCACCGGCCCCGGTTTCATCGAGTCCAGTCTGTCCTGCCTGGCTCCCGGGGGACGCTCCGTGTAAATGGGCCGCCGCGACATCTGGACCGAGGACCGGATGGCTTCAGAGCGGCCAGATATCGCCTACCATGTCCTCGAAGTTGACGCCCTGAAACACCGGGACCCGGCCGCCATCGGCGCTTCCCTGCGGCGCATCATGCCAAGGGTGACCGCGGGAGAGCTGGCCCCCCTCACCTCAAACCGCTGGCCCATCACCGATATCATTCCCGCCATGGAGTTCATGCGTCGGCCAGGCACATCGGCAAGAACGTCATCGTCATGCCGATCATGGCAGAGGGCCAGATGCGGCCCGACCGCACCTACCTGGTAACCGGCGGACTGGGAGGCATCGGCACGGTTATCGCCCGCTGGCTGGCCGAGCACGGGGCGGGGGTCATCGTCCTGAACGGCCGCAGGCCGCCGGACCCGGAAGCCCAGGAGGTCATTGACGCCCTGCGGCGACAGGGAGCCGATGTGCGGGTGGAGCTGGCCGACATGACCAGCCCCGCCGCCATCGACCAGATGCTGGCGCGGGTGGCCTCGGATATGCCTCCCCTGGCCGGGGTCATTCACAGCGTGGGCGTGCTGTCCGACGGTTCCCTGGGCAACCAGACCTGGGAACGCTTCGAGCAGGTACTGTGGCCCAAGGTTTTGGGGGCGTGGCACCTGCACCAGGCCACCCTGGATAAAGACCTGGACCTGTTCGTGCTGTTCTCCAGCATTACCGGCGTGGCCGGCAACTCGGGGCAGGGCAACCACGCCGCCGCCAACGCCTACCTCGACCAGCTTGCCGCATACCGCCGCTCCCTCGGCCTGCCGGGGCAATCAATAGCCTGGGGAGCCTGGTCGGGGCTGGGATAGGCCGAGGAGCAAAGGGAACGAATTGAAAGGCAGCTGGAGGCCTCGGGCACCCATTGGATCAGCCCCCAGCAGGGCCTCGAAGCCTTTGAGGAGCTGGTACGACGGGACTTACCCTTCGGACTGGTGGCGTCGGTCGACTGGCCGGTGCTGGCGGATAACTTCGAAGAAGCGCCATCCTTCCTCGCCGAGCTGCTGCTGGATGCCGAAGAAAGCGCCGCTTCATCAGACCTCTCGGCAGACCTGTCGGCTGCGGCTGACCTGCTTTCCCATCTGAGGGAAAGTCCGTCCGATGCCTGGGATGACATGCTGGTCCCCTTCCTGCAGCGCGAGCTGCAACCGGTGCTGAGGCTTCCCACAGCACCCGCGCCCACGATCGGATTCTTCGACCTGGGCATGGACTCGCTCATGGCGGTGGAGCTACGAAACCGCCTCAACCGGGCCCTGGCCGGCAAATACACGACCGCGGTGTTCGACTATCCCAACATCGTGGCCCTGGCCGGCCACCTGGGAGCGGAGCTGAAGCAGGTGGCCGGATCCCCCATCCCCGAACCGGCGGGGGACTCTCAACTCCGCAGGACGGAACGCCTGGGCAATGCCTCCGGCGATTCCATAGCCATCGCGAGGATGGCTTGCCGTTTCCCGGGCTCCCCCAACCTGGAAGCCTTCCGGGAGCTGCTGGAGACCGGCCGGGACGCGATTACCGGCAGCCGCCAGGGGGAGGGGCCTTGGGAGGGCTTGCCCGGCGATCCCGCATCCCCGGAGGCAATTCTCCGGCGCGGCGGGTTTATCGAGGACCTGGACCGGTTCGATAACCGGTTCTTCCGAATTTCTCCCCTGGAAGCCAGGTTGATGGCCCCCCAGCAGCGGATGTTGTTGGAGACCACCTGGCACGCCCTGGAGGATGCGGAGATTGATCATGAAACCCTGCGGAGAAGCCGCACCGGTTTTTATGTGGGTTGGGCACCTGCGAATACCGGGAGGTGATATCCGCCAAGGGGGAGAAGACCTGCACTTCGGCACCAGCGGCTCCCTCACCGCCGGGCGGGTTGCTTTTTCCTGGGGCTAGTACTACAGTTGCAGATCAGGAAAGGGTAGAATTGAGGCCATCCAGGAGTGTTGAGGTGAGGCGGTGGTTGTTGGGAGAGACGAGGTGGCGGAGGTGGCGCGGTGGGCAGAGGG
>DAOUIZ010000035.1:0-170217 GCA_034423195.1 Dehalococcoidia bacterium | reverse complement strand
TGGTTCCCTCGACGCCGCTCCTCATCACCACACCTCACAACCTGTACCTCTGCCTCGCTTTACACCACGATTCTATCAGTACCCTAAATTTAGAATGCGTTGGCCCTGCCAGGTGCTCCTAATGGGCCGGTGGGCTGTATAATCGCGCCAGTCCTCGCGAAAAACAGAATCTACGCCGACTGCGCGTTAACCGGAGGTTGGGCAATGCCTGAAGCGGGCGAGACTTCGATGGAAGAGTTCAAGTTGATGGCGGACAGGGCCGGGTTGGGCATGACCCAGGAAGAGCTGGATGACCTCAAACCGATTTACGAAATGTACGCAGCCTACGCCCGGCAGCTGCACACCCTCAGCCTCGGGGCGGAAGAGATGGTGGTCGAGTTCCACCCGGACTGGCCGCAGGGATAACCGGAGACGGCTGACCCGGCCCGGCAGTATTCGTCCGAAAACAGGAGAACGTAATGTCCGTTTCTGACACGCAACTGCACTACCTGAGCATCCGGCAAGCCGGGGAACTGATCAGGAAAGGGGATCTGTCCCCGGTGGAACTGACCCGGGCATGCCTGGACCGCATCGAGGCCACCGACGACCGCCTCCATTCCTTCATCCTGCTGCTGGCGGATGAAGCCCTGGCCGACGCCCGCAACGCGGAGGCCGAGGTACTGCGCGGGGCGTACCGGGGTCCGATGCACGGCATACCCTTCGCCCTCAAAGACCTCTACGACACCGCCGGAATCCGCACCACCTCCGGCTCCCGGGTGGACATTGACCGCGTCCCCACCGAGGACGCCCACACCACCGCCGGGCTCAAAAACGCGGGAGGCATCCTGCTGGGCAAGCTGGCAATGCACGAGTTCGCGCTGGGCGGCCCCGACTGGACCACGCCTTTTGAACCCGCCTGCAATCCGTGGAATCTCGCCCACATCACCGGCGGCTCCAGCAGCGGCTCCGGTTCGGCGGTGGCGTCGGGGCAGGCGATGGGCGCCCTGGGTTCCTGCACGGGAGGGTCCATCCGTGGCCCGGCATCCTTGTGCGGAATCGTGGGACTGAAACCCACTTACGGGCGCGTCAGCCGCTTTGGAG
Source organism: Dehalococcoidia bacterium (assembly GCA_034423195.1). GTDB lineage: Bacteria > Chloroflexota > Dehalococcoidia > Lucifugimonadales > UBA3495 > CATOSK01. The sequence continues at coordinate 169,137 of DAOUIZ010000035.1, read as the reverse complement.
TCGTCACCCTGAGCTGGTCCCAGGACCACGCCGGCCCCATGACCCGGACCGTTGAGGACACGGCCTACATGCTCCAGGCCATCGCCGGGCATGACCCTCGCGACCCCACCTCCAGCAAGGCGCCGGTGCCCGACTACTCCCGGTCGCTGCGGGAGGACATCCGGGGCGTCAGGATCGGTCTCCCCAGGCATTACTTCTTCGACGACGATCCCGGGGTTAGCCGGGAGGTGGTGGCCAGGGTGGAGCAGGCCGTGGAGGCGTTGGCCGGGCTGGGCGCCGAGGTCGAGGACGTGACCATGCCCAGCCTGGACTACGTGCGGGCGGCCAACTCGGTCATCATGGTCAGCGAGGCTTTCGCCTACCACGAGCCCAACCTGAAGACCCGCCCCCAGGAGTTTGGCGAGATCGTCCGCAGCCGGTTCCGGATCGGGGGACTGTTGAACGCATCGGACTATCTTCAAGCCCAAAGGGTACGGACCTGGGCGCGGCGGGAGTTCGCCGAGGTGATGAAAACGGTGGACTTCCTGGTAACGCCCACGATGACCCAGCCCGCGCCTGCCTTCGAGGGATACGATCCGGCGTCCACGGTGCGGGGGAAAAGCTTCACCGCGCCCTTTAACGTCACGGGCCTTCCGGCAATTTCCATCCCGTGCGGGTTCACCGAGAGCGGCCTGCCCATCGGAATGCAGATCGCCGGGAAGCCCTTCGACGAGCCGGGAGTCATCCAGGCCGCCTACACCTACCAGCAGCAGGCCGGCTGGCACGAACTGCACCCTCCCATATAACGTCCCGACCGGGCCGCCTCCCGTTTGGAAACTATCTCAACAGTCCCTTCCCCCTGACGGGATAAGGTTAGGATGGGGGTGAAAACTCGATTGGCACACACCCTCTTGAAAGGAGAAGGAAATGGGCAGAATCACAGTCAACATCGCTGAAGCCGGAGGACAGGCGGTTGTGGGAGCCACCTGGCGTTACGCCGAGGGATACGTCCCCGGCGAGGGCAACGAGGGGTTGGTGGCCCGGACTGAGGGCAGCCCGGCCCGGCTGGCGGACTACGACGATTCCGGTTGGGACCTGGTGAAGAACCTCCCAGACCGCATCTCCCACGGCTTCAGCTTCATGTGGTACCGGACCACCATCACCGTCCCGGAAACCCTGGATGGCCGTTCCACCCGGGGAATGCGGGTGCAGTTCGAGACCTGCGTCGACGACTACGCCGAAATCTGGATCGACGGGGAATGGAACCGGGACCGGGGAGCGATCCAGGGATTCAACACGCCCCAGCGCGTGATGGTCAGCGCCGAGGCCACCCCGGGGGACAGCCACACCATCGCCGTCCTCGCCGTCAACGGCCCCTTGGCCCAGCCCTTCGGCGCCATCCACATGCGCTACGCCAACCTCGGCTTCGAGTGGAGCGGCGACTAGGAAACTCTCTCGAAAGCCCCTTCCACCTTGACGGGGGAAGGTTAGGATGGGGGTGATAGCCCACCCCTGAACAAGTCCCTTCCCCCTTCACATGGGGAAAAGCCTGCCCCTGGCGACTGAGGAGGGACGACAAAGGAGGAAAAGGGGCGGGGGTCAGGATGGGGATGACGTCATTCCCCGCTCCCTGAAGACCCCATCGGCCTGCTCCAACGCTTCCTCCACGCAGGGCCAGCCCCGGTACCACCCGGCCTGGGAAAAGACCTCGCAGATTTCCCGGCGGCTCATCCCCAGGTCCAGCGCGTAACCGATGTGTTCCCGGAGCTGCCTCCAGTGACCCCGGCACATCAGGGCCACCAGGATGCAGACCGTCCTTTCCGTGGGAGTCAAATCGCCCCGGGCCCAGACCTCCCCGAAGTTGTAGGCGTCCACCAGCGCGGCGGTCTCGGGAGCAAGTTCATGGGACAGGCGGTTTTCCAGGACCGTTTCAGCATCCTGGCCCCAGTTGCTCCCACGGATGCGGCGGCCCCGCTCCAGCTTGGCCTCCACCGAGTCCAGCCAGTCCGCCTGGAGGGGTTCGTCGTCCTCGTCCTGCCAGATTTTCTGCTCGTTGATAGTGCGCTGGGCCCGGGAAAGCGCGAAGACGGTGGCCGGAATGCCGGCGTAGAAGATGAGCTGCAGGAAGATGCCCTTGACCTTCTGCGGGGACATTCCCAGGGACAGCCCCACGCGAACTTGGTGCTGGAGGCCGAATCCCCAGCCGTTGCAGCACTGGGCGGCAATGGTGGCCATGCTGCGGAGGGTCACGTCCAGCCCGGGTACCTGCCAGACACCGCCCCATATCACCTCCTCCTGCAGCTTCACGTAGTCCTTGCTGACGTCGGGCAGGGCGCCGGTCAGCCGGGCCGCCGGAACGTACTGGTCGATGAAAGCGTGTAGGTTACGGGCCTTGCGGGCCAGCTCCTCAGCGGTGGTCATGTCCCATTCTCCTGGAAACGTTTCAAGCAGTCTCGTTCCATGCGCTCCAATGAACCCCTGAACCAGTCCCTTCCCTGCACCCACTTTCCCGTCATTCCCGCGCAGGCGGGAATCCAGACCCCCGTCGCCCGTTCCCCGCAGCATCGCGTTGACTGTTCACCGGCGCTTCGACGAAACCGGCACTCGTACGATTGCCCCAAGACTCAGTCCCTTCCTCCTTGACGAGGGAAGTTAGTTAGGATGGGGGTGATGTCATACCCCTCTCCCGAAACACGTCGCTGGCCTGCTCCAGCGCATCTTCCACGCAGGGCCAGCCCCGGTACCACCCGGCCTGCGCGAAGACCTCGCAGATTTCCCTGGGTTCCAGCCCGGCGTCCAGGGCATATCCCACGTGGCGGCGGAGTTGTTTCCAGTGACCCCGGCACATCAGCGCGGCCAGGATGCAGACCATCCGCTCCCGGGGGCCGAGATCGGTCCGGCCCCAGACCTGCCCATAGTGCCAGGCGTTCACCGCTCCGGCGGCGCCCGGGACAAGCTGCCTAGCCAGGGAATCTTCGATTTCCCTGGCCGCGGCCTTCCCCGCCTGCCGCTCCAGGTTAATACGTCCCCGCTTCAGGCTCTCTTCGATAGAATCGAGCCACTCCACGTCAAGAGGGACATCCTCGGAGCGCCATTCCTCGCGCTCGTCGATGACTTCCTGGGCCACCCGAAGGCCGAAAACCGTGGCCGGCACCCCGGCGTAGAACATAAGCTCAATGAAGATGCCCTTGATCTGCTGGGGAGTGATCCCCACGGTCAGCCCGGTCCGTACCTGGTGCTCCACGCCGAAGTCGTAGCCGTTGCAGCACTGGGCCGTGATGGTCGCGAAGCTGCGCAGCTTCAGGTCCAGTCCGTCAACCAGCCAGACCCCGCCCCACATCAGCTCGTGCTGGACCCGCACGAAGTCAGCCAGGACCGGCGTGGGACGCGCGTAGGGCAGGTGCTGGTCGAAGAAAGCCCGCAGCCTCGCGGATTTTTCCTGCAGTTCGGCAACAGTGGTCAAGAGGAAACCTCCCTGGCTAGGGATCCGGGGATCAAGACTCCACCCCATCAAACACGGCCCGGGCCTCCTCCAGGGCGTCCTCGACATGGGCCCACCCCCGGTACCAGCCGGCGTGGGCAATGACCTCGCAGATTTCCTCCTGCGAGAACCCCATGTTCAAGGCGTAGCGTATGTAGCGGCGCAGTTCCTTCCAATGGCCGCGCGACATCAGGGCGGAGAGGACGCAGACCATCCGCTCCCGGGGCTCCAGGTCGGAACGGGGCCAGACCTCGCCGAAGTTGTACCCGTCCACGATGTCGGACGCTTCAGGAGTAAGGCGCTGGCCGAAGGACTCCTCTATCTCCCGGTCCGCATCCTCTCCCCAGAGGCTGGTGCGGAGCCGCCCGGCCCGCTCCAGCTTCTCCTGCAGGGTGTCCAGCCAGTCGTGTTCCAGCGGGACATCGGCCGCCTTCCACTCCTCCCGCTCGTTGATGACCTGCTGGGACTGGAGCAGTCCGTGAACGGTGGCCGGAATCCCCGCGTAGAACAGGAGCTGGATGAATATGCCCTTCATCTGCTGGGAGGTTATCCCATGCTCCATGCCGGCGCGGATGTGGTCCTGCAGGGACGGGTCGAAACCGCCGACGCACTGGGCGGAGATGGCAGCAAAGTGCCGGAGCCGACCATCCAGCCCGGGGCCCTCCCAGACTCCGTCCCGCGCCACCGCGGCCTGGATACGGACATAGTCCGGCGAAATCTCCCCCACCTCGCCGTCCTCGGGAAAACTCTTGCCCGGTCCCGGAGGATTACCCGCTTGTCGGTTGGTCTCGGTCATGGGTTGGTCAGTCCTCGACTTCCACGATCATTTCTATCTCCACCGGCATTCCGCCGGGAAGGGTGCTCATGCCCACGGCGGAACGGGCGTGCTCGCCCCGTTCCCCGTAGAGGCTGACCAGCAGGTCCGACGCGCCGTTGGCCACCCGGGGCGTGTGCTCAAAGTCCGGGGCAGCGTTGACCATGCAGAGGAGCTTAACGACCCGCTTCAGCTTGTCCAGATCGCCGATCTCCCCCTTCAGATGGGAGAGAAGGTTGAGCATGGTCAGCCGGGCGCATTCATACCCCTGCTCGATGGTCAGGTCTGCGCCCAGCTTCCCCACGTGGAGAAAACCGCCTTCCGGCAGGCCCGGCCCGCTGCCGGAGAGGTACACCAGGTTTCCGGTGCGTACCGCCGGAACAAAGTTGCCCGCCGCCGACCGGCGGGATTCGTTAAGTTGGTAGCCCATCTCGTTGAGTTTGCTCTCTATTTCCGGCATGGACGTGCTCCGTTTCTTCCAGGCTACGTTTCCTTCAAGAGTGGCCGGACCGGGCGGCTCCTGTCCCCAGGTTACCCCGCCAATTCGACGATGGAGATCCAGGCCGGGCGGTTCCCCAAGTGCATCGTGCCAACGCGGTTGAGTTGTCCTGAACTTGGATCGACGCTGAAGGTGGCCAGGTTCCCGGTGCCCTGCCCGGCGCAGTAGAGGAATCGGTCGCCCGGCCCGAAGGCGGTGGCGTTGGGAGTGGGTTCCGCGGGAACAATCCCGTTGTCCAAGAGTTCGCCCGATGTTGTATCGACAGTGAAGCAGGCGATGCTCTCATGGCCCCGGTTGGGAGCATACAGGAACCGCCCCGACCCGTCGATCTTGATCTGGGAGCAGGTGTTCCGCCCGGTGAAATCGGCGGGTATCGTCGGAACGGTCTGGAACTGGGAAAGGGTGCCGCGGGCCGTGTCCAGGCGGTACGCGCCGACGCTGCTTCCCTGCTCGTTGGAGAAGTACAGCACGTCCAGGGAAGGGTGGAAGCAGAAGTGGCGGGGCCCGTGGAACCCGTCCGGCTCAACCTGGGCCGGATCGTTGGGCTGCACCTGTCCGGTGTTCTCATCGAACCGGAACTGGTAGATGCGGTTGGGGCCGTTGCCGGCGATGTGGGGCACGAAGGCATAGGTGTTGGTGGGATCGGTCTGCATAGCGTGGGCCCCGGTGGCGGTCTCCATCCAGACCACCGGCCCGCCGCCGACGGACCCGTCGCCGCCGATGGGATGGACGCCGATGTGGGCCCCCTGGTAATAGGCGGAAAGAACGAACTTCCCCTTCCGGTCGGTGCCGATGAAAGTTGGATTGAACCCCAGCGGAATCATTCCGGTGCGGGACAGGTCCCCGTCGGACTGGTTAATGTCGTAGCTGATAAGCTGGGGGTCCTCCCTGCAACCCACGTATAGGTGGTTTCCATCCGGGCTGACGGCCATGGTGAATGGGCCGCCGGAAACTTCCAAATCCCGGACGTGGGAGAGGGAACCGTCCTCCGGGTTGACGGTAAAGGTAGCAATCTTGTCGTCTTCCTGGATAGCTATGTACGCATAGTGAGGCATGGTATTTCCTCCTTACAAACTATCTCAAAAGTCCCTTCCCCTTGACGGGGGAAGGTTAGGATGGGGGTGAAAACCCAATTGTCGCACACCCTCCTTACTCTATTGGAAGTTGGTACACCGGGAATCGCCTTCGCCAAAGATGCCGGATCACGCTTCCGCCCACGCGCCGAGGAACTCGCGAAGCTGGGCCACGCACCACTCCGGGTAGATGGCGTTGATGCCGTGGCCCAGGCCCGGGTAAACCACCAGGCGGGAGTTGGGCAACTGGTCCGCCATGAACTGCTGCTGCTCCAGCGTGGAGGTGGGAGACTCCTCGCCGGTCAGGAGCAGCGTGGGGGCTGTGACCTCCTTCAAGTGGGGCCGGAAGTCCAGGGTGTCCAGGTAGGCCTGCAGCTTGCGGCCGATGCTGGGCGACGTGCGGTCCATTTCGGAAATGTACCAGTCCTTCATGCCCTCCGGGGCGAACCTGGTGTCAAGGCGGTTGTCTATCGTTGCCGTCGACCAGTTCCCGATGCTCTGCCGCATGGCGGTGTCCCAGTCTCCTTCGGGGTCGGTGCGCCCCCGGCGGGGCAGACGGCAGGGCGTGTTGCAGAGGCACAGGGCGGTCACCCGGTCGGGGAACGAGCGGGCGTAGCTCAGTCCCAGGATCCCGCCGAAGGACTCCCCCACGTACACTACCCGGCCAATCCCGTTGGAATCGAGAATGGCGTTGAGGTCGGCCATGAATATGTCCAGGGATGCTTCATAGGCGTCCTCGGCGATGGAGGACTCTCCCATTCCCCGCAGGTCCGGGCGGAGCACCCGGAACTCCCGGGACAGCAGCGGCACCCAGTTGTACCAGAACCTGCCGCTGCGGGAGAAACCATGCTGGAGGAGAATGGCCGGCGGCTCCCGCCAGGGATCGGTGAAATCGTCGTCCCAATAGTGCAGCTCCACGCCGGGGGCCACATTCAACGTCGCCATAACCCCTCCTAACGGATTTATTGCGTCGAGTCCGGCCCTCTATAGCTCCGGGCGAATCCCCCTGCTTGGGGAAACGTCCTCGTACCCCGCGGCCACCCGGAAAAGCAGGCCCTCCTCAAAGGGCCGTCCGACAAACTGCACGCCGATGGGCAGCCCGTCCCCGCTGAAGCCGCAGGGAACGGAGATGGCCGGCAGCCCGTTGCCGTTCATCGGGCTGGTGTTGCGGGAGATAAACCCGGACCCGGGCCCGCGCACCCGGTGGGTCTCGCCGTTCACGTCGATGTCCACCGCGTCAATGCGGGGCGCGGGCACCGGAGCTGTGGGCGTCACCAAGAAGTCCACCCCGTGGAGAACCCGGGCGTACTCCTCCTTGATGAGCCGCTGCACCTTCATGGCCCTTGAGTAGTCGCTGCCCAGGACGAACTGCCCCGCCAGCGTCCGGTAGATGACGTTGGGGCCGTACTTCTCCCGGTCGCTCCTCAGCATCGGTTCGTGGGTGACGATGCCGTCGGCCAGCGATGCGGCCCTCAGCGCGCCCACGTACTCCATGGACGGCAGGCTCACCTCCCGCACCTCGACGCCCAGTTCCTGTAGGGCCGCGATGGCGTTGCGGACGGCGGTCTCCACCTCGCCGTCAACCTCCTCGAAGAAGTAGTTGGACGGCACTCCGGCGGTGAGGCCCGACAAATCGCCGTCCAGCCCTTCCAGGTAGTCGGGGACCGGAACCGGGACGGTGCTGGGGTCCAGCGGATCGTATCCGGCCAGGGCCTGCAGCACCAGGGCGCTGTCCCGCACCGAGCGGGTCATGGGCCCGATATGGTCTCCGTTGAAGCTGGTGACCAGCAGGCCTCGCTGGCTGACCCGTCCGAAGGTCTGTTTCAATCCCACCACCCCGCAGAAGGTGGCGGGCAGCCGTACCGACCCTCCCAGGTCCGTGCCCAGGGAAGCGAAGGTCACCCCGGCGGCCACGTTGGCCCCCCCGCCGCCACTGGAGCCTCCCGGGATGTGGTCCAGGCCCCAGGGATTATGCACCGCGCCGTAGTGGGGATTGTTGGAGGTGGCCCCGGCCGCGAACTCTTCCAGGTTCTCCTTCCCCAGCATGATGGCCCCCGCCTCTTCGCAAAGGGTTACCACCCGTGCGTCCTCGTCGGGAACGTTGTCCGACAGCACCAGGGAGCCAACGGTGGTGCGGATTCCGGCGGTGGCGATGTTATCCTTGATGCCGATGGGTATGCCGTGGAGCGGGCCGCGATAGCCTCCCCGGAGGATATCCGCCTCCGCGGCTCGGGCCCGTTCCATCGCCCGCTCCGGCAGCAGGGTAATCCAGGAGTTCAGCTTGGGTTGGAGCCTTTCCGCCCGGGCCAGGGCGGCCTCGGTCAGCTCGACCGGGGAGACCTCCCCGGACTCAATCCGGGGCGCCAGCTCGCTGATGGTCAGATCCAGCAGGGCGTCATTCGGCATCGGTGACCTCTCCTTCGGCCGCGCGTAGCAGGCGGCTGGACATCACGTCGGACAGGCTCAAGCCGGACAGCCCGGCCATTGCCTCAATATAGCTGTCCACCTCCGGGCGCACCAGCTCCAACTCCTCGTCGGAAAGCTCGATTCCCTGGTAATCGCGAATCATCGCCCGCATGGTCTCCTTGGATATTGGCATCAGGCCTCCTCGTTCCAGTAGAATCCGGCAGACTCGGGCACCAGCCGCTCACGGCTACCTGTCAATCAATATCCCCGGGTTCAGCACCCAGTTGGGATCAACGGCGGACTTGGCCGCCCTCAGCCCAGCGGCGAAGGGATCGGGCCGCTGATGGTCGTACCAGGGCCGGTGGACCCGTCCCACGGCGTGATGGTGGGTGATAGTCCCGCCCGCCGCCATCACCGCGTCCGAGGCGGCCCGCTTGATCTCCTCGTGCATCTCCAGCTCATCGCCCGGCCGCCCCATTGCCTCGAAGGTGAAGTAGGGCGCAGGCCCGTCGGGATAGACGTGGGTGAAACGGCAGGTAACCCGCCCGCCGCCGCAAACCCGGTCCAGCGCGTCCTGCAGGGCGCCCCGCACGGCCTCATCCATCGCCGGCCACCTTTCCCAGGTTATCGATGTCTCCAGCGTCTCGGCCACCACGCCCATGCCCATGGAGATATTCCGCTGGTAGGGAGCGCCGATGAAGGCGTTGCGCCACGCTCCGACGGCCTCCGGGCGGCGGGCTTTCTCCCCGCTGCCGTCAATGATGCGGATTTCGTCCTCCCCCACCGAGCCGCCGCAGTCGCGGGCGATCTCGATCACCTGCCGCATCTGCTTCCCCTGGGGAAGCTCGGCGGACTCGAATCCCAGTACCAGGATCGCCCGGGTCCCGTCGTATCCCAGGGCGTCCTGGGCCTCTCCCGGGTCCAGCAGGCGGCAGTTGGCTGGCCAGAGCTTGGTCTGGACTATCTGCCGGACGGCCTCTCCCCCGGCGCCGAAGGACGGAAACCGCACCGCGGCCGAGGCCCGGAACCTGGGGCGGGCCTGGATTCGCATCCAGGCTTCGGTGATGATGCCCAAGGTGCCCTCGCTGCCCAGGACCATCCGGTCGGGACTGGGCCCCGCGCCGCTTCCGGGCAGTCGGCGGGACTCCCAGACGCCCTGGGGAGTTATCATGCGGACCGACTCGACGAAATCGTCGATGTGAGTCTGGTTGGTGGCGTAATGGCCGCCGGACCGGGTGGCTATCCACCCGCCCAGGGTGGAAAACTCGAAGCTCTGGGGGAAGTGCCGCAAGGTGAAGCCGTGGGGCCGCAGCTGTTCCTCCAGCGCCGGCCCATAAACCCCGCCCTGGATTCGCGCGGCCCGGGACACCTCGTCGATCTCCAGGACCCGGTCCAGCCGGGACAGGTCGATGGAGACGATGCCGTCGTACTCGTCCGGCGGCTCCACGCCTCCAACTACGGAACTGCCGCCTCCGAAGGGGATGGCGCAATAGCCCTGCGATGAGCACCAGTCCAGCAGGGAGACCACGTCCCCGTCATCACGAGGGTAGGCCACCACGTCGGGAGGGTTGGGGAACTGGAGATTGAACGCGCGAATGCGGTCGCGGTAGCTGCGGCCGTAGGTGTGCACCGCCCGGTCGTGGGTATCGGTGGAGCAGATTTCCGCCAGCGGACCCGGCACGGCAATCCGGGGCTTTCTCAGGTCCAGGTCGCTGCTGGCAGGGACGGGCGGCACATCAACGGCGACGCCGTACTTGGCGGACAGTCCGGCTGCCAACTCCCGGCGTTGCGCCTCCGTCGGCTCGTCGGACTCCATTCCCCAGGCCCAGAAGCTTCGGCGCGGCATCTGCTGCCCCTTTCGTGCTTGTTCATGGGGTTTTCCTCCGGGTAGTCAAGGAAGCCCCCACGCTGGAAAGGATGATACCCCGGCGGTGGATGCCGGACAAGCCGGAAAGGACTTTCACCCGGGGCATTCTCACCGGAAAAACACCCAAAGATTGGTGCTATTCCTCCCACCCTCCCATCCTGTTGGCGCCTATTGCAACCCGCACTTATCTCCCCTGCTCTGCCCGTTGGACAAAAGCCCATTCCCCCTCGACGCGGGAAGAGCCTGCCCCCGCGTAGGAACGTCACTCCCGCGGAGGCGGGGGCGGGAATCCAGGCCCCGGTAAATCCTTCCCTCCAGGACGGCAACCGCGACACACCCTTCCTCTCATCACCTCCGCCCAGACCCCGCCGTCCCTGCCCTCGGTATCACGTTGACCGGTCACCGGCAGTTTCATCGAACCGCCAATCATGTCATTACCCTGCCCGGAATTGCCAGTCCCTTGACATCCCGCCGCCCCAGTGTGGTATAGGAAGTCAAAGTAATCGGCTCTGCAGTGGCACCCGGTATAACGGGAGGCAATTTGGCAGATCCTGAACATGTCGCCGTAGCCAAGTCCGGCCCCAACGCCGTCTCCCGCTGGCGGGAGCAGAACTTCTTCATTCCCAACACCGAGTTGATAGTCTACGGGCTTCGCACCCACAGCCTGGGGGACCGGGCGGCCGGCGAGACCTTCGAGAAGGAATGGATCCACGGGCGGGCCAAGCTGGACCTCTCCGGCGGGTACCTGACCGGCCTGCGTCTGCCCCGGGCCGACCTGGCCCACGACGATCTCAGCAGCGCCGACCTCACCCGCTGCAACCTGCGGGGCGCCGAGCTGGTCGGGACCAACCTTCAGTCGGCCTACGTTTCCCGGTCCAACCTGTCCCGGGCCGACCTCACCCGCGCCAACATGACCGGGTGTTCCCTCATCCGCAGCGACCTGTCCAACAGCACGCTGCGCGTCGCCATACTTTCCGGGGCCGACCTCTCCCACGCCAACCTGCAGTACGCGAATCTGCAGGACGCCAACCTGTCCAACGCCAACCTGGAATCGGCCGACCTCTCCTGGGCCAACCTCAACGGCGCGAACCTGCGGGGCGCCCACCTCCACGCCACGACGTTGACCATGTGCGACCTGACCGGCGCCGACCTGCGGGGCGCCTACTTCACCGCCACCGGCCTGGAAAGCGCCATCCTGATGAACGCGCGGATGGGACTGACCAAGTTCGTCAACTGCGACCTCAGCCAGGTCATCGGACTCGACTGGACCCGCCACCACGGCCCCAGCACCATCGCCCTTGATACCATCGCCCGCTCCTCCGGGATGATCCCCGCCGCCTTCCTGGAAAACGCGGGAGTGGCTGCTCCATTGCTGGCCGTCCAGGACGCCATGCGGGGAGTCACCCGCACCTATCCAACAGTGCTGGTGGTTGGCTCGGAACAGGACAAAGAGCTGGCTTCCCGGTTGGTATCAGGCCTGCGGGCGGCCCAGATACCCAGTTGGTCCATCGAGGCCGACGATGAACTGGCGGTCCACACCGGCGGCGTGCTCCTCGAGCACACTCCCTACTACGACCGGGTAATCCTGCTCTGCACCGCCCAATCCCTGGAAAGCTCGGATGCCAGCCAGTATTTCGCCCGACTCACCGGGGTACAGCGCCCCGAGGGTGGACAGGTGATGCTCACCGTGGCCGCCGACGACCTGTTCTACCAGAGGCAGGACCATCTCTGCGACACGCTGCGGAATGGAACCGTGCTGGACTTCCGCGGGTGGGAAGACGAGGCGGCCTACCAGGATGCGCTGTCCTCCCTGGTGGGCGTCCTGTCACGCAAGATGTGGTGAACCCGGCATCTACCGTTGGGGAGCCGGGCCGAGATGGCTTCCCGCGTCCACCAGGATCGTTTCGCCGGTGACGTGCTCCGCTCCCTCCAGCAGCCAGAGCACGGGATCCGCCACGGCCTCCGTAGTCCCTGCCTTCTTCAGCGGGGCCGACTGGGCGTAGCGGTCAATGAAGGCGTCGTAGTTCTCCTCGCCCAGCCCTTCCCGCCACCACCGGGTCTGCATGACGCCCGGACACACGGCATTCACCCTTATCTCCGGAGCCAACGCCCGGGCCAGGGAACGGGTCATCACGTTCAACGCCGCCTTGGAAGCTGCGTAGGCGATGGAACTGCCCGTCCCGGTGAAGGCGGAACCCGAGGAGACGTTGACCACCGCACCCATCCCCTGTTCCTTCATGGCCGGGGCAACCGCCCGCACCATCTGGAAGGCGCCGACAACGTTAACCGCAAAGATGCGGTTGAAGTCCTCGGCCGATAGCCCCTCCAGGTCGGCATGGGGAACGATCTTGGACTGGGCCGCGTTGTTGACGAGGCCGTCAATCCGGCCCCAACGGTCGAGGGCCTCGGAAGCCATGCGGCGGCAGTCTTCGTCCACCGACACGTCGGCCTGGCACAGAGCCGCTTCCGACCCCGCCTCCCGGCAGGCAGCGGCGGTGACTTCCGCTTCGTCCAAGCTCCGGGTGTAGTTGATGACGACCCGCCCACCCTTCGCCGCCAGGCGTTGGGCTACCGTGGCTCCCAGGCCCGTCGCCGACCCGGTCACGATAAACACTCCGCCCTGCACGTCCATTCCAGTTACCTCCCGCCGCCCGGCTCAAGCCGGGCCTAGGCATTAACGTGGACCGGATTATAGCGGATGGGCAAGGAGGCGGACCGGGAACGAAACCGCCTGAATTGCAACGCTGGGGTAAACAGGAGAAGCCGGCTGCCCGGCAGCGACCGGGACATGCCAGCTTTCCCAAAACCAGACAAAAGCGGACATTTCAGGACATTTGAGCGTGGGGCAGGAGGATTGTGTCCTCCAAATATCCGCCAAATGTCCTCGTTTTTCCGCCTGAAGTCATGGTTTTGTCCGGTTTTGTCACCAGTGGAAACCGGGTGTTAAAAGGTTGTTGCCGGGCCTGAAGAATTTTTCCTGCTACATTTTGATACATTTTGACGCATTTCCGCGGGGAACGCCGGGCCGGAAACCTTCTCTCGATTCATGCTCTGGATTCATGGTACCGGACGAAGGACGAGGTTGGAAAGGCCCAACTGTCAGTAAAGAGCGTTGTGTTTCAGGTGGTCCAGTTTAACGGCTGCGGGGGTACCCCGGCCGACGGGGCCCGTACCCCCGCAACTCCATTCCGCTGCAACCGCCCCCGAAGCGCGACACGCCTCTCCCCACCGCACCCGGTCGACCCTCCGGCCCTTGGGCCTGCACAACCCCGGAATGGGTGGTACCCTGTGCTGGGCCGCAGCGGTAAGCACGACCGGACCTGGAATCACAGGCCCAGGAGGAAACCGATGGCAGAAAAACCGATCCGCGTGGGCCTCATCGGAGCGGGCGGAAATGTCAGGGCGCGTCACATTCCCGGGTTCCAGGGAGTGGAGGACTGCGAGATTGTGGCGGTAGCCAACCGGACCATCGAGTCCGGGAGGGCCGTGGCCGACCAGTTCAACATCCCCACGGTGTACGGCAACTGGCGCGAGCTGCTGGAGGACGAAAGCATCAATGCCGTGTGCATAGGCACCTGGCCCTACATGCACCGCACCATGACCCTGGCCGCGCTGGAGGCGGGCAAGCACGTCCTCACCGAGGCACGCATGGCATCGGACGCCGCAGAGGCCCACGACATGCTCGACGCTTCCCTCGCTCATCCCGATCTGGTGTGCCAGCTCACGCCAACCTCCACCAGCTACACCGTAGACAACGTGCTCAAGCGCCTGATCGACGAGGGTTTCCTGGGCGAGCTGCTGTCGGTGGACTTCACATCCCGGCAGAACAATTTTGCCGATTTCGACCGCCCGCTGCACTGGCGTCACGACCGGGCCCTCAGCGGCTACAACACCCTGAACATCGGGGCGTCCTACGAGTCCATGATGCGCTGGCTGGGACGGGGCAACCGGGTCATGGCCATGTCCAAGATTCATGTCCCCTACCGGGAGAATGACCAGGGGCACCTCACCTCGGTGACGATTCCCGACCACGTGGACATCCTCTACGAGCTGGCCAACGGGGCCCAGGTCCACATGCAGATGAGCGCCACCTCCGGCCTGAACGGCGGCAGCCACATCTGGATGTTCGGCACCGGCGGCACCATCCACGTCGACTCCCAGCGCCGGGTCTGGGCCGGCCGGCGGGGCGACGGGGAGCTTACCGAGGTCCCCAATCCGCCGGAAAGCCAGGCCCGCTACCGGGTCGAGGAGCAGTTCACCAACGCCATACGAGGCACGGAGCAGGTGGACATGGTGGCCTTCGAGACCGGCGTTCACTACATGGAGTGGACCGAGGCGGTCCACCGCAGCGCCATGACCGGACAGGCGGTCTATCTGCCCCTCTAGCGGGCCCCGGCTCAACCCGCTCCAACGCAGGGGCGGAGAATGTAGAATCGCGGAACAGCATAAAGGAACAGCTATGTCCGCCCTGCTATACTCCCAGGCAAGGCTTGGCCAACCTTCACCGGAGCTACGGAGGCGATACACATGGCGGAACCCATCAGCATCTCCATGCGCGTCCCCGGCACGTCGCCCATGCCCGACATTCTCGACATGATCCGCCGGATCGAGGCGGCCGGGTTCGACGGGGCAGGCATCCTGGACAGCCAGATGATCTGCCGCGACACCTTCGTGACCCTGGGCCTCGCCGCCGCCAACACCACCAACCTCAAGCTCTTCCCGGCGGTGACCAACCCCTTCGGACGCATCCCGCCGGTGCTGGCCGGAGCGGCCCAGACGGTGGCCGAGATCGCCCCGGGACGGACCAGGTTCATCATCGGCACGGGCTACACGTCGGCCAGCACCATCGGAAGGCGTCCCGCAACCCTGCGGCAGATGCGCCGCTGCATCACTGAGGTCCGGGCCCTCCTGGCCGGGGAGACGGTGGACTACAACGGCAAGACCAACCGGCTGGACTTCGCGGGCAGCGACGGCGGTCACGGCGTGCCCGTCCTGATGGCCGCCTCCGGCCCCCGATCCCTGGAGCTGGCGGGAGAGGCCGCGGACGGAGCCCTGGTGCTGGTGGGATACACTCCCGGAATAGTGGGCAAGGCCCTGGAGCACCTGGAAGCGGGCGCCAGGCGTAGCGGCCGCACTCTGGACGACCTGGACGTTATGTTCGCCGTGCGGACCTGCGTCGCCGGCTCCACGGAGGAGGCCCGCCGGCTGGCCCGCCCGGTGTCGGTGCACTGGGGACTGATGTGGGGCGGACCCAACTGGCTCCCCCATTCCGGCCTGGAAATACCCCAGTACGAAATTCCCCAGGCCGTGCGGGACATCTATCCCGACCTGGGGCACGCGCCCAACTGGGAAGAGGCCATCGAGCTGACATCGTTCGTCAGCGACGATGTCAACGGCCAGCTGTGCGACGCCATGGGCCTGGTGGGAACGCCCGAGTACTGCGTTGACCGCATCCAAGAGATGGCGGGGCACGGGGTTAGGCAGCTCTACCTGATGCCCTGCCTGACCTTTGCCCCGCCGGAGGCGGAGGTGCGGGCCTTCGGCGAGCAGATCATCCCCGCTCTCGCCCCGGCCTGATCGACGCCCCCTTCTCCCGTCACCCTCGCGGGAGAGGGCGGAAGGACGAAGTTTCGAGCACTCCATTACAATCCGGTTGTCCGAGAATCCAAACAACAGCCCCGGCTGATGAAGGAGGCGGTCATGCCCTTCGAGCAGATTTCATCCGATTTTGAACGCATCGTGTTTCCGGACCAGGACGTTGAGGTGCTGGGCACCGGGTACGCCGTCGGCGAGGGCCCGCTTTGGTGGAGGGAGGACCAATCCCTGCTTTTCAGCGAGGTCCGGGGCGACCGCCGGTGGAAGTGGTCCGCCGGCGAGGGCGTCACACTGGTCCAGGAACCGACCAACAACGCCAACGGCCTGACCCGGGACCCCCAGGGAAGGCTGGTGATGTGCGAGGGCGGGGCGCGGCGGGTGACGCGGGCCGAACTAGACGGAACCCTTACCGTGGTGGCCGACAGCTATCACGGCAGACCATTGAACCGGCCCAACGACGTGGTGGTGAAGTCCGATGGCAGCATCTACTTCACCGATCCGGGCGCTCCGGCCCCGGACACCGACCTGGACTTCGCCGGGGTTTATCGCGTCTCTCCCGACCTGAGCAAGATCAACCTGCTGGTGCGGGACTATGTCCTGCCCAACGGCCTGGCCTTTTCACCCGACGAGAGCATCCTCTACGTCAACGATTCCCAGGGGTTGTTCGTCGACAACCAGGATATGTTCCGCAGCATCGGGAATATCGACGCGTTTGACGTTCGGCCCAACGGGATGCTTTCCAACCGGCGGGTCTTCTGCGAACTGCGGGGGGAAGGGTCGGGAATCCCCGACGGCATGAAGGTAGACGTGGAGGGAAACGTCTATTGCACCGGGCCCGGCGGGGTGTGGATCATGGACGCCGCCGGCAACCACCTGGGAACCATCCTGACCGAGGTCGAGCACACCACCAACCTGGCGTGGGGCGGCGATGACTGGAGGACACTGTTCATCACCACCTTCGAGACCCTGGCCCGGATCCAACTGAAGATTCCCGGGCTGCCGGTTCCGGCTCCATCGCCGTAGAGCCGCGAAGACGCCAACATGAACCTGCAGGGGAAGGGCATAAGGGACTATTGCAGGAGGTCCAGGGACAATGGCTGACAAACCAACGAGCTACCGGTACAACCCGCTGCACCAGGACATCATCTGCGCTGAGACCGCCATCGACGAGCTGCCCCGCACGGTGGACAACCTGGGCTGCGGGCGGGCGATGATCACCTGCGGGCCAACCATTCTCAAAGCGTGCAACGTGGTGCCGAGAGTCCAGGAGGCTCTGGGCGAACGCTACGTCGGCACCTACCCGGGGGTGGCGCCCCACTCTCCGGTGGAGACCGTGGAGGCCGGGGTGGAGATGGCCCGGGAAGTTCAGCCCGATGTGTTCATCAGCGTCGGGGGCGGCAGCACCCACGACACCACCAAGGCCATGGCGACCCTGCTGGCCGAGGGCGGCGACATCCGCGACTACGCGATCATCTTCGAGCCGCCCGACCGGATAATCGTGCCGCCGACCCCCTCGCCCAAGGTCCCGATTCTGAGCGTTCCCACCACCATGGGATGCGCCGAGTTCAGCCGGGGCGGGGGCGGCATCACAGACCATCAACTTGGCCGCAAACTCAGCATCGCCGGCGATGGCGTGACGCACCGCACTGTCATTATTGACGGACAGGCGTTGGCCACGACGCCGCTGCGGATCCTGGTTTCCACGGCCATCGGACAACTGCGGATCGCCATCGAGACGGTTTACTCGACGGGGCACAATCCCATCGGAGACGGGATGGCCCTCCACGCCATCCGGCTGCTTTTCGAGAACCTGCCCCGCTGCAAGGATGGGGACATCGACACGCTTCTGAACACCAAGACGGCCTGCGCCATGGCATCCCTGGGTTCCTTCGCCGGCCTGGGCCTCAACACGGCCACCTGCCACCACGTGGGCGGGCTGTACGGGGTGCCGCATGGTGAGGCCAACGCCATCCTGCTGCCCCACACCATGCGCTACAACCTGGATGCCTCCGCCGGCCGCCAACGCCTCATCTCCGAGGCCATCGGGGCGGCGGACCGGGGAATGACCGACGAGGAGGCGGGGCTGGCGGCGGCAGACGCCGTGGACGGCCTGTGCCGGGAACTGGGCCTGCCCCGCACCCTGCGGGAGGTCAACGTCCCCGAAGACGGACTGGAATTCATCGCCGCGGCGACGCTGCAGGACCGGGCCCTGAGCACCAATCCCAAGCCCGTCACCGATGCGGGTCCCATCATGGAAGTGCTGAGGGCCGCGTTCTAGGGACATCCGCCGCTCGCTCCGGTTTCCTGGAACCGGACAGTAGGGACGGCGGACCGAACGGCCCCGCCCCTGGAGACCGGGCGAGGGGCTGCCGCGGCGACAGGGAGCTTACCCCGGTCTGGCCTTGACCGGGGTTGGCCTGTACTATGGGGGCACCGGCGGGCAGCGGGTTATGGTCAATCGTGGTGCGGTTTCCCTTACCCGGCCAGCCGGGGCCAGTGTCCGTGAATCCAGGAGTCTTCCCGGGGTGTCAGATACCCCCGGTCAGGAGGGTTTCATGCGTCAGAAAGCCGTGATGTTCCAAACCCACGGACTTAATTTCGAAGGGGTTGTGGCTGAACCCGATGATCCGGCCGGCCCGGTCCCGGGGGTGCTCATCTGCCATCCCGGTCCGCTCAACGGCGGCAACATGGACAACAACGTTGTGACAGCGGTGGCCTTCGCCCTGGCTGAGCAGGGTTTCGTCACCATGCGGTTCAACTTCCGAGGCGTGGGCAACAGCGATGGTGAACACAGCCGGGGGGAACTGGAATACCAGGAAGCCGTCGCGGCCATGGAATTCCTGAAGGCGTGGCCCGGCGTGGACGGAGCCCGGCTGGGACTGGCCGGCTACTCCTTCGGCAACGGCGTGATCCTGAGGAGCCCCGACCTGCAGCGGCTGCCACAGGTGTTTGCCTTTATCTCCCCGTCTCTCCAGGCCCTGCAGGGGAGCTGCATGAAGGAAGACGCACGTCCCAAATTCCTGATTACCGGGGAGATGGACCGGCTGGCCCCTTCGCCCGAATGCCAGCCCACCCTGGATTCCTTCGCCCATCCCTTTGACTACCACGTGATCGACCGGGCCGATCACTTCTGGGTGGGCCAAGAACAGGAAATGTCCGCGAAAGTCACCCAATTTTTCCGTCAGCACCTGGAGTAGGCGGCAGGCCGGTCCCGTGCCATCCGACGGTTTCCTGCCCGCCTGGACACAACACGGTCAGTAGAACCGGAATCTTGACCCTGGCGGCGCCCGGCGCAGCCGGCGCAGCTCGCAGAGGTAAAATCATCGCATCCCAAGGAAAAAGGAGGCTTGACATGGCACGACTGTCACCCATCAGCCGGGACCTGGTTGCGGAGCAACACCAATCGGCATTTGATGAAATATCCGCTCCCCCGGACGGTGTGGGGTCCGGTCCCACCTCGATAATGAAGAACAGCCCGGAAATGGCCAAGCGGGCGATGCACCTCTCGGCCTACCTGCGGAACGAGTCCAGCCTGCCCAGGAAGATACAGGAACTGGCGATGCTGATCGCGGCCCGCAACATGGACTGCCAGTACATCTGGAATGCCCATGCCGCCTCCGGCCGGCGGGAGGGACTGAGCGATGGGCTGGTGGACGCTTTGAGGGACAAACGGGCGCTGCCGGAACTGGCCGCTGACGAGTCGGCGGCGATCAACCTGGGGAACGAATTCTACCAGACCCATAAGGTCACCCAGGAGACTTTCGACGCCGCGCTGGAGCAGTTCGGGAGGCAGGGTTTTGCGGAGTTGGTCGGCCTGATGGGGTACTACGCGATGCTGTCGTTCAACGCCAATTCGGTGGTGCTGGACCTTCCGGGGAACATGACGGAGCCGGTGCTTCCCATTTAGGGCTGGGCGCCCTTCAACGAGAAGAGATGCCGGTCCGGCCGGGTTGCGGGGGTAAGATGCCGACAACCCTAATGCTCTGGCCGTCTGCTCAGCCACTGCCCTGGAAGCGGCTGCCCGTCTTACAACCACCCCTCCAACCACTCCTCCGCTCCTGCAAGGAAGCGCAAGTTTCCCAAATAGGGAGGTGCAACATGGACCCGAATCAAGGAGGCCAAGTGGCCGGTCCCGGATGCCTGTCCGGCCCCATCCTGGTGCCAATGGATGGAACAGAACTCTCCCAGGGCATCCTGCCCTGGGTGGCCCGCATCGCCGGCCAGGCGAATGCCCGCCTGCTGCTGCTCACCGCCGTCGACCCAGGCGACATCGAGTACCCACCGGCGGAATCATCGACCCAGCGGGACTGGGGCACGTTCAGGAACCAGGTCGAAGAGAACTCGCGGACCCACGCCCAGGACGCCCTGCAGGCCGTGGTGGAATGGCTGAGAATCAGGGGAGTCAGCGCGGAGGCCCGGGCCACCCTGGGAAACCCGGCGGAGGAGATAGTGCGGGCCGCGGAAGACGCGGGGTGCGGCCTGATCGCCATGTCAACCCACGGCCGGAACCTCATCGGCCGCAGCATCCTGGGGAGCGTCACCGACCGGGTGCTCCACTCGGCCAGCGTGCCGGTGCTGACCATCAGCCCCGACCGGGCCAGGGAGTACCAGGATGAGGGGACAACCCTGAGCACGGTGGTCGTGCCCCTTGACGGTTCCGAACTCGCCGAGCTGGCCCTGCCCTACGCCGAGGAGCTGGCCGCCGTCCTTTCCCTGGAGGTGCTGCTCGTACGGGTGGCCAGGACCGACCACCCGGCATTCTCCTACTCGGAGTTCGCCGGCCGTATGCCCGACTTCGCCAGTGCCCTTGTGGGGGAGGCCGCCAGGTATTTGGAGGCAGTCTCCGTGCGTCTCAGGAACAGGGGGCTGACCGTCCGGCACCAGGTCCTCAGGGGCGCGCCCGCACCCGCCCTGCTGGACCTGGCCCGCGAGACGCCGCGCAACCTCATCGCCATGACCACCCACGGCCGCTCCGGCCTGACCCGGTGGATGATGGGCAGCGTCGCCGGCGCCTTGATCCGGGGTTCCGGCGACCCGGTGCTGGTGGTGCGCCCCGGGGAGCAGCGGGTGTCCCAGCCGCAATACTCGCCATCTCCGGCCTGATCGGCTCCCACTGGACCGGAAATTTCACCCGGCGCCAGTCCCGACCGGCCGGAAACGCCCAAGATCAACCGGAAGGGAGATCGGGAGTATGACCAGGCATTGTACAAATTGCGACACCTGGCGGGGGGACTGGTTCCTGGAATTCAAGCAGCGGCGCGGGTGGCGTTGCTCCTTATGCCGAGAGAACGGCGTCATACCTGGCAATCTTCCAGCCCCGGGCGGTGATGTTCTGGAGCGAACTCCTCTGACAACACCTCCTAGAACGGGATTGCCCTGGAACGGGATTGCCCTGCTGCCCGATAGCCGAAGGATGCAAACATGGCCCGGTTGGTATAATGTGTTGCCCGATTGCCCGGGTCAGGCCATCGAACCCGTTCGATGCCAACCACCGGGCGGAAAGCTGATCATTCGGAGAGCGCATCATGCCCAAGTATCTCTATCAGGCAAACTACACCTCAGCTGGAATGCAGGGACTGCTGCAAGAAGGCGGCACTTCCCGGCGGAGGGTCTTTGAGGACATAGCCAAAGAGCAGGGCGGGACGCTGGAATCGTTCTACTATGCGTTCGGCGGATCGGACCTGTACATGGTCTTTGACCTGCCCGACGCCACCACGGCGGCAGCGATTTCCCTGTCCATCACAGCCGGCGGCGCCCTGAGCCTCAGCACAGTCCAGCTGATCACACCGGAAGAAATCGACGCCGCGGTCAGCAAGACCGTCACCTACCGCCCGCCGGGAGGATAGTCTCCACCGCAATCCCCCGCCGCAGGCGTGCGTGGGGTTCGCCATAGCGGTCACCAGCCAGCCCGGCCGGTCCGAGACCGGGCCGAGCGGCTTCTTCCACCACTGCGCCGACATGCCGGTTGGTACCGTGCTATTTACCCAGGGACCGCAGCCAGCGCTGCCGGGGACGGGTGGTGTGGAGCCGTGGTTGGCGTCCATTTGATCAGGATCCGGTGATCGGGATCCGGCAGACCCCGGCGGGGCTGGATTTCACCGGCGCCTTGGGGTCACATCGCACTATCATGGACTCAAGCATACGAATCCGCCCGCTGGACCCCCATGGGCAGGCACAATCCGCAGAGTGCGCTCCCGACTAGAACCCCATAACCCTGGTAGATGGAGGGGACAGCATGAACGTCCCAAAACAACCCACGCCAGCCAACGACCCCTTCGGCATGTCCCGGTTCAGTCCCAGGCGCTACTCCGTCCAGCATTTCACCCTCCTCATCGCCGCCAACATCCTGGGGGTTGCCATACTGGCGTGGGCAGTCGCCGCCCGGGAACCCCTCCTCATCAGCCTCTCCGCCGCGATGACCGCTGTAATGGCCGGCATGACCGTGCTAGTCTTCTGGGTCGGCATCCGCACTATCGCCGTGGAGGCCTGGATACGCCGCCTGGGAATGGGCGACCTGGAGTATCGCATCGAACCCTGGGGGAGGGACGAGGTCTCCAAGGCCTGCATGGCCCTGGAGGCCCTCCGGCAGAGCTCCATCAAGGCAATGCAACTCGACCTGGTTACCCAACTCTCCCAGGAGGTCCAGCAGAAGAACGATGAGCTGGAGGGAACCCTGGCCGAACTCCGCCGGACCCAGGACCAGCTGGTCAGCCAGCAAAAGCTGACGGAACTTGGCCAGCTCGTGGGCGCCATCGCCCATGAGCTCAGCAACCCGGTCAACCTCATCTCCAACTTCGCCGGCTCATCCCGGGAACTGATGGAGGAGCTGGGGGAGAGCCTCGGACAGGAGGAGAAATCGAGGGAGATCCTCGCCGAACTGGGTGGGAACATGCGCAGCATCGAAAACAGCTGCGGGCGGGCCAGCCGGATTGTCCAGGATGCCTCGAGACTGGGGCAGGAGAGGCAGAGCGTCCTGGAACCGGTGGAGGTCAATCCCCTGGTTCGGGCCCATGTGCACCACACCCTGGAAACGGCTAAACAGAGGGATCCCGGAGCGGTGACGCCCGAGGTCTCCGAGGACCTGGACCCCGCCGCAGGCGTGATACCGGCGGTGGCCGCCGACCTGGGAAGGGTGGTGGCCCAGATAGCCGGCAACGCCCTGGAGGCGATGGGCGAGAGGGCCGAATGGGAGGGCCCCGGGAGCGGTTACCAGGCCACCCTGGAGGTCAGGACCCGGAG
This sequence comes from Dehalococcoidia bacterium, assembly GCA_034423195.1. Lineage (GTDB taxonomy): Bacteria > Chloroflexota > Dehalococcoidia > Lucifugimonadales > UBA3495 > CATOSK01. The sequence goes on along the minus strand of DAOUIZ010000035.1, from coordinate 146,184 downwards.
GACGGAGGGACATGTAGAGGTCGCCTTCCGGGACAACGGCACCGGCATCCCGGCGGAGGTGATGCCCCGCATCTTCAACCCCTTCTTCACCACCAGGACCGGCAACCGGGGCGCCGGGCTCGGCCTCAGCCTCACCCACGACATCGTAAGGGAGCACGGCGGGGAGATTACCGTAGACTCGGAGTTGGGCCGCTACACTGAGGTAACTGTGCGGATCCCCGCCTGATTGACCTGGAAGGTCCACCGCCGGATCACAGGGTGCCACCAATAACTTCTTCGTCCTGAGCGAAGTTCCTTCCTTCAAAGTTCTCTCCTTCAGTGGGGGAGAACGTCAAGGCGGGCACGGTCATCCCACAGGGCTGACCACCAGGCACATCTACCTCCCAGACGGCCGGAAGATGTTCCAGGCCGGTACACTCGGACATGGGGTTCGAGCGGCGCGCGGGCGGGATGGGCGCTACCAGGGATATCCGCACCGCCGAGGATCCATCGGATACAATGGGCGAAACGCACCCCGGTCTGTTCTGTGATGGACAAGGCATGAGAGAGACCAACTTCAACTCCCCAATCCTGGGGATCCTGCTATCGGTCATCCTGGCAACTGCGGCCCTGATCATATCCGTGGTGGCCCTGCTCACCGCGTTCCGGTCCGACGAGGGAGAGACACACCTCGTCGACCGCGGAGAGTTCACCGTCGACCTGGTCATGGACGCACTGGAGCTCTACGACGAGCAGGGACTGGAGGCAACCCTCGACTACTACAACTCGCCGGAGAGCGTGCAGGACAAGTGGTACGTCTTCATCTTCGATGAGGATGACAGGATGATCGCCCACGCCAACCCGGACCTGCTGGGCATGGACCTGAAGGGAGAACTGGGCGTCGACAGCGCCGGCTACCGGTTTGGGGACGTCATGCTGGGCGCCACCGAGGAAGGCCTGTGGGTGGACTACCTCTTCCTCAACCCGGCCACCGGCAACCAGGAATACAAGCACTCATGGGTGGTCAGGCACGACGGTCTTCTCTTCGGGTCCGGCTGGTACCAGATCCTGCCCACCATTGCGATCCAGCCCGGGAACAGGGACGACCGGGTGCTGACCCTGGTCTACTGGCAGGCCCCTTCCACCCTGAACCCCTACCTATCCGGCGGCCACAAGGACCGGGACGCCGCCTCCATCACCCTGGAACCTCTGGCCAAGTACGCTCCCGACGGCACCCTGGCGCCGGCCCTGGCCGCCGAAATACCGACCCTCGAGAACGGCGGCATCTCCCCGGACCTGGGCTCCATCACCTGGAAGCTCAGGGACGGCCTGAGGTGGTCGGACGGCATCCCGCTGACCGCCGGGGACGCGGTCTTCACCTGGCGGTACTGCACCAACGAAGCGACCGGCTGCACCGCCAGCAGCGCCTTCAACGACGTTTCCTCCGTAGATGCTCTGGACGACTCCACGGTGAGGATCACCTTCCATGCCCCCACTCCCTACCCCTACACCGCCTTTGTCGGAGCCTCCGTCCCAGTACTCAGCCAAGCCCAGTTCGGCGGTTGCATTGGCCCAGCCGCCGCCGGGTGCGTGGAGGAGAACCATGCTCCGCTCGGCCCCGGACCCTACCGCATCGTCGAGTTCACGCCCGAGCGGGAAGCCGTCTACGAGCGCAATCCCTACTACTATGGCGAGTCTCCCTATTTTGAACGTGTCGCCCTGAGGGGAGGCGGGGACGCCCTGTCCGCAGCCCAGGCCGTCCTGGAATCGGGGGCGGCGGATTACGCCTGGAACCTCCAGATAGACCCCGAGAGCCTCACCGAGATGGAAGCGGCGGGGCGGGGGACGGTGGTATCCGCCTTCTCCAGCCTGGTGGAGCGAATCGTCCTGAACCAGACCAACCCCGACCCTGCTCTTGGGGAGGACCGCTCGGAGTACCTGGATGGAGCCAACCCCCACCCATTCCTGACCTTTCCTCCCATCGCCCGGGCCATGTCAATGGCCCTGGACCGGACCATCATCTCAGAGCAGTTCTATGGATTCGCGGGCCAACCCGCCTGCAACCTCATCACCGGGCCGACGCCCTACGTATCGACCGCCAACGATGACTGCCTGGAACAGGACATCGGCGGCGCCAACTCCCTCCTCGACGACAGCGGGGTGCTGGATACCGACGGCGACGGCATCCGGGAACACAACGGGCTCCCCCTGCGCGTCACCTTCCAGACCTCGACCAACGACATCCGCCAACAGACCCAGGCCCTGGTACAGGAATGGTGGAGCAGCATCGGTATCGAAGCGGACCTCATCCACCATGATGCCGCCGTCTTCTTCGGGGGCGACCCCGTGGACGACCGGGACCAGGTGTACGGCCGGTTCTTCGCCGATGTCCAGATGTATGCCGACGGGCCGGCCATTGACCCTCAGCAGTACCTGGCCGGCCTGACCTGCGGCCGGGTGCCGGACCGGGACAACAACTGGGGAGGCAGCAACGTGGCCCGGGCCTGCAATCCAGTGTTCGATGAACTGGCCGAACAGCTTTCGCATACCCCCATTGGTCCGGACCGGGACGCCCTGGTGAAACGGCTGAACGACGTCCTGGTCCAGGGCTATGCGGAGATTCCCATCGTGAACCGGGGCATCGTTTCCGCCCACGCGAACACTCTCAAGGGCGTGCGGGTCAATGGCTGGGACAGCGAGCTGTGGAACATCGCCGAGTGGCGGCGGTGACGGGAAGAAGTCCCAGCCGATGGCCGGACCGGGAGAGCCGGGACATCAGGCTGGGGGGTTAGGAGAGGAAAGCCGAAATGGACCAGTTCATGGGAGCAGCCCTTGAAGAAGCACGCCGGGGAGCCGCCGAAGGTGGCATACCCATCGGGGCGGCATTGATGGACCGGGAAGGCCGTCTCGCCGCCACCGGACGGAACCGGAGAGTCCAGGACCGGGCGGTGGTGATGCACGCAGAAATTGACTGCCTCCTGAACGCTGGAAAGACGGTGGACACCTTCCGCGGCATGACCATGTACTCCACCCTCATGCCATGCAACATGTGCGCCGGGGCCATTGTCCAGTTCGGCATCACCAGGGTGATTGCCGGGGAATCGAAGAACTTCCCGGAAGGAAACGGCCTGGACCTGATGTTGAGACACGGTGTGGAGGTTACAGACCTCGACCTGGCAGAAGCCAGGGACCTCCTCGGAGATTTCATCAAGACGAACCCCGACGAATGGAACGGGGATATCGGCAAGGGAACCAACGGAAGGCGTAGAAAGCTCCCCAGGCAGGATTCGAACCTGCGACCTAGCGGTTAACAGCCGCCCGCTCTACCGCTGAGCTACTGGGGAATGAAAAGGCGCGCCTGGCGGCGCACCGCAATTCAAGATTCTATCATCTGCTCCCATCGCGGACAAGGAGCATTGGCCGCTCGGCTTCGAGGTTAGGCTTTGCTCTCCGGCAAATCGCCTTCCGGTTCCTCGACGGTTACCTGCAGCCGCTTGACATCCTTGCCGGCCAGCTTGGGGAAGCCGACGGAAAGGACACCGTTGCAGTAACGGGGTGACGCTTTATCCGCGTCCGCCCTCTCCGGCAGCCGCAGCGACCGGCGGAACTCGCCGAAGCGCCGCTCCCGGACCAGATACTTTCCGTCCTTGTGCTCTGTGTCCACGTTGTAGCAGCCTCCGATGGTCAATACACCGTCGGCGACGGTGACTTCCAGGTCCTGCGGGTCAACCCCGGGAACCGAGGCGTGGACCATGAAGCGCCCGTCCTCCTCAACCACATCCAAAGGTATGGGCCAACCCCGGGTCAAATGGTTGCCCCCCGGATAACTCCCGTGGCCTCGGGCTATGGAAGTCCGCGGATTGGACATCCGCCTGAAGCGGCCGAAGGGCTTGAATCTCCTGATAAACATACGGTATTGCCTCCTTGGATCGCGGGATCGTTGTGTCTGGACCTTGTCGGGCGCCTGCTGGTCTTGCCTGATAGGATGCCAAACTTGCTGAAACCATAATATATACTTGATAGTACAGTGTCAATTTTTATAAAATATAGAAGTAATCAATGCGGCTAAATCAAGGGCAGCCTTCATTGAAATGCTGCATTAGCTTGGATACAATAATACCATGTAGCCGCCAAGGAGCCTTAGACAAGTTGCCTAACTTGGCGACGGAGGCGGCGACCCTTAGAACGAGGCGGTCGATGCCCAACTATTACGACATTCTCGAAGTGGCCAGAACGGCAGACGATAAAGACATCCGCCAGGCCTACCGGAAAAAGGCCCGCCAGTACCACCCGGACGTGAACCCGGGGAACCAGTCCGCCGAGGACAAGTTCAAGCTCATCAACGAAGCCCACAGCGTCCTGTCCGACCCGGACAAGCGCCGGAAGTACGACAAGTACGGCGACCGCTGGGAACAGGCCGACCAGCTTGACGCGGCGGAGGCGAGGAGCCGCTTCGACGGGAGCAGGTTCTACCGCTCCGGCGCCGGGGACGACCCATCATCCTCCGGCACATTCGGAAACTTTGGCAGCGAAGCCGGCGACGTCTTCCAGTCGATATTCCGCAACTTTGGCGGCGGCCAGTCCCGTGCTGCCGAGTACCCGGTGGATGTCACCCTCCACGAGGCTCTCCAGGGTACCACCCGCCTCATGGACCTTTCCGACGGCCGCCGGCTGGAAGTGAAGATACCCCCCGGAGTCGACAACGGTTCCAAGGTCCACGTTCCGGCGGGACGGGGCAATGACGGCGGGAATTTCTACCTGACCGTCTCGGTCCAGCCCCACGCAGTGTACGAACGGAAGGGCCGCAACCTGTACCGGGAAATCGAGGTTCCGGTGGAGGACGCCGTCCTCGGCACCGAGGTCAACGTGCCCACCCTCACTGGCCGGGTTGCGTTGACCATACCCCCGGAAACGCAGAACGGGCAGCGTTTCCGCCTGTCTGGACAGGGGATGCCCACCCTGGGCCAACCCAACTCCAGGGGGGACTTGTTCGCCACCGTCAAGGTCAGGCTTCCATCCAGCCTGACGGAACGGCAGAAGGAGCTTTACCAGGAACTGAAGAGTCTTCGGGGCTCATCCGGGAGATAGCCATGACCAACGAAGAACAACCGAGGAACGAACCATGCTACGTGATAAGCATCGCGGCCAGGATGGTGGGTTTGCACGCTCAGACGCTCCGGTACTACGAAAGAGTCGGCCTCGTCTGGCCTTCCCGCAGCCAGGGACGCCAGCGCCTTTACTCCCAGGCTGACATCGACCGCCTGCGCCGGATCAAGACCTTCACCGAAGAGATGGGCATGAACCTGGCCGGCGCCGAAGTTGCCATCAAGCTGGTGGACCGCATTGAAGAGCTGGAGGCCAGGGTCGACACTCTCACCGCCCAGCTCAAGGAAGCCCGGGCGCGGAAGCGGTAAGATTTCGCGCCATCCGGGAAACTGGCTCTCGACAGACGCAAAAGAAAGACCCAGGCGCCGCCTGCGGGCAGCGTCACCCAGGAGGTAACCATAATGGTAATGAGACCGGAACAATTCACCGAACAGGCGCAGCAGGTCCTGCAGCGTTCGCAGGAGCTGGTGCGCAACTATCAGCACACCCAGTGGGACGTGGAGCACCTTCTCCTGGCCCTGGTGGGTGCCGAAGACGGCGTATCCACCCGCATATTCGAGGAGCTGGGCGTCTCGGTCGAAGCCATGAAGACCCGCCTGCACCAGGCCCTGGAAGCCGCTCCCAAGGTGGTCGGCGGGCAGTCCCAGATTTACGCCACCCCCCGGGTGCAGCGGCTGCTGGAAAACGCCCAGGAGGAATCGAAGCGGCTCAACGACGAGTTCATCAGCGTGGACCACCTGATGGTCGCCGCCGCAATGGAACCCCAGGGCGACTCGGCCCGCATCCTCAACGAGTTCGGCATCAACCGGGACCTGGTGTACCAGGCCATGCTCAAGGTGCGGGGCAGCCACCGGGTGGACGACCCCCGGGCCGAGAGCCGCTACCGGGCCCTGGAGAAGTACAGCGTCGATCTGACCGCACTGGCCGAGGGTGGCAAGCTGGACCCGGTTATCGGGCGGGACGATGAGATCCGCCAAGTCATGCAGACTCTCACCAGGCGCCGCAAGAACAACCCGGTGATCATCGGCGAGGCCGGCGTGGGCAAGACCGCCGTCGTCGAGGGACTGGCCCAGCAGATTGCCGGCGGGACTGTGCCCGAGGCCCTGAAGCGCCGCCGGGTGCTGGCCCTGGACATGGGGTCCCTGGTGGCCGGCTCCAAGTTCCGCGGCGAGTTCGAGGAACGCCTCAAGTCCGTCATGGATGAGGTGAAGCAGGCCGAGCGCGAGGTCATCCTCTTCCTCGACGAAATCCACACCATGGTCGGCGCCGGCGCCGCCGAGGGCGGCCTGGACGCCAGCAACATGCTCAAGCCGGCCCTGGCTCGCGGTGAGCTTCAGTGCATCGGCGCCACCACCCTGGACGAATACCGCAAGTACATCGAGAAGGACACCGCCCTGGAGCGGCGCTTCCAGCCCGTTTACCTGGACGAACCCTCCGAGGAGGAAACGGTGGAGATCCTCCGTGCCCTGCGTCCCCGGTACGAGTCCCACCACAGCGTCACCATCGACGACTCGGCGTTGCTGGCCGCGGTGCGCCTCAGTGAAAGGTACATCAGCGACCGCAAGCTCCCCGACAAGGCCATCGACTTCATCGACGAGGCCGCCAGCAAGCTGCGTATCAACGCCGAAACCCCCTCCGGGGATTTTCAGGACCGGGAAAACCGCATCCGCCGCCTTTCCGACGAGGAAGAGGCCGCCGCCCAGCGGGGCAACTACGAGCAGGCCGCTCAACTCAGGACGGAGCGGCTGAGGATCGAGCAGCAGCTTCAGGAGGAGAAGCGGGACGCCCGGGCCTCATCGGAGCCCGACCTCGCCGTACACGAGCTGGACATCGCAGAGCTGGTGTCCCGCTGGACCGGCATCCCCACCGGCCGCCTCCTGGAACAGGAAGCGGACCGTCTGCTCCACATGGAGGAAGCCCTCCACCGCCGCGTCATTGGACAGGAGGAGGGAATCGCCGCCGTGTCCGAGGCCATCCGCCGGTCCCGGTCCGGGCTGAGCAACCCCAGGCGGCCCATCGGCAGCTTCATCTTCCTGGGACCCACCGGGGTCGGCAAGACCGAGCTGAGCAAGGCCCTCGCCGAGTTCCTGTTCGACGATGAGAGCAACATGGTCCGCATCGACATGTCCGAGTACATGGAGAAGCACTCCGTCTCCCGCCTCATCGGCGCCCCTCCCGGCTACGTAGGGTATGACGAGGGAGGACAATTGACTGAGGCCGTGCGGCGGCGCCCCTACCGAGTCGTCCTCTTCGACGAAATCGAGAAGGCCCACCCGGACGTCTTCAACATCCTGCTCCAGATCCTCGAGGACGGGCGCCTTACCGACGGCCACGGCCGGACGGTGGACTTCCGCAACACGGTCATCATAATGACCAGCAACCTGGGGACCAGCGACGCCAGCCGCCAGCCCTACGGCTTCCGTACCGGCGTGGAGGATGGCGAGGTGCTGCAGCGGATGCGCAACTCCGTGGACCAGGCCCTCAAGCATACCTTCCGGCCCGAGTTCCTCAACCGCATCGACGAGACCATCATTTTCCAGTCCCTCACCAGAGAGGAAATCGTCCGAGTAGTGGACCTGATGGCCGCCGAAGTCGGGGAACGGCTGCTGGAAAAGGGCATCACCTTCGATCTGACGGCTGCGGCCGGCGAGTGGCTGGCCCGGGAGGGATTCGATCCCGTCTACGGAGCCCGTCCCCTGCGCCGTGCCATCCAGAGGTCCCTTGAAAATCCCCTGTCCAGGGGAATCCTCTCCGGCGAGTTCCAGGAAGGTGACCATGTGGTGGTCGACTCCAGCGGCGACGGCCTGCAACTGACCAAGGCCGTCCCCATGGCGGCTGTGTAGCTCCCACCCGCTCCGTCGCCGGACGGATGGCAGCGCCGACACAAAGAAGCCCGGCCCGCATGTCAATTGCGGGCCGGGCGTTTATATCCGTCAGCGATTTTCCCGGTTCAGGCGGGCGATTTTCCCTGGGCGGCGCCGATAATCTCATGGATGTCGGCGATTTCCCGCTCCCGCATGAACGCCTTGATGCCGTCCAGGATTTCAAATGGCGCCCACAGGCTTGCCAGGTTCGCGCTTCCGACCTGCACCGCGGTGGCTCCGGCCATGAGGAACTGGAGCGCATCCTCGGCGGTGAATATCCCCCCAACCCCCACTATCGGCACATCCACCACCTGCGCCGCCCGATAGACCAGGGCCAGGGACACCGCCCGCAGGCCCGGACCGGACAACCCGCCGGTGATGTTGCCCAGCACCGGCGTCGCCGTCTTCACGTCGATGGCCATGGCCGGAAGGGTGTTGGAGATTGTCAGCGCGTCGGCCCCGGCATCAACCACCGCCCTGGCGATGGGAGCAATGTCGGGAACGTTGGGAGCCAGCTTCACCAGCAATGGGGTCTCAATGTGTTCCCGTACCGCGTCCGTCGCCGCCGCGGCGTCTTCCGGGTCATGACTGAACAGGGCTCCGTTCTCCACGTTGGGGCAGCTCAGGTTCAGCTCCACGGCGGAGAACCCCGCCACTCCGCGGGTCATTGCCGCCATTTCCCCAAACTCGCCCACCGACTCGGCGGACATGCTCAGGAACACCGTTGCGTCCCATGACTCCCACTCGGGAGCCATATCCCTCAGCGCACCTTCGATGCCGGGATTGGTCAGCCCGATGGAGTTCAGGTAGACGGCTTCTCCAGCTTCCCGCGCCTCCCGGAACGAGCTGGGCCACCACCGGGGTTCGGGATTGCCCTCCCGGGCGTACCGGGTCACCGTCTTGGGAATGACCGCTCCCAGGCGTTCCAGGCGCATGTCGGGGGTGATGCCCCGCCCGTACCCGTCGTACCCGAAGGTTCCCGAGGCGATGATGACCGGATTGGCCAGCCCCAGGTGGAGAGGGTGTTGGGGCGCCAGGTCGACCGAAAGGTCCATGAGTCAGTCCGCTCTCTTGGCGCCCCTGTGCGAAATGGTGGGTGGCCGGTTAGTCGTCCACCGGGGAGAAGATGTTGCTGCCGGTGACTCCCCCATCATCCTGGGACTCGCCGGTGGCGCCGTCGCCCGTCCCGGATGCAACGAGGGTCTCCCCGTCGTCATCATCATCTTCGTCGAAGAAGTCGTCTTCGTCGGCATCATCGTCTTCGTCGGCCGTCTCAACGAAGAAACCCGCCTCCACCGGGCCCTCCTGCCCCTGCGGGGTGAACGGGAAGTCGGCAGAGGCCTCGCTGGCCAGTTCCAGCCAGTCCTGGGGCAATCCTCCGGCCAGTTCGAAGGGACTCTGCGGTTCCGGTTCTTCGATGACGCTGAGGCTCTCCAGCCTCGCCGGAATCAGCCTTCCGATGATTACGTTCTCCTTGAGGCCCAGCAGCCAGTCGTGGGACCCACTGACCGCCGCCTGGGTCAGGACACGGGTGGTTTCCTGGAAGGACGCAGCCGCCAGGAAGCTGTCGGTCAGCAGCGACGCACGGGTAACTCCCAGCAGGATCGGCTTGGCCGTTGCCGGCTCGCCTCCCTCCGCCAGGACCCGGGCGTTCTTGTCCTGGAACTCGAACTTGTCCGCCATCTGCCCGGGGATGAAGTCCGAATCTCCGGTGGACTCCACCTGCACCCGGCGCAGCATCTGGCGCAGGATGATTTCGATGTGCTTGTCGTGGATCCCCACGCCCTGGGAGCGGTACACCTTCTGCACCTCGTCCACCAGGTATCTTTGCAGATCGTCTCTTCCCAGGATGTTGAGGATGTCATGGGGGTTCATCGGACCGGCCGTGAGGGCGTCGCCGGCCCGCACTTCCTGCCCGTCCACCACCTGCAGATAGGCCGGCGCCGGAATGGCGTACTCCCGCTCCTCCACGTCTTCGTAGACTACCGAAAGGCCGAAAGGAGTGATTTCAACCCGGCCGGAGACGCCGGCAATCAGGGGTTCCGCTGGCAGGGTTTCCTCCTCTCCTTCCACCGGTTCGGGAGCAGGCCCCATGGCCAGGATCATGTCGGGCCCGATTTCCTCGCCCTCTTCGACGAGCAGCTCGGAGCCTTCGGGCAGGATGTAGTCCTCGCGGAACTCCTCCCGGCTGACCACCCGTACCCGTCGGATTTCGTCCTCCGCGGTAATCTCGACAACACCGTCGATATCGGTCAATACCGCCGAGCCCTTGGGGACTCGGGCCTCGAAGAGCTCCTCCACTCTCGGCAGACCGCTGGTTATGTCCACGCCGGCCACACCGCCGGTATGGAAGGTGCGCATGGTCAACTGGGTGCCCGGCTCTCCGATGCTCTGCGCCGCGATGATTCCCGCCGCCTGTCCCCCTTCGATGAGCTTGCCGGTGGCCGGCAGCTCGCCATAGCAGAGCTGGCACACACCCCGGCGCGCTTCGCAGGTCAGCGGCGACCGGACCGGCACCTCGTGGATCTCCGCGTTGAGAACCTCCCAGGCCTTTTCCTCGGTAATCTCCTCGTTGCGGTCCAGGATGATTTCCCCGGTCTGCGGGTTGGGAACGGCGGTGGCGGCGATGCGGCCCTTGATTCGGTCCAGCAAGGTCAGGCGTTCTTCCGATCCGCCGTCCGAGGGCCTCGCCTGTACCCAGAAAGCGTCGTAGGTTCCGCAGTCATGTTCCGTCGCGATGACTTCCTGGGCAATGTCGATAAGACGGCGGGTGAGATACCCGCTGTTGGCGGTGTTCAACGCCGTGTCCGTCAGACCCTTCCGCGCCCCGTGGGTGGAGATGAAGTACTCCAGGGCGGTCAGGCCCTCCCGGAAACTGGACTTGACGGGCAGCTCGATGATTTTCTGCGCCATGCCCTTTTGGGTTGGCTTGCTCATCAACCCGCGCATGCCCGCCATCTGCGTAATCTGCGTGATGTTGCCCTTGGTCCCTGACTGGGCCATCACCGCCACTCCCCCGTAGTTGGACATTTCGGCGTTGACCAGGTTCCTGGTATCGTCCAGCGCCTTCGTCCACGCCTGCACCGTTTGTTCGTACCGCTGGTCCTCGGTCATCAGGCCCGAGAGATAGTGGTCCTCGTACTCGGCCACGTTGCTGGCCGCTTCCCGCAGTATCCCCTCCTTGCCGACCGGCACCTGCAGGTCGTTGATGGCGATGGTTATACCCGAAGAAGTGGCGTACTGGAACCCGAGGTCCTTGATGGCGTCCAGCACCTGGGCCGTTTCATCGTTGGTCAAGTTGCTGTACAGGTCCGCCGTCAGGTCCTTCATGGCATTCCGGTCCATCAGCTGGTTCTTGAACTCGATGCCGTCCGGAATAATCTCGTTCAGGATGAGCCGCCCCAGGGTAGTCTCGGTCCAGCCCTCGTTGTCCGTGCCGGGCACGTGGCGCACCTGGATCGGCGCCCGCAGGTCTATCAGCTTGGAGGTGTAGGCAATCTGGGCCTCGTCAGCGTCGTAGAAACGCCTGCCGGAACCCAGCGCGCCCTCCTTCATCTCGGTCAGGTAGTAGACACCCATCACCATGTCCAGCGTCGGCGCGACCAGCGGCTCGCCCGATGCCGGGGATAGCATGTTGTGGGTGCTCAGCATGGCCACCCGGGCCTCGTTCACCGCCATCCGGGACAGCGGAACGTGCACCGCCATCTGGTCGCCGTCGAAGTCAGCGTTGAAAGCCGAGCAGACCAGCGGGTGAATCTGGATGGCATTGCCTTCGATCAGGGTCGGCATGAATGCCTGGATGCCCAGCCGGTGCAGGGTCGGGGCGCGGTTCAGCATCACCGGGCGGTCCTTGATGACGTCCTCCAGGATGTCCCAGACCTCGGTCCGGGCCCGCTCAACCATGCGCTTGGCGCTCTTGATATTGGGCGCGATGCCCAGCATCACCAGCCGGTGCATGACGAAGGGCTTGAACAGCTCCAGCGCCATCCGCTTCGGCAGCCCGCACTCGTTCATGTTCAGCTCCGGGCCGACGACAATGACGGACCGGCCGCTGTAGTCCACCCGCTTCCCCAGCAGGTTCTGGCGGAAGCGTCCCTGCTTGCCCCGCAGCAGGTCTGACAGGGACTTGAGCTTGTGGTTGTGGCTGCCTTGGATGGGCCGGCCCCGCCGCCCGTTGTCAATGAGGGCGTCCACCGACTCCTGGAGCATCCGCTTCTCGTTTCGGATGATGATCTCCGGCGCTCCCAGGTCCATCAACCGCTTGAGGCGGTTGTTCCGGTTGATTACCCTCCGGTAAAGGTCGTTCAGGTCGCTGGTCGCGAACCGCCCGCCGTCCAGCTGCACCATGGGCCGCAGCTCCGGCGGCAGCACCGGCAGCACGCTCAGGATCATGTCCGACACCCGGTTGCCGCTCTTCCTGAAGGACTCCACCACCCGCAGCCGCTTGATGGCCTTCTTGCGCCGCTGCCCCGAGGTGGACCGCATTTCCTGGGCCAGCTGCTCCCGCAGCGCTTCCATGTCGATCTGGTTCAGGATGGCGAGAATCGCCTCGGCGCCCATGCCGGCCTCGAAGATTTCCCCGTACCGTTCCTTCAGCTCCCGGTAGCGGGACTCGGCCACCAGCTGGTGGATCCGCAGGGCCTCCAGTTCGTCCTTGACGTTGTCGAACTCTTCCTTGGCCTTGGCCTGCTCCTTGCCCAGCTCGTCGGTGACTCCGTCGATCTCAACCTGCAAGCCGAACCGCTCGACATCCGCCGCCGGGTCCTCGCCCTCGGCGGGAAGGGCTTCCATCTTGGCCCTCAGCTCCGCGGTCTTTTCCTCGGCTTCCTGCTCCAGGCGTTCGCACTCGAAGTCGAACGTCTCCTGCCGCGTTTCTATTTGCTCGCGGCGGGCTTCTTCATCCACCGAGATGACGATGTGCTGGGCGAAATACAGGACCCTTTCCAGGTTCCTCGGGGACAGGTCCAGGAGGAGGCCCAGCCGGCTCGGCGTGGTCTTGCTGAACCAGATGTGGGCCACCGGAGCGGCCAGGCGGATGTGCCCCATCCGCTCCCGGCGCACCTTGGCCCGGGTGACTTCCACGCCGCAGCGGTCGCACACCACTCCCCGGTACCGGATCTTCTTGTATTTTCCGCAGAAGCACTCCCAGTCCTTGGTTGGCCCGAACAGCCGCTCGCAGAACAGCCCGTCCTTCTCCGGGCGCAGGGTGCGGTAGTTGATGGTCTCCGGCTTCGTAACCTCGCCGTGGGACCAGTTCAGAATCTGTTCCGGGGAGGCAACGGATATCTTGATCGCGTTGAAATTGGTTGCCGTTGTGTCCGCACGGTCGGCCATTCTAACCATTAATCCGCCTCCAGTGGTTGATAAAGTTCGGACTCGTCCCGCACGCCCGCGGCCAGCGAGCTCCGGTCTTCTTCGTTCAGCAGTTCAACCGCCAAACCCAGGCTCTGCAGCTCCTTCAGAAGCACGTTGAAGGACTCGGGAACACCCGGCTGCCCGATGGGTTCTCCCTTGACGATGGCCTCGTAGGTCTTCACCCGCCCGGCCACATCGTCGGACTTGACCGTCAGCACCTCCTGCAGGTTGTGGGCCGCGCTGTACGCTTCCAGCGCCCAGACTTCCATTTCTCCGAACCGCTGACCTCCGAATTGGGCCTTTCCGCCCAGCGGCTGCTGGGTGATCATCGAGTAGGGGCCGGTGGAGCGGGCGTGGATCTTGTCCTCCACCAGGTGGATGAGCTTCAGCATATAGATGCTGCCCACCGTGACCACCTGGTCGAAGGGCTCGCCCGTCCTTCCGTCGTAAAGCTGGAACTTGCCGAAGGTCGGCGGGGCCTTGGCCTGCTCCCGGTGTACCTTCAGGGCAAGCTGGTGCAGCTCCTCCAGCTGCAGTCCCTCCGATTCCTCGCCTGCAACCTCCTTCAGCCACAGGCGGAGACAGGCGTCCCGCGCCTCTCCGTTGATGTTCTCGTCAAACAACCGCCGGGCGTCATAGTCCCGCTCGCCCAGCCACCGTTCAACCTGCTCGATGTTGATGACCGGAGACTCCTCCGCCGCCGGACTGTAATCGATGGCGTTGGCCTGCTCGGCAAACCACAACCGGCCCAGCGCGTCCTCGATGGAATCATCGTTCGCGCCGTCGAACACCGGCGTCTGCGCGTGGTAGTTCAGGCCCCGGGCCGCCCAGCCCAGGTGGGTTTCCAGCACCTGTCCCAGGTTCATCCGGGAGGGCACGCCGATGGGATTCAGGATGATGTCCACCGGAGTCCCGTCCTCCAGGAAGGGCATATCTTCCTGGGCCAGAATCCTGGACACGACGCCCTTGTTGCCGTGGCGTCCGGCCATCTTGTCCCCCACCGAGATCTTCCGGGTCTGGGCAATCCAGACCCGGACGGCCTCGTTGACGCCGGGGGAAAGGTCGTCCCGGTTGGCCCGGTTCAGCACCTTCACGTCAATGACCTTGCCCCGCTCGCCGTGGGGCACCCGCAGGGAGGTATCCTTCACGTCCCGCGACTTCTCTCCGAAGATGGCCCGCAGCAGCTTCTCTTCCGCGGTCAGCTCCGTCTCGCCCTTGGGCGTGACCTTCCCTACCAGAATGTCTCCGGGGCCGACGTCCGCGCCCACCCGGATGATTCCGTATTCGTCCAGGTCTCTCAGGCTAGCCTCGCCCACGTTGGGGATGTCCCGGGTGATTTCCTCCGGGCCCAGCTTGGTTTCCCTGGCTTCCATTTCGTGCTTTTCGATATGGATCGAGGTGAACATATCCTCTTTGACGAGGCGTTCACTCAGGATGATGGCATCCTCGTAGTTGTAGCCCTCCCAGGACATGAAAGCCACCAGGACGTTCTGTCCCAGGGCCAGCTCCCCCTGGTCGGTGGAGGAACTGTCCGCCAGCGCGTCCCCTCTTGCCACCACGTCCCCCTTGCGGACCGTCGGACGCTGGTCGAAGCAGGTCCCCTGGTTGGTGCGGGAGAACTTGATCAGCGGGTGAACGTGCTCCTCGCCTTCCATATCGGTAACAGTGACATCCCGTCCCGTGACCGAAGTGACAACACCGCCGGCCCGGGCCAGCAGGACCTGTCCGCTGTCCTTGGCCACCCGGTCTTCGATGCCGGTGCCCACCCGGGGAGCCTGGGGCCGGAGCAGGGGCACGGCCTGCCGCTGCATGTTGGAACCCATCAGCGCCCGGTTGGCGTCGTCGTGCTCCAGGAAGGGGATCAGCGCCGCCGAAATGCTCATGATCTGCATCGGCGACACGTCCATCATGTCCACCACATCCGGGGACTCTTCGATGTAGTTCTCGCCGACCCTGACTTCAACCCGGTCGTTGACGAACTGGTTCAGTTCGTCCAGCAGGGAGTTGGCCTGGGCGACGTGATAATTCTCTTCCTGGTCCGCCGACAGGTAGAGCACGTCGTTCTCTCCACCCGCCACAAAGGGACGGACTTGGATAGTGGTCCCCTCGGGAAGCTGGTTGATCCGCGCCACCCGGTTCTTGGGAATCCGCTTGCCCTTGGCCACGATGGTCTTGCCGCTCTCGTCCAGCACCGCCTCGGTCACCGTCCGCCCGCCCAGGTCCTGGGCGGTGCAGGGCAGCTGCTTCAGCACTGGCCGGTAGGGGGACTCGATGAAACCGTAGGGATTGGTCCTCGCGTAGGACGCCAGCGAGCTCAGCAGCCCGATGTTCGGGCCTTCCGGCGTCTCGATGGGGCAGATCCGGCCGTAGTGGGAGAAGTGGACGTCCCGGACGTCGAACCCGGCCCGCTCCCGGGACAGTCCGCCCGGCCCCAGCGCCGAAAGCCTCCGCTTGTGGGTCAGCTCCGCCAGCGGGTTGGTCTGGTCCATGAACTGGGATAGCTGGGACCCGCCGAAAAACTCCCGAACCGATGCAACCACCGGCCGGATGTTCACCAGCCCCTGGGGAGCGGCTATCTCCGGGTCCACCAGGGTCATCTTTTCCTTGACCATGCGCTCCATGCGCAACAGGCCGACGCGCACCTGGTTCTGTACCAGTTCACCCACCGCCCGCACCCTCCGGTTGCCCAGATGGTCGATGTCGTCGGGATGGTCCTCGCCCCGGTTGAGCTTGATGATGGTACGGATGACCTCTACCAGGTCGTCCATGGTGAGCACATGCTCCTGCGGCGGGTTGGGAAGGCCCAGGCGGCGGTTCAGCTTGTACCGCCCCACCCGGCCCAGGTCGTACCGGCGCGGATCGAAGAACAGCGTCTTCATCAGCGTCCGGGCGTTCTCCAGGCTGGGAGGCTCTCCCGGCCGCAGCCGGCGGTAGAACTCGATCTGGGACGCCGCGATGCGCCGGGCCAAGTCGGAGTCGTACTCCATGCCTGCCCGCCGTCCCCAGTTGGGCAGCGAGTCCCACATCGTCTTCAGATCGTCTTCCCGGAAGTTCAGTTCCCGTGGCTCCGGGACCGGGTCCCGTTCCAGCGTCGTCTGGATATAGGGATGGTCCGGGTCGGTGTCCACGTCCCTGAACAGGTCCAGCATCTCCTCGTCGGTGGCGATGCCCAGGGCCCGCAGGAACGCCGTCGCCGACACCTTCCGCTTCCGGTCAACCTTCACCGAAAGGATGTCCTTGGTGCTGGTCTCGAATTCCAGCCACGCTCCCCGGGAAGGGATGAGCTTGGCAAAGCACAGGCTCCGGTTGGTCGGGATGTTCTTTTCGTAGACGAAGTACACTCCTGGCGAGCGGACCAGCTGGCTCACGACCACGCGCTCCGCGCCGTTTATGATGAACGTGCCGTTGTCGGTCATCATGGGAATGTCGCCCATGAAGATTTCCTGTTCCTTGATCTCTCCGGTCTCCTTCATCACCAGCCGCGTCTTGACGTAAAGCGGCTGGGAGAAGGTAATCTCCCGCTCCTTGCACTCCACCGGAGGATACTTGGGGGCCCGGAATTCATGGTCGTGGAAATGCAACTCGTACTTTCGCTCGGTGTAGTCCGAGATCGGTGAAATCTCGCGGAAGACCTCCCTCAAGGCATCATCCTTGAACCAGTCATACGACTGGATCTGGCTCTGGATCAGGTTCGGAACGTCCAGGACCTGGGGAATACGGGCATAGGACTTGTTGTACCGCGAGGTTCGTGGGGGAAGGGCATTGCTCCCCGGAGAGATACTCATACTGCATTCTCCTTAAGGAAAAGTGGGGCAAACGCACTGCGCCCCACTGCAAGCAGGGCGCAAGAGGGGTAGGGTGTTACAGGGTTCTGGAGAGTGGAGAGGTTGGTCGAAGTGGCATAAACCAGTAACCTCCCATTATATATATGTCATCGGTTTTGTCAATGACAATTCGTGAGATTTTTCACAAAAACCGCATCCGGCGCCTCACAAATCCCGGTTTCGGAAGGTGATCGCCGGGGTCGAATCCCGGAGCAAGTCGCCGCCCGGCAACGACGCACCCTGGGCGCCTCCGGGTGCGTCTCCAGGGCAAGGTCGGCAGCGAGGGCAAGATCGGTAGCGGTCCCGGCTAACCCCCTCCGCCCCTCACCTCCAGGCTGGGCTTGGTCATATCTTCCGGATTCAGCAGTTCGTCCAGCTCCGAATCGGAAAGGCTGGTTTCCTCCTTTGCCACCTCCCGGATCGTCCTCCCTGTGGCCGCCGCCTGCTTGGCGATTCCCGCCGCGGCATCGTATCCGATGGCCGGAGACAACGCCGTCCCCAGCATCAATCCCCGCTCCACCATCTCCGGCCCCACGTCCGTCGCCTCGATTCCGGCCACGCATTGCTCCGCAAAGTTATTCGCTGACGCCGCCAGCAGGGATATGGACTGCAGGATGTTGTACGCCGCCACCGGCATCATGGTGTTCAGCTCGAAATACCCGCCCTGTCCGGCCAGCGCCACCGTCGCGTCGTTGCCCACCACCTGCGCCGCCACCTGGACCACCGATTCGGCGATCACCGGGTTGATCTTCCCCGGCATGATGGAACTTCCCGGCTGCACCTCGGGAAGCATGATCTCCCCCAGCCCGGCCCGCGGCCCGCACCCCAGGAACCGGATGTCGTTGGCAATCTTGTGCAGGCTGATGGCGACGGTCTTCAACTCGCCGCTGGCCTCCACCGTGGCATCCAGGGTGGACTGCGCCTGGAAATGGTTCCCCGTTTCCCGGACCTCCACCCCCGTGACTGCCGACAGCCGGGCGCACGTCCGCTGGGAGAACTCGGGATGAGTGTTGACCCCGGTGCCCACCGCCGTTCCGCCCAGCGCCACTTCCGCCAGGGCTTCCTGGGCCCGCCCCAGCCGCTTGATGCTGTATTCCGCCTGCCCTGCGAACCCCAGGAACTCCTGTCCCAGCCGGATGGGCGTGGCGTCCTGCAAATGCGTCCGCCCCGTCTTGATGATCGGCCAGAACTCGTCCGACTTCTTCTTTAGCTCCCGTTGCAGGTTCTCCAGCCCCGGGATCAGGTCTTCGTGAATCGCGATCAGCGCCGCCAGTTGAATCGCCGTGGGAATGACGTCGTTGGACGACTGCCCCAGGTTCACGTGGTCGTTGGGATGCACAATCCGGGACCCCAGGTCTCCGCCCAATATCTGGGATGCGACATTGGCGATGACCTCGTTGGCGTTGGTGTTTGTCGACGTGCCCGACCCGGTCTGGAAAACGTCCAGCACGAAATGGTCGTCGTACTGCCCGTCGATCACCCGCTGGGCCGCCTCGACGATGGCGTTGCCTATCGTCTCGTCCAGGACTCCCATTTCCACGTACGTCTGGGCGGCCGCCTGTTTAATCAACCCCAGCGCCCGGATGAAGGTCCGGGGGAACCGCAGGTCGCTGATGGGAAAATTCAGCACCGCCCGCATCGTCGACGCCCCGTAGAGAGCGTCGGCCGGGACCTCCATTTCCCCCATGGAGTCTCGTTCTATCCTCGTGTTGCTGGTTGTCATCGTTGAATTTCCATCCTTCAGACTTGTTGGGTTTTGTGTGTCAATCCCGGCCTTTGCGCTTTCTTGCCCCTTCTTATTCCGGCATCCCATACACTTCCTCGCGAATCCTCCGGGCATTCCGGTTATGTCCGCCGCCGGTCAGTTGCCTGAACTGCTCCGGCGTCAAACCAGCGGACTCTGCGAGGCGTCCCAGGGTCAGGGGGTCCATATCCCGGCGGCGGTGGTCCGGCAAACTCAGCCGTACCCCTGGCCGGTTGGGGTGCGTCAAATAATGGTGCGATCCAGTCTGACCATCGTCTCTCCAACCTACTGACCTGAACCTGGCAAGAGCATCCACAAAGGAAACCCCGTTGATAAAAGGCGGCAAGCATCTGGGTTAACTTACTTCGAGGTTGACCAGGGTCGCTGCATATCCCGCCGCCGTGTAGTCGTCCACCATCGTCCGAGAGCGGTCCTCCGAAACCCTGGCCTCACGCTCCAGCCATCCGGCAATAGCTTCCCGGATATTTTCCAGGGCATCGGTGCGTTCTGCGCCTTGCGAATGACAACCCGGCAGGGCGGGGCAACTTGCCGAATAGCCATGCTCAGACTGGACCAGCACAACGGCGTAAGTCGTCCTGGTGCTTCCACTGTCTACGATCCCCTCGTCTCCGTTGACCCTTGACACCTTGTCGTCAACCGCGGGTATCTCTACCAAGCGGAAACGCCGGGGCAAACGCTGGTTTTCCGGGCGTTCTACAATCAGCTTGACCCTTTGGCCGGAATCAAGGGTGAACTCGGCTTGATCCAACGAACCCACTGCCCTGCCTATTTGCGAGTTCCTCCCAATCTTGCCGGCAGATCCGACCCCGGTCAGTCTGACCAACCGGTTCATCGTAACTGCCGGAATTTCGCGAGTGAGGAACCCATCTCTCCCGAACTCAGCGTAAAGGCACTCTGCTACCTTCTTCCCGTCTATTTCCATTCCGGGTTCTCCGTCGCCTACCGTTCTTCCCTTATCCAGTCCGCCACCCGCTCCGCGATCATAATCGTCGTCGCGTTGGTATTCGCCCGGATCACGTCGGGCATGACCGAGGCGTCCACCACCCGGATATTCTCCAGCCCCCGCACCCGGCAATACTGGTCCACCACCGCCAGCGGATCGCCCTCCGGCCCCATTTTGCACGTGCCGGAGGAATGATGCTGGGTGTATGCGTTGCGCAGCAGCCAGTCGTCCAGCGCGTCGTCCGACACCAGGTCCGCGTCCGCCGGATTCAGCCGCTCCGCGATTATGTCCTTGAACAGCGGATGGTCCGCCAGCCTCAGCCCCAGCCGGACCGCTTCCCGCATCCGCGCCCGGTCTCCCGCGTCCGAAAGATAGTCGTAATTCAGCGCCGGTTGGACGCGCGGGTCCGTGGAAGTCAGCCGAAGATGGCCGGCGGTGCTGGCGTTCTGCAGCGCCGCGCTGAACCCGAAGTGAAAGTCGTCGGTCTCGATGTTGACGCTGGCCGGCCGGTGCTCGCTGGTCATCAGGATCGGCGCCAGCTGGATATCCGCCCGCGTCGGCGACCCCGCCGCACTGTAACGCAGCCCCACCTGGATACTCGGCGAATCCTCCGGCGGCGGATCGCCGTATCCCCGGAAAAGCGTGAACACCGCCGGGTGGTCCCGCAGGTTCTGCCCAACCCCCGGCGAGTCCAGCGCCACTGGAATCCCCAGTTCTCCCAGGTGGCCCGCCGGACCGACCCCGGACAGCATCAGCACCTGTGGAGAGGCAATCGCCCCGCTGCTCAGCAGCACCTGCTCCGCTTCCACCGTAAACGACTCCCCGCCGCTTCCGGCAGAGACCCCCACCGCCCGGTTCCCATCGAACAGCACCCGGTGGACCGTCACATCCCCCCGGCACGTCAGGTTCATCCGGTGCCGGCTGGAGCTGAGATAAGTCAGCGCCGTGCTCATACGAACCCCGTCGATGTTGTTCAGCGGGCGCAGGGCGATGCCATTGGAGTCCGGGTGGTTCTGGTCCGGGTCCCGGGGAAACCCCAGCGCCACGCAGGCGTCATAGAAGGCCCGCGAAGTCGGCATCAGCTCTTCCCGCTTGAACCGCCGCACCGGAATCGGCCCCTCGTTTCCGTGGAAGTCGCCCCCCGGAAAGTCCAGGTCGTTTTCCAGCTTTCGGAAATAGGGCAGGACGCTGGTGAAAGCCCACTCGTCGTTGCCCCAGGCCGCCCAGTTGTCATAGTCCTCCGGCACCCCGCGGAACAGCACCTGCCCGTTGATTGAGCTCGACCCGCCCGTCGTCCGGCCCCGGGGTATCTGGATCATCTCCGGTTGGCGGGGCGTGGCCGTCGCCGTGTACCCCCAGTTGTGCGGCCCGTAGGCCGACCGCCAGACGTTGTATCCGTCCTTTATGTCAATCGGCACCTGCTCGAAGTTCGGATAGTCCGGCCCGGCCTCCAGCAGCAGCACCGACTTGTCCGGGTCCTCCGTCAGGCGGCTCGCCAGGACGCATCCCGCCGAGCCCGCCCCGATTATCACGTAGTCGTACTTCATCGTTGTTGTTTCCTCCGTGGCAGTTGGCGGGATAAGCTACCCTGCCGACCGCCCAATATGTTGCCATCCCGCCCTTTCTTTGGCAATTCCCCGGCATCTCTATTGACCGCACCCGGCCTCCGTGTTAGTTTGGCCTCGGAAACAGAATATCGCGCGGTGCCCCGCAAGGGGAGAATAGGGAATCCGGTGCAACTCCGGAACGGGCCCGCCACTGTAATCGGGTAGCCCTTGGCGCCACTTTCGCCCGCCTCCTAAAGGGTGCTGGGCGGCGCCATCAATCAATAGCCCTCGGGCAGCCACTGTCCTGGCCCACCAGGATGGGAAGGCATCGAAAGGGCGCCAACCCGTAAGTCAGGAGACCTGCCGCGCCGCACCAACCGCTTCGTGGACCAAGCGGGAGCCTTCCATTGCGACCAGCCCCCGCCGTCCCCAGGCGAGGGCTTTTTCGTTACTTTGGCGGACGGGCCGGGCCAACCGAGCCGCAGATCCGCCGGCACAAAGGGGGTACGGGCATTGGACTCACTAGGTATCCAGACTCCGGCTCCGCCCTGGCAGTTCCCCGAGCCTGAACGCGGCGGCGTATACCGCGCCATCCAGCAGCGCCGGGATATTCGCGAGTTCCGCGGCGACCCCATCGATGAGGCCACCCTGGCCCGCCTCATACAGGCCGCCCACCACGGCCCGTCCGTTGGATTCATGCAGCCCTGGGACTTCATCGTGGTGCGGGACATGGAACGCCGCCGCCAGGTCAAGGCGCTCTTTGAAAGGGAACGCCAGGCTGCCGCGTGCTTCTACGACGAACCCCGGCGGTCCGCCTACCTGTCCCTCAAGCTGGAAGGCATCCTCGAGTCTCCCGTCAACCTGTGCGTCACCTGCGACCCCACCCGCGCCGAGATAGTTCTGGGCCGCAACTCGATGCCGGAAACCGATGTCTACTCCACCTGCTGCGCCGTCCAGAACCTCTGGCTGGCGGCCCGCAGCGAGGGCGTCGGCGTCGGCTGGGTCAGCATCCTCAAGCTCCCCCAGCTCCGCCAGGTCCTGGGCATACCCCACCACGTCATTCCCGTCGCCTACCTCTGCCTCGGATACCCCAAGGACTTCCCGGAGGAACCTGTCCTTCAAACCGTCGGTTGGCGGGAGCGCCTCCCCCTGGACCAGTTGGTCCACTTCGACAACTGGGAAAACACCGCCGGGGACAGCAGTTGGCCCGAATTGCAGGATGCCTTGTATACTTCCCAGTGCCCTTAGACAAGTTGCCTTGACTGGGCGCGAAAGCGGTACCCTTTAGACAACCACCCCCCGCCCACGGTCTCCAGCCCGGCCCGGAGGCCAGAAATGAATAACCCGCCATTCCCCAACTGCCACCGCGAGACATTAGCTTGACTGCCAGTCCCACCGGCGACCAACGTTTCCTGCGTTACCGCGGCCAGAGCCTCCGCCTGCTGGACAACGCCCTCGGCGAGTTACGCAACGGCCGCTGGTCCCGCACCGAGGAGCTAGTCTGGGGCAGCCTCACCCTCGCTGTGAAAGGCGTCGCCCTCAGCCGGGGGGACGAACTCGACGGCGACGGCGAAGTCCGGGAGTACGCCCGCCGGTTGGGACAGGAGTTCCGCGACCGCCGCATCCGGGAAGCCTTCAACCAGTTGACCGGATTCTCGGAAACGGTGGAACGGGTCCGTGATTCCCGGATGCGGCTCGACTTCCTCTTCATCCAGTTGGACGACATCAGCGCGGCCATCGAGCGCCTCTGGGAGATCGCCTCCGGCCCGCAGGAATCCCTCAACCCCGGTGGAGACCCCGAACTCGCGGGTTCCTGAATCCCGGACGCCGGCAAAATGACCCCCTCCAACCGAAACAGCCCCACCGTTGTCATCCATACCCACGGCTGCAAGCTGAACCAGGCCGACAGTTCCCGCCTGGCCCGTCAGTTCCTGGAAGCCGGTTATCAGGTCGTCCCCGACGGCTCCCCGGCCGACGTCTACGTTCTCAACACCTGCACCGTCACCGCCGTCGCCGATGCCAAGGCCCGGCAGGCCCTCCGCGCCGCCCGCCGCCGCAACCCGGACGCCATCGTCGTCGTCGCCGGCTGCTACCCCCAGCGGGCTTCGCAAGAACTCGAAGGAATGGACGCCGTCTCCCTGGTCGTCGGCAACACCGGCAAGGACTCTCTGGTGTCCCTCGTCACCGAAACCCTGGGCGGAAACGCCCCGCCGTCAGCGGTTGACGGACCAGACTCCATGCTCCAACCCGTCCCCTTAACGTGGTCCAACCCGCCCGGTTCCCGTCTCCGCGCCATGGTGAAGATCCAGGAAGGCTGCAACCAGGTCTGCGCCTACTGCATCGTTCCCAAGGTGCGCGGGCGCGAACGCAGCATTCCCCCCAGTTCCATCATCAGCGAAATCAACCGGCGCGCCTCCGAAGGTGCTCAGGAAGTCGTTTTGACCGGGACTCAGCTTGGCTCCTATGGCTTCGACCTGCCCGCCATCAACCTGGCCGGCCTGCTGGAGCGGGTCTTGTCGGAAACGGACATACCCCGTATCCGGGTTTCTTCCCTGCAGCCCCAGGAGATCACCGGGCGTCTCCTGTCCCTCTGGGACGACTCCCGCCTCTGTCCTCACTTCCACGTTCCCCTCCAGAACGGGTGCGATGCCGTCTTGAAAGCCATGCGGCGCCGCTACGATACCCGCCAGGCCTACCGGGCCGTCGGGCGTATCAGGCGCTGTCTCCCTGACGCCGGCGTTACCACCGACATAATCGTGGGCTTCCCTGGGGAAGGGGAGTTGGAGTTCCAGGAAAGCCTCGCCTTCGCCGACTCCCTGGAGTTCAGCGACATGCACGTCTTCCCCTATTCTGTTCGCCCCGGAACTGGAGCCGCCCACCTCCCCGACCACGTCTCGCCCAGCGAAAAGAAGGACCGGGTGGCCGCCATGCTGTCCGTGTCCCAACGGCACTACCTTCACTTCCGTCACAGACAGCACGGCGGAGTCCGCCCGGTCCTATGGGAGAAGGCCATCGACCACCACGGCTTACCCGGGTGGTCCGGCCTCACCGATAACTACATTCGCGTCGCGGCGCCCTCGCCGCTGAATATCGAGAACACCATCACTCCCGCCCGTCTGGGCAAACCTTCCGGAAATTCCGTGGATTGCCAGGTCCTCCCGGCTGGTATGCCGTAGATTCGCCGGGATATTCCGTCGGCAATGGCGGGCCCATACCGGCAGGCAAGTCCCGGACCCTGCTACATCTCCACGGGACGCAGGTAGGTATTCTGGCCCCGGCGGTCCAGATACCCCGCCTTCACATCGTGCCCGTGGGAGAACACCAGCAGCCAGCCTTCCCGTTCCGCCGACGCGATTATGTCCCGCTTCTGTTCGAGGGTTCCCTCCGGTGAGTAGTCGAAGGCGGAGATGACCGGCAGGTTCAGGTGGTGATGGGTTGGGATAATATCCCCGAGAAAGGCAATCCTCTCCCCTCCGTGGTTGAACAGCACCATCTGGTGACCCTGCGCATGGCCGTCCGTCACCGCCACCTGTAGCCCGGCAAACACCTCGGAGTCGCCGTCGAGCAGCTCCAGTTGCCCCCGTTCCTCGATGGGCAGGAAGTTGTCGACCCGGTGGGAGCTGAGGAACCGTTCGTTGGGATTGTTGGCATCCTCCCAGCACTTCCGTTGTACGTAGTAGGTCGCCTTGGGAAAGGTTGGGACCAGGTCTCCCGCCCGGTCCAGCCGGGTGCATCCGCCGCAATGGTCGAAGTGCAGATGAGTCAGGATCACCGCGTGAATGTCCTTGGGCGTCAGCCCGACACCCCGCAACCCTTTCATTAAACGACTCGGGACCAGCCCCAGCGATTCCTTATCCCGGTCGTTATCCTTGGAACCGACGCCGGTGTCGACGAGAACGTTCTTCCCCTGGACCTGCAGGACCATGCAATTCAGACCCAGGGTCATCCGGTTTTTGCGGTCTGTGCTCACCGAGGTCTCCCAGTCTGTCTTGGGCACCTGTCCGAACACCGACCCTCCATCCAGTTTGACAACACCGTCGCTGATTACTTTCACACCAGTATTCATCCCTTGGCACACACCTCCCGTCGTAAACTTGCGAGTTGTTGAATTACGAACGACGCCGGAACCAACCATCCTGGCGCCGTGCCATACTTGGACCTGTTCCATGCGGCCGCCCTGGTTCCAGGGGACTGCTATCCGGCCTTCCATTGCTCACCCTCGAGCCGTCGGGCCGTCTTGCCCGCGCCCCCGCTTGCCGGCGGGACCGCGGCCGCCATACTCCGATTCAGGGCACCTCCTCACGAAAACCGGCAACTATTTGTCGCGGAATCTATGCCAATTTTCTAAAACTTTTTGTTATCATCGTGTCGGTTTCTTGTGGGCGCTCACCCGGGTCTCGCGGCCTCCCTGGCCGGTTGGGTGATGCCTGCGATTGCGATGCAAATCACAATCTCTCAACCCAAGGATACGGTACGGGATTCGGGGGTTTGTCAAGGCGAAATCGCCAAAAATTCATTTAATTCCGGGACTAATTTAAGAATTTTCATCAGGATTATGTAACGTCGGCACAGGTGTTTAGGCCCTTGGGATTACGAATTCCCTCCAACCTTTATCTGTAACCCAATGGGGTTGAGCGCCTCCGTACCCGGTCCCGTTCACGACCACCATCCCGGCAACCCGGATCGGCCAACGCCATCAGATGGCAATCCTTCCCGGTGCCAGTTGCCCTCCTCGCGCCTCCCCCAACAACAAAACCCCCGGGCCTGACGCCCGGGGGTCCTCTCTGGAAAACTCTTGACTGGATTGCGCCGAGGCGGGCTACGTCCCTCGCAGATACTCCTTCGCGGCGGCGATGCGTTCCTCCACCCGCGCCCGGCCCAGCACCTCCATCACCCCGAACAGCGATGGAGTGGCCGACCTCGCCGTCACCGCCTCCCGCAGCAGCCCGAAGAACTCCCGCGGGCGCAGCCCCAACTCTCCCCCGGCCGCCCGCAGCGCCGCCTCCAGGTCGTCGGCCAGGAACGATTCAACCGCCGCCAGCGCCTCGGCCGCCCTCTCCAGGGCTGCCGCGCAGCCTTCCCCATCCATCCCTCGCTGGACCAGCTTTGCCTCCCCGTAGTCCAGCGTCTCGGCGAAGAAGTACGAAGTCACCGCCGCCGACTCCCCCAGCACCTTCAGGCGTTCCTGGACCAGCGGCACGATCCGCAGCAGGTAGTCCCGGTCCACCGGGGTCGCCTCTTGCGGAAGGTCCCGCTCCAGGAAAGGCGTCATCTCCTCCGCCAGCCTCTCCGGCTCCAGTTGACGGATATACACCCCGTTGATCCAGTCCAGCCGCGTTATGTCGAAGATCGCCGCCGGTTTGCCCACCCGCTCCAGGGAAAACTCCTGCTTGATGGTGTCCAGGGTCATCACGTCCGAGTGGTCGTCCAGCGACCACCCCAGCAGCACCATGAAATTCTCCAGCGCCTCGGGAAGGTAGCCCATGTCCCGGTACTCCAGCACCGACGTCGCCCCGTGCCGCTTGGACAGCTTGGCCCGGTCCGGCCCCAGGATCATCGGCAGATGCCCGTACTGCGCCGGCTCATGTCCCAACGCAGCGTACAGCTGCAGGTGCCGAGGAGTGCTGGAAAGCCACTCCTCCGCCCTCAACACATGGCTGATCTTCATCAGGTGGTCATCCACCACCACCGCCAGGTGGTACGTCGGAAACCCGTCCGACTTGATCAGCACGAAGTCATCAACCAGCTCGTTCTGCCATTCCACGTGGCCCCGGATAATGTCGTCTACCTCGCTCGTCCCCGACACCGGCATCGCAAACCGGATCACGTGCGGCGCCCCGGTTTCCAGCAGCCGCTCCATTTCGCCGCCGGACAGCCCCCGGCAGTGGCGGTCGTACCCTATCGACCGCTTCTCCTGCCGCTGTCGCTCCCTGACCTCAGCCAGTCGTTCCGGGGTGCAGTAGCAGCGGTATGCGTTGCCCTGGGCTATCAGCCTCTCCGCCGCGTCCTGGTACAGCTCCAGCCGCTCGGATTGCAGGTACGGCCCCAGCGGACCGCCCACTCTCGGACCTTCGTCCCAGTCGATCCCCAGCCATTCCAGCCCGTCCAGGATACTGTCCACCGCCCCGGGCACCAGCCTGGCCTGGTCCGTGTCTTCCACCCGCACCACGAACTTGCCGCCGTGGCGCCGGGCGAACAGCCAGTTGAACATCGCCGTGCGGACGTTTCCAATATGGGGCAGCCCCGTTGGACTGGGCGCGTACCGCACCCGGACAATTTCGGGAGTAGTGCTTTGCGTCATACTTCTTCCCAGGATTGGGTTTGCCGCCGGACCGTCACCAAGATGACTGGCCGGCGGGACTTCATTGGTTTCCTAACCGGGGTTTCCTAACCGGATAGAAACTCGCGGATAACCGACGCCAGCTCATCCGGCTTGTCGTAGCCGATGTCGTGGACCGTTTCAGGAATCCAGCGCGCCCTCGCGTTGGACAGGCCGGCCACCATCGCCGCCACCCGCTCCTCCTTCACCCGCGCCCGCTCCGTTCCGGCATTCTCGGGTCTCGGCCCCGCCGGTGCCAGCAGCACCGGACAGCGCACTCCCGGCCACACCGTCGACGTGGGCTCCTCGAACATCGCCTTCATCACCTGGAGATGGTTCTCCCGCTTCAGAATGTCCTGTATCTGGCCTTCTTCGTCCTCGTACACCATCGTCTGCACGATGCGCTCGATCTCACCATTCCAGCAGAACCAAAGCTGCTGCCGGAGTCTGTCCAGGAACTGCTCCCGCGTCCCGGAAACGTCCCTCGGGCGGATGCGGGCCCGCACCTGCTCCCAGGTCTCCCCTGAATCGGAACGCCCGCCCGCGGTCCCGCCGTCAATCATCACCAGCCGGCTCACCCGGTCGGAAAACCGGGCCGCCAGGTTGATGCCCACGTTGCACCCCCAGGAATGTCCCAGCACCGGGACTGGCCCCAACTCCAGGTGTTCCAGCAGGTCTGCGGCGTCCCCCGCCAGCGATTGCCAGTCGTATCCCGTGGTGGCCTGGGTGGTCTGCCCGTGGCCCCGCTGGTCCGGAGCGATGATTCGGAACCGGTCGTGCAGGCGGGGAGCGACCAGGTCGTACCAGTGCCCTGAGGATGCCAGCCCGTGCAGCGCCAGCACCGGCTCTCCTCCTCCGCCCCAGTCCAGGAACCGCATCCGCAACTCGCCGATGTCGGCCCAGCGTTCCGCAGGATGCAGCTTCACAATCAAGACGCCCTGGGCAGGCCGCCCATCACGCCCCGGCCTGGTTGTTCTGGATTCGCGCCCACGAGTCCCGCAAGGGCACCGTCCGGTTGAACACCAGCCCGTTCGCCCCCCCGCTGTCCGGGTCCGCGCAGAAATAGCCCTGCCGCTCGAACTGGAAACGGTCTCCCGGATTGGCCTCCGCCAGGCTTGGCTCCACCTGCGCGGCCACATTCACCGTCAGCGAATTGGGGTTCAGCGTCTCCTCCACCGGCCCCGAGTCCTCATCCGGGTGCGCGTTGCGGAACAGCGTATCGTACAGCCGCACTTCAGCGGGAATGGCGTGTTGCGCCGAGACCCAGTGCAGCGTCCCCCTCACGCGCCGCCCGTCCGGGGACGACCCTCCCCTGGAATCGGGATCATAGCTGCATCTCAGCTCCACGATTTCCCCATCCTCGTCCCGCACCACCTCGTCACAGGTAATGTAGTACGCGTAGCGGAGCCGGACTTCCCGCCCCGGCGCCAGCCGGAAGAACCGGCTTGGCGGGTCTTCCATGAAATCGTCCCGCTCTATGTAGAGTTCCCGCGAGAACGGGACTTGGCGCGTCCCCATCGCCGCGTCTTCCGGGTTGTTGATTGCCGCGAACTCTTCAACCTGTCCTTCCGGATAGTTGGTCAGCACCACCTTCAGCGGGTTCAGCACCGCCATCACCCGCGGCGAGTGCCGGTTCAGGTCCTCCCGCAGGTGGTGTTCCAGCAGGGCCAGCTCCGTCACCGTGTCCCGCTTCGCTATCCCCACTTCCTCGCAGAAGCTGCGGATCGCCTCCGGCGTGTACCCCCGGCGCCTCATCCCGGAAATCGTCGGCATCCGGGGATCGTCCCAGCCGCTCACCAGCCCCCCTTCCACCAGCGCCCGCAGCTTACGCTTGCTCATCACCGTGTGCGTCAGGTTCAGCCGCGCAAACTCCGTCTGCTCCGAGTGGTAAACCTCCAGAACGTCCAGGCACCAGTTGTACAGCGGCCGGTGGTCCTCGAACTCCAGCGTGCAGAGGGAATGGGTTATCCGCTCGATGGAGTCCGACAGCGCATGTGCGTAGTCATACATCGGGTAGATGACCCACTTGCCGCCAGTCCGGTGATGCTCCGCCTTGCGTATCCGGTACAGGGTCGGGTCCCGCAGATTGATGTTGGGCGAAGCCATGTCGATCTTGGCCCGCAGCACGTGCGTCCCCTCCTCGAACTCCCCGTCCTTCATCCGCATGAACAGGTCCAGGTTTTCCTCAACGGACCGGTCCCGGTAGGGGCTGTTCTTACCCGGCTCCGTCAGGGTGCCCCGGTGCTCCCGTATCTCCTCCGCGCTCAGGCTGTCCACGTAGGCGTCCCCCTGCCGGATCAGCGCCACCGCGTACTCGTACAGTTGGTCGAAGTAGTCCGAGGCATAGTACAGGTGCTCGCCCCAGTCGAATCCCAGCCAGCGCACATCCTCTAGGATCGACTCCACGTACTCCGTGTCTTCCGTCGTCGGATTGGTGTCGTCGAAGCGCATGTGGCAGACGCCCGAATACTCCTCCGCCACCCCGAAGTTCAGGCAGATGGACTTGGCGTGCCCTATGTGCAGGTAGCCGTTGGGTTCCGGCGGAAACCGGGTGACGACCCTGCCGTCATACTTACCCGTCTCCCCATCCTCGTTGATCTTGCTCCGAATGAAATCAGTTGAAGTGTTGAGGTCGCCAGACGTCATTGTCACGCATCCCGATGGTCTAATGCGGAGTGGATTTCCCGCCCGGCGGGACGTCGGTTTCGGCTCATTTAACCCTCGCGGCGGTTGGCGGCTATTCTAGCACACCGCTTTCCCGACGCATCTCTTCCAGGACCCGCCTCAAGTCCTCCGGTAGTTCCGAACGGAACTCTACAAACTCCCCCAATGTCGGGTGCTCGAACCCCAGGCGGCACGCGTGGAGAAACTGTCTCCCCAGGCGGCCGGAACCCCGCCCGTACACCCCATCCCCCACCAGCGGATGTCCCAGGTACGCCAGGTGGACCCTGATCTGGTGCGTGCGCCCGGTTTCCAGGGAAAGCCGGACCAGCGTTGCTCGTTCCAACCGCTCCACAACCTGGTAGCGGGTCCGCGCCTCCTTGCCGTCCTCCACCACCGCCATCTTCTTGCGGTTGCGGGGGTGCCTCCCAATCGGATGATCGATGACACCCTCATTCTCCGCCAGCGGCCCCTCCGCCAGTGCCAGGTACTCCTTCCTGACCTCCCGTTCCTTCAGCGACTCCGACAAGTGATGGTGAGCCGCATCGTTCTTGGCCACCACCATCAATCCTGAGGTGTCCTTGTCCAGCCGATGCACAATCCCCGGACGGATTTCGCCCCCCACGCCCTCAATCCCTGGGCACCGGGCCAGCAGCGCGTTCACCAGCGTTCCGCTCGGATGGCCCGGCCCGGGATGCACCGCCAGTCCCGCCGGCTTGTCCACCACCACTATGTCATCATCCTGGTAGACCAGCGGTACCGGAATATCCTCCGCCGCCATGCTGACTTCCCGCGGCGGCGGCACCGTAACGTCAACCACATCCCCGGCCCGTACCTTTTGCGCCGGCTTCGTTGCCTCCCCATTGACCTGAACTAAACCCTCTCCAATGAGGCTATGGATACGGCTGCGGGTCAGGTCATGCAATTGCCCGGCCAGGTATCGGTCCAGCCGGGTCGTCCCCCCGGTGACCACCAGCGTCCAGGAACGGGTCTTGGGACTGTTCTTGACCTCGCCTATGACTGCCTTCTCCGTCAGTCCACTCCCGTCCGTTCCGGTTTCAGTTTTTCAACCCCGGCGGAATCGGCGTCATCTTCCGGGCCGCTGACCGGCTCCCCGTCGCCGGCATCCTCCCCATTGGATAGGGTAGCGCCCCCCGCTTCCGTCCCCGCATCAACCGGGTCAGGCCGTTTCCCGCCAACGAAATAAGACCGGCTATCCTCGGGCACAGTCGGCTTCTCCGGAGCTGGTGTTGGCCTGGTAAACACCCAGCCCAGGATGAACAGCCCGGAGACGATCGCCGCATCCGCAATGTTGAACACCGGCCACGGCCCAATGTCGATGAAGTCGGTTACGAACCCCAGCCGCACCCGGTCCGCCAGGTTCCCGAACGCGCCCCCCAACTGCAGCGCCAGGCTCAACCGCAGCAGGTTGCTCGGACGCTCCTGGCTCCGGTAGATCAGCGTCAGGATTACTATCCCGATTATCGACACGAAGATCAGGGGAGTGTTGAATCCCTGGAAAATCCCGAAGGCGCTCCCCGTATTGTGGACGTGGGTAAACCTGAAGAACCCCCGGAACGGGAACGACATTCCGGGGGCCAGCGTCTGGATAACCAGGTACTTGGTCAGTTGGTCGAGCAGGAAGACCAGGGCCGCCGACTGCAGCAGCGTGAAATCCAGGTAGATTGGTTTTCGCCGCGGGGCCTCCGGCCCCCCGGACGGTGGGGCATCAACCATCGCTCAGGCCAGGTTCTTGGCCAGGTTCTTGACGAAGAACGGCACGACCTCTTCGGTCATCAGGTCTTCTTTCCCGTACCAGAAATGGTCCACGCCCTCCACCAGCTTGAACGCCGGCGGATTCTCGAACGACTCCAGCACCGGCTGCAGGTTCTCCGCCTGGATCAGCTTGTCCCGGTCCCCGGTAATGACCAGCTTGGGTTGCTTCGCTTTCTTCAGCTTCGCCGTATCCAGCGCCTCAAAGGACGGAGAAACCAGCGCGAACGCCTTGGGGACTTTATGCAGCTCCGGATGGGCGCACACCACCCGCGTGCCGAAGGAATACCCGGCCAGGCCGATCCGCTTGTCGTCCACGCCGGGCCACGCCTTCAGCAGGTCAATCGCCGCCAGCGCCTCTTCGTGTTCCTTCTCCCCCTTGGTGTGTTCGCCGCCGCTGTTCCCCACCCCCCGGAAATTGAACCGCAGGCAGGCGATCCCTTCCCGCGCCAGCGCGAACGCCAGCGACATCACCACGTTGTTGTCCATGCTCCCCCCGAAGAGCGGGTGGGGATGGCAGATGACCACCCCGGGAATCTTCCCGCCTTCGTCATCCGGGGTGGCCATCACTCCTTCAAAGTTCAGGCCTTTCGCCTTGAAGGTCACCGCGCTTTGTCTCATGGTTCGCCCTCCGCAAATCCTTGCTCCCAGGCTCCGGCAATCTTAGAGAATCCGTGTAGTGTTTGGCAAGGAATACTGCTAGAATGACCAGCGGATTTTCGTCCTTTGAGCGGCACTATCTGCCCGCTTTCCGCCCATTCCATCCACGCAACGAGGTTATGTTCATGAGCATCATCGACCTGCGCAGCGACACCATTACCAAGCCCACCGATGCCATGCGGCAGGCCATGGCCGGCGCCGAGGTCGGCGACGACGTCTACGGCGAAGACCCTTCCATCAACCGCCTCCAGGAACGCGCCGCCGAGATGCTCGGCAAGGAAGCCGGTCTCCTCATGGCCAGCGGCACCATGAGTAACCTGGTCGCCGTCCTGTCCCACTGCCAGCGCGGCGATGAGGTCGTCATGGGAGACCAGGCCCACATCTTCTGGAACGAGTCCGCCGGCGCCTCCGCCCTGGCGGGAGCCCAGATCAGGCTCGTCCCCAACGGGCCCCAGGGAGAAATCAGCGCCGGCGATCTTCAGGCCGCCATCCGCCCCCGGGGAAACGTCCACATGCCCCCCACCACCCTCGTCTGCCTGGAAAACACCCACAACCGCTGCAGCGGCGGCGTCCTGACCCCCCAGGACACCAGGGCCGTTGCCGAAGTGGCCCACGCCGCGGGAGCCAAGGTCCACCTGGACGGAGCGCGCGTCTTCAACGCCGCCGTCGCCCTGGAAGTCCCCGCCAGCGAGCTGGTCAAGGACGTGGACGACGTATCCTTCTGCCTTTCCAAGGCCCTCAGTTGCCCCGTTGGATCCGTCCTGTGCGGCGACCAGGACTTCATAGACGAAGCCCTCCGCTGGCGGAAGATGGTCGGAGGCGGAATGCGCCAGGCCGGAATCCTCGCCGCCGCCGGTCTCATAGCCCTCGACACGATGGTCGACCGCCTCGCCGACGACCACGCCAACGCCCGCCGCCTCGCCCAGGGATTGGCCAACATCGACGGCCTCACCGTGGACCCGGACTCCATCCAGACCAACATCGTCATCTTCGACGTGGACCAGTCCGTCGGAATGGCCTCTGACCTCATCAACGTCCTCAAGGAAGAGGATGTCCTGGTCAGTTCCCCCGGCCCCCGCTCCATCCGCATGGTCACCCACCGGGAGGTCGACTCCGCCGACATCGAAGACGCCCTTGCCCGCACGGCCCACGCCGTCGGCGCTCTCAAGTCCTCATCCGGGAAGTAACGCCCGCCCCGGCAGAGAATCCAAGAACCATCGAAGGAACCCTGACAGTCCAACACCTCGTGAGGACGCAATGGCCGATATAGCCCTGGACAAGTCCACCACCGCCCTGCTCATCGCCGACTTCTACGCCGACATGATGACCTCCCTCCCCCACGCCGTGGACCGGGGCGTCGTCGCCAAAACCCAGGCCGTCCAGCAGGCCGCCCGGGACGCCGGACTATTGGTCTGCTACTCTGCCACCGTCTTCCGCCCCGGCTACCCCGAAATCAGCGACCGGAACAAGACCTTCAGCCAGCGCAAGGCTTCCGGCGCCCCGGCCGTCAGCGACCCCATCCAGGTCATCCACGAAGGCGTCCGGCCCATCGAAGGAGAGATCGTCGCCGGCAAGCACCGGGTCAACGCCCTCTACGGCACCGACCTGGACATGAGCCTCCGCGCCAACAACATCGAGACCATCGTCCTGCTCGGCTACGCCACCAGCGGAGTCGTACTCTCCACCACCCGCTACGCCGCCGACTCCGACTACCGCCTCTATATCGTTGAGGACTGCTGCTCCGACTCCGACCCGGAGGTCCACGACTTCCTCACCCAGCGCATCTTCCCCCGCCAGGCCGACGTGGTCCAGTCCGAGGACGTGATTAAGGCCTTGGCTGCCTAGCCCGAATCGTCCGGGGAAAGCTACCCTTCCTCTCCCCACCACTCCCTCAGCCGTTCTGCAATCTCCGGCTCCGCCCCCTCCGTCGAAGGGAAAAAGTACCGCCGCCCCGCCAA
Organism: Dehalococcoidia bacterium; assembly: GCA_034423195.1. Lineage (GTDB taxonomy): Bacteria > Chloroflexota > Dehalococcoidia > Lucifugimonadales > UBA3495 > CATOSK01. Next base: position 111,430 of record DAOUIZ010000035.1, on the reverse strand, counting down.
CCCCGGCGGCAGAAACTCCTGCCGGACAAAGTGCCCGGGGTGGTCGTGGGAGTAACGGTAGTCCTTCCCGTAACCCATATCCCGCGTCAACCCGGTGACCGCGTTCCGCAGGTGCAGCGGCACCGGCTCGTTGGGCCGGCCCCTCACGTCCTCCAACGCCCGCTCCAGGCCCATGTAGGCCGTATTGCTCTTCGGAGCAGATGCCAGGTAGACCGCCGCCTCCGCCAGCGGAATCCTGCCCTCCGGCATACCCACGAAATGGACCGCCTGCTGCGCCGCCACCGCCACGCCAAGGGCCTGCGGGTCGGCCAACCCGATATCCTCGGCAGCCAGGATTACCAGCCGCCGCGCAATGAACAGCGGTTCCTCCCCGGCCTCGATCATCCGTGCCAGCCAGTACAGCGCCCCGTCCGGCGAGGACCCGCGCACCGACTTGATAAAGGCTGAAATCGTGTCGTAGTGGCTGTCCCCCGCCTTGTCGTACACCGGAGACCGTCGCTGGAGCGCGTCCGAAATTGCCTCCAACCCGATTGACCGGACCGGTCCCGCTCCCGGCATGGACGCCACCGCCGCCGTTTCCAGCGCGTTCAGCGCCACCCGCGCGTCGCCGTTGGCGATGTTGATCAGGTGCTCCAGCGCTTCATCGGACAGGCTGACTCCCAGCTTTCCCAGCCCTCGTTCCGGGTCCGACAGCGCCCGGCCCACCACCTGCGCCATCTGCTCCGGCTCCAGGCTGTACAGCGTCACCACCCGGCACCGCGACAGCAGCGGAGCGTTGACCTCAAAGGACGGGTTCTCCGTCGTCGCCCCGATGAACGTGAACGTCCCGTCCTCGACGTGGGGCAGAATCACGTCCTGCTGCGCCTTGTTGAACCTGTGGATTTCATCTACAAACAGGATTGTCGGTTGCCGGTACAGGCCCTGCCGTTCCTTGGCCTCCCCCACGATCCGCCGCAGGTCGGCCACTCCCGACGTGACCGCGCTGATCGGCTCGAAGTGGGCTTCCGTGACCCCTGCCACCAGCCGGGCCAGCGTCGTCTTCCCGCTTCCCGGTGGTCCCCACAGGATGAACGACGGCGCCCGGTCCGCGTCGATGGCCCTCCGCAGCGCCCGGTCCGAGCCCAGCACATGCTCCTGCCCCACGAACTCGTCAAACGAGCGGGGACGCATCCGTTCCGGCAGCGGCGCCAGCGCCATCGCCCGCTGCTGCCGGTCATGCTCGAAAAGCGTCATTGGAACGTCCCCGCTGGATGGGATTGGGGAGTTTAACTGGCCCCGTCTCCGTCTTTCGGCTCCGGGTGCCTGAGCGAAAACCCGACCGGAGAGGAATCCCCGATTTCCAGCAGCCTGTCCCCGGTCACTTCCCGCAACTGCCTCCGTTGGCCGCTGGTTGCAATTTCGAACGGACGCGGGTTTTCGGCGGCTTCCCTGGTCAGTCGCTCCAGGTTGGGCAGCTCCCGTTCAACATCATCCACCAGTGCCGCTATCCTCTCATGTTCTTCCTGGTTCTCGTAGAAGTTGATGTGGCCCACCCGGTACGCATCGGAAAGGGTATCAGCCAGGGGAGCCGAGTCCAGGTCGGGGTACTCGGCCCTGATATGCCGGCCAATGCTCTCCACCTGCCGGTGAGCGGTGTGCTGCCATCCCCTCTCGTGGCCGACGATCTTCAAATGTTGGGCAACGGCAGCCCACGCCTTCTCCCCGGCCTGGAGGCGGTGGCCTTCCTCCAGTTCTTTCCTGGCTTGCATGATGAACCGGCGGCTGATGGCCCGGCGGTCTTCGGGACTCTGGTTGCCCGGCTCCGGCAGTGGCGGTATCGTCTCCATACCTTTAGCTTACCCCGGCCCTTCCCTTTCCTCCAGCGGCGGCCTACCGGAAATTCGGCAGCACCTTGTCCGTGAACAGCTCCAGGGACTTGACGATCTCCTCGTGCGGCACCAACCCCCCGATGTTGTGCCAGAATATGACTCCCTGGCAGTCGAACATCTCCCGGATCGCCTGGATCTGCTCCGTAACCTCGCTGGGATCCCCGACAATGGCGTAGTCCTTCAGAAACTCGTCCGTCGTCACCGTCGCCGCCCGGCCCGATCCCCGCGACCGCCCCGTCCTCAGCACCCCCAGGTAGTTGTCTATCGTCGGCCTCAGCACCGCCTCTGCCTTCTCCCGGCTCTCCGCCACGCACGCCGCCAGCGTCGGCAAGACCTTGACCCCCGCCGGATCGTGCCCGTTCTTGACCAGTTGCTCCCGGTAGGACGCCAACCCCCTCTTCACCCCCTCGTGGGTGATTATCAGCGGGGTCACCAGGATGTTGTGCCCCAGCGCCCCCACCATCGGAAAGGTGTCCTCGCTGTTGGATGCAATGTATACCGGCGGGTGAGGCTTCTGCACCGGCTTGGGCACCACCGCCACGTCGTCCGCCTGGAAAAACTCCCCGTGATGATCCAGCCGTTCCTCCGTCCAGCACTTGATCACCACGTCCAGCGCCTCCAGGAACCTCGGCCTCCCTTCTTCTGTCGCGATCCCCATTCCCGAGTAGTGCTCCGGGTTGGACCCTCGACCGATGCCGAACACCGCCCTTCCCCCCGACAGCACGTCCAACGTCGCCCACTCCTCCGCCAGGCGCACCGGCTGGTGCAGGGGAAGCAGGTTCACCGCCGTCGCCACCTTGACCCGCTCCGTGCATCGCGCGATGGCTGACGCCACCAGCAGCGGCGCCGGCAACACGGAAAACCGGGGATTGAAGTGATACTCCGCCAGCCAGACCGCATCCAGCCCCAGCCTGTCGGCCAACTGCCCCTGGGCGATGATGTCGTTATAGCGCGCGCCGACATCCTGGGTCGGCGCACAGGGCAACTGGTCGAAAAGTCCAAATTCCATTGCCTATCCTTTAATACCGCGGAGAACTGTTAAAGGGGGATGTTCCCGTGTTTCCGTGGCGGCAGACTGTCCCGCTTTCCCTGGAGAACATCCAGCGACGACACTATTCTCCCCCTGGTCTGGGCCGGGTCGATTACGTCATCCAGGTATCCCCGGCTCGCCGCCACGTAGGGATTGGTGAACCTCTCCTGGTAGTCCTTCGCCAGTTCCAGCCTGGTCTGCTCCGGGTTCTCCGACTGGGAAATCTGCTCCCGGTGGATGATGTTCACCGCTCCGTCGGGACCCATCACCGCGATCTCCGCCGACGGCCACGCCAGGTTGATGTCCGCGCTCAGATGCTTGCTGCTCATCACGATGTACGCCCCGCCGTATGCCTTGCGGGTGATGACGCTTATCTTCGGCACCGTTGCTTCCGCGTAGGCGTAGATGAGCTTTGCCCCGTGCCGGATAATCCCCCCGTACTCCTGGTCCACCCCCGGCATGAACCCCGGAACGTCCACCAGCGTCACCAGCGGGATGCTGAAGCAGTCGCAGAATCTGACAAACCGCGCCGCCTTCGCCGATGCGTTGATATCCAGCACCCCCGCCAGGTACGCCGGTTGGTTCCCCACGATCCCCACCGGCCGTCCATCGAACCGGGCGAACCCCACCACCACGTTCGGAGCGTAGGCCGGCTGCACCTCCATGAACTCTTCGTCGTCCACCAGCCGGTAAACTATGTCCCTCACGTCATAGGGGCGGTTGGCCTCGTCGGGAACGATATACCGCAGCTCCGGCTCTTCCCGCCCCGCCGGATCACTCGTGGCGTAGACCGGCGGGTCCCCCACGTTGTTCGATGGCAGAAAACTCAGCAGCCGCCTTACCTCGCTCAGGCACTCTTCTTCCGTCGGATACACAAAGTGGGCCACGCCGCTCCGGGAAGCGTGGGAGTCCGCTCCGCCCAGTTCCTCGTGGGTCACGTCCGCCCCGGTCACCGCCTTCACCACATCCGGCCCGGTTATGTACATCTGCCCGGTGCCCTGCACCATGAAGATGAAGTCCGTTATCGCCGGAGAGTAGACCGCTCCCCCCGCCGACGGCCCCATGATCACCGAGATCTGCGGAATCACCCCCGAGTACCGCGTGTTCCGCAGGAAAATATCTCCGTATGCCGCCAGGCTGTCCGCCCCTTCCTGAATCCGCGCCCCGCCGGAATCATTCAACCCCACCACCGGCCACCCGGACTTGCCCGCCAGGTCCATGACCTTGCAGATTTTCTCCCCCACCACTTCGGAAAGCGACCCGCCGAAGACCGTGAAGTCCTGGGCGTAGGCAAAGACCTTCCTACCGTCCACCGACCCGTATCCGGTCACCACGGCGTCCCCCAGGAACGTCCGGTTGCCGAGCCCGAACTCCGTAGCTCGATGGGTGACAAACGAGTCAATCTCCTGGAAGGTCCCCTCGTCCATTAGCTTTGCCAGCCGCTCCCTCGCCGTCAGCTTCCCCCGCTGGTGTTGCTGGTCAATCCGCTGCTGTCCCCCGCCCAGGAGGGACTGCTCCCGCATCTCGGCCAGGGCTTCGATTTTTTCGTCAATCTGCCGTTTTTCCAGGGCCATAACCGCCTTCCGGGCGTCGTGTTCGGGGACTGGCCCATGCTAGCAGAGCGCGGAACTGCCGTGCAAGGAACCTCCGTCTCCGGTAAAATCGCCTCTGTCACCACCCGGTGACCCCACCCGATACAGGCATTCGGTGCCCATTGACACAACCCCCGTCCCCATCATTTTTTGAGAACCTCCCCGTCTCCGGTGGCGAACCCCTTGCCTGGGGTCGCCGCACCTACGTCATGGGGATCATCAACGTCACCCCGGACTCTTTCTCCGGTGACGGCCTCGGATCGGACATCCCCGCCATTGTCGACCAAGCCCTCCGCTTTCAGGAAGAAGGCGCGGACTTCCTCGATGTCGGCGCCGAGTCCACCCGCCCCGGGCACCAGCCCGTCGAAGCCGATGAAGAGCTCCGCCGCCTGATCCCAGCCCTGGAAGCCATCGCCTCGAGGGTAACCCTCCCCATAAGCGTGGACACTTACAAATCCCCGGTGGCCCGTCGGGCTTTGGATGCGGGGGCCTCCATCATCAACGACATCTGGGGACTCAAGGCCGACCCAGCCCTGGCCCAATTGGCCGCCGATGCCGGCGCCGGCATCATCCTCATGCACAATCAGGACAACCGGGAATACCAAAGTGTCCTCGAAGATGTCATCGCCAGCCTGGCATCCAGCGCGGCTGCCGCCCAGGCTGCCGGTGTCCCCGGCGCCAGCATCATCCTCGACCCTGGCATCGGCTTCGGCAAGACTCCGGACCACAACCTCGAGGTGCTCCGTGGGCTCGCCGGAATTCGTGCCCTCGGTTTTCCCGTCCTTGTCGGGACCTCCCGCAAGTCCACCATCGGACTCGTCCTCGACCTTCCCGTCGAAGACCGTCTGGAAGGCACCGCCGCCACCGTCGCCCTTTCCATCGCCAACGGCGCCGACATCGTCCGCGTCCACGACGTCCGCGAAATGACCCGCGTCTGCCGCATGACCGACGCCATCGTTCGCGGCTGGAGGCCGGCAGGTTGGAACCCGTAAACGTCTACCTCGGTCTCGGCTCCAACCTCGGCCGTCGGGAGACCAACCTGTCCCGCGCCGTATCGCTCCTCGACCAACCGCCAGGGATCACCGTCACCGCCAGTTCGTCCCTCTACGAAACGGATCCATGGGGATTCCTCGACCAGCCGCGCTTCCTCAACTGCGTTTTACAGGCCGATACTATCCTTGACCCCCTCTCCCTCCTCGCCGCTACCCAGGGCGTCGAACGTGCGGTCGGGAGGCAAGCCACTTTCTACTGGGGTCCCCGCCTCATCGACGTGGACATCCTCCTCTACGGACAGCAGGTAATCTCCTCTTCCGAACCCGACCTCCAGGTCCCCCACGCCCACCTCCAGGACCGGGCCTTCGTCCTCGTCCCCCTCGCCGAACTCGCCGGTGACGCCATCCACCCCTCAACCGGAAAAACAATATCCGAACTGCTCCAGCAGGTTGAAGGCCGGGAGGGCGTCAAGCTTTGGGGCCCGCCCCTCCGCCTTGGTTAGGAGCTGCCGGGCCTCCGCGTAGCGTCCCGCATCGCGCCTTGCACCCAGTCTTGACAACAATATCATCCTGACCCATATTTGTTGGTTGGGAAAGAAGGGTGCTTCCCCGGCTTGGCCAATGCCCCGCACCTGCTAATTCCCCCTCAATTCAATCAAACCACCGCGACCCTTGGAGCCGCCAAGGAGTCTTAGACAAGTTGCCTAAATTGGCGACGGAGGCGGCGACCCTTAGAGACAAACACCTCATGGAGGAATCAAGTAATGCCGGAAAAACAACTATCGTTCAGCAACGAAGCACGGGCCAGCCTCATGCGGGGAGTCAATGAGCTGGGCCGGGTCGTGGGCCTGACCCTCGGACCCAGCGGCCGCAATGTCCTCCTGGCCCGCGTCTGGGCCCTTCCCGTCGTTTGCAGCGACGGCGTCACCGTGGCCAAGGAAGTCGTGCTCCCCGACCCCTACGAGAACATGGGGGCCCAGCTGGTCAAGGAAGCCGCCGCCAAGACCAACGACGTTGTCGGCGACGGCACCACCACCTCCGTCGTCCTGGCCCGCTCCATCGTCCAGGAAGGCTTCAAGGATGTGGCCGCCGGCGCCTCCGCCATGAGCCTCAAGCGCGGCATTGACCGGGCTGTGGGCGCCGTCGTCGACCATATCGCCGAAATGTCCGTACCCGTGGAAAACCGGGACCAGGTCGCCCGCGTCGCCGCCCTGTCCGCCCACGAGGAGGGCATCGCCGACCTCATCGCCGAGGCAATGGACCGGGTCGGCCGCGAGGGAGTCATCACCGTCGAGGAGTCCAAGAGCCTCGAAGACGACCTCGATGTCGTCGAAGGAATGCGCCTCGACCGCGGCTATCTCTCCCCCCACTTCGTCACCGATGCCCAGCGCATGGAGGTCGTCCTGGACCAGCCCCTCTTCCTCATCACCGACCAGAAGGTCAGTTCCACCCAGGACATCGTTCCCACTCTCGAGCTCATCGCCCAGGCCGGCCGCCGCCCATTGGTCGTCATCGCCGAGGACGTCGATGGAGAAGCCCTCGCGACCATGGTGGTCAACAAGATGCGCGGCACCGTTGGCGGCGTCGCCATCAAGGCCCCCGGATTCGGCGACCGCCGCAAGGCCCTGCTGGAAGACATGGCCATCATGACCGGCGGCACCGTCATCAGCAACGACACCGGCCTGAGCCTGGACAGCGTGGAACTCTCCCACCTCGGCTCGGCCCGCCGCCTTGTCGCCCTCAAGGACGAGTCCACCGTCATCGAGGGTGCCGGTGAGGAATCTGCAATTTACGGCCGCATCGAGCAGCTTCGCGTCCAGATTGACACCACCACCTCCGACTATGACCGCGAAAAGCTCCAGGAGCGCCTGGCGTCCCTGGCCGGCGGTGTCGCCGTCATCAAGGTCGGAGCCGCCACCGAACCCGAACTCAACGAGCGCAAGTCCCGGGCCGAGGACGCCCTGGCCGCCACTCGCGCCGCCGTCGAAGAGGGGATCGTCCCCGGCGGTGGTGTGACCCTGGTCCGCGCCGAATCCGTCGTCGACAGCGTCGTCTCCAGCCTCTCCGGGGACGAAGCCGTCGGGGCCCGCATCGTTCGCGATTCCCTCAGCGCCCCCCTGTTGGTGATTGCCGAAAACTCCGGTTACCACGGGCAGGTCGTCCTCGAACATGTCCGTGAGAGCGACGGCGCTTGGGGATTCGACGCCGAGCAGGGCGATTACACCGATCTCATCCAGCGCGGGATCATCGACCCGGCCAAGGTGACCCGGTCGGCCCTGCAGAACGCCGGCAGCGTCGCAGGAATGATGCTGACCACCGAAGCCGTCGTCTCGGAAATTCCCAAGTACGAGCCTCTGCCCGCCGACATACAGGACTTCATGCACGACTAGTCCCGTCCCAGGCAAGTCGGTTAAGAAGGCCAATGAGGCCCGTACCCCCGGAGTCAACACGGGTACGGGCCTCGATTGTTACACCGGTCCCACCATAAGCTTCACCCGCAGGAAGGCCAGTTGTTAAGCCGACAGTCCATCGCCCGGTTGGTCCAGGACTCCCGTCCGCTCGTCCGGGGATACTCCTCAATGGAGGAACAGCTCCAACCCAACGGTTTCGACCTCACCGTAGGGGAAATCTACCGCCTCGCCACGCCCGGCCACATGGGCCTCGATGCCAACGACCGCGCGGTATCCGAGTTGGAGCTCCTGGAATTTACAACCGACGGGTGGCTTGACCTTCTCCCCGGTCCCTACCTCGTCACCTTCTCCGAGGAAGTCAACCTGCCACTGTCGTTGATGGCCCTCTGCTTCCCCAGGTCCAGCCTCATCCGCAGCGGGGTCAGCATGGGGACTGGCGTGGGAGACGCCGGTTACCGGGGACGTTTCCAGGCCATGCTCGTCGTACACCATCCAGCAGGATACCGCCTGCAACGGGGAGCGCGAGTTGCCCAGTTGGTCTTCCTCCCTCTTGATAGCCCCGCCGACCAGGGGTACGCCGGAGCCTATCTCAACGAAAACCTCATTAGCGAAAACCTCCCTAACGAAAACCTCCCTAACGAAAACCTCCCTGCGGAAAGCTGAGGTTCCCGTTCATGGCCTCCGCCACCGGCCAACTTGCCCCGCTCGAAACCATCGTTAAGGAACACGCCCTGGAATGCGGGTTCGACCTGGCTCGGATTACCTCCGCCGGCGACTTTGACACTGACCGGGACTCCGCCCTCCAGCGAATCAGGGAGGGACAGATGGACGGCCTGCCCTGGTTCACCTCCGGCCGGGTCCGCCGGGGCGCCTCCCCTGAGACCCTCCTCCCCGGCGCCCGCTCCATCATCTGCCTGGGAGTCAACTACTACCGCGATGACCCGGTGGACGGCGCGGCAACTGCTCGGCCTTCTGGTGCCGCCGTGGGCAAGGTAGCCCGATACGCCCGTAGCCGGGACTATCACCGTGTCATCAAGAAACAAATGCGGGATTACGTCGCCGGCCTCAGTCAGCGGCTGGAGCGCTCCGTCGCCGCCCGCTGGTACGTGGACGACGGGCCGATGCTCGATCGCGCCGCCGCCCGCCGGTCCGGCCTGGGCTGGTTCGGCAAGAACACCAACATCCTCACCCCTGGGTTCGGGTCATGGGTCTTTCTCGGCCAGATCATCACCGACCTGGAACTCGAACCCGACCCTCCTCTGTCCAAGTCCTGCGGAAGCTGCGTCCGCTGTATCGACGCCTGCCCCACCGGGGCTATCACCGCCCCTTACGTCATCGACAACGCCCGTTGCATCTCCTACCTCACCATCGAAAACCGTGGCCCGGTCCCTGTGGAGCTCCGCCCGATGCTGGGGGACTGGGTGTTCGGATGCGACATTTGCCAGGAGGTCTGCCCTGTCAACCGCAAGGCTAAACCCGTCCGCAACCATGACGAACGGGGCAGGCAGCTTTCCGCCCTGGAACTGGCCGAACTGCTGGCCTTGACCCCCGATCAGTTCCTGGACCGGTTTCGCGGGACACCCATCATGCGGGCGAAGCTGGCTGGCATGAAGCGCAACGCCTGCATCGCCCTGGGAAACCTGCGCGACCCCCGAACCGTACCCGCCCTCGTCCGGGCGTTATCCGAGGAAGAATCCCTGGTCCGTGCCCATGCGGCGTGGGCCCTGGGACGCCTCGGCGGGGCGTGGGCGATAGCTGCTCTCCGCCAGGCTGCGGCAGCGGAGGAGGACCTGCCGGTTTTGAGGGAGATAGAAGCGGCGCTGGCCGGACTTGCCGGGCCTAGCCCTCGCTCTCCTGGTCCGGCTGACTGCTCTCCCTGACGCCGCCATTCGCTGTGGCCGGGCCCGCATTGCCCCTTTGACCTCCCCTGGCCGCCCCTCCTCTCCCCCGCCGCGAACGGGCCTTGGTCTTTTCCGGGGGCGGCTCTGCGTCGGGAATAAAGCCAGGGCCGAACTTCAGCTTCTTCATCTCGCTCTCGATGAGAAAGAAGTCGTTCTTGGGAAGCAGGTGCAGGTTGCCCTGGAAAGCCATGTACCAGTTCTCCGGCGGCCACCGCCGGATGTAGTCCAGGCGGTGCGCCAGCAGGCCCGCCTGGATGTACTGTTCCTCGTCCAGGACAATCTCGGGCTTGATGTTGATTCGGTACAGCCAGTCGGCGCTGCCTTCCCTCTTCCAGATTTCGGTGGTTTCTTCCCGGTAGGTTGATGTCAGCGTGGCGGTCGCGGCAAACCGCCGGATGCCCGATACGTAGTAGAGCATCCGGTCTCCTGCTTCCACTCTCTGGACCTTTCGCCTGTGTTCCGCTTTTAGTCCTTGGACCGTGAATTCAAGGTTTCGGGTAATCTGGAAATTCTCTTCGTTGCTGATTACCATCCAGAAATTTCGGGGCATGGGTTACCTCGGTGGACAACGGGGCAAGCCGGCGCCGGCCTCAACCGCAACGCGGCTCCCCAATTTAGGGCCATTCTACCAACCTCAGTTTCTTAATTAAACCGCCCGCGATTCTTCCGCCTCGGTTTCCAGCCGGTTCCGCCGCCGATTTTAATGACACTTGCCCCTTTCCCATTCCCCTCTCTGTGGCGTATCCTTGTTCACGAGGATAGTCAGCATCCGGCTGGCGGGCGGGTCCGCGCCGCGGGGAAACCTTCGGAAATGCGGCAAAATGTAGCGGAATGTGGCACAGATATTTCCTTGGCCACCTCATCTCCTGCCTCCCGCCCCTCCGTACCAGACGGATAGACCCGCCGTTGTCCATCCCGCCCCTTTGTTGTAACATCCCAAGGGCTCACACCTGAGCGCAACCAACGGGCAGAGCCGCCGAGCGCTCTTGGACAAGTTACCTGCCCCGGGCGCGAGGGCGGCGACCCTTAGGCAGAGCCGCCGAGCGCCCTTAGACAAGTTACCTGCCCCGGGCGCGGGGGCGGCGACCCTTAGATAAAAGGAACATTCAATGACTTCCAGCACCAACCGGGAACGGGACATTGCCATCGTCGGGGTGGCCGAGTCCGACGAGATGGGCACCGTGCCCAACAAGTCCTCCCTCCAGCACCACGCCGAGGCCGCCTGGAATGCCCTGGACGACGCTGGACTCGCCAAGAGCGACATCAACGGCCTCCTCACCGCCGGTTTCTCCACCCTGGCGACCGCAGAATACCTCGGCATCCAGCCGGGCTTCACCGACAACACCTCCGTCGGCGGCTCTTCTTTCGTCATCCACGTCGCCCATGCCGCCGCCGCCATCCGCGCCGGCTACTGCGACACCGTGCTCATCACCCACGGGCAGGCCGGCCGGTCCACCCGCGCCCGCATCCCCGCCGACCCCAACCTTCCCGTCGCCCAGTACGAGGCTCCCTACGGATTGGTCGGGCAGCCCATCAACTACTCGATGGCCTGCACCCGCTACATGCACGAGTACGGCGAAGACCACACCCGCCAGGGCATGGCCGAGATAGCCGTTGCCACCCGCAAGTGGGCCAACCTCAACCCCAAGGCCGTAATGCACGAAACGCCCATGACCTTCGACGACTACCACGACTCCCGCTGGGTGTCCTGGCCCTTCCACCTCGTAGACTGCTGCCTCGTCACCGACTCCGGCGCTGCCATCATCGTTACAACTGCGGAGAAAGCCGCGTCCTGCCGCAAGCAGCCGGTGTGGGTATTGGGTGCCGCCGAAGCTCACGACCACAACCTCATCAGCACCATGCCCAATTACACCTCGTTGATCGCCCGTGAGTCCGGCCCGAAAGCCCTGGCCCGCGCCGGGATCACCCACGGCGATATCGATCTAACCATGATCTACGACTCCTTCACCTACACCGTCATGCTGACGCTGGAAGGACTCGGTTTCTGCGGCCCCGGCGAAGCCCCGGACTTCGTGGCCGGGCAGCGCACCGCCCCCGGCGGGGACTTCCCCCTCAACACCAGCGGCGGAGGACTATCCTACACCCACCCCGGCATGTACGGCAGCTTCCTCCTGGTTGAAGCCGTCCGCCAGTTGCGGGGAGAGGCCGGCGATCGCCAGGTCACCCGCAAAGGTGGGGGCAATCCCCAGGTATCCATCGTCAACGGCACCGGCGGCTCCCTGTCATCCACCGGCACGGTGGTCCTGGCCGCTGGCTGACCTCTCAACAATCACCCAATCCTTTACTGCCAACCGGAAAGCCTTTCCATGGACATAGCCATCATCGGTCTGCCCCAAAGCGGCAAGACCTCCGTGTTCAACGCCTTGACCGGAGGCGCCGCTGAATCCTCCAGCGCCGGCGGCGGCTCCGAAGTCCACATCGGAGTAGTCAAGGTCCCCGACCCCCGCCTCGATGTCCTCGCCGGAATGTATAACCCCCGCAAGGTCGTCCCGGCGGAGATCAAGTATTGGGACATTCCCGGATCCGCTGCCGAAGGTAAGGGGAGCGGCATCACCGGCCGCCACCGCAACGTTCTCCAGGCCGCCGACGCTTTCCTGCTGGTAATCCGGGCCTTCGACCATCCCGCCGTTCCCCACCCTTCCGGGACCGTCGACCCGGCCCGCGATCTGACCGCCATGCTGGAAGAACTCTCCTTTGCCGACATCGAGGTGCTGGACCGGTCCGCCGAACGGTTGCGGGAAGGCTTCAACAAGGCCAAGCCGGACGAGCGCCCACGGGTGACCCGCCATCTTGAAGCGGTCAACAAGGTTAAGGCTGGATTGGAGTCCGGCACCCCCTTGCGCCTCCAGGAACTCACCGAGTCCGAGAACGCTTTCATTGTTGCCTATCAGCTTCTCACCGGAAAGGCCCTCGTCGCCGCCTTCAACATCGGCGAGTCCGCCGATGACGTGTTCCTATCAGACCTGCCCTTGCCCTCCCAGGCATTGACTGGTATCGGCGAGGTGTCCCTGTCCGCCAAGATCGAGGCGGAACTGGCCTTGATGCCCAGCGAAGAAGCCGAGGAGTTTCGGCAGGATCTGGGGCTGGGGGAATCCGCTCTCGCCCAGGTTATCCGCGTCAGCTACGCCACCGTCGGACTGGTGTCCTTCCTCACCGTCGGCGAGGACGAAGTGCGGGCGTGGAGCGTCCGGGATGGGCTCCCCGCCCAGGAAGCCGCCGGAACTATCCACACCGACTTCACCCGCGGGTTCATCCGTGCCGAGGTGATTCCCTACGACGATCTCTCCCGATGCGGCAGCATGGCCCAGGGCCGCAAGGAAGGCGTTCTCCGCTCCGAGGGCAAGACCTACCCCGTCCAGGACGGCGACGTAATCCACTTCCTGATCAACGTCTAGCCCCAGGGAACCTACCGGATTGACCGCAGACTCCGCCCAGACCCTCGTAATCCGTTCCTTCCATCCCGCCGATGCCGGGGCCGTCCGCACAATCTTCGCTCGCGGCCAACTGGACTTCGCCGAAGGAACTCCGCTGGAGAATGCGGCCCGCGAGTACGTCCAGCATTCCCTCACCGCCGACCTCTCCGACATCCCGGCCCACTACATGAGGCCGCCCGGCAGCCACTTCTGGGTCGCGGAACGCTCCGGGGAGATAGTCGGCACGGTCGGTGTCCAAAGGGTCAACGCCGAAGAAGCGGAACTGCGAAGAATGAGTGTCGCCAGCGCCTTTCGCCGCCAGGGAATCGGCCGCCGCCTGCTGGAAACCGTGGAAGAATTCTGCCGGAGAAACGGCTACTCGCGCATCGCCCTCTCCACCGTCCTCCACCTCGAACCCGCCGTCAGGATGTACACCGCCTCCGGCTACCAGCCCACCCGACAGGCCCCCTACGGGCCCATGACCGAGCAATTCTTCGTCAAGCAACTCTGAGTAGGAATTGCTACGGAATCGGCTTGGCGAAGCTCAACTCATGCCCATCCGGGTCGAAAATGTGGAAGTACCGCTCCCGCCACGGCGCATCTTTCGGAACATCGTCGGGTTGCAGCCCGGCATCCACCAGCTTCTGATACATGGCGTCCACATCATCCACATACAGGATCAACCTCCCCCACCAGTTAACGCCGTGCTCCTCCTCCAAAATCAGGTTGACATACCCACCGCCCACCCGAAAGCTGGTAAAAGCCGCATCCCCGCCGCCGTAGAGCATCTCCAGCCCCACCTTCTCCCGGTAAAACTCCACCGCCGCCGCCATATCCCGGACAGCCAAGGTAACGGCGCTAATACTCTGAACGGTCATAAGCTACGCCTCTAAACTTGGAAACCAATACTCCGAGCATAGGCCGCAGTGAAACTCGAAAACGGACGGCCTTTCTCGACAAACCCGGCGATAATCACCGACCGCAAATCGGGGTCCGGAACGCGGCGCAAGGTGTCGTCCAGCAACGTCCGTCTTAATTTCCGCAAACCGGGGAGGTTATCCTGTCGTGGAGCAGTCGAGTTCAAGTCGATGTCCCGGACCGTCCTGCGGGCCATTGACCATTCCGCACGGTCAAGATGTTCTGCAGGACCAATCTCTCCGGTTTCCACGTCGAAGTCAAAGAAATCCTCGGCCGACCGTTGGCCATCAACAGCATTAGGATTCACATACTCAAAAACTGGAGTATACCGAGCATCCTCGGCAGCCAACCACTGGTTAACCAGGTCGTCTTCGTAGCCTGGCCAACTGTCACTTTTGGCCCGATTGCACCTCTGACAGGCGTACACCAAATTGAGCCAGTCCAACCATTCACTGGGAAATTTACTGCGAGGGTGGAAATGGTCTATGCTTTCTTCGTGGCCACGCTGCGCCCGTGTGGTGTCCTCACATAATCGTTCGCAATAACCGCAAATCCGGCTGAAATCCTTCCCCAACTCTGCACGAACTGACCGGCGCTCATGATCCTCCAATTGTTCCCAACTGGAGCACCGGCTCCGTAATCCAACCAGAAGGACAGGTTCCGGGGAACGTTGGACGGAGTGCAAAGCTAACCGTTTTCCTGGTTCATACTCTGAGCCTGCCGGTGCCGTTCCAGAATCTCGGCCAGATGCTCCTCGAAAATCTCCCGCTGCGCCGCCGCCGGCCCCCCGGCCAGCAAGTCCCGGTCCACCTTCCCCCGCAACTCCCGGATGCGTTCCTGCCGTTTTTCTTCCTCGGCTTCCGTCGGAGCGGGAACATCGTTCCGCAACTCCCTCAACTCCTGCGCCGCCTGCGCCGTTGCCTCGTCCGTTGGGTCGGGAACCCCCATCATCGTCCGCAGAATCTCGTCCATCGTCCACCCGATAATATCCTGCTCGTTGGTGGACGCCGAAACCACCCCGTTCTCGTCCCGGCTCAACAGATGCACCTGCCCGGCCTTCAACCCGGCCACCACGAACGGAGAATGGGTAGTGGCGAAAATCTGCAACCCCGGAAAATGCTCCAGCAAGGCCGGAATCACCCGCCGCTGCCACGTAGGATGCAAATGGTTTTCAACCTCATCAATCAGCAGAATGGCCGGCTTTTCGTGCCAGCCTCGCTCAAACTTATAATGCTCCGCCATCTTGAGAGACACAAACAAAACCCATAGGTAGGCTCCTTGAGTTCCGGAGCTCAAATTACCGACATACTGTTTCACGGACTTGTGGCTCAGGTCCTGTGCCTCGAAAACCCCCATTCCTGGATGAACGTAGGGTTCGACCGTCAGCGGGTCGATCTCTTCGGGGCCAAAAATGTCCGAAGGATAAGATACGTAGTTCACTGGGCTGCCAGTCAGAATTTCTCGTGAAATGTACGCCGCGCAAGTGTATGCACGCCTCAGGGCAGATCGGAACTCAAAGAATTCCACCGTTCCTGTCTTAAAGTGGTCGAACAATTCCTTGACGACTGCTTCAACCCAACGGTTGTCGAAAATTTGCGAATTGTCGGGCCAAGCAACGTTTACTCCGTCGAAGAGTTTGCTCTTATTCAACGGCACCGCATGGTCGTCAAATTCACCCGGGAGAGAGATACGCGTAGCGGGAATGTAAACCCATGGGACGAACAGCAAATGTGCAGTTTCGCTTTCCCAGAAAACATCCTGGGTTAACGCTTCTCTGTCGGTAGGACTTTTGACCTTGCCTTCCCAATCTTCACTAAGGCTAACCGAAGGGGGGTTGAAGGGTATCATCGAGTTGTTATCCAAAAGACTGGCTTCTGCCAGAACCCGTAGGAGACTGGTTTTCCCACATGCATTCGGGCCTATAAACAAGTTGACCCTATCGTTGACCGCTAATTCAACATCATTGGTTGTAAATGCTGGGTGGCAACCTTTAGGCACTTTCAATCCTGTGATATGCATAGCAACCCTTCACATCCAGCCTAACCTAATCTCCCCCCTAATACCCCTCAAACAACCGCCCCCACTTCGTTTGCAACGCCGCGTTTATCCGCCGCCGCCCGTGGGTGTTCAGCCAGTAGCCGTTGTGGTAGAGGTTGGATGCCAGGAAGGACCATCCGGCCAGCGGGCTCCGCAGCAACACATTCTCCAGGAACTTCAGCGGCCCCCAGTAAATCAGCTTCTGCCCCCGGCTGGCGAAGGTATTCTCCACACCGCTGAAGCCCCAGTTGACCCCGCTGATGTCCTCCCCCACCACCTCAATCTGGGAAAGGTCGCCGCATCCCAAACCCCGCTCGTGCGCCAACCGTATGAACCTTATTTTCATCGGATCAAAACCCATCATGTGCGCCGCCACCGCGTCTATAGCCACCTGGTCCGCCCCGGCCAGGATCCGGTCCTTCACGTGCCACCGCATCGCCCTCGGCCCCGGCCCGTCCCCGGCAAAGGTCCCGTCCATCACCGCGAAGATTCCAGGGTGGATTTCCTGCTGGATCGCCAGCAAGTCCACCAGCGTTTCGTGAATCACCGAGTGGGTCCAGTGCCGCTTGCGGTGCAGCAGCCCTCCAAAGGCGTTCTTCATCGCCCCGGTCATCGTGGTGAAGACGTGGGTCTTCATCGTCGGAAGCTGGATGATGTCCTTGCCCGGAAAAATCTCGGGAATCTGGATGCCCTCCGGGAAAATGTCGTCCAGCACCAGCATTTCTGCTTTCGGCTTGTAGTCAATCCAGACATTGGGCGGCGTATCGAGATGCACGGTGGGCAGGTGGTAACGGTCCTGGACAACCTTGTGCTTGTTGTTGACCTCCCCCTCGAACGAATCGACCACCACCGTCCCGTTATGGGCGGCTATCAACTCCCGGTGCCCCCAGTTCTGCAGCGCCCGTACAACCCCTTCAAGCTGCCAGGGAGTGGTGGAGCAGCCGGGGTACCAGTGCTGCCATGAAATGTTGATTTTGAGGAGCGTCGACCGGTCCGGGCTCAAATATCGGTCGGCCCCGGCCAATGCCATCGCCCGCCCCACGTCATCCAGGACCGTGTCGGGTTCCGTAGCGACCACCGCCACCACCGGAGAGGGAGCAATCCGCCCGCTGCCAGTTGACAGGGGAGCGGGGTCCGGCCCGGTTGCCGACAGAGGATTCTGGGACAAGAAATTCTGGGATTCTGTGCCGCTGGTCATCAGCGCCTCTCAATGAAATCTGTAGGCTTGGCATTCACGGGTTCAACAAAAGGACCAGCGCCGCCACCAGAAACCACCCCCCCACCGCGGCAATCAATTGGAAGTCCCGGGTCACCAGTTGCTCCGGATATTCCGCCTCAGCGCTGCGATTCAACAGGTACAGGTACCGGAACAAGCCAAAGGCGAAAATCGGGACGGTCAACAACATCGTGTGATTGGCCGGCAGATTCTCAGCTTCAATCGCATAGAGAGTATAACTGACCAGTGCCGTGGTTGCCGCAATCGTGAGCAGCTGTCCGATGAACGGCCCGGCGTAACCGGCCAGGACTGGACGTTGGATCATGTCCTCTTCCTCAGCCAGCCGCAGTTCCGCGTACCGCCTTCCCAGGACCAGGAAGAGCGCCGCCGACGCCGTTACGACATACAGCCACGGGGACGGAGCGACCCCCACCGCCAATGCCCCCGCTCCCGCCCGCAGTACGTACCCTCCGGCCACGATCATCACGTCCACCAGGAGAATACGCTTGCCCCCGGCGGAATACGCCAGGTTGCTCCCCAAGTAGATCGCCCCGACCACTCCCAGATTGAAAGACAGCCACAAAGCCAGGAGAAGCCCTCCCGGACCCAGGACCAGGGCGAGGAAAACCGCTGTGTATGCCGGCACCCGTCCGGAGGCAATGGGACGCGCCCTTTTCGTTGGATGCACCGCGTCGCTTTTCCGGTCCAACAGATCGTTCACCAGGTAAACGGCGCTGGACATAAGGCAAAAAGCGGCGAACAGCAGCGCCAGCCTCAACACCAGCCCTGGAATCGGCTCCGGGTCTTCCAGGGACCAGGCTTGGTCCACTGCAAACAGCAAAGGGACGAAGACCAGCCCGTTCTTGATCCACTGCTTCGGCCGCAGAGCTTCCAGGATCGCATCCAAGCGGATCATTTATGCGGCCCTACCAGTCCGTAGCAAATAGCCTTGTCCCAACTTTATCCCGACAACTTGCCATGTTTCCGAAGGTGCAGAAATACGAGAGAGACTGCTCCGGCCGCCACCGCGAACCAGAGAGTCGCCCAGCGAATCAACAGGGTGGCGGCAACAGCGGTGTCGCGCTCCGCACCGGCTTGCTCCGTCAACACCGTCAATGTCCCCTCCGTCCCGCCTATCCCTCCCGGCAACGTGGTCAACGCCCCTACGATGGTGGAAACGGCGTAAACTGCGGTGCTCCACCACGGCCCGGGATCGAATCCCAGCCCCAGCAGCACTACCCAAAACCCGATCCCTTCGGCCGCCCACGCCAACCCGGCCAGTATCAGGGCCACCGCCAGGGGTCTCGCCCTCGTAAGACGCTGCAACTCCTCCCTGGACTCTATCAGCTCCCGCCGCCACCTTCGGAGACCCGGCAAGGCCAGGAGGACATTGCTGTGCCGGGATAGCAGAAACGCCAGCCCGATACAGCCGGCAGCCAGTACCGTCACCAGCAACCATCGGAACACGCCCGGCACCAGCCAGAAACCGGACAACGCCAGGAAACCAACCGCGGCCAGGTCGGTAACCCGTTCCATGAAAATCGCAGGCATTGAAGCCGTGGCAGGGATCCCGGCTCTCGCCTGCAGGTAGTAGCTCTTGGCGAACTCTCCCACTTTCGCGGGAGTTGCCGACATCGCCAGCCCGCCCAGGAACACGGTGACGCTCAACCCGGGGCTCACTCGTTGCCCCAGGTGGGTCAGGTAGTAGTTCCACCGGACGAAGCGAAGGGCAAAATTAAGACAGGTCAGCGCCAGCGCGGCCATGAAATAATGAGCGGGAAACGCCGCCAACCGGCGGGTTACGCCACGGAAATCGCCGTAAGCCGCCAACCCGACAAAAAGGGCCGCCGCTATCAACCCGACGAACAGGAATTGACGGGCCGTCAAACCGGACACCGCGGCTTCGTTTCATCAGGCTTCGTTTCATCACAAGGGTTATCGGACTCCATCCGGTTGATCTGGGCAGCCAGGTACCCCGCTCCGAAACCGTTGTCTATGTTGACGACGGCCACCCCCGGCGCGCAGCTGTTCAACATGCCCAACAACGCCGCCATACCCTCAAAACTGGCTCCGTACCCCACGCTGGTCGGAACGGCGACAACCGGAGCCGAGACCATACCCGCCACCACGCTGGTAATCGCCGCCTCCATTCCAGCAACCACGACCACCACCCTCGCCGTCAGCAGGATCGGCCGCACATCCAGCAGCCTGTGCAGTCCGGCAACGCCCACATCGTTGACGCGCAGAGGGGGACTGCCCATCAACTCGGCGGTAAGCGCCGCTTCTTCCGCCACCGGCAGGTCTGCCGTCCCGGCCGTCAACACCACGACCCCGCTCCTCGACGGGATTGAATCGTCGGCTGGAACGACGATAGCCCCGGCCAACTCGTTGAAAATCGCCTCCGGGATGGCTTCCCGGACGGCCTCGTACGCTGCCCGGTCGGTCCTCGTCACCAGAACTGGATGGCCGCGCCCCTCCAGTGACCCGACTATTCCCGCCACTTGCGTCGGGGATTTACCCTTGCCCAGCACTACTTCCGGAAACCCGGTCCGCAAAGGGCGGTGGTGGTCCACTTTCGCGAAATCCAGGTCCTCGTAAGGGTAGTCCCTCAAGAACTCCAGTACATCTTCAACGGACCGGTTTCCCGCTCGCAGGTCATCCAACTGTCGCCGCAGATTGTACGCGTCCATAGCTCGGGAACACCTGGAGAACTAAGGTTGGGCAGTGGCGAAATGTTAGACATGGCCCAAAACCGTGTCAAGGAACCCCCGGCCGAAAGCGTCGGATTCCGCGATTCAACCCCTGTTTCCCGGTCGGTTTCGGCTGTCCATTTGCTTTGACACCAACACCGGAACAAGGTAGCATAATGCGACATTTCGCCCCGGCCAATTGGCGTCCCGGGATCGCCATTGCCGGATGAATTCAGGGGTATTGGCGTGTCAGAAGAAGATTCCAACCCCAGGGACCGGAACCGGGAGGGCTCGCATCTGGCCGGCCCAACGTCCGACCCGGCATTCCGGCAAGCCCTCGACGAATTGGTTGACTTGGCCAGAGGTGGACAGCGCCCCGATTCTGACCTCTACAACCCCTCCCAGCAATGGCTCGTTTCCCAGATGCCCGTCCTTCAAGACATCCCCGAGGACCGGCAGAGCGAAATTTTCCAGGAAGTCCAGTCTCTCCGGCAGGAAGCCGACCGGTTGAACGCAGCCGGCAGGGCAGCCTCCAAGGTCTGGCCCGAAACCGTCGTCCGCCTGGATAACGGTGGGTTGGATTTCTTCAGCCAGTTGGGAGTCGTCCGGCGTCCCGACCTGACCAAGTATTACATTGACGGCTTTGAACGCAATCGCGATGCCGATGCTTTCACCGAGGAGGATCAAGCCCGCTTTACCCCGGTTTTCGAAGCGATTGCCCGTCGTATGCAGGATTGTTTCGCCTCCGGCACCGGGATAATACAAACCGACCGGCAGATCGGGGACGCTTCCGGGCGCTCGTTCCACGCCCGCCAGTTGCTCTTCGGCGTCCGCTATCTCCAGGCCCCCTACATGTGGCGCCAGTTGACCTTCGACCTGCCCGGTGAAAGGTACCGGGAATCTCCCGACATTCTCGAAGTTTCCATCCCCGATTGGCTCAACGAACTCGACCTCCCCGCCGGACTGAAAGAAGAACTGACTCAGGCCGGGCTGACCCAGCTTATCTTCAAGGCCCCCACCAAGGGCCTATCCCTTCATTTGGGTTTCGACTACGTGGGCGAGCACAAGATGGGCCCGCTCTCCATCGCCATGTTCCAGGTCAAGCAGAACAACGGCCTGGCGGTCCAGGCCGCTCTCAGCATGGCCCGCGCCCGCACCCTGGACGGACAACTCAAGAACACCGGAATGGTCACTATTGGGCCCTCCCTGCACGGGAAAAGCACCTTGACCATAATGATTGAGTTGGCCGGCAGTGACCTGGCCAAGCTGCTCAACCTTCCCCAGGACCCCGACGAAGGGGTCTACCCCATGAACGATGACATCGTCCTGATTCAGCCTCTCGACGAACCCATTGAAACGATCCGGGGCGGTCATCGCCTCCGTATCACTCACGGAATAGACGGCACCGAGAACAACTTCTACGCCATGCCCTTCGGCTTGACCCGCGACGACGACCCCATAACCTACGATGTGGTTCGCGGCACCTCGGAAGAGCCCAACCCCCAGGAGACCCTCGAAAACGTTCCCGTTAACATCGAGGACTTCACCCCCAACTATCTCGAAAATCCCGTGCGCAACATGCGCATGATCCTCTCCCGTTCCCGCCTCCTCGCCCGCAAGGGGACCAAGCATCTCGTTGGCCAGATCACCGGAGGCGCTCTTCAGGACTCGGTCCACGTCCCCATGAGGTACACTGACCAGGTGTTCTGGCAGGCAGTAATGCGTCAGAACACCGTCATTCCTCCCCTGCGCCGCCTGACGTTGGAGCAGTACGTCCGGGTGCTCATGTACGGAGAAGCGGTACAGATGGGCGCCGCGGTTGGCGCCATTGGCCGACCCTACGTGGAATACTTCTCCGACCCTTTCATCATCGGATTGGAAGACGAAAACGCCAACCTCCTCCACTACATCCTCCAGCAGATGGAACGGGGCGGGCTGCCCCACCACTACTATGTCTTCAACACCGGCGGCGTCGGGGCCGACACCAACGAGGAAGCCAGCGGCGCCAGGTACAGGAAAATTCCTCGTGAACTGACCCTCGTCCTCCAGGAAGCCCTCCTCCGGGAAGCCGTCAAGTTCGAATACGACGTCACCCTCGGGTCCGACATCGCCGTGGCCATCGTCGATTCCAACGGCAGCGAGGTCATGGACCTTCGGGCCGAGTGGCTGCCCATCAACATTTACGGCGAAGCTGACTACCAGGCCCGGGTCCTGGAACTCAGCCACCGCCGCTACTACGGCGAGGACGCCGGAGACAAGGCCGGCATCCTCCGGTACACCAAGGTCACCGACGCCCTCTTCGACATGAACGACATTCCCGCGCCCTGCAACGAGCGCGAGCTGTCCTGGCTCCTCTCCTTCTACTGGAACGTGGACCAGGCTTTCAATACCCTCCAGGACCTGGCTCGCCATCTCGACCAGGGGTACCGGCCTCGCGCCCACCTGCTCCGCGAACTAAACCGCAAGTTCGCCGTCAGCGTGCGGGACGGCTTGCAGTTGCCCGGCGGCAGCGGATCCATTCTGGAACAACTCGGCATCAACCCCGGCTAGCTCCAGGGGCGGCCAGCCCCAAGGATTGAACATGACCAACGCCGACAGCGCCACCTTCACCGGCGTCCATTGGATGCTGGCCACTCCCTTTGACGATGACGAACAGGTTGACCTCGAATCGGCCGCCCGTTTGGTGGAAAAAGCCCGCGAGACGGGGTGCAACGGCGTGGTCGCGCTGGGAGTAACCGGAGAAGTCGCCCGCCTCACCGACAAGGAGCGGACCCGTGTCGCTCGGGAAGTCATCAATGCCGCCGACGGCCTGCCCGTCACCGTGGGCACGACCGCCAACAGCACCAGCGCCGCCATCGAGTACAGCCGGGAAGCTCAGGAACTCGGCGCCGCCGCCGTCATGATTTCGGCCCCCGTCATGGGCAAGCCAAACCCCGCGGCCTTGCTGGAACACTACCGCCGCATATCCGAGGCTGTCGATCTGCCCATCGTGGTGCAGGACTACCCTCAGACCTCCGGGGTCCACATGTCCCCGGCATTCATCGCGGAGCTCTCGGAAAACATCCCCTCCGCCCGGTACCTGAAGCTGGAAGACCCGCCGACTCCCACCAAGATTTCCGCTATCCGCAGCCTCATCGGGGACCGGATGGCAATCTTCGGAGGGCTGGGCGGAGTCTTCCTTCTCGACGAACTCTCCCGGGGTTCCGCCGGGGCCATGACCGGCTTTGCCTACCCGGAAGTCCTGCTCGAAATCTACCGCGCCATGGCCGAGGGTGACCGGGGCCAAGCCGAGGAAGTGTTCTACCGCACCCTGCCCCTGTTGCTGTTTGAGTTCCAGGAAGGAATCGGGGTTGCCATCCGCAAACACGCCCTCTGGCACCGGGGATTGATTCAGTGCCCCCGCGTGCGCCGGCCCGGGCCGGGAATTACGGACCAGACCCGCCAGGAATTCCTTGATCTTGCCCGCCAGGTGGGGTTGGAGTAGTCCTGTTAGCCTGCGGGCGCCGTGCCTTCCTTGGCCCGGAACGCAGGCAGCACCTCCTCTATGCACCTGGTCAACTGCTCATCCAGGCTCGGCCCGACAAACCGCAGCACCGGCGTCTTGCAGCCGGCTTCGATGTACGCCTGTATCTTCTCCGCAACTGCGTCGGGAGGCCCCACCGCCAGCCACAACCTTGACCGTTCATCGGTGATGGCCCCGGCGCCGTAGTATTCGGCCAGGAACTCCACCGACTCCCGGAACGCCCGGTCAGCGTCTTCGTTGATATTCACGTAGAGATGGAGGCATGAGTCCAGCGTCTCCGGGTCCCTTCCCAACTCCGCTGCGTATTCCCGTATCCTTCCAAACCGCTCCCTGAAAGTTTCCACCGGCGTCGCATCCGTCTGCCAGCCGTCGGCGTGGCGTGCCACCCGCCGCAGGATGCGGTCCACCGTGGCCTCGTCGGCCTGCCCCGGTTTCGGATTCGCGGCAATCAGGATCGGCACCGGCTGCTGCACCGGTTTCGGCAGCAGCTCCACGTCATTGAACTGGTAGAACCGCCCCGAGTGGGACACCCTGTCTTCCGACCACAGCTTCCGCAGAATCTGCACCCCTTCCACGACCCGGCCCACCCGCTCCCGGGACCGGACTCCCATCGCTTCCAGCTCGGTTGCGAACTGCGGGCCGAACGTTTCGGATCCCCCGTTGCAGACCGCCAGCACCGTGCGCCCGCCGGACAGCACATCCAGGCTGGCCCATTGGATGGCGAACAGTACCGGGTGACGCAGCGGAAAACTGGCCAGGCAGATGGTACCCAACTTTACTCTCTGGGTGTGAGCGGCAATCGCGGACAGGGTTACCACCGACTCTATTCGTGGTTTGGACAGCAGGTTGTCCCCCACCCAGACGCTGTCGAACAGTCCGGAGTCCTCCGCTTGGCGCGACGCTCTTATCAGGTCGTCCATCGTCGCCCGGTTGAGGAGCACCGACCGGTTGGAAAGGCTTA
Organism: Dehalococcoidia bacterium; assembly: GCA_034423195.1. Taxonomy (GTDB): domain Bacteria; phylum Chloroflexota; class Dehalococcoidia; order Lucifugimonadales; family UBA3495; genus CATOSK01. Next base: position 86,857 of record DAOUIZ010000035.1, on the reverse strand, counting down.
TGCCGAATTTGGTGGTCATGTCATATCCTCCGGGGGGCGCCGGGATAGCGTCCCCTCCCCCGGCATCGGCTGGCAATTCTGGGAAGCGTACCAGGGGCGGGTTAGTTGTCGGTGGACTCGAAGGCCAATGTGGCGTACCGCAGGAAAATCCCGCCCCTCGGGTTGGCCAGCGGCCCATTGAGCGCCAGGCACGCGATGACGAACCTTTCGCCGGGCTGGGCGCTTCCGCTTATCTCCACCCGGTGTTGCGCGTTCAGACCGGCTATGGAACCCGTGGTGCGGTCTATCTCCCCGTTGACCCAGATTTCTCCATAGTTGTCGAAGTTGGTCTCAAAGAAGACCCGGGAGCCCGCGACATCGTTGCCGCCCACCTGGCCGGGGATAGTCACCGCCGTCCGGTACCAGGCGAAGGTGAACCCTTCGGACAGGCTCTGCCGGACGTTGGGACAAACGTCCCACGACGAATCGTCGTAGTCGGCCAGCCTCGCCGGCGTGGATAGCAGCCGGGCGGTCAGGCCCTCGTTGTCCTCACCGGGGACCAGGCCCGGCGCCACCCGCCACTCCGCGCCGGCTGCGGCGCGGCCGGAGTCACTGTTCAAATCCAGCGCGAATCTCGGCATTCTCCATCTCTCCTTGTATGGGAATTAGTTGGGGAACCTCTGGACCATTCCCTTCCCCATTGACAGCGGAAGGCCGGGATGGGGATGGTTGGATGGGTCCTGCGATAGTTCCCTGGTTGCTTCCCCGAACTGATCGCCCTTCCGGCTTACCGGCCGAGATTCCACATGGCCGTGGCCGCATCCCCGAATATCAACCCTGCCTCTCCCTTGCCCCTGGATTCCACCCTTTCCCGGGCAAAACGGAGCGCATTGGCATATCCCTCCCGGTTGGCCACCGGCGGGAAGTCGCTTCCCCACATCAGCCGCTCTGCCCCGAAAGCATCTACAGCCATCTCTATGAGCGGGGGAACCTCCGCGAAAGGATAGGGCTGTTGGAACGGCATCGGCCGGGCGCAAAACTCCCCCAATCCGGGGATCTTCATGAACGCGTTGGGGTATTGCGCCAACTCCAGCACCTTCCGGTAGGCATCATACGGTATCTCCCGGTCGGCCCGGCCCGGACCCCAGAAAGCGCCGACCCCTCCCAGGTGCTCTATGACCACCCGCAGGCCGGGAAGTTCCCTAACAATGTTCTCGAACTCCGGAGAGGCATACCCTTCCACCGGGCCCATTACGCTCGCGACCATCCCCAGGTCGGCGGCTTTTCGCCAGACTGCCAGCGGATCAGCCCCCGGCGAGCGCATCGACGTGGTGAACCGCACTCCTTCTACTCCCTGGGAATTCAGTTCCGCTCGGTTGCCGCCGGGTCCTCCACGTCCACCAGGCCTATCACCGAGAACCTGCCCGGAAACCGGCGCATACACTCCACGAGGTAAGAATTATCGTAAACGCCGAAGAACTGGGTCAGCACCGCGTGGTCAACGCCGTTGCGGGCCATCTCGTCCAGCAGCACCTCAACCGGCTCGAACCAGTAGGGCGACGCGTGGCAATGGGTATCAACTACCGCCATGTAGCAAACCTCCTCCCGGAGTCACCGGATGCAGCCGGGCGAGTAGTCCTGCCCGCTGCCCCAACGGCCCTAAAGTAATCGCGCAGCCGGGACGTGTCAATCGCCCAGGCCAGGGCCGGATGAAGCTCCCCACCGGCCACTTATCGATGCGTAACTATGGAGACGACTTCTGTGTTTCCCTGTTGCGCCGCCGCAGACGGGCGAACATCGCCCCCAGGCAGGCCATACTTCCCGTGTACAAAACGAAGACCGCCGACCCAATGGCAATCAGGGCAATTACCCTGGCTGAAAAATCGAACCAGCCCCAGACCTGCGACGCGGCGGCGAGTCCCGCCACGCCCAATCCAACCGGAACAAAGCTGGCCAGGGCGAGGGTCAGCCCGTACCGCAGGGCCAGCGCTGCATCGGACTCGTCCCGGTCCTCGGCGTAGGATATCCCGAAGTACCCCGCGACGAACGGGCCCAGCGGCCCCAACACGAAATGCGCGACTGGGATCATCCAGCAGACCACCATGATGCCCAGGCCGACCAATATCCCTTTCAGCATCCTGCCTCCCGAGGGATGATCTCTCACCGATGGACCCGCCCCGGAACTCTTCCCCCGGAACTCTTCCCTTGGATTATAATTGCGGCACCCTCCCGCCGACAGGGGCAGGAGAATCTGTCCCTGCGGAGGACAAGCTTGGCATCAACTTCCCCTGCGCCCGATTTCCGGGCCAACATCAACACCCTCGCCTTCGATATATTCGGCACTGTAATCGACCTTGCCGGCAGCCTCATCCCGCCCGCCGAGGCCTTCCTCCGCCAGTGCGGCTCGGACCTGTCCGGGGCCGAGTTCTGGCGGGATTGGCGGGGACGCCAGCGCATCGAGCAATACCAGGACAACCTCCTGCTCCTCGGCCACAGCGGCTATCTGGAGACCTGCCGCCGCTCCTTCGTGTACTGCCTTAAGCTCCACGGCGTGGAGTTTACTGACGGCGCCGTGGACGATTTCATGCGGGTCTACCGCGGCCTCCAACCCTACCCCGACGCCGTGGCCGGGCTTCGCCAACTGGGGGAACGGTACTCCCTCGTCGCCCTGTCCAACGGGGAGGAGTGGTTCCTGCACCACCTGGCCGAAAACAACATCCGGGTCCCGTTCAACGAGATAGTCTCCGTCGAGTCGGTGGGCGCCTTCAAACCCCATCCTGCCGTCTACCGCAAGGCCGCCCAACTCCTCGGAGTCTCCCCCGGCGAGATAATGATGGTGGCCGCCCATTCCTTTGACATTCTCGGAGCTCGGGCCTGCGGGTTCCGCGGCGCCTACGTGAACCGCTATCGCCTCCCCACCGAGGAGCACTTCTTCCAACCCGACCTGGAAGTCGCCGACTTCCACGAATTGTCTCAGGTCCTTCTCGCCTAGTTCCGGGACTGGCTGTACCGACCCACCCCCGGCGCCCCGGCGCAGCCGCCCGGTCGCCGGGCACCGGGCGCTGCGCCAATAGCAACCCCACCCGCCCGGTGCTATAATCCCCTCAAGGGTATACCCGTCGGAGGTGGGGACAATGCGAATCCCCATGCGTGTTGATTACGGCGTCCGGGCTTTGGTCGAGTTGGCCATGCACTTTGGCGAGGGACAGGTCCAGACGGCTGAAATCGCCTACAAGCAGGGCATCCCCGAAGCCTACCTGGAACAGGTCATGACCACCCTCAACAAGTACGGCCTTGTTCGCAGCCGCCGCGGGCCCCAGGGAGGTCATTCCCTGGGAATGGAACCCTCCGAAATCACCCTGAGCATGGTCATGAACACCCTGGAAGGCAATTCCTCCCCCCTGGACTGTTTTACCTCCCCCAGCGATTGCGTGTTCGCTGACTCCTGTGCCCAGCAGGAGGTCTGGAAGTCCGTGGAGAATTCCATCCAGAGCGTCCTCAGCAACACCACCCTGGCCCACATCACAGAACGCCAGAGTTACCTCAGCGGGCAGGGAATGTACCAGATTTAGCCACGAACCGGCAGCGTGAAGCTGGCCCCTTCCTCTCCCGCCGCCTTGACAACCCGGAACTGCGTAAGTAGACTCGGAAACGCCGATGAAACGGGAAAACTATATATTCGAGTGTACCTGTCCTCTAACATAGGGGGCAGGCGCTGAAAAATGGATCGTTTGGCCTGCGCCCATTGGACATGGGACCCCGTTCGGGGAATCGCAGGCTTTTTGTTTGCCGGTTTTCCCTTGCAATGAATCCAACCATACGGGCTGATTGGCCCCGGGGAGGTCGACGAATATGACGCAGCAACCCTTGGTCATGACTCCGGACCAGGTGAAGCGGTACAGCCGCCACATCATCATGGGCGACGTGGGCAGCGTGGGACAGCGCAAGCTCATGCAGGCCAAAGCCTTGATCATTGGCGCCGGCGGGCTTGGCTCCCCGGCCGCGGTTTACCTGTCGCTGGCCGGTGTCGGCACCGTCGGGTTGGTGGACTTCGACGTCGTGGAATTATCCAACCTCCAGCGCCAGATCCTCCACCACACCCCCGACGTCGGCCGCCCCAAGCTGGAATCCGCCAAGGACAACATCCACGCCTACAACCCCGACGTGAATGTCGTCCTGCACGAGGTCCGGCTGGAGTCCGACAACGCCATGGACATCATCAGCCAGTACGACCTGGTCGTGAACGGAGCCGACAACTTCGCCACCCGTTACCTGGTAAACGACGCCTGCTATCTGCTCAACAAACCCCTGGTCGACGGCAGCATCCTCATCTTCGACGGACAGGCCACGGTCTTCCTTCCGGGCCAGGGCTGCTACCGCTGTCTCTTCCCCTCTCCCCCTCCTCCGGGAATGGTGCCCAACTGCGCCGAGGCCGGAGTCCTGGGCGCCCTGACCGGGCTGGTCGGAAGCATCCAGGCCACCGAGGCCCTCAAGCAATTCCTCGGCATCGGCGACTCCCTCAGCTCCAGGCTGCTCCTCATCGACGCCCTCTCCATGAACTTCCGCGAGGTCAAGCTCAAGCGTAACCCCAACTGCCCTCTTTGCGGGGACAACCCGACGGTGACCGAGCTCATCGACTACGAAGTATTCTGCGGTGTCGCCGCACCCGAGGGCGTCGGAGCCGCCCACGATTAGCCGTCCGCGAATAGGTTGCGGCCTTCTCTCCAGACCTCACAAGCGACTTCAGACAGGATTATGGTGACGAACCTGGCCTACAAGGGAATCCTGGCCACCATCGGCAACACGCCGGTGGTGGAACTGCAGAACATGAGCCCCAGGGAAGGGGTGCGGATTTACGCCAAGCTGGAGGGCCAAAACCCCACCGGCAGCGTCAAGGATCGCATCGCCCTGAAGATGATCGAGCGCGCCGAGCGGGACGGAGAGATCTCTCCCAGCCGCACCATCCTCGAACCCACCAGCGGCAACACCGGCATCGCCCTGGCCATGATCGGGCGCATCAAGGGATACAAGGTCACCGTGGTCATGCCGGAGAACGTCAGCGAGGAGCGCACCCAACTCCTCGAAGCCTATGGCGCCAGCATCATCTATTCCGACGGGGCCCTGGGCACCAACGGCTCCATCGACGTGGCCCACGATGTGGTCGCCAAGCACCCCCACGACTATCTCATGATGTACCAGTATGGCAACCAGGGAAACCCGGAAGCCCATTACGAGGGGACTGGCCGCGAAATCGTGGAGACCCTGCCCGACGTGGACATGTTTGTGGCTGGGCTGGGGACGGGCGGCACCCTCATGGGGGTGGCCCGCCGCCTGAAGGAGCACAATCCGGGCATCAGGGTCGTCGCCGTCGCCCCCGAACCCGATGACTTCATATCCGGCCTTCGCCGTCTCGAGGACGGGTTCATCCCCCCCATCCTCGACCTAAATCTTCTGGACGCCCGGATGATGGTGGGCAGCTTCCATGCCTTCCGCACCACCCGGGACCTGCTGGAAAAGGAAGGCATCTTCGCCGGCATTTCCTCGGGTTCCGTCGTGTATGCCGCCATGCGCCAGGCAGAACGTCTCGAACAGGGCAACATCGTGTGCCTTCTCGCCGACGGCGGATGGAAGTACCTCAGCACCAGCCTCTGGACCAAGGACTACGAACAGTTGGAGGCCGAATCCAGAGGCAAAATCTGGTGGTAGCCCATTGGATGGACAGCCGAGAACTTACTCAAGGCAATAGTTGAAAACAGCGCATACAGGTATCGGACTGCGGCATCTGCATGGTGGTATCTTTTACATGCGGAGGCCCCGCCAACCAGGAGCCACAACTTGAAACCGCCCTGGGGCGATGATATACTTTGCGTCGGAAGCTTGGTCTCGAAAGCGGGTTAACCCCGCTTTCTTGCTTGAAGGGCCATTGCCCATAATGGGACGCTTGCAGTTACGGGGGAATGCGGAATGAAAAGCGATTTCTTGATAGCGTTAACCCAGCTGGCAGCTGAACGCCACTTGCCCAAGGAGCAGGTGCTCCAGGCTATTGAGGTCGCCCTGGCCTCCGCGTTCAAGAAGGACAATCCGGCGTCCGGGCAGAACATCTCCGTCAAGCTCAACCCCAACACCGGGGACGTCAACGTATTCGCCCTGAAGACCGTCGTGGACGTCGTCGAGGACGACGAGCGCGAAATCGGCCTTCAGGAAGCCCAGGCCATCATGCACGCCGCCACGGTGGGCGACGAGGTCGCCTCCCCCGAACCTCTCCCCCACAACGCCAGCCGCATCGCCGCCCAGACCGCCAAGCAGGTGGTCCTGCAGCGCCTGCGGGAGGCGGAGCGCGACCTGCTCTTCCAGGAATTCATGCAGCACAAGGACGACGTGGTCTCCGGCGTGGTGGAACAGATCGAACCCGGTCACGTCGTATCTCTCGACCTGGGCCGGGCCCAGGCCATTATCCCCAGGGACGAACAGGTCCCGTCCGAGCGTTACCGCAAGGGACAGCGGGTCAAGGTTTACGTCCTGGATGTCCGCAGCAGCAACAAGGGGCCCGAAATCCTCGTGTCCCGCAGCAACAAGAACCTGCTGAAGCGGCTTTTCGAAATCGAGGTCCCGGAGGTCTACAACGGCGTCGTGGAAATCAAGGCCATTGCCCGCGACGCCGGCTTCCGCAGCAAGGTCGCCGTCAACTCCACCCAGGAGGGAATCGACCCGGTCGGCTCCTGCATTGGCATTCGCGGCAACCGCATCCAGAGCATCGTCAACGAGCTGCAGGGCGAGAAGATCGACGTCGTAGCCTGGGATGCCGACCCCAGGGTCTTCATCGCCAAGGCCCTCAGCCCGTCGGAAGTCGTCCACGTCGACCTGGCCCCGGAGGAACAGACCGCCACCGTCGTCGTTCCCGACCGCCAGCTGTCCCTCGCCATCGGCAAGGAGGGCCAGAATGCCCGCCTGGCCGCCCGCCTGGCCGGCTGGAGGCTGGACATCAAGGGCCTCGCCGAGTGGGACGAAATCAAGGAGGCCCGCCAGAAGGAGCGCGAACAGCGGAACCGCCTCGCAGCCCAGCAGGAATCCGAGCGCCGGGCCGCCGAGGCCCGGGCCGCCGTCGCCGCCGCCGAGGCGATTATCGAGGGGGAGGCCGCCGAGCCTGCCGCGCCGGTTTCCGCTGTCGAAACCCCGGTTGAAATAGTCGCCGAACCCGAAGCCGCCGTCGAGGCAGTAGTCTTGGACGTGGCACCCACGGAGGCTGATGCCGTTCCCGTGGAAGTCCTGGACGAAGACGCCCTTCTGGAAGCTCTCATCCAGGAAGAAGAGCAGGCATCGGCTCAAACCACGGAAGAAGCCGGGCCGGAAATCGGCCTCAGCGTCGATGAATTGGACACTTTCACCCTGGACGCCATCGCTGACGACGACGATGAGGAAGAGGAGGAATTCACCGAAGAGGAAGACGGCGAACTCGTGACGGAACCTCTCGTCCTCACTCCCGACGCCGGCAAGATCCGTTTCGCCGAAGACATCGTTGGCGAACACCGGGGTGGTGGCCGCCGCGACCGCAGGGGCCGGCGCGGTGGAGCAGCCCGGGGCGGAAACCGCCCGGGTCCCAGGCGCTAGGCGCCGGTATCAGTGGCAGGGGCAAGCCGCCGTGCCTCGGCAAAAGCATCAGCCGGAACGCCGTTGCGCCGGCTGCGGCAGGAGGCTTCCCAAGACCGGACTGGTTAGACTGGTCAGGACCCCGGAAGGTTCCGTGCAGCCTGATCCCACGGGCCGGGCCCGCGGCCGGGGAACGTACCTCTGCACGGCCGGCTCATGCTGGCAGGCCGGTCTGGAACGCGGGGGCCTGGAACGCAGCCTCCGTTCGCCGGTGTCCGCCGCCGACAAGAAATCCCTCGCCGATTACTTCTCCACCATGTTCGGCCAGGCCACGGCAACTCAACACCCTGGATCTCCGGAGGCGAATTAAATGACTTCCGACCTACGCAGAAATCCCGCAGAAACGCGGACCAACGGCCCCCGGGGAGCCCGGGAAGGACGCCGCAGCCCGTCCCGCGTCCTCGTCCTGCCCCAGACCCTCACTGTCAAGCAGCTGGCCGACCTCATCGACCAGAGCCACATCGACGTCATCAAGCAGCTCATGCGCAACGGCATCATGGCCGCCACCAACCAGGTGATCGATCACGAGGTTGCCACCCTCGTCACGTCCGCTTTTGGGATCCGAACCCGCGTCGCTGAACAGTCCGAGTCCGGCAAGCACCTCTCCGCCAACGTCCACGACGAAGACGGCAGCATGGTGACCCGGCCGCCCGTGGTCACCATCCTCGGCCATGTTGACCACGGCAAGACCAGCCTCCTCGACGCCATACGCCAGGCCAACGTGGCCGAGGGCGAAGCGGGCGGCATCACCCAGCACATCGGGGCTTATCAGATAAGACGGGAGGACGGCCAGAAGATTACCTTCCTGGACACTCCGGGGCACGAAGCCTTTACCAGCATCCGGTCGCGGGGCGCCCGGGTCACCGACATCGCCGTGCTGGTGGTCGCCGCCGACGACGGCATCATGCCCCAGACCATCGAGGCCATCAACCACGCCAACGCCGCCCAGGTCCCCATGATCGTCGCCATCAACAAGATGGACCTGCCCGGCGCCGACCCGGAGCGGGTCAAGCGCCAGCTCAGCGAGCAAAACCTCCTCGTGGAGGATTGGGGCGGCGACATCATCTCGGTGGACGTTTCCGCACGCACCGGCGACGGCCTTGACGACCTCCTTGAGAACATCCAGATTCTGTCCGAAATCTCCGAGCTGAAAGCCAATCCCGACCGCCCCGCCTCGGGCGTCATCATCGAGACCAAGCTCGACCGCCGGCGGGGGCCAACCACCACCCTTCTCGTGCAGAGCGGCACCCTCCGGATTGGTGACCATGTCGTGGCCGGCAGCGTTTGGGGACGCATTCGCGCCATCAACAACGACCTCGGGGAACAGGTCAGGGAAATCGGCCCGTCCCAGCCCGGCGAGGTGTTGGGTTTCAGCATCCTGCCGGCGGCGGGAGACTTGTTCAACGTTGTCGACACCGAGCGCGAAGCCCGCAACGCTTCCACCGAGCGCGAGCGGGCCAACAGCGCCCAGTCCCAGGCCCGGGCCTTGACCCTGGAGGAAGTCGTCAAGCAGATTGACGCCGGCGACGTCAAGGAGCTCAATCTGGTTCTGAAGGCCGACGTCCAGGGCAGCGCTGAAGCCGTTCGCCAATCCCTGGAGCAATTGACCGACGACGACGCCAAGGTCCGCATCCTCCACTCCGGCGTCGGCGCCGTTACCGAGTCCGATGTGCTCCTGGCCAGCGCTTCATCGGCCATCGTCATCGGATTCAACGTGGCTTCCGATGCAACGGTCGAGCGCGCCGCCGAGCGCGCCGGCGTAGAACTGCGCCACTACAACATCATCTACCGTCTCATCGAAGATATCGAAAAAGCCCTCCACGGAATGTTGGAGCCGGAGTACACCGACGTAACCCTCGGCCGCGCCGAAGTCCGCGAGATATTCCCCTCCCACCGGGGAGTCCGGATCGCGGGTTGCCGCGTCCTGGACGGCCGGATTTCCCGCAACGCCACCGTTCGGGTCCTCCGCGACGGCCAGACCATCGCCGAAGGGAACATCGGCAGCCTCCGGCATTTCCGCGACGAGGTCAACGAAGTGAACGCCGGGACTGAATGCGGCATCGTGGTCCCGGGCTTCAACGACTACGAGGAAGGGGACGTCATCGAAACCCACCGCGAGGAAAGGGTACGCGGTTAGTCCCGCCCCTGTCCCGGAATCCTGTCTTTCGGGGGTTTCCCATGTCCCGAAGAGTAGACCGCATAAACGGCCTGTTGCGGCAGGAGTTGAGCCTGCTCCTCGCCCGGCAGACCAAGGACCCGCGCATCGGCGGGGTTATATCCATAACCCAGGTCAGGACTTCGCCGGACCTCCGCAATGCCCGCGTTTACGTCAGCGTGTTCGGCGACGATGCGGCCAAGCGGGAGGCATTGGCCGGGATCGAGTCCGCCGCCACCTTCCTCCGGCACGAGCTCCGGGACCGCCTCTCCCTGCGTTATGTCCCCTTTATGAAATTTGAACTCGACGAGTCCATGGAAGATGCCGCCGCATTGCTGCAGGTAATGGACCAGTTGAAATCGGAACCCGGTGACTCGCTGAATCCTTCCAACGACGCTGGCACTCCCCCCTTGCGGCCAACCCGGCGTCCCTGACCTGGATCATGTCCCAGCCCTCCCGCAAGTCCGCCCCGGTCCACACCGGGTTCCTCAACTTCAACAAGCCCGTCGGCATAACGTCCATGGATGCTTTGCGGCGGATCAAGGCCATCACCGGCCAGCGCCGGAAGGTGGGACACGCCGGCACCATGGACCCCCTGGCCGAGGGAGTCCTCCCCATCTGTTTCGGCCAGGCCACCCGCCTTATGGAGCACGTCCTGAGCGGCACGAAGCGCTACCGGGTGGATGTGAAGCTCGGGGAGACCACCGCAACCTACGACGCCGAGGCCGAACCCGTCTTTTCCGGCGACCCTTCGGGAATCACTGCTGATATGGTGGAAGCGGCCTTTCCCCAGTTCATCGGGTTGGTGCCGCAAACCCCGCCCATGTACAGCGCGGTCAAGATCAACGGCCAGCGCTTGTACAAGCTGGCCCGCTCAGGCGTTGAGGTGGAGCGCCAGCCCCGTGACGTGGATATCTTCGACATACGGCTTGCCCGGTTCGACCTTCCCAACCTGACGTTGGAAGTCGAATGCGGCCGCGGCGTCTACATGCGTTCCCTGGCCCACGACCTGGGGGCTGCTCTGGGCTGCGGCGCTTACGTCACCGGCCTGGTCAGGTCCTACAGCGGAGGGTTCCCCATCGAAGAATCGGTTACCCTGGAAGACCTGGAAGCGTGCGCTTCCGAGGGACCAACGGACTGGCTTCAGCATCTCCACCCGGTCGACGCCGTGCTGCGGGACCTGCGCAGCTTCACCGTCTCGGCAACCGCGGAAAAACTGCTCAAGAACGGACAACCCGTCGGGATCGGCAACTTCGCCCGCGACGCTTCCTATTTCGAGCAGTTCCGGCTGTACAGTCCCGACGGCCGCTTCCTCGCCCTGGCCCGCTGCGACCTCCCCGCCAACGTCTGGAAGCCAATCAAGGTCTTCGACCTCGATACCCCGTCACCCTACGCTCCGGTTGGACGCGCCACTTGACGCACCGCACCGGGGAACCGCCTCGGGCTCAAGGGACTTCGTGCGTCCGGTGCTCCCGGGACTTGCCGCCTCGGGGCGCCTACTCTTTCAAACCGGCGCCCTCAGCCTCCGGTGGGGAACCGTTCCCCGTCACCAAGTGCCTCCGGTGCGCCCTGCTGCACCGGCCCATGCTCCGGCGGTCCCTGGCCGCCGCGGTGGTGGTGGGGACCGTCCTCACCGCCCTTAACCAGGGGGACAATCTGCTGTCGGGCCGGTGGGACGCCGCCCTCTACTGGAAAATCCCCCTCACCTACTGCGTCCCCTTCATCGTGGCCACCTACGGCGCTCTCACCAACAGCCGCCAATAAGAGAGGCCATCCCTTCCGCGCCCGGCCCTTTCCCGGCTCCGGCGCGGCTTCCTTTCCGCTCCGGCCGGTCAGAACTTCCTGATCACGCTGACCACCCGCCCCTTGATCTCCACGTTGGTTGCGTCACAGTAGATTGGCTCCATCGTCGAGTTGGCCGGCTGGAGGCGCACCCGGTCCCCCTCGAGGTAGAACTTCTTCAGCGTAGCTTCCTCGGCATCCTTGACCCACGCCACCACCATCTCGCCGTTTTCGGCCTGCTGGCACGGCTCAACCACCACCACGTCCCCGTCGTCCACCAGGGCATCAATCATCGAAGTCCCCTCTACGGACAACGCGAACAGTCCCCGGTGACGCCGCGCCAGGTCCTGCGATACCTCGATGGTGTCGAAGTCGCTGTTCGACGCCGCGCCCTCCGTGGAAAAGACCGGGAGCGGCATTCCGGCGGCGATGGGCCCCAGGATGGACACCCGCGGGGTATTCGAGACCGGGTTGCCCTGTCCGTCCAGCAGCTCTATCCCCCGGGCCACGTCGGGCCTCCGGTTCAGGTACCCGTCCCGGTCGAGCAGCCTCAGGTTGTAGTCCACCACCGATGTCGAGCTGATGTCGCAGGCCGCTTGTATGTCCCGCACTGTCGGAGGGATCCCGTTCTCCTGCATGAATCCCTGGATGAACTCCAGGATCCGTTGTCCCTTGGCTGAAATCTTTTTCCTGCTGGTCATGTCCCAACCCCAAACTTATGTTCTGTAAGCGAGGCTACCAACCCTGCTCCGCCCTGTCAACCGCCCCTTGTCATTGTCTCCACACTTTCCCGCCATTGCCCTGAAATGGAAAAAGCCCGCCTCCATTGGGCAGGCTTTTTCGATGATCGCCTTGATTGCTGGTTCAGCCTGGTCTTGGCGGCGCCGGGACGCCGGCCGCTACCCGTTCCGGGTCATCTCCCGGCCATCTCGTTGAGCCGGGCGGCCAGCCGCGACTTGCTGCGGGATGCGTTGTTCTTGTGGAGAATGCCCTTCTGGACCGCCTTGTCCAGCGTGCTCGATGCCGCCCGGACTGCCCGCTCCGCCGCCTCGACGTCGTCGCCGGCCATGGCCCGTTTCGCTCCACTAACCGCCGTGCGGGTCGCTCGCCGGTGGCTGTGGTTCCTCTGGTAACGCTTCACTTGTTTCCGTGCGGTCTTGCGCGCCGGCAATGGTCCCTCCCTGTTCTTCTCGCCTGATTCCGTAGGGTGCGGGCGCTATTATAGCCCAATCCCGGCCTCATTCCAACCGCCGTGGGATGGCCCCATCAGGCCCTCCCCGGCCTACACATCCAGGTTCTTAACGCTGCGGGCATGGGCCTGGATGAAACTCTTGCGGGGAGCCACCGCTTCGCTCATCAGCGTCGAGAAGACATCCTGGACCTCCACCAGGTTCTCGATGTCCACCCGCAGCATCTGCCGCGTCTCCGGGTTCATCGTGGTCTCCCAGAGCTGGTCCGGGTTCATTTCGCCCAGTCCCTTGTACCGCTGCACCTGGACGCCCCGCCTGCCCTCGTACTGCTCCAGCAGTTCGTCCTTCTGCTCCTCCGAGTAGGCGTAGTCCACCTGCCGCCCCGCCTGCACCCGGTACAGCGGGGGCTGGGCGATGTACAGGTATCCCGCGTCGATCAGTTCCTGCATCCGCCGGAAGAAGAAGGTCAGCACCAGCGTTCGGATGTGCGAGCCGTCCACGTCCGCATCCGTCATGATGATTATCTTGTGGTACCGCACCTTCGACGGGTCGAACTCCTCCCCTTCCCCGGCTCCCACCGCCGCAATCATGCTGCGGATTTCCTCGTGACCCAGGATTTTGTCCGGCTGCTGCAGGACCCGCTCCACGTTCAGGATCTTCCCCTTCAGCGGCAGGATCGCCTGGAAGCTCCGGTCCCGTCCCATCTTCGCCGAACCGCCCGCCGACTCTCCCTCAACGATGTAGAGCTCGGACTTCGCCGGGTCCCGCTCGGCGCAATCCGCCAGCTTTCCGGGAAGGGACGAACCGTCCAGCGCGTTCTTCCTGATGACCAGCTCCCGCGCCTTCTTCGCCGCTTCCCGGGCCCGCTGGGAAGTCAGGCATTTCTCGATCATCAGCTTGGCCGCTGACGGGTTCTCCTCCAGGTAACGGCTCAACCCTTCCGCCACCACCGACTCGACGACGCTACGCACCTCGGCGTTGCCCAGCTTGGTTTTCGTCTGGCCCTCGAATTGGGGGTCCGTCAGCTTGACGCTGATCACCGCCGCCAGGCCCTCCCGCACGTCCTCCCCGATGAGGTTCGGCTGGTCGTCCTTGACGAACCCGCCCTTCCGCGAGTAGTCGTTGATTACCCGGGTCAGCGCGGAACGGAACCCGGTCAGGTGCGTGCCGCCCTCCTGCGTGTTGATGCAGTTGGCAAAGGAAAACACCGTCTCGGTGAAGCTGTCGTTGTACTGCACCGCCACTTCCACCGAGGTTTCGTCCACGATCTTCTGGTAGAAGAACGGGTCCTTCTGGATCACCTTCCGGTTGCGGTTTACGTTCCGCACCAGGTTGGCGATGCCCCCGTCGAAGAAGTAGGTCCGCTCGATGTCCCCCTTCCGGGTCTGCAGATGCCAGGGACTCGTGAACTGGATTTCCAGCCCCCGGTTCAGGAAGGCTATCTCCTTGAAATGGCTGGTCAGAGTCTCAAAGTCGTACTCGATGTTGGGGAAGATAGCCGGGTCCGGCCGGAAGAAGATCGTGGTCCCGTGATCCGGCGTCCGGTCCGACTTGACCACCTCGGTTGTCGGCTCCCCCTGTCCGTACTCCTGGGTGTAGGTGTACCCTCCCCGCATGACCTGCGCCCGCAGGTAGGAGGACAGGGCATTCACCACCGAGCCGCCCACGCCGTGCAGGCCCCCGGTGACCTTGTATGCTCCCCCGCCGAACTTGCCTCCGGCGTGGAGCGTCGTCATCACGGTCTCCAGGCCCGACTTGCCCGTCGCCGGGTGGGTGTCCACCGGAATCCCCCGCCCGTTGTCCGACACCGTGATCAGGCCCGTTTCGTCGATGGACAGCTCCACCTTGGTGCAGTACCCCGCCATCGCCTCGTCCACCGAATTGTCCAGCACCTCGTATATCAGGTGATGCAACCCCCGCTGGTCCGTGCTGCCGATGTACATCCCCGGGCGCACCCGCACCGCTTCCAGTCCTTCCAGGACCTGAATGTCCTTGGAGGTATACTGGGTGTCGTTTTCAATCCAGAGTTCCTGTTGCATGTGCCCTTCATTTCCGGGGCGGCATTCCCGCCCCCCACCGCGGGACAAATAAAAAGAGGGCAGAAATCTGCCCTCTCTGTCCCTTGCTTAACATATACTGATTATAGCAGAAAATGACCCCAAACGCCCCGTTTTTGCCGGCAATCGCCGCTTGTTTTGTGCTCAACCACCCCTCTTTTCCTTCCCTCTTTTCCTTCAGGAACCGCCCCGGCTCAACCCCTCCGGTCCAGGATAGTAATACCGGCCCGTCATCAGGCTGTCCAGCGCGTACTTCACGGGGTCAAAAAGCGGCTCCGGCGGCCGGTTAAGCTCGAACCAGCCCTGCTCCGAGAAACTATCCGGTTCCGCCACCCGGGGTTCCTGGTCTCCTATGTCTCCCAGGAACTCCACGTCCAGGTAATGCTTGCCATAGGAAATGATATTGTTCACGCACAGGAAGATCAGGCCGCCCACGTCCAGCCCCAGCTCCTCCTTCGCCTCCCGGCGGGCACACTCTTCCAGCGTTTCCCCATGTTCCAGGTGTCCCCCCGCCGAGGCCCAGGTCGCTTCCCCGTGGGAACCCTGCCGCCGCGCCAGGAAAATCCTGCCCCCGCGCACGAACACCACGCCCACCCCCACCAGCGGCCTTCCCTGCTCGTCGCTCATACCGCCGAGTATATCACCCCGGTCGCTCTCCCTCCCCGGCCTTCCCCTGATGACACTTCCCCCCTTTCTGCATCCGGCCATCGTCCGGTAGAATAGTGTTTGAAGCATCGTATGGCACCGTTGTCCGGCCCGAATGCCCGGCCTAAACCCAAGGAGGACACGAAATGGCAGAGTGGCAGACCATAGCCGGCATAGCCGGGACCCTGACGGCCGTTTTGGGGTTGTCCGGGGCTTGGAGTTTCTGGATGATCCGCACCTTCGCGCAGCATTTGACGGAGCGCATGGACCGCAACTACCGGAACCTGGAGGAGCGCATAGACCGCAATCACCGAGAACTGCTGGCCTACCTCCAGGGTCACGCCCATGCCGACGGAAGCCCGCCGGTTTTCCGCCAACTCCCGGACGCCCCCGCTGACTAAGAGAAACAGTTATGGACCGCTGAGGCAAGCGGGTGCTGGCCGAATGTAGCGGAATACAACCAAAAGTGGCAGGAATTTTTCCGTCATCGACCCTCCCATCGGCAGCGTGACAAAACACGACAAATCCGCGACATCCCCATGACAAAAGTGGACATTTCACGGACGGACGGCGACAAGACAACCCGCCTCTCCACGCTCAAATGTCCTGAAATGTCGCGTTTTGTCGCACTTTTCAGCTTCCCCCGACTTTCCCGTTGCCACACCGGTCGCTTCTACGGAGCCTTGACCCTTCCCCCGCCTTGAAGCCATTCCGGCCACCGTGCTAGACTGCCGCTGGTAAAGCCCACCAAGGAAAGCCCTCTCCACGCCGTCAACTCTCTTCCCCATCCTCGATCTCAGGAACGCAACATGGTTTCGCCTGCCGCTTCCCCTGCCGCCGGCCAGTCCACGGGACAAAAGGGTGTAATCCTCTCCGGGATGCGCCCCACCGGACGCCTCCACCTGGGAAACTACTTCGGCGCCCTCCAGAACTGGGTTGATTTGCAGGAAGACTACCGCTGCATCTACACCGTCGTCGACGTTCACGCCCTCACCACCGTCGAAACCCCCCAGGACGTCGCCGACATCCAGCCCAACATCTCCGAGATGGTCATGGACTGGCTGGCTGCCGGCGTCGACCCGGAACGCTGCACCATCTTCGTCCAGTCCCAGGTCCCCGAGGTGCTGTCCCTCCATACCCTCCTCAGCATGGTCACGCCCCTCGGCTGGCTGCTCCGCGTCCCCACCTTCAAGGACAAGGTCCGCCAGATGGACGAGACCGAGGAGACCGTGAACTACGGCCTGGTCGGCTACCCCGTGCTCCAGACCGCCGACATCATCCTGTACAAGGCCGACACCGTGCCCGTCGGCCAGGACCAGCTTCCTCACCTGGAGCTGGCCCGGGAGATCGTCCGCCGCTTCAACCACCGCTTCGGCGACACCTTCCCCGAGCCCCAAGCCAAGCTGACCGAGGTGCCCCTCATCGTCGGCCTCGACGGACAGTCCAAGATGAGCAAGTCCCTCGACAACCACATCGACCTGGCCTCAACCCCCGAGGAGACCTCCCAGCGCGTCCTCACCGCCTTCACCGACCCCCAGCGCACCACCCGCAACATCCCCGGCCGGCCCGAGGTGTGCAACGTCTACTCCCTGCATGGCACCTTTTCCGACCCGTCCGACACCAATACCGTTTACGAGGAATGTACCTCGGCGGCCCGCGGCTGCGTCGACTGCAAACGACATCTGGCCGCCAGCGTCAACGCCTTCCTCGAATCCCTGCGGGAGCGCCGCCGCGAGTTCGAGCAGCGTCCCGATTACGTCAAGGACGTCCTGAACGAAGGCGGGAAACGGGCCCGCGCCATCGCCCGGCAGACTCTCGATGAAGTCTTCGAAAAGATGGGCCTCGGCTCCTACGTCGACGCCTAGCCCTGAACATACTGGACCACCCATCCCTGAACCTGTCCCCAAAGGCGCCGCCAATGACCGAACCCTCCAGCGAAACCCTACCCCTGTCCGTCTCGGGACGCACCGTCCTCGACGTTTGCACCGCCGTGGCCCGGGAAGCTGGCCAATTGGTCAGTTCCCGCTTCCTCACCGACCTGTCCGTCAGCTTCAAGGGCCGCGCCGACATTGTCACCGACGTTGACTTACAGTCCGAAAAGTTGATTCTCGGAACGCTGACCAGCGAGTTCCCCGGGTTCAGCATCCTCTCCGAGGAATCTGAGCCTGTCATCAACGATTCCGACTACACCTGGGTGGTCGACCCCATCGACGGTACCCGCAACTTCGCCGAGGGAATCCCTCACTACTGCGTGGTGGTTGCCCTCGCCCGCGGGCCGGAAACCGTGGTCGGCGTCACCTACGACCCTATCAAGGACGAGATGTTCACCGCCGAACAGGGCAAGGGAGCCTTTCTCAACGGCGAAGCTCTGACCGTCTCCGACCGGCAGGAAATCCCCGAAGCCGTCCTGGGCTTCGATCTTGGCTACGTCGATGAAAAAGCGGGGTTGGCCCTGGACATGGTTCGCGGCCTGTGGCCCAACATCCAGGGAATGCGCCTGATGGGCTCCTCCGCCCTGGGGTTGGCCTACGCGGCCGCCGGGCGTCTCGACGTTTACTTTCACCACCACCTGTCCCCCTGGGACCTGTGCTCCGGCCTGCTCCTCGTCCGGGAAGCCGGCGGCTCCGTCGTCGACAAGACCGGCGCTCCCTCCGACCTCTTCACTCCCAGCATCATCGCCTCCAGCCCCCGCCTCGTGGAGAAATTCCTGGAAGCCACCGACGGTACACCCTGGAGGCTGGACGCCTGATTACTCCGTCACCACTCCCGCCTCCACCAACCCGTCGATCCGCTCTTCATCGAACCCGAACTCCCGCAGCACTTCCCGGCTGTGCTCTCCCAAACCCGGCGCCCGGCGGCGCACCGCCCCGGGCGTCTCCGAAAGCTTCACCGGCACCCCGATATGCCTCAGCGTCCCCAGCGCATCGTCCTCCAGGTCCACCACCATCTGCCGCGCCTGCACGTGGGGATCGTCGTAGACCTGTTTCATGTTGTATATCGGGCCGGCCACCACTCCGGCCCTGGCGAGGGTCTCCAGCCAGTAGTCCGTATCCTGCCGGCTAAGGGTCTCCTCCAGCAGCTGCGCCAGCTCCCCTTCCCGCGCCTTCCGGCCCCCCGGCTCCTTGAACCGGGGATCGTCAATCAACCCGTCCAGCCCCACCGCCCGGCAGAACTGCTCCCAGGTCGCCTGGGTGGCCGCGCCCAGGTTGATGTGCCCATCCCTGGTTCGGAGGGCCTGGTAGGGCGCTGAAACCCGGTGCGCCGACCCCAGCGGCCCCGGCACCTCGCCGTCCGCGAAGTACCCGGACGATTCCCAGATTGTGTACGCGATGCCTGCCTCCAGCAGGGACGTATCCACCATCTGCCCCTGTCCGGTTTTCAGCGCGTGGATGTACGCCGCCAGGATTCCGTTGGCCGCCAGGAACCCCGCCGAAATATCCGTTATCGGCACGCCGACCTTGGCCGGCGGACTGTCGGGAAAGCCGGTTATGCTCATCAGCCCGCTCATCCCCTGGGCCACCAGGTCAAACCCGCCCCGGTCCCGGTAGGGCCCGCTGCTGCCGAACCCCGAAATCGTGCAATAGACCAGGCTTGGCTTCCGCTCCCTCAGGGACTCGTAACCCAGCCCCAGCCGCTCCATCACCCCCGGCCGGAAATTCTCCACCACCACGTCCGCCCCTTCCAGGAGCCGGTGGAAGGCACCCCGCCCCTCCTCGCCTTGCAGGTTCAGGGCCAGGCTCCTCTTGTTGCGGTTCAGGGCCATGAACCCGGCCGCCCGTCCCTTCACGAACGGCGGCCCCATCCGGCGCGTGTCGTCGCCCCCGTTGGGCCGCTCGATCTTCACCACGTTGGCCCCCATGTCCGCCAGCATCATCGTGCACACCGGACCGGCCATAATCTGCGTCAGGTCCAGCACCACCACCCCGTCCAGGGGTCCATTGGGCATCGTCATAGCAGGCTTCCCTCCAGAAACGTGCCACCAAGTCTACCAAACCAGCCCATCCCACCAGGACGATTGCACTGTGCCTCAGCCGCCACCCCTCATGTTCCCCGTCATAAGCTTTCCCGCTTGCGCTTCCAATCATCCCGGATGATGAGCGCACGGCGTCTACATAATCATCGCTCAGGTTGGTATCATAGGGGCCGGCGCTGGACGCAAATCCTGGCAGCCCCCCGTTTGGTGATTCATGGGTGTTGAAGAGTTCCTGAGCCTCGCAAAGCTCGCCTTGCCGTTGCTGCTGGGTTATCTCCTGGGGTCCGTGCCCTTTGCCCACCTGGCCGCCCGGTTGAAGGGAGTGGACATCTTCAAGACCGGCAGCACCCAGGCCGGCACCGCCAACGTCTACTGGAACATCAGCCGGCGGATAGGCATTCTGGTCTTCGCCGGGGATGTTGCCAAGGGCGCCCTCGCGGTGTCCATCGCCCACCTCATGGACTCCGAGCCTCCCGTCCTGGTAGTCACCGGAGGGGCTGCCGTCCTTGGGCACTGGAAATCAGTATTCACGGGATTCCGCGGCGGGGACGGGATGGCCACGCTGCTGGGAGTCACCGTGACCCTGGTCCCGGTCCTGGCTTTGCCCGGGATCCTCGTGGGTGTGGTCAGCGTGGTCCTGGCGTGGAAGTCCCCCTACCGTTCCGGCATAGGGATCGCCATGTGCTTCGCGCTGGTGTTGCTCCTCAGCCTGGTCCTGCTCCACCGGGACCAACAGCTGGCGGTGGGATTGACCGGCGTCGCCATCCTCGTTCTCGCCCACAACATCATCGTCCGGCGCCGGAGGCTGGCCGCCTCGGGAATCGGGCCTTTGGATGATCTCGCCGACCTGGAAATGGACATCACTGACGACGGCGACCTGGATTCCACCGTCCCGGAACGTCCCTAGGCCCCCTGGCCCGGCTAACCCCGCGTTTCCCTCTTGCGGCGAAGCCCGTCCAGGTTGAGCAGCCAGCCCAGGTGTTCGTCCCGCTCCGCCTCGGCCCGCCAGCCCGGCTCCAGGGATTCGGCCCTCCCCAGGTATTCCAGGGACTCGTCCAGCCGCCCCAGCTTGGCACACAGCCTGGCCGCGTTGAAGTACGCCACCGCGAACCCGTTCCTCGCGTCCATGGCCGCCGCGTATTCCCGCATCGCGCCTTCATCGTCCCCCAGCGCCTCCAGCGCCGCGCCCCGGTTGCTGTAAACCTCGACGAAATCCGGCCGGATGGCCGTTGCCTCGTTGTAGTCGCGCAACGCCCGCTGGTAGTCGCCCATGGCGTCGTAGGCCAGGCCCCGGTTGTTCCAGGCTTCAGCATCATCCGGCCGCAGTGCGATGACGTGGGAGTAGTCGTCGGCCGCGTCCTCGACCTGGCCCAGGTAATACCGGGTCCGGGCCCGGTTGAACCAGGCGTTGACGTTGTCCGGGTCTAGCAGGATGGCTTCCGTGTAGTCGTTGACTGCGGCTTCATGTTCCGCCATCTCGTCCAGGGACGCCCCCCGGTTCAGGAAAGCGTTGGACAGGTCCGGCCTCAGTTCAACGACCAGGTCAAACTGTTCCACGGCTTCGGAATGACGCCCCAGCTTGCCCAGAACGATCCCCCGGTTGTAATGCGCCCGCAGGTACCCGGGGTCCAGTTCAATCGCCGCCGAATACTCCGCGACCGCCTGTTCCCCCTTTTCCAGGTCATCCAGGGCATTGCCTCGTTGGTAATGGATTTGGGCGCGGGCCGGATCGCCATTTTCCACTGCACCCAGCGCCCGGTCGAAGCAGCGCAGGGCCTCTTCCGGCTCTCGCAGCCGGATCCGGCACAATCCAAGATTGAAGTTGAACACGGGATTCCCGGGGCTGCGGTCAACGAGCGCGCGGAACGCCTCCGCCGCCTCCGCGTAGCGCCCCACGGCAAAGCAGGCGTTTCCGAAGACGAGCCTGGCCTCATTCAGGGGGCCAGGACCCAGCTCCGCCAGCAGGTCTAGGACCCTCTCTTTGCTGACCCCGGTAAGGCTCCCGCCTCGCGGCGGCGGGCTTATGTAAGTGTCGCCAATCCCGCAATCGGCAAGAAGATAAGCCAGCCGTGCCGCTGCGCCTTGTCCGGTTTCCTGGCCTGGCATTACAGGGTGGAAACGCGGCCCGCGCCCATCTCGGGCTTCAGCGCATTCTGGGCGATGGCGAGGGCGCTGTAATAGGATACCGTCAGGGTGAGGTCCACCACGCCGTCAACGCCCAACAGTTCCTGCGCCGCCGCGAAGGTCTCGTCCGAGACATCCTTGCCGCGCAGGGATTCATGCACGAACCGGGCAACCGTCGCCTCGTCAGCGTTGAGGCCCTCCGGAGCCTTCCAGGTGCGGATGCTCTCGATTGCATCGTCGCTGATGCCTTCGCGGGCCGCGGCTACGGCGTGGCCGGTCCATTCGATTCCGCTGTTCCATTCCCGTGCCGTCAGGATGATGGCCAGTTCCTTCAATGAATCCGGCATGGAGCTCTGGAATCGGAGTTGGGCGCCCATCGATGTCAAATGACCGGCGGCTTTCGGGCTGTGCAGCAGTGCCCTGAACTGCAATCCAACCTCGGCAGCATTGCGGTCCTGCCGTATCTGGTCGTAAATCGCCTGGCCTTCGGAATCCAGTTCTTCTCGAGCAACATAAGGGACTCTCGCCATACCAACACCCCGTCATACAGGTTCGGGTTGGGTCCAGCCTCAGCGGCTGTCATAGGATAACATGGGCGATTCCCACTGACTAACCGCCGGCCCGATGGGGCAGCGTCGCGATTTTTTTAGGTGTTATCGTTCCGTGCGTGCATTTTTCTTCCTCGTCTTTCCCGCGCAGAGCCTGCCCCCGCATAGGCGGGGGCGGGAATACGGATCCCCGTTGCCGTTGAGATGCACCAAACGCTGACCCAGTGACACTTGCCCGTTGACACCTGCTCTGGGACTCGATAGCGTTAATGGGTGTGGAACAGTTTAGCGCCCATTCCCGCCTGCCTGGCCTTTCCTGTGCTCTGGCCCCGCACCGCGGGTTCCTGACTTCTTGTTGGGCCGGATGCCTGTCGGGAAAGCCCGGGCATATCGTGAAGGTCCCGGTGAGCGTTTGGAAATGTCCCAAAATGTCTCACTTTGTCCCACCGTGTCCCAATCGCTGTCCCGGTGAGTCCCAGCCACGACGCGAAAAGGCCCGCAATTGGCGCGAAATCCGCGCGGTTTCAGGGGTTTTCAAGCACGAAACCTGCAAAATGTCTCACAATTGAAAAAATCCGGCTTTCTGCCCTGGCCCGGCATCCCTGCCGCCCGGCAACCCGCCGTTGACCCTCCAGTAGGGCCGGGTTATAGTACCCTTCAGGTTTCGCCGGACCGTCTGAGCATCCGGGAGGAGTCGGTTTAGTGTTTGCGCTGATTCTGGCAGGTGGCAAGGGCGAGCGCCTGCGCCCGCTGACTGATTCCATGCCCAAGCCGATGGTGCCGGTGGGCGACAAGCCCATCCTGTGGCACCAGGTCGAGTGGTTGAAGGCGGCTGGGGTAACCGACGTTGTTTTCCTGGCCGGCTATCGGTGGCAGGACATTCAGGACTACTTTGGCGCCGGAGAATCCTTCGGCATCCGTGCCCACTACAGCGTGGAAGATTCACCCTTGGGACGAGGCGGGGCGATTAAACAGGGGTTTTCCATGGTGCCGGAGGACGAGGAATCGGTCATCGTCCTGAACGGCGACATCATAACGGCCCAGGGCCCGTCGGAGGTCCTGGATGACTTCCGGCAACACCGGAAAACCAACCCCGCCCACATGGCCACTCTAATGGTTGTCCCAATGGTCAGTCCCTACGGATTGGTCGACACGGACTCCGGCGGCCGGGTGTCGGGATTCCGCGAGAAAGCCGAGCTGCCTTACTGGATCAACGCCGGAATCTACGTGTTCAACCGCGGCATCGCTCCCCTCCTGCCCGATCTGGGCGACCATGAAACGGAGACCTTCCCGGACCTCGCATCCGCGGGACGCATATCCGCTCTGAAATCGCGGGAGTTCTGGCGCAGCGTGGACTCCTTCAAGGACTTGCGGGAAGCGGAAGAGTTTGTGTTGGGTTCACGTCAATGAATGCCCCATGCCTAACCCCATCCCGGTCAGCCGGCCTATCCCGCGCCCGGTTTGCCTTTAGCCCCCGCGCAGGCGGGGGGGCCTGAGACGTGCAGGTTTCGGACTCGGTCAACGAGCTGGTTGAAGCCACCTCCCGGATAAAAGCCAACATCGGGAAGGTGTTGGTCGGCAAGGACGACGTCATCGAGCTCATCCTGACGGCCGTCCTCAGCGGAGGGCACATCCTCATCGAAGACGTGCCCGGGATCGGGAAGACCACCCTCGCCCGTTCCCTTTCCGGTTCATTGGACTGCGCCTTCAAGCGGATCCAGTGCACCCCCGACCTCATGCCGTCGGACATCACCGGCATCCACTACTACAATCAGAAGACCAGCGAGTTCGAGTTCCGGGCCGGTCCCATCATCGCCCAGATCGTTCTGGCCGACGAAATCAACCGGGCCACTCCCAGGACCCAATCTGCCCTGCTGGAAGCCATGGCGGAGCGCCAGGTAACCATCGACGAGCGGACTTTTCCCCTGCCCGCGCCCTTCCTGGTTATCGCGACGCAGAACCCCATCGAGCTCGAAGGGACATTCCCACTGCCCGAGGCCCAGCTGGACCGTTTCCTGCTCCGCCTCCGGCTGGGCTATCCGGCAGAACCTGAAGAGGAGGAGATGCTGGTCAGGTTTGACCACGCCGACCCCCTGGGTTCCCTTCAGCCGGTGACCGATGCCCGGGATGTGGTCGGTTATCAGGACGTGGTCCAGCACATTTACGTCGATCCGGTGCTGCGGACCTACCTGGTCAGGATCGTACAGGCCACCCGGGACCACGCCGAGCTGGAGCTGGGCGCCAGCCCCCGGGCCACCATCGGCTTGTACCGCTCCAGCCAGGCCCTTTCGGCGATCCGCGGCCGGGAGTACGTCACTCCCGACGAGATCAAATTACTGGCTCCGTTCACCCTGGCCCACCGCGTAATACTGAAGGCCCAGGCCCGTCTGCGGGAACGCACCGCCGAGTCCATAATCGAAGAGATTCTCAACCAGGTTGAAGTCCCCGTTTAGTCCAGGGGTCCCGAATGCTCAACGACCTTTGGTTGCTGATCAGTGCCATTCTGATCGTCGTCGGTCTGCTGGCCAGCCAGGGACTGCTCATCATCGTTGGTTCCCTCGTAATCGTCGTCTGGCTGCTGACCAAGCTCTGGAACCGCTACGCCTTTGAGGAAGTGAGCCACGGCAGGAGCTTGTCCCAGGCGAAGGCGTTCATCGGGGATGAGGTCGAGTACACCGTCACCCTTTCCAACGAGAAAATAGTCCCCCTTATCTGGGTGGACATCCAGGACACCTTCCCGTCCGGGTTGGAGCTGGCGGGCGCCCACCTCCGGGGCACCCTGGCGGAGGACACGCGGGAACACCGCATCACAACCTCATTGCTTCCCTACCAGAGAGTGTCCTGGAAGTACGCCATGCGCTGCAACGCCCGCGGCTATTACCGCCTTGGGCCAGCCCGTCTCCGCAGCGGCGACATCTTCGGCTTCTCGGCCGCCGAGCAGCATTTGTCCGGCGTAGAGCATATCCTTGTCTACCCGAGGGTCCTGGACCTGCAGGACCTCATCCTCCCGGCGGAAAACCCCTTGGGCGAAGCGAAGGGCCGGCAGCCCATATTCCACGACCAGACCAGGTTCATCGGCCTTCGCGACTACCAGCCCCAGGACCCGATGAAGCACGTCGACTGGAAGGCCACCGCCAGGAAGTCCGCCCTCCAGACCAAGGTGTTCGAACCCGTCGTGTCTCTGGAAGTGCTCATCGCCCTGAACGCAAACACGGGAGAACACGCCTGGCAGGGCACCAATCGCAGGCTGTTCGAGCGGTCGGTGACCACCGCAGCCTCCGTGGCGGGTTACTGCGCCGGTCGCGGTTACAGTTTCGGGCTGGTGAGCAACTCGGTCGCGGTGTATTCCGGAAAGTGGATCAACGTGGCTCCCGGGTCGGCGGAGTCCCAACTTCCCATAGTGCTGGAGGCGTTGGCGGTTGCCGGCTCGTACTCTGTCGCCTCGCTGTCCGACGTAATCCGGGCGGAACGGGGATCTTTTCGGCCCGGCGCGACCATAGCCCTGGTGACCGCCCTGGTTACTCCCGGCCTGGTGGGAGAAATCCACGAACTGCGGGGCCGCGGGTTCCAGGTTATCGTGTTTTTTTCCGGCGACGGAGGCCCCAGGACGCCGATGGGAGACATACCGGTCCATCTGATGGGCCCCGTCCTGGACCCGGTGGATTCCCTATGACCAGATTCTGGCGCAACCTGTCCCTGGTCGGCGTGGCGCTGTTCCTTGAGTGCAGTCTGTTCTACGCCATCTTCAGCGTCGTCACCACCCTGATCCAGCTTCCCGACGCCCGCGTCCCCTTCTGGCTGGGACTCATCACCCTCGCCTGGGCTTATGTCGTTTCGTTGTACCTGCAGACCATCCGGTTTTCGCTGAACCTGCGGGGCGCCGCGGGCCTGGCCGTCAGCCTGGGGTCGCTGGTAATACTTTCCAACATCATGAGCGGGTCGGGATGGATACCGCTGGGGGCAATCATTACCCGCGATCTCGCCACGGCAGCCGCTGTCGTCTTTGGCTTCGTGTTCCTGACCGTGCTCTGGTGGCGCGGGGCCATTGTTGCCCAGGACGACGTTACGCTGGACGTAATCAAGGGAACATTCCAATGGGGCATGGCGGTGTTTTTCGGCGCTGTCCTGGTCGACGCCGTGTCTGACCATGACATCATCAACGGTTTCCTCGTGCTGGGGTACTTCGCGGTGGGACTGGCGGGGTTGTCCCTGGCCAGGTTCGCTTCGGAAGCCGGTGACAGCCAGTCCATGCCCAGGGACTGGATGATCCCCATCGGCGTGACGGTGGGGGGAGTCCTGTCCCTGGTCCTCCTGTTGAGCCTCCTCGGAATGGGCGGCCTCGACGACGTGACGCGGTGGGTGTTCGCCACCGTCGGGAAAATCGGTTTATGGGTCCTGAAACCGATTCTCCTGGGCCTGGGCTACATCGCCGCGGGACTGGCCGCATTGCTGAACTGGCTGGTCAGCGTCTTCGGAGGAGGCGATCTCAGCGCCCTTGACGAGGCCCAACGCCAGATGGAGGAATTCCACGAAAGCCTGGAGGACACCGGCCGGGAAGGTCCACCGGCCCTGTTGGTGGCCCTCCTGAAGTGGGCGGCGTTCCTCGCTGCTTCAGTAGTTGTCGGCTGGGTCCTGTTCCGGCTCTTCCGGGTTCGGCGGCTCTTCCGCAGCCGGCCGGTGGTGGAAGAGATCCGCGAGTCCCTGTTCACCTGGGAACGGGCCAACCAGGACCTGGCATCCATGATAGGGGGTTGGTGGAATAACCTAGTGAAGTCAGCCACCGGAAGTTCGTCCAAGCGGCCTCCGCCTGCCAATCCCCGGGAGGTGTACCACAGCTTTCTCGAGCTGTCCGGCCAGGTCGGCCTGCCCAAGTCCGGGGAACAAACTCCAACGGAACACCAGCGGCAGGTGACCCCCACCCTTCCCGAACCGCCCGTGGCGAATATAGTGGAGGGATTCCAGGCCGACTACTACGGGTTCCAGGAAACCGGAGAAGGCAGCATGAGGGGGCTTCTTCGGGATTGGGACATCCTGCAGCAGCACGCTTCCCAAATGGAAAAACCGGAGACGTCTGACGACGCCGACGGCCCGCCGCACAACAGCACCGGCCAGGGAGGAACTGCCGGAGACTAGCGAAACTCAGGGATCACATTCCGGGCGATGGTTTCCATCATCTGGGTGATCACTTCTACATCCCCGGTGCCCAGGGCGAGAACGACGTGGTCAACCCCCGCGTCCTGGTAAGCCCGTATCCCGGCAACCATGTCGCCTGGACTGTCTCCACTTATGCCGCCGCCCCGCGCGGCGGTCCGGGGATTGCCGGGGACCCCGGGAGCCACGACTTCCACCCGGGCCGACCACGTGAGATCCTCCGGTTCGCGTCCCGCAGCCCTGGCCAGGTCTTGAATCTCCCGCCGCCCGGTGCTGTACGTTTCCGGGTCGACCCCTGAGGGGTGCCAGCCATCGCCCATCGCAGCGGCCCGGCGCAGGGCACCAGGGCTGGACCCCCCGATCCAAAGCGGGATGTTGGGGGATTGCACGGGTTTTGGCGAAAACTTGAGGTCCTGGAAATTCCAGCGCCGGCTGTGGTAAACCGGGTCCTCGTTGGTCCACAGCTCTTTCATGACCCGGATGCTCTCGTTGGTGAGGGAGCC
The DNA here is from genome assembly GCA_034423195.1 of Dehalococcoidia bacterium. Lineage (GTDB taxonomy): Bacteria > Chloroflexota > Dehalococcoidia > Lucifugimonadales > UBA3495 > CATOSK01. The sequence continues at coordinate 59,103 of DAOUIZ010000035.1, read as the reverse complement.
CCGTTGCCGGAGCGACAGCCCAAGGGCCTCAAACTCCTCGGTCATAGCTCCAACGCCGACGCCCAAGGTGACCCTTCCGCCGGACATCTGGTCCAACGTCGCCGCGTACTTGGCCAGTTCCACCGGATTGTGGTACGGCAGCACCAGCACAGAAGTCCCCAGGATAACCTTCTCCGTGGTGGCCGACAGGTGCGACAGCACGGCAAGAGGGTGGTAGTAGGGCTTGTCGTCCAGCCTCTCCCGGATGTAACCGTTGTTGAAGAGGTGGTCCATTACCCAGACCGAGTCGAAGCCCAGTTCCTCGGCCATGGGGCCAAAGGCGAGCACCTGTTTCGGGTCCTCGATACCCCAGTTGTTGGGGATGGTTATTCCGAACTGCATATCGGACCCCCGTTGGCGGAGTTGAATCGGCCCAGGCTACCCGGTCTTTATGGCTTGCACCAGGCGGGCAGTCTCGATGGCGGCGGCAGCGGCGTTGCTGCCAAGATTGCCCGACTTTCCTCCTGCGCGGTTGATGGCCTGCTCCATGTTCTCCGTCGTCAGCACGCCAAAGATGGTGGGCACGCCGGTCTCGCGTCCCACGGCGCTGATTCCGGCGGCAGCCTGCCCGGCAACCATGTTGTAGTGATCGGTCTCGCCCCGGATAACGGCCCCCAGGCAGATGACCGCATCATATTGCCCCGTCTGTCCCAGCGTCTTTGCGACGACGGGCAGTTCAAAGGAACCGGGCACCCAGGACAGCACGATATCCTCGTCGCTGACTCCGTGACGGCCCAGCGTTTCCACCGCTCCCTCCAGCAGCCGGCGGGTTACGAACTCGTTGAAGCGGGCCACGACCACGGCAACCCGGAGGCCCTTGCCGTCCATTTCAGGCTGAAGTTCTTTGGGCACTGCATATTCTCCTGGCATGGTTTGCCCACCCTCGGGAAACCATCCTGGAAGCCGATGGGCAGGGGCGGGAAAGCCAAGGGCAGTTTACACGGCAGGGCGGGGATTATCCAGCGTCGTCCAGCAGGCCCCGGATGGTGAACATTCGTTGAAAAAGCGTGAAACACGACACCAGGGCGATTGCCAGCAGGACCCATACCATGATGGGCGCCGGGATCAATCCGTCCGCGATGAGACCTGCCCCAAGGATGATAACCCGTTCGGTCCGGGTCATCAGTCCCGACCGCGTGAAGGCCCCGAGTCCCTCTCCCCGGGCTCGGAGATAGCTAACTCCCTGGGAAAAGATAAGGGCCAGCAGCAGGACGGTGACGAAGAACAGCAGGAACCTGTCGGAAAACCCGGCGAGAAGGGCGTACACGGCCATTCCCACGAACAGGCCGGCCTCCCCGAGGCGGTCGAACACCGAGTCCAGGAGTGCGCCGAAGGGACTGGCTTTGCCGGTCAACCGCGCCAGCCCTCCGTCGAACAGGTCCAGCCCGCCCCCGGCCAGGAACACAATCCCCCCTGCCAGGAGGTGGCCATAGGCCACCAGGACCGCTCCCGCAACGCATACCGCGAATCCCAGGAGAGTTACGGCGTTGGGAGAGAACCCCAGAGACCGCAGCAGGCGGGCCCCGGGCAATTCCAGGTAATTGAGCAAAGCCGCTCTAAACTGCTCTCTTCCCAACACCTTCGCCTAGCTCCCAACCCTGTCGAACCGATTCCCTGACTTCGTAATAATAGTCTTCTACCCGGCGTGCCACGGTCTCCCAACGGTAGCTTTCCGCAGTGCGCCGCCCCTGTTCCCCCATTCTCCGCCGCAGGTCTGGGTTAACCGCGAGATAAGCCAGGGTATCCGCCAGTTCACGGGAATCCGACTTCTGGACCAGCAGTCCCTGTTTCCCGTGGGTCAAGACCCCCCCGTACCCCTCTATGTCCGAGGCTACCACGCACTTCCCCGCCGCCATAGCTTCCAGAAGCACAATCCCGAAACTCTCCGCCCCAGTCGCCGGAAAACAGCAGATGTCGGCGGTCGCGTAGTACCGGGCCAGGTTTTGGTAGGACACCCGCCCGGCGATGACCACGTCGCTGGGGTTCCGCGCGCTCAAAATGCGGTGTGACTCCTTGTCCAGGTTCCCGGGACCCACGACGATGAGGCGGGTTTCGGGAAGCTCCCACTTGAGGCGGCTGTACGCTTCGAGCAGGTACCGCAGCCCCTTCCGTTTTTCCAGCCTCCCCACGAAAAGGATGTTGAGCTTCCCGTCCTGGTACTGGGGCCAGGGAGGAACGTCCCGGGCGAAATGATCAAAATCAATCCCGTTCGGGATGACCTCGTAGTGTCTCGGAAAGAAATTATTGACGTACCGCCGGGCAATCGGCGAAACGGCGATGCTCCCATGCAGCCTGGAATGCCATCGTTTGACTATGGGCTGGCTGAACCGGTAAAGATGTTGCCGGTCATAGTAAGCGTGGAAGGTGCCGATGTTGACAGCGTTGGAGACTTCCAGCACACAGAGGGGCAGGACCGGGGCCAGGGGTTCATGCAGGTGGATGATGTCAAAAGACTCCTGCTCCAGCAACGCCCGAATCCGCCGGCACAGCCACAAGGAAAAGGACACCCGCGCGACTGATCCCCCGCTGGGAACCGGAACGGAACGCCCCAGGGGAATGAAGGCGGGATCTGCTGATTCAAGCCGGGAAGGAGAATGGGGGGCAAGGATCTGTACTTCGTGTCCCAAACGCCCCAATTCAGTGCCCAGTTGTGACACATGGGCGGTTACACCACCAGGCCAGGTGAAGTCGTAGGGCGAGACCATCGCTATTTTCAGACGGTCCAAACAGCCACTCCGTTACACCAATGCAGCGGTGATGGCGACTAGAGGTGCATTTCCTCCGTAGCGCCGTTTTCGCCTATGAATTCTTCCACCATGCTCCGGGCCACATCGTCCGTGTACTGCACCGGCGGGGATTTCATGAAATACGCGCTGGGTCCGTAGATGGCCCCCGATTCGCCCCGGTCCAGGGCCAGCTTGGCGCACCGGATCGCGTCCACCACCACGCCGGCGGAGTTGGGGCTGTCCCAGACCTCGAGCTTGGTTTCGATGTTCACTGGCGCGCCCCCGAAGAGCTTGCCCTCCATCCGGATATAGCACCATTTCCGGTCCTGCAGCCAGGGCACGTGGTCGCTCGGCCCGATGTGGACATGGTCCGGCTCGACGGGCAGGTCCATCTGGGAGGTCACCGCGCCCGTCTTGGATATCTTCTTGGAAACCAGCCTCTCCCGCTCCAGCATGTTCAGGAAATCGGTGTTGCCGCCGAAGTTTAGCTGGTAGGTGTTGTCAATAGTTGCGCCCCGGTCCTCGAACAAACGGGTCAGGATGCGGTGCAGGATGGTCGCGCCGACCTGGGACTTGATGTCGTCCCCGATAATCGGCAGTCCGCGTTCCTCGAAGCGGGTGCGCCAGTAGTCTTCCTTGGCGATGAAAACCGGGATGCAGTTGATGAACCCGCACCGGGCGTCGAGCACCTGTTCCACGTACCACTTCGTGGCCATCTCGCTGCCCACCGGAAGATAGTTGATAACTACATCAACTTCTCTCTCCTTGAGAATCCCGGAAATGTTGTCCGTGGAGTGCGACGACTTGCGCACCAGATGGGATACGTACTTGCCCACTCCGTCGTGGGTCATTCCCCGTTCAACCTTGACGCCGGTGTGGGGGACGTCGGCGAACTTCAGGGTATTGTTTGGCTGCGTGAAAATGGCCTCGGAAAGGTCTTTGCCCACCTTGTTCTCGTCGATGTCGAATGCAGCGACGACTTCAATGTCTTCGATTCGGTAATCCCCGATCTTGTTGTGCATCACGCCGGGAACTTCTTCGTCCTCCGGCAGCTCGACGTAGTTGTGGATGCCCTGCACCAGGGATGAGGCGCAGTTCCCCACGCCAATGATCGCCACCTTGATTTTGGCCAAAATTAGGCTCCTTTTTGCTGCGCCGCCCCTGGGACGGCAGGTCGTAGCATTGTATCAGCTTGGCGGGCCTGCCACAAGAAATCGGCCGTTCCTTCAGGACGGTCATCCGTACTAACGGTTCGGAATCTGCCGATTTCACCCCATGAATGGGCAGGAAACCGTTGCACAGCTGCCTTTGAATCGGCTAGAACCGCCCAGCCGTGGCCGAGAGCAGGAACACCCTCTATGCGTCGGAAAAGAAGCGAATAACCGCCGTCTGGTCGTCGTGACGGTAGCGGGCTCCCATCAGCTCAGGGGCCAGGCCCTGTTCCAGGTGCAAGTCAATCAGGGTTTTGGCTTTCTCTCCGGCCTCTTCGGGAGTGGCGGCGTTCCGCACAATATCCACCAGCTCTTCAATGTGCAGGTTGTCGCTCACCCCGTCGCTTGCGATGATGAGCCGGTCTCCCGGAGCCACGGAGAGTTCAGAGCGGTATAGGGTGAGTTTCTCTTCCCCGCCGATCACCTTGGTGCCGCCCGGGCGCAGCAGTCCGCCGACCCGCCCTCCCATTTGCTGGTGTTCGCTGGGTCCGACGTAGTAGATGGGGCTGTCTCCCGCGTTGACCGTAATCACCTGTTCGCCCTGGTACAACGCCGCGGAAACCGTCGTCAGCAGGAAGCGTCCGCCGCCCACCTGGAAGAATTCTTCGTTCATTTCCTCCAGCACCGCCACCACGTCCTCCAGCGAGTTGATCGATGCTGATTCAAGGGCCGCCGCCACACCCTGGCTGGCTTCTCCCCCGCCGTGGCCTGTGACGCCATCAAGCACGACGTCAAGGAAGGAGCCTCCGCCGAGATCCTTGACGAGGAAGGAATCTTCCCCGTGGGATGAGTTGTCCTGAAAGGTTGCGTAAGTGCTGGGGATCATCGTCGCGTTCCTCGATAAATCTCTCTGAATGTCAGTAGATCAGTCCGGTTTACGAGAAATCATCGAACGCAGCCAACTCGGCTTCCGGCTCAAACACGAACCGCCGCCAGTAGTCCGCGTTCAGCAGCTGCAAAGCGCCCTGCCAAGCCTGATGGACCTGCTCAAGGTCGGGCAAACTGCGATTGCGGATTCTAACTTCCTCCAAAAACCCGGTCAAGTCACTCCTGAACCCTGCGAAGTCTTCGTAAGAACGGTCGCGGACCCGGTTGATCATTGCCAGCGCGGCGTCGCTTGCCGGACCTGGATTTCGGGAATATCCCAGCCCAATCTCGTCCATTTCCTGTTCCAGCGTTATCGTGGGCCGGGTTCCGTGCGTGTCACGATAACCGTCGGCATTTCCCGGAGGCAATTCTGAAGTGGTGTAGTATTTGATCATCTCCAGGAAGAAATCGTGAATATCGCGAGGCTGGCGGGAGCGGGACAGGGACGGCTCCCCCACAACCACGAGATCACCCGAGTCGATAATGGTTATGGTATTGGAGGATGGCTGATAGAAAATGTTCTGGGGACCCAGGTCCAGCAATATGTATCCCGCCTCATACAGTCTTTCCTGCACAGCCAGCAACTGTTGTTGTATAGGGAACGCCGGCTCCGCATCTGAAAAGGCCAGGGGGAAAAGGCCAAACAGGTTCTGCCCAAGGCCAATTGGCACGCGAAGAATTCGCGCTCGTACATCACCGGCCAGCGGGATGCCGGCCGCCCGGGCCACTGCCAGGACCCGGTACTCGTGCTGGGTCTCATCCCCGTAGAAGTCGTCGTGATTTCGCCTTTCGGAATACCCCACAATCGGTGACAAGTGCGGTACGTCGGCGCCGACCTCCCGGTAAAACGCGAGAGTCCGGTCTGTACGGTCCTCGATGGGACCATGCATTTGGCGGCTTATTGCCTGGGGAACGGGACGTTTCAAAACAACCTGCTGCCCCGTTTCCCGGTCAACGGCGGAGCGTACCTCGTAGTCGGCGCCGGTTCCCAGCAGGCCGGTTATCTCGAAGCGGCTAAGTTTCAGTTCTTCCATGCGTTGCGTTCCACCAGCGAATTCTGTCAACCTGCCGGTCAGTATAGCACCGGCGGCCATGCCGCCTTCCTTGACTCGCCAAAAACCCGTATGCCACACTGCGCCAATCCTGGCAAAGGGAGGCCTAAAGGTTGTCCGGCTTAAGGACCGGCGTGCTTGAGACCATAGGGCGCACTCCATTGGTGGAGTTGTCCCGTTTGGCGAAGCCTGGCATGGCCCGGGTCCTGGCCAAGCTCGAATACCGCAATCCCAGCGGCAGCGTGAAAGACCGCGCCGCCCTCACGGTGATTGAATCCGAAGAGAAGCAGGGACATCTGCGGCCGGGGATGAGCCTCGTTTGGGCCACCAGCGGGAACAGCGGGACGGCATTGGCTATGGTGGCCGCTGCCAAGGAGTATCCCCTCACCATATACATGCCCAGCAACGCACCTGTTAACCAGCGCCGCCTCGCCGAGCGGTACGGGGCCGCCGTGGAACTTACCTCTCCCAACTACGGGATGTCCGGAGCCCTGCGCGCCGCCGGAAACGCCGTCCAGAACAACCCGGACCGTCTCTTGCTGGATTTCTTCAACAATCCCGCGGTTGTGGAAGCCCATTACTCGGGCACCGGTCCCGAGATCATCGCTTCCGCCGGGACCAACATCGACGCCTTTGTGGCCGCCGTGGGGACCGGAGGGACGGTCACCGGAGTTGGGCGGCGGCTCAAGGAATCCAATCCCGCCGTTCGGGTAGTCGCGGTGGAACCCGCCGGTTCCCCCATCCTCAGCGGGGGTCCCCCTGGCCGCCACCTGATACCCGGCATTGGAGCCGACTTCGTCCCTCCGCTCCTGGACCGTTCTCTTCTTGATTCGATTCTGGCGGTCGGCGATGAAGACGCCAACCGCACCGCGGTCAGGTTGGCCCGTGAAGAGGGGTTGCTGGTGGGAATCTCGTCCGGCGCCAACGCCTTCGCGGCCTTGTCCCTGGCAGCCGATCTCGGAACGGGCGCCACTGTAGTAACAGTGCTGCCGGACACGGGCGAGCGCTATCTGGACTTTCCGGTCTAGCCTTATAGGCCGCCGTTTAGAGGCTTGCCCCGGCTATCCCAGGTGGTCCCTGGAACGGCAGACCAGTGTCACCCAATCTTCCTTGGGCCAGGTGTCCTGCACCACAAACCCGGCCTCCTCCAGCGCTTCCTCCGTTTCCCGCTCCTGCTCCTGGATTATTCCCGACGCGATCAACGCTCCCTGCTGCTTCAGCGGCGGCATCAGGTGGGCGCTGCGTTCCCGAATCGCCCGGGATGAGATGTTTGCCACCAGGATGTCGAACGACCCATCGGGCGCTTGCGGACTCGGCAAGCTTCCCTGCCCCAGAGTAACTTTGGGCAATATCCCCAGGCGTCTGAAGTTCTGTCTCGCCGCGGTCACTGCCACCGAGTCAATATCCAGGGCAAGAATGTGTTCCGCTCCCAGCTTGGCCGCGGCGATGGTCAGGATGCCCGAACCGACCCCCAGGTCGAGTACCGACATTCCGGGTTCAACCAGGTCTTCCAGCGCCTCAAGGCAGGTGTAGGTTGTGGGATGGTATCCGGTGCCGAAGGCCAACCCGGGGTCCAGCTCGATGACAATGTCATTCGCCCCGGGATCGTAGTCGATCCAGGACGGCTTAATCACCAGGTTTCGACCCAGTTTCAAGAGCGTGAAGTGAGACTTCCAGGAGTTCTGCCAGTCCTCATCGGGCGGCAGGGATTCGACCTTGAGCTCGCCAAGAGGCTCCAGGATGCTGGTCAGCTTCACCCCGACCTCTATGTGCGCCAGACGCTGCCGGGATGTTGACGGCAGGTAAGTACGCAACAGGACTCGGTTGTTGTCCCTGATCTCCATGGACATGCCATGTCCATACCGTTCGAACAGGTAGGAGATGGGCTCGACGTATTCGAACGGGGTCTCGATGCTGATTTCGTGCCATTCCATCTTCGTGGCCGCCGCCCTTTCCCGCGAGGAAGCCTCTGCTGCCGGAACGTGAGAGCCGAGTTATGCCGGACCGGTTGGGAACCTGCTTGCCGGGAACCTACTTGTCAGGAACCTGTTTGAAGCGGTTGAACAGTCCTTTGGACTTGGTGGGTTCTTCCGTTTCCTCCGGCTCATCCTCTAAGTCGTGCCCCATGGATTTGGCCAGTTCTTCGAGCAGTTTTTTCTGCTTCCTGTTGAGGCTCTTGGGGACGCTCAGATCCACGTAAACCCGCAGGTCTCCCCTGCGGTCGCTGTGAATGTGCGGAACACCCAGACCCTTCAGGCGGAACTCGGCGCCGGGCTGCGTGCCTTGGGGGACTTTCAGCAGCTCCGGCTCACCATCCAGGGTGGGTATCTCCTTTTCCACCCCCAGGGCAGCCTCCACCATGTCCAGCGGGAGCTCGTATACAAGGTCATACTCGTCCCGGTGGAACACCTTGTGATTCCGTACATTGACCTGGACGTAGAGATTGCCTGGAGGCCCCCCATTCCGGCCCACATCTCCCTCGCCGGTCAGGCGCACCTGCATCCCCCCCTGCACTCCCGCCGGAATAGTCACCGCAGTCTTTCGTTTCCGTCGCTCCAGGCCGGCGCTCCGGCAGCGGGAGCAGGGGGTCTCAATCATGCGCCCGGTTCCGCGGCAGGCAGGACAGGCCGTCACCTGGGCAAATTGCCCGAACAGGCTGCGTTGTGTGCGCCGCACCTGGCCGTGGCCGGCGCAGGTGGAGCAGGTGTTGATCGATGTCCCCGGTTCGTTCCCCTGTCCCGAACACTGACTGCAAAGCTCGACCCGGTTAACCTCCACCTCCCGCTCTGCACCGAAGACCGCCTCTTCAAAACTCAGGGTGACTTTCTGCTGGATGTCCGACCCCCGCTGGGATTCCTGGGCCCGGCGGGCTGAGCTGTCTCCGAAGAAAGAGTCGAAAATGTCCCCGAATCCGCCAAATACGTCGAACCCGTCAAATGGCTGGTCAAACCCTCCGTTCCCCGAAACCCCGGCGTGTCCGAACCGGTCGTATTGGGCGCGTTTCTTGGAATCGCTCAGGACCTGGTAAGCTTCGTTGATGTCCTTGAATTTTTCCTCCGCGTCCGGGTTTTTGTTCCGGTCCGGGTGGTATTCCATGGCCTTCTTGCGGAAAGCCTTCTTGATTTCTTCCTCGGAGTCCCCTCGCGTGACTCCGAGCACCTCGTAATAATCGGTTGGTGGCATTGATACCCGCCGTTTCTTCGCAGAATTATATGGACATATTCTCTGCCATTATAGAGGACGGCTCCGGCACCGCTCAACACATAATGCACAGCCCGGCCGGGCAATCGCATGAAGCCTGACTCGACGCCTTCACCTCTCCTCCCGTCATCCGTTCCCCACAGTGTCGTGTTGACCGTCCACTGGAAGTTTGATCAAACCGGCACTCGCGCAATCGGCCTGCTGCGGCCCGGCAGCGAAAGGCAGCGTCCCAATTTGGGTGGTGCACTTATGGGATGGTGTGATCAGGAGTTTGACCCGGCCCTGCCCTGGCGGTTAAATAACCCGCTGCAGCTATTTCTCACCCGTGCGCGTTGAATCCGGGTGTGGATGAACGTCCCCACCCCCCTGTCGGTTCGATGCTAAATTTGGTAGCTGTGGCAGTGCCTCACCCTCGTCGTTAAGGCGGTTTCCTTCGTGCGCTTGTTCCTGGCCTTGTCCATTCTCATCTCGCTTATCGCCTGCTCCACCCCGCCACCGACCCCGGAAAATCCAGCTGCCGAGGCGGCCCGTCCGGCGGCTGAACCGGAGAGTCTGCTAGCGGCAACTCCCGCGCCCGCACCAACTCCGATTCCTTCCGCTGCACCGATGCCAACCGCTGCCGCTATACCGGATCCATCACCTACGCCGAGACCTGGCCTCACCTTGACGCCCACCGCGGAACCCGCGGCCACGCCAACTGCCACACCCACCCCGACCCTCGAGCCGGCGCCTTCTGAGCCGGCGCCTTTTCCCACTCCCCTGCCAAACGCCCTATCGGCGTCGGCTGCCACACCCACCCCGAAGGCCACGCCGGTTGCTTGTTCTGCGCTAACCGCGGAATCACATTGGTCGAGCCTGGATTTCTGGTCTGACGCCGATGTGCCGGCGGTGGAAGCTGCTTTGGCCTGCGGCGCCAATATCGAGGCCAGGGGCGTTCACGGATGGACCCCGCTGCATCAGGCGATTCATGTCGGCCAAAACCCGGCGGTCCCCCTGGCCCTGCTGGACGCCGGCGCCGATATCGAGGCCAGGGATGATCACCAATCGACCCCGTTGCACGCGGCGGCCTTCAACTACTGGGGCGACATGCCCATCCTTCAGGCTCTATTGGACGCTGGCGCCGACACCGAGGCCAGGAACAGGGACGGACGGACCCCGATACACCTTGCCGTGCAGTACAACAACAACTTGGCGCCGGTTCAGGCCTTGCTGGACGCTGGCGCCGACACCGAGGTGAGCGGAGAACTGGGATGCACCCCGCTGCACTTGGCGGCCATCTTCAACGAAGATCCGGCGGTCGCCCAGGCCCTGCTGGACGCCGGTGCCGACTTTCAGGCCCGGGACGTTTTCGGAAGGACTCCGCTGCATCAGGCCATCGAGTCCAACGACAACCTGGCGGTTATGCGGGCCCTGCTGGACGCCGGTGCCGACATCGAGGCCCGGGACGATGAGGGACGGACTCCGTTGCACGCAGCGGCCTGGCATCACAATACTTCGGCGCTTCATGCCCTGCTGGAGGCCGGAGCGGAAGTCAATGCCAGAAACAATGATGGGTACACTCCGTTGAGCCTCGCCAGGGTGATGGGCTACGAGCTCGCTGTCTGGGCTTTGCGGGAGGCCGGAGGGACCAGTTAGCCGGCTTCGTCCTGCTGATTGGGCCAGCCCCGGACTTGCGCCCGCAGCGAAACATCGGGTTGACAGTCAACACCGTCATTCCTAGAATGGTTACTTCGGAGATATAGTCTCCGTAGCGGCTCATACTGACGGAAAGGAAGGGATTATGCTCGGTTTAGTAATTTTCCTGTCCGTCCTGGCGGCCGCAGGGATAGCCGGATCTGGCGTTGCAGTGTGGCTGATCGTCAGGTCCAGGTTCAACGGCAAGCGGTTAGACGACGCCAACAGCCAAGCCACCAATATGATTGCCCAGGCTGAGGAGGAGAAGCGCAAGATTCTCCTGGGCGCACAGGAAGAGGTGCTCGATATGCGCACCTCTGGCGAGAAGGAGATTAAGGACCAGCGGCAGGAGCTCAACCGGCTGGAACGCCGATACCTTCAGCGGGAAGAGCAACTGGAGCGAAAAAGCGAGGCCTTGGACAAGCAACGAGACACCCTCAATGAAAAGGAGCAAGAAGTCCAGAAGGCGCTGGAAGAAGTAGACGGGGTGAAGGCCCAACAGCTCACCGTGTTGGAGCAGATCTCGGGCCTCAGCGTCGCCGAAGCCAGGGAGATGGTCGTTCTGCGAGGCCAGGAACAGGCCGAGCACGACCTGTCCCGGCGCTATTATGACCTGGAAAAAGAGTTCAAGGCTAAAGCGGACGACAACGCCCGCAAGATAATCACCCTCGCCATTAACCGTCTTGCCACGGATGTAGTTTCCGAAACTACCACCTCAACGGTATCCCTGCCTAACGATGAGATGAAAGGACGTCTCATCGGCCGCGAAGGGCGGAATATTCGCGCGTTGGAAGCCCTTACCGGGGTGGACATCGTCATCGACGACACTCCCGAAATCGTTACCGTATCATGCTTCGACCCGGTCCGGCGGGAAATCGCCAAGCTGGCCCTGGAGAAGCTGATAACCGACGGCCGCATCCAGCCGGCCCGCATTGAGGATATGGTCAACCGTGCCCATACCGAGATCGACCAGACCATCTGGAAGGCTGGTGAACAGGCAACCTTCGACTTGGCGGTCAGCGGGTTGGACCCGGAGTTGATCCGGTACCTGGGACAGCTCAAGTACCGGTACAGCTACGGCGAAAACGTCCTCAAGCACTCCATTGAGGTCGGCCTCCTGGCCGGAATGATGGCCTCGGAACTCGGCGCCAACGTCCAGTTGGCCCGGGTCGGCGGCCTCCTTCACGACATCGGAAAGGCACTGACCCACGAAGTGCCCGGCCCTCACGCCGAGATCGGCGCCGAGTTATCAGCCCGCTATGGCGTGAACCATACCACCTGCGCCTGCATCAAGGAGCACCACGACGACGAGCACTCGTCCATCGAGTCCTTCTTGGTCGCCGCCGCCGACGCCATCAGCGCGGCCCGGCCGGGAGCCCGCAAGGAGTCCCTGGAACAGTACGTCAAGCGCCTGCGGGAATTGGAAGACGCCGCCATAAGCTTTTCGGGCGTGGAAAGGGCCTTCGCAATTCAGGCGGGTCGCGAAGTCCGGGTCATGGTGAGACCCGGCGACGTAAACGATGTCGAATCGGCCTCCCTGGCGCGGGACATTGCCAAGAAGGTTGAGACCGACCTGGTGTTCCCGGGACAGATCAAGGTCACCGTCATCCGGGAAACCCGGAGCACCGAGTTCGCCCGGTAACCCCGGAGAGCATCGGCGTTTCACAACCCCAGGAGAAAACGGAAGACCGCCGGTTTGAACTAGAGGAGGGTCCAGGTCCGGAGACTGCCGGGGTTGGGCCCTCCTCTTGATTTATCTGCAGCTTGGAAGAATCGCCTTGCGAATATTGATGATCGGAGACATCATCGGGCGTCCCGGCCGGCAGGCCCTCAAGGCCATCCTGCCGGGGTTGCGCCAGGAACTTGCCATAGATTACGTCATCGCCAACGGGGAAAACACCGCCGGCGGATTCGGCATCACGTCCGACACGGCCTACGAGCTTCTCGACAACGGGGTGGACCTGCTCACCTCCGGCAACCACATCTGGGACCAGAAGGAGATCATCCCCTACATGGACGAAGGGCTCCCCCTGATCCGCCCGGCCAATTACCCCAACGCTCCCGGGCGGGGATACCTCATCTACGACGGAATCATGGTCCTCAACCTGATGGGGCGGGTGTTCATGCCTGCCCTGGACTGCCCCTTCCGTACCGCCGACGCCGTCCTGAATGAAGTGGCCGAGTCGGAAAACCCCAAGGTGATAATCGTCGACTTCCACGCCGAAGCCACATCGGAAAAACAGGGCTTGGGCTGGTACCTGGACGGAAGGGTTAGCGCCGTCCTCGGGACGCACACCCATGTGGGCACAGTTGATGCGAAGATACTTCCCAAGGGCACAGCCTACCTGAGCGACGTGGGTATGACCGGGCCCATCAACTCGGTAATCGGCAGTAACGTGGGGGACGTGCTCGAGCGGTTCCTGACCGGACTGCCTCAACGCCTTAACGTCGCCACCGGTCCTTCGGTACTGAACTCGGTACTAATGGACATTGATCCGGAAACCGGAAAGGCAACCTCCATCCAGAGAATCGACAGGACGGCTGACTGAACATGAGCGCTGCTGTAGACCTCCACCTGCACACCACCGCATCCGACGGGCGTCTCCGTCCCACTGAATTGATCGATCTGGTCGCCGGCCAGGGCCTCAAAGTGGTTTCGGTTTCCGACCACGACACGACCTCGGGTCTTGATGAAGCCTACCAGGCAGCCGCCAAGTACCCCGGTATGCGCCTGATACCCGGGATCGAACTCAGCACCGACATTCCGGGCGACGAAATTCACATGCTGGGATACTTCTTCGACCGCGAGGACGAGGAGTTCCAGAACGTCCTCACCCGTTTCCGCCGGGGACGCCTGGAGCGCGGCCAGATGATGGTGGAAAAGCTGGCCGAATACGGCCTCCATGTTGAATGGGAGCGCGTGCAGGAGATTGCGGGGGAGGGCGGAGCCGTTGGCCGGCCTCACGTTGCCCTCGCCCTCGTGGAGAAAGGCTATTTCCGCGAGCCCAAGGACGCTTTCGCGGAATACCTGGGCCGCAACGGCCTCGCCTACGCTGAACGGGAGAAGATGACGCCCGAAGAGGGGGTTCGACTCCTGGCCCGGGTTGGAGGCGTCGCGGTCCTGGCCCATCCGGCCCAGCTCCCCGACCTTGACCAGAAATGCGCCGAACTCAAGGCCGCCGGCCTCGTAGGCATGGAAGTCCACTACCAGATGTACACTCCCGACACCGTGGCCCGCCTCCTCGACGTGGCCAAGCGTCACGGACTGATCCCCTGCGGCGGCAGCGACTACCACGGCCTGGGCAATACCGGGGAACAGCTCCCCGGGCTCCTGGGGCCCCCGATGGAAACGGTGGAACGCCTGGAAGAAGCCGCCAGCAAGGTTGATCGCGAAGCCGCCCGGCAGACCGGCTGACCTTGTCCCCCCGTCATGCTTGAAATCGCCGGATTGTACCTTTATTCCTACCTGGTGGGAGCGGTTCCCACGGCTTACCTGCTGGCCCGTTTCTCCAGTGGTATTGACATCCGGCAGTACGGCAGCGGCAACGTGGGGGGGTCCAACCTGGCCCAGCACGCCGGACGCCATTGGGTCGTCCTCCTCCTCATATTCGACATCCTGATTAAGGGAGCAACTCCGATCCTAGCCGGCGTCTACGTAGCCGGTCTGGATTGGGCCTCGTTCTGGCTCATGGCCGCGCCCGTCCTGTCGGCCATCGGACACAACTGGTCTCCGTTCATGCGGTTCCAGGGCGGCCGCGGAATATCGGTCGTGGCCGGCGCCCTGTTGTCCGTAGATTGGCTGGCCTTGGCGTTATGCCTAGCAGTCGTCGGCGCGGGCAAAAAGTTTTCCGGCAGTTCAGCCTCGTGGGTCCTGGCCTGCCTCGCCGCTCTCCCCTTCTGGTCATTGCTGTTCGGAAACCCGGCCTGGGTGCCCGGTGACGGACAGGCGTCTTCCAAGTTTGCCCTCTTTGCCGCCTTGCTGGCGGTCACCGTCCTGAAGCGTCTCCTGGGAAACTCCCTGGTTTTGCCCCAGCGCGGAGTCCGTCGCAAAGTCCTGTTCAACCGCCTTTTCCACGACCGGGACGTTGACCAACGCGAGGACTGGGTCCATCGCGCGCCTGTCCTGGGCAAGTCATGACCAACCCCCATGCGTGAGACGCCTTCCAACCCCAATCCGGCGGTCTCTGGCCGGTGTTTCTGGCATCCCGATCTGGAGACCGGGTTGTCCTGCAGCCGGTGCGGGCGCTCGATATGCCCCAGTTGCATGGTCCAGGCCCCGGTGGGCATCCGGTGCAAGGAGTGCGGCCGGCCGGTCCGCATGCCCACTTACGACGTCAGGCCTCTCAACTACGTCCGTGGGTTGGCCGTGTGCATTGCCATCGCCCTTTTCGGCGGGGTGGCGTGGCTGTTTCTAAACTCTCTCTTCGGCTCTCTCCCCTTCGTCAGCGGTCTGGTGGGATTGGGGCTGGGTTACGCCACCTCGGAGCTCCTGGGCCTGGCCATCAACCGCAAGCGGAGCATTCTGCTGGCCCTTTGCGCCGGAAGTGCGGTTGTCATCGCTTTCCTGATAACCTTCCTCTTCGGTCCGCCCGTCTACGGCCTGTGGGACTTGCTCCTCGTGTTCGTCGGGATTGCTTTGGCGGTACAGCGGGTCCGACCTTAGTTCTTCCCAGGCTCTGCCCACCGTTTCGGCCACCAGCCACGAAGTAAACCCCCGGCGCCGCAGGTGGGCCGTCAGCTTCTCCCGGAACTCACTCCAGTCCGCGTCCCGACCTGCCAGCCGGCGGGCAAAGGACCCGGCGGCTCGTGCCGCATTGGCCTCATCGTCAAACTCCGTAAGGGAATCCTCTATGACCTCTGCCGGGACTCCAAACCCCCGCAGTTCCTGCCGTATCAACCGTCCCGCCCTTGGCCTGAACCGTTCCCGGCTTGCCCGCCACTGCCGGGCAAACGCCAGGTCATCGAGAAGATTTTGACGGCGGAGGGCCTCCAGCACGTCTTCCACCACCCCTCGGGAATACTTGCGGGACAGGCGTCGCCGGACTTCCGCCTCGCTCCTGGCCCGGTAGGTCAGGAAACGGAGCGCCTGCTCCTTGGCCCTGAAAAAAGCGGTGGAGCCTTCGAAGGCTCCACCGCCTACTCCCGTCTGCCGGGGTGCCATTGGCTTCATTCTTCCGGCGGTATTAGTCCGGGGCCCCTTCGGAAGAGTCCCCCGCCGCCATCAGCAGTTCCGCTGATTCTTCCGGCGGATGCGCCCCGTTGCTGGACGGTTCCTCCGCCCCGGCCATTTTCCCCCGAATCCTTGCTTCCACCGACTCCGCAATCTCCGGGTGTTCATTCAGGAACTGCTTGGAAGCTTCCCGGCCCTGCCCCAGACGGGTCTCACCGTAGGAATAGAACGCCCCCGCTTTGCGGATATGCCCCTGGGACACGCCGATATCCAGAATGTCCCCCATCTTGCTGATGCCCCGGTTGAACATGATGTCGAACTCAGCCACCCGGAAGGGCGCGGCAACCTTGTTCTTGACAATGCGTGCCCGCACCCGGTTGCCCACTATCTCCGAACCCTGCTTCAGCGATTCGGTGCGTCTCAGGTCGATCCGCACCGAGCTGTAGAACTTCAGGGCCCTGCCTCCCGGGGTCACTTCCGGACTACCATAGACCACTCCAATTTTTTCCCGAAGCTGATTGATGAACACCACTGCCGTCCGGGAACGATGGATGGTGGAGGTGAGCTTGCGGAGAGCTTGGGACATCAGCCTCGCCTGCAACCCGACGTGGGTATCCCCCATGTCGCCTTCGATCTCGGCCTGGGGAACTAGGGCCGCCACGCTGTCCACCACTACGGTGTCAATAGCGCCGCTGCGTACCAGTTGCTCAGTGATGTCCAGTGCCTGCTCGGCGCTGTCCGGCTGCGAAATCAGCAGATCGTCCAGTTGTAGTCCGCAGTTGGCGGCATAGCTGGGGTCCAGCGCGTGCTCGGCGTCCACGTAGGCGGCGATACCCCCCAGCCGCTGGGTCTCGGCCATGATATGGATTGCCACCGTGGACTTTCCCGCCGATTCGCCCCCGTATATCTCGGTGACGCGGCCCCGGGGAATGCCGCCTGCCCCCAGGGCAATATCCAGGCTGATGGACCCCGTGGGAATCGAATCGGTTACCAACCGCTGGGCAACCTCTCCCAGGCGCATGACGGCGCCCTTGCCGTGGTCTTTTTCAATGCGGCCCAAGGCCGTTTCCAGCGCGTTGAGCTTGTCCTTGTTGTCGGCTGGCATGATTTCCCTTCCCTCTCCCGTTAAGTTGCCCGAACACTAGCACAAGTGTTCGTCATTCGCAACGGGCAACTGTCAGCAATTTCCGGGGTTCGCATCCTGGGCTCGCGGTGCTTTTTGACCAGCAGTCCCTCGACCCTGCCGCCGCTCCATCCCTCGGCTTCGGGCCTCGGAGGGCACGGGCCGTCGGTCCCTGGGAATCGAGTCTTCTTGGCTTAACGAAGACGACCGTCTCCGGCTAGAACTCTCAATTGCCGCCCTTGAACCCGATGCTAACCTTCCCGTTCTCCACGATCACCGGCGTCACCCTCTCGCCGTTCGTCAACGCCAGCAGGTCGGGAATCTTGTCCGGCTCCTTGGAAACGTCAACCTCGGTGTAGGGAGTCCGGCTGCGCCGGTACTCCATCTTCGCCGCTGCGGAAAAGGCGCAGTCCGGGTGCGTGTAGATGATGGTTTCGGCCTGGCTGGCTTGCGTCACGATAAGCCCCTCGAACGATAAATATGGCCCGTAAGTTGATGGCCCATAATCTCAAAGAATGCGCCCATTCTAAAGCCGCGCCCCCGGGGATTCAACGAGGCGGCAGTCGGAGACGGTTCCGGGTGCGGGAAACGGGGGTTGAGCCGGTAGGTTACGCCAAGGTAACAAATGGCTGCCCGGCCTGGGCTCGAACCAGGGCTTACAGCTCCAAAGGCTGACGTGCTACCACTACACCACCGGGCAATGTGGAAACGCTGCCGGGAAGGTCCGCTTTCCATCGAGGACTCAATCGGACTCCCGCGCGGCTCCCGCAATCAATTGTGAATGTCCCCATCAATAGAGTCAAGCGGACGCAACCCCCAGACCCCGGCCGGCGTACAACCCCGCGTTGACGCTGGGAAATGGGCTGGATACAATTTTCCGGTTGAGCCGCCGCCCAGTCCCATCAGGCAGGTTGCCTAACCTTCAGCCCCCACGCAGGCGGGGGTTGGGGCCGAATGGGCGGCCGTCAAAACCAACCCCACACTATGCTTCCCACAGGTTGCTTATGAACGGAGACCAGATTCGGGACTCTTACATCCGGTTTTTCGAGGCCAGGGGCCACCTGCACATGCCCAGCGCTTCACTCATCCCCGCCGGGGACCCCACGCTGCTGTTCACCAGCGCGGGCATGGTCCCGTTCAAGCCCTTCTTCATGGGGGAGCAGACGCCTCCGTCCCGCAGGCTGACCAGCCACCAGAAAAGCTTCCGCACCACCGACATAGACGAGGTGGGAGACCACAAGCATCTCACCTTCTTCGAAATGCTGGGGAATTTCAGCATTGGGGACTATTTCAAGAACGACGCGGTCGCCTTCGCCTGGGAACTGGTGACGGAGCTTTTCCAGCTGGAACCGGAGCGCATCTACGTGACGATCCACCTGGATGACGACGAAGCGTTCCACATCTGGCGGAATGAAATCGGCGTGCCGGTGGAGCGGATCTACCGCTATGGGGATTCGGACAACTGGTGGGGACCGGCGGGCACGGAAGGTCCCACCGGCCCATGCTCCGAGCTGCATTACGACGGAGGAGCGGAGAAGGGCTGTGCGCCAATGGTGCCGCCGGACGACCTCACCGCCCAGTTCCTGCGGGAGCGGGACGGAGCGGAAGTAGCCGATCCGCCGGGCTGCCATCCCAACTGCGACTGCGAGCGGTTCGTGGAGCTGTGGAACCTGGTGTTCATGCAGTTCTACCAGGACCCGGAGCGGAACCGGACGCCGCTCCCGGCGCCCAGCGTAGATACGGGGATGGGTCTGGAGCGGGCGGCGGCGGTTCTGCAGGGAAAGCCCAACGTCTACGAGACTGACCTGTTCGCTCCCATCGTGGACAAGGTCTGCGAGCTGACGGGCCAGCGCTACGGGGAGGCGGCGGACACCGACTTCGCCATCCGCGTGGTGGCGGAACACTCGCGGGCGGCCTGCTTCCTCATCGGCGACGGCGTGGTGCCCGGCAATGAGGGAAGGGGCTACGTGCTGCGGCGGGTCATCCGCCGCGGCATTCGCTACGGGCGCAGGCTGGGGTTGAGCGAGTCCTTCATGACCGACGTGAGCCAAGTGGTGCTGCAGCGGTTCTCCGGCGTCTATCACGAACTGCGTGAGAACGAGGCGTTCATCCTCCGGGTAATCGGCCTGGAGGAGGAACGGTTCGCCCAGGCCTTTGACGTGGGAAGCGGCATCCTGGAAGGGATGATCGGCGATGAAAAAGAACATATCTCCGGGGAGGAGGCGTTTCTCCTCTACGACACCTACGGTTTCCCCCCCGAGCTGACGGCGGAGATAGCCGGGGAGCATGGGCTGTCCGTGGACATGGCCGGGTTCGAGCGGAAGATGGAGGCCCAGCGGGAACGGGCCCGCTCCGCTGCGGCCTTTACCGGCAGCATGGAAATTCATGCGGCCTACGAAAATTTGGGCGTGGAGCGGAGCCGCTTCGTGGGATATGACCAGCTCCGGCAGGAGTCGGTGGTGGCGGCGCTGCTGTCCAGGGACGGCGAGAGTCCGGCGGAGGCAACCGGCCACGCATCCCATGGACAAGCCGTGGAGGTGGTGCTGCAGTCCACGCCCTTCTACGCCGAGAGCGGTGGACAGGTGGGGGACCAGGGGACGATTGCCGGTCCCAACGGTGTGGTGCGGGTTGAGCACACCCACAGCCCAGTTGCCGGGATGGTGGTGCACCAGGGGTTTGTGGAACAGGGGGACATCGCGCTGGGAGAATCGGTGACGGCCCGGGTCGACCCTTCCCGGCGGATGGACGCGGCGCGGAACCACAGCGGCACTCACATCCTGCACGCGGCGCTCCGGTCCACCCTCGGCGCCCATGTCCGGCAGGCGGGATCGCTGGTGGCTCCCGACCGCCTCCGGTTCGACTTCAGCCACGTCAGCGCGTTGTCCCGGGACGAGCTGCTGTCGGTCCAGGGGCTGGCCAACGAGAAGGTCAGGGACAACCTGGGAGTTGCAGTCCACGAGACGACCTATGCGGATGCCGTCCGCGAGGGAGCGCTGGCCTTCTTCGGAGACCGCTACGGAGACGTTGTCCGGGTCGTAACCATGTCCAACGGGGAACCCTTCAGTGGGGAACCCTTCAGCGTGGAAGTGTGCGGTGGCACTCACGTCCACGCCACCGGCGAGGTCGGGACTCTCCTGGTGCTGGGCGAGTCCAGCATCGGCGGCGGGATGCGCCGGATCGAGGCGGTTACCGGGCGGGCCGCGGAACAGCTTTTCGTCGAGCAGTCGGCCCGTCTGGAAGCCCTGTCCCAGCGGCTCCAAACGCCGGTGGCCGACCTGGAATCCCGGGTCGATTCCTTCCTCCAGGACGCCGAGGACCTGCGGCGGCGTCTGGCGACCCTGGAGCGGAGCGCCCTCCGCTCCGAGGCCGACGGATTGCTGGCCCGTGTCGTCGAGGTAGACAACGTCAAAGTGGTGGCGGGCCGCACCTCCGCGGGCAGCCCGGAATCCATGCGGGAAATGGGGGACTATATCAAGGCCAAGCTGGGCAGCGTGGTCGTGGCCTTGGGCGCGGTGGTGAACGGGAATCCCCTGTTCGTCACCATGGTGACTCCCGACTTGACCGGACGGGGTCTTCACGCCGGCAACATTGCCCGGGAAACCGCCCGGGTGGTTGGCGGCGGAGGCGGCGGGCAGCCCGAAATGGCCCAGGCCGGCGGCAGAAACGCCGCCAAGCTCGACGAGGCCCTGGACGGCGTCGCGGGCCTGGTCCGGTCGGAGCTGTCATCCTGACAACAGGAACCGGAAACAGCAACCGTTATCTCGCCCTCGACCTGGGAGAGCGGCGAATTGGCCTGGCCGTCAGTTACGGGGAGGGGACGCCGGTCCTCCCGATAGACCACGTCGTCCGGGGAAGCCTGGAACAGGACGTCTCCACGGTCCTGGCCATTGCCCGGGAAAGAAACATCGGCGCCCTGGTGGTGGGCCTGCCGGTGACCCTTTCCGGCACGGTGGGCACTCAGGCCAGGCGGGCCCAGGGTTTCGCCCGGGCGGTGGGCAAGCGGTCGTCCATCCCGGTCCACACCATGGACGAGAGGTTCACCACCGCGGAGGCGGAGGGTCTGCTGCGGGACGCCGGTGGTGAACCCTCCCGGGACCGGGGGGCGGCGGACTCGGTGGCCGCCGTTTTGATCCTTGAGCGGTTCCTGGCCTCGCGGCCGGGCGGCTAGATGAGGGTCCGCTGGAAGTCCTCGGAAACCAGCGACATGGTTTCCAGGTCCCAGTCGAAGGTGAGCGCCACCGAGATAGGGGAGGTTGCGCCCAGGAGCCGCTGGCCGTGCTGCGCCACCACGCTCTCCGCTTCTCGGAAGTCCAGGTCTTCCCGCTCGATGCCGGAGCGATTGCACACAATGACGGGCAGGCCGGTGTCCCCGCTCCGCTGCTCCCACTCCCCGTCCGGACCGCAGCCCCCGGGCCCCCATGACGCCGGTGAAACGAGGATCTGCGCCCCGTTGTCCTTCATCAGCTGGGGCACGTCGTTCTTGTAGCAGTCAGCGCAAACGGGCACTCCCACCCGAACGCCGTCGCACTCAATGGGATCGCACCGTTCACCGGGGCTGGACCAGGCCTCGGGCCCGCGCAGCGTCTTGACCTTGCGGTGCCGGCCCACGATTTCACCATCCCGATTGATCACGAACACGGTGTTGAACATCTTGCCCGATTGAAGGTCCCGCTCCGGGTGGGCCAGGAACACCGTCAAGGACAATTCCTTGACCAGCTTGCAGAAATCGTCCATCCACGGGTCCGGCTGGGGAAGAATCCAGTCCGTGCCTATCTTGTCGGCGAAGAGGTATCCCGGGATGCACAGTTCGGGAGTGACCGCCCAATCCGCTCCCAGTTCGGCAGCGGTCCTGACGGCCGACTCCACGAGGCGGCGGTTGTGTTCAACGTCCCCCAGGACCGGGGCAACGTGGAGCAGGGAGATGCGGAGTCTTTTCATAGGCGGCCGTCACGGGGCTGCGGGCCCCAGGGAAGGATGGCTGGTCGAGCCTGATTATAGCACCGGCGGATGGGGTACGGCAGGGTCTTCTCATTTGATGCACCGGGCTATGGCATGAAGTCTGACTCGACCCTTTCACCTCTCCTCCCGTCATTCCCGCGCAGGCGGGAATCCAGACCCCCGTAACCCCTCCCCCAGCATCACGTTTACCGTCCACTGCCACTCCGGTCAAACCGTCACTCATGCGATTTCCCTGACCCAGCGCCCTTCTCGCCTTGACCTTTGCTGGGAGCGTTTTTACAATTTACATATCGGACAGTTTCGGAGCCGTCCTGTCCCCCGGGCGAATTGCCTGAATCGGGGGGTGAAAGCGGCGACCCAGCCGAGGCCCCCGCGCAGTCGGGGGGGAGGGGTAGATGAATTCCAGCTTTATCGGAAAAGTCGACAAGGCCCGGCGGTACGCGGAGGAGAAGGACCGCGTCAGCATTACCACCTTCAAGGCGACTTTCCAGGGCAACCACGGCACTTACGACGTCAGCTTCGATGACGGGCGCTGGAACTGCCAGTGCGCTTTCTTCTGGCGCCACGAGGCCTGCAGCCACACCATGGCCCTGCAGCGGATCCTTGACGAGGTTCTCGCCCGCCAGACCCAGGCCGTCCAGGGTTAAGCGCCGCTCCTTCCCCATAACGGAGCGCCCAAGGAGCCTTGGACAAGTAACCTGCCCTGGCGACGGAGGGCGCGACCCTTAGAACAAGAACTGGGGCCGGGGAGTTTTCCCCGGCCCTTTTTTGCCAAGCGGAGCGCCCAAGGAACCTTAGACAAGTTACCTAACTTGGCGACGGAGGGCGCGACCCTTAGAACCAACTTTGTCGAAAGGAAGCCCCCGTTAACTTTCGACTTTGCGGAAAACCAGGCAGGCGTTCTGCCCGCCGAATCCGAAGGCGTTGGACAGCACAACTCCCACGTCCTTCGACCGCGCCGTGTTGGGAACGTAGTCCAGGTCGCACTCCGGGTCGGGAAACTCGTAGTTGACCGTCGGATGAATCTTCCCGGAAACGATGGTCTGGACGCACGCCGCCGCTTCCAGAGCCCCCGACGCGCCCAGCGCGTGCCCGATCATGGACTTGGTCGAGCTGATCGGCACCCGCAACGCCCCATCCCCGAACAGCCTCTTTATAGCCACGGTCTCCACCGCGTCGTTGAGGGGCGTGGACGTGCCGTGGGCGTTGATGTAGTCCACGTCCTCTGGCCCCACCCGCGCGTCCAGCAGCGCCAGTTCCATCGCCCGGGCCGCCGAAGCCCCCGTCTCCTCGGGCTGAACCAGGTGACCCGCATCCGCCGTGCATCCGAACCCCGCTGCCTCGCACAGGATCGTTGCGTTCCTGGCTATCGCCCGGTCCATCCGCTCCATCACCAGCACCACAGCCCCTTCCGCCGGGACAAACCCGTCCCGCTTGGCGTCGAAGGGACGGCTGGCTCTCTCCGGTTCGTCGTTCCGGGTGCTCAGCGCCCGCATCACCGCGAACCCCGCCAGCCCCAGTTGGCTGATACCGGCCTCTGTGCCCCCGGCCAGCACCACGTCCGCCCGCCCCTGCCGGATGGTCTGGATGGCTTCTCCAATCGCCTGGTTGGAAGCCGCGCAGGCGGTGGTGGCCGTCGAGTTGTACCCCCGCGCTCCCGTGTGGTGGGCCACGTTGGCCGAGGCCATGTTGGGCAGTATCATCGGGAAAAAGAAGGGAGACATCCGCATCCCTCCCCGGCCGGCCAGGATCCGGCAGTTCTCCTCCAGCGTCGGGAATCCTCCGTTGCCGTTCCCCAGGATGACTCCCACCCGGTAGCTGTCCTCCTGGGAAATATCCAGGCCCGCCGCCTCCACCGCGTTCAGCGCCGCGGCAACCCCCAGCTGGGAAAACCGGGCCATCCTCCGCGCGTCCCTGGCCGGAATCCAGTTCACCGGATCAAATCCCTTGACCTCCCCCGAAATCCGGCACGGGTAGTCCGTCGGGTCGCACAGCGTCATGGGCCCGATTCCCGACCTGCCCGCCACCAGGTTGTCCCAGAATTCTTCCGGCGTCTGTCCCAATGGGGTGATGGCCCCCATGCCGGTGATCACCACCCTGGTTTGTTCCATGTCTCCGGTTCTCCTTGCCCGGCGTCTCTGGCCGGATGTAGTCCCGCTGGGACCGGCCTACCCGGTTCCCTGTGTCCGCAGGTCCCGGGGGATCAGGTCAGGATAGACCTCGGCCTCAATCCCCAGCATCGCTTCCCTGACCTCCGCTGCGACGAACAGAGACCCGGTGCCCAGAATCAGGTCATTCGGACCCGCCAGATCGAGGGCCGCCTCCACCGCTTCCCGCACCGAACCCGTTTCATAAGCGGGGGGCGCCCCGCAATCCCTGAAGTTCTGCGCCAGCGCCCCGGGCGGCGTGGACCGGGGATGGCGGGACCGCGTAGCGATGACCCTCGGCTTGTCCCGCGCCAGCAGCGACACCATGTCGTCCACGCTCTTGTCCCTGGAGAAGCCTACGATCACCACCAGCCCCGAATAGTCAAAGTACCGGGGCAGGGATTCCAGCAGCGACGTCATGGAATGGGCGTTGTGGGCGCCGTCTGCCACCACCCGCGGGGATTCGGACAGCACCTCCATCCTGCACGGCCACTCCACCCCCTCAAACCCCCTCACTACGGCCTCAGCCGGAACGGAATATCCCTGGTCCATCAGGACTTCCAGTGCGCCTATCGCGGTGGCCGCGTTGCCCTGTTGGTGCAGACCCAGCAGCGGAATATCCAGCCGGTACTCTCCCCGCACTCCATGAACAGTCAGCGATTGCCTCCTGCCGGAACGCCCGGTTTCCTTCCAGGTAATATCCTCCCCCACCACTATTGGTTTGCAGCCCCGCTCCCGGCAGGCCGCCAGCAGCTCCGGCGTAGCCCCCAACCCCTGGGGACCGATAACCGCCGGAACGCCGGGCTTGATTATCCCTGCCTTCTCCCTGGCTATCTTCTCCACCGTATCACCTAGGATCTCCGTGTGGTCCATGCTGATTGACGTGATGACGCTGACCGCCGGCTCCACCACGTTGGTGGCGTCCAGGCGCCCCCCCAGCCCAACCTCTATGGTCTGGAAATCGCATCCCTCCCTCTTGAAACATGCGAAGCCCATCGCCGTCATGAATTCGAACAGCGACACCGGGCCTTCCCCGGACTCGTTGGACACCCACTCCTGCGGCGCCCACAGGTCCTCCACCAGGCAGGCGAACAGCTCCTCCGTCACCGGCTTCCCATCCAGCCGGATTCGCTCCCTGAAGGTGTGCATGTGCGGCGAAGAGTAGAACCCGGTCTTGTACCCGGCTGCGTGCAGGGCCGCATCGCAGAACGCCGCCGTACTTCCCTTCCCCTTCGTCCCCGCCACGTGGACCGTCGGCATGCCCAGGTGCGGATTGCCCAACCGCTCCAGCAGCACCTTCATTCTCGACAGGTCGAAAATGGTCTTCTGCCTGGGCCTCGTAGGGCGCACCCGCTCGAAATCAACCAGGGACAACAGCCTGTTTATCGCTTCCTGGTACTCCACGCTCAACCCTTACCCTGCTTGGAATGGCGGCTTGGCCCGCTCGCCCCCCGCACCTTAGTGGTCCCGGAGGCTGGCCGGCATGAACCCCACCATCGTTTTGATTCCGTCGGAAAAGCTGATCTCCTTGAGATAGTCCAGGTTGCCCTCCACCGGCCGCGGATTGAATCCGAAGAACCCTGCCACCGCGTCCGTCTCCGCCACATTCCTGACGGAAATCATCCGCAGCTCCTCCGACGTCAGCGGGGCCTTGGGCAGGACTCTCTCCATCAGCCAGACGTTGGGGCGCAGCATCCAGGACGGCAGGTGTAACGGGAGCCTGAATTTCCCCAGCGTATCGCAGATCAGCTTCAGCAATTCGTTGTAGCTCAACTGCTCCGACCCGCCGATCTCCACGACCCGGTTCCTCAGGTCTGGACGTCCCAGCGTCAGCGCTAGGCTGCGAGCCAGGTCGTCAACGTGGATCGGTTGAAACCTGTTCCGCCCCGTCCCCACCACTGGCACCACTGGCGACACCTTGACCAGCGCCCCCAGCATATTGGTAAACTCGTCCCCCTTTCCAAACACGATGGACGGACGGATGATGGTGTACGGCACTCCCCCGGCAGCCACCGCCTGCTCCCCCTGCCATTTGCTGTGCATGTAGGGCATCCGCGGGTTGTTGGCGGCTCCCAACGCGCTCACCAGGACGATTTCCTTCACCGAGTCGGCATTCCCCGCCGCCGCCGCTACGTTGGCCGTTCCCTCGTGGTTCACTGACTGGAATGTTGTTCTTCCCTGCTGCCGGATAATCCCGACCAGGTGGATCACCGATTCCACCCCGAGAAAGGCGCTGGTCAGCGCCGACGGATCGGAAACGCTCCCGTAGTGAACATCCACCAAACCTTCGGGAAACATCCGCTCCCGCCCCGGCGTATGCACCAGGCACCGCACATCGTACCGGTGTTCCAGCAATTCCCGGACCACCCGGCGTCCCAGGAACCCAGTGGCCCCGGTTACCAGTACAACCATATCCTCAACTCAGCCATCTTGTTCCCGGCAGCGGCGTAGCTGTCCCGAAACCCCGCCCCCTAACAGTTTAACAAACTATCCGGCTCCACCCGCGTTGTCACTGGCGCCGTTCCCTTCCACAAGTTAACATGGCGGTGCTTCCCCGGCACGGCCTCCCTGATTCCCTTCCCGGAAGTCCATGAGAAGCCTCTGACCGGATTGACCCACTGGCAAGGAGAACTGCTTTCATGCCTGCCCTGGATTTGCACTTCGGTTCCGGCGCCGCCCTGGGCGCGGCGGAAATAGCCGCCGAAGCCCGCTGGCTTGAGGAACTGGGATTCGAGTATATCTCCGTCGGCGAACACTTCATGCGGGGCAGCCCTCCCGGACCCACCCAGGCCGCCTTGCCCCTGCTTGCCGTGGCCGCCGGGGCGACGGACAACATCCGCCTGCTCTCTTCAATCGTGCTCGTCCCCTTCTATCACCCCCTCATGCTCGCCAAGTTCACCGCCACCCTCGACATCGCCTCCAGCGGCCGCCTCACCCTCGGCGTCGGCGTCGGTGGCGAGTTCCCCGTGGAATTTGAAGCCGCCGGATTGAACCCCCGTCAGCGGGGCCGCCGCACCGACGAATGCCTCGAGGTCGTCCGCCGCCTGTGGACCCAGGATACCGTCTCCTTCCAGGGCCGCCACTTCCAGTTGGAAAACGCCGCCATCAATCCCCGCCCCCACCAGGCTCCCCACCCCCCCGTTTGGGTGGCGGGCCGCCGTGACGCCGCCATGCGTCGTGCCGTGCGGTACGGGGAGGGCTGGCTCCCCTATTTCTACAGCCCCGAACGCTACATCGACAGCGTCGAAAAGATTTACGCCTTCGCCGCCGAGGAAGGCCGGGACATCTCCGGCTTCCAGTGGGGACTCTTCCCCTACATCTCCATCTACCCAACTGAAGAAGAAGCCGCCAACGTCGCGGCAGAAGCTCTCGGCGGCCGCTATCTCTACGGAGGCGACTTCCTGAACATCGTCCGCAACTACTGCCTCCTCGGCCCGCCGGAACAGTGCGCGGAACGTCTCCAGGAATACATCGATGCCGGCGCCCGCCACATCGTATTCAGCATCGCCTGCCCCCGCGAAGACCGCGAGCGCCACATCGACGAAATCGCCAACCGTCTCATCCCTCTGGTGAAAGCCGCCAACTCCGCCTGAGAAACTTGTTCCGAGGTTTCCTGAAATGGCTGACTACAACCTCAAAGCCGACACGGTACTCCGAAACGCCAACGTCATCACCATCAACCCGGCCCAGCCCCACGCTTCCGCGGTCGCCGTCCTCAACGGACACATCGTTGCCGTCGGAGACGGCGCCGACGTTTCCAGCCTCGTCGGCCCTCATACCCGGGTCCTCGACCTCACCGGAAAGACCGTCCTCCCCGGGTTCATCGACGCCCACATCCACGTCCTCAACAGCGGCATCCGCCACGTCATGGCCGCCGACTGCGACCTCGCCGGCATCGGCGCCATCCATGACGCCCTTGCGGAGCGCGTGGCTGCAACCCCCGCCGGACAGTGGGTCCAGGGCTTCAAGTTCGACGACACCAAGACCGCCGAGGACCGCTTTCTGTTCAAGGAAGACCTCGACGCCGTCAGCGCCCATCACCCCATCATGGTCGCCCACCGCGCCGGACACATCTACTACCTCAACACCGCCGCTCTGGAGGCCGCCGGGTTCAACAACGAGACCGAGGACCCGCCCGGCGGACGTCTCGGCCGCAACCCCGACACTGGCGAGCTCAACGGCGTCGTCTACGAGCGCGCCATCGAACCCGTCCGCTTTGGCCTGATCCCGCCCGAAACCCCGGAAATCCGCCGCCAGGGACTCACCACCATCTGCCGGATGCTTACCCGCGCTGGCCTCACCAGCGTCCACGACGCCCGCGTCGTCCAGGAAGAGCTCGCAACCTACCAGGAGGGCCGCGACGCTGGCGACCTTTCTCTCAGGGTCTACGTCCTCATGTACTACCCCCACTTCCCGGCTCTCCGGGAAGCCGGATTAAAGACCGGCTTCGGGGATGACATGCTCCGCCTTGGCGGCATCAAGATGGTCGCCGACGGCGCCATCGCCGCCCGCACCGCCTACCTGTCCGAACCCTACATCGGCAGCGACTGCGATCACGGCATCCTCGCCATGGAGGCCGGCGAAATCGAGGAAAACGTGATGCAGATGCACGAGGCCGGATTCCAGGTCTGCATCCACGCCAACGGCGACGTTGCCATCGACATGGTCACCCGAGCCTACGAAAAAGCCCAGGCCGCCCATCCTCGCCCCGACCCCCGCCACCGCGTCGAGCACTGCACCCTGGTCAACCCGGAAATCCTCAACCGGATGCACCGCTTGGGCAACATCGCCACCCCCTTCTGCACCTACGTCTACCACCACGGCGAAAAGATGCCCTTCTACGGCGAGGAACGTCTCCAGTGGATGTTTGCCCAGCGCTCCTTCATCGACTACGGCGTAACCTCCACCGGGGCCACCGACTACCCTCCCGGACCATTCGAGCCTTTGCTCGGCATCCAGAGCTGCGTCACCCGTACCGACAGCCGGGGCAACCTCTGGGGCCCCAACCAGAAGGTGTCCGTGGACGAAGCCCTCAGGCTCTACACCATCAATGGCGCCTACGCCTCCTTCGAGGAAAACCTCAAGGGTTCCATCGAAGTGGGCAAGCTCGCTGACTTCGTAGTCCTCGGCGCCGACCCCCGCGCCGTGGACCCCATGACCATCAAGGACATCCCAATAGAGCGCACCATAGTCGGCGGACACACCGTTTTCGAGGCTTAACCATGCTCGACATCCTCATCACCAACGGACAGGTCATCGACGGCACCGGCAGCCCCGGCTTCTACGCCGCTGTCTCCATCGAGGACAACCGCGTCGCCGTCCATCGCGGCGACGTTTCCCACTTGGAAGCCGCCCGCATCATCGACGCCTCCGGCTGCG
The DNA here is from genome assembly GCA_034423195.1 of Dehalococcoidia bacterium. Taxonomy (GTDB): domain Bacteria; phylum Chloroflexota; class Dehalococcoidia; order Lucifugimonadales; family UBA3495; genus CATOSK01. The sequence continues at coordinate 29,555 of DAOUIZ010000035.1, read as the reverse complement.
TGGTCTGCCCCGGATTCATCGACCTCCACTCCCACGCCGGTCTGACCATTCTCGGCGAACCCCACCACGACCCCAAGGTCCGCCAGGGAGTCACCACCGAGCTTGTCGGCATCGACGGAATCTCCCACGCCCCCTTCAAGACCCAGGAAGAACTCCACCGCTACATCTGGCTGGACTCCGGCCTCAACGGCTACCCGCCCATGCCCGCCGACTGGCTCACCGTCGCCGACCTCCTCGGAAAATACGACAACACCGTCGCGGTCAACATCGCCTACATCCTCGGCAACGCCCCGGTCCGCATCTGGAGCGTCGGCTGGAACGACCGCCCATCCACCCCCGCCGAACTAGCCGACATGCAGGCCGTCATCCGGGAGGCCATGGAGGAAGGCGCGTGGGGCCTCTCCACCGGCCTGGACTACCCGCCCGGCTCCTACGCCGACACCGATGAGCTGGTGGCCTTGTCCGAGACCGCCGCCTCCCTCGGCGGCATCTACCACACCCACACCCGCGCCAGCCTCCGCGCCCGCGGTGTCATGGCCCCCTGGGAGGAGGCCGTCGAGATCGGACACCGCAGCGGCATACCCGTCCACCTGACGCACTACCGCCAGCCCGCCCAGGGCGTCGGCAGCCACCACGACTTCCTCGGATTGGTTGACGACTCCCGCGCCCGGGGATTGGACGTAACCTTCGACTGCTACACCTACCCCTATTCCGGCACCACCGTCACCATCGGCCTCCCCCACTGGGCCAAGGACGGCGGCCCCGAGCGGCTCATGGAAGCCCTCCGCGACCAAGACGACCGGGAACGCATGAAGCGCGAGATAGTCCGCGACCGCCTGGAAAACAACTGGCTCACCAACTTCACCCAGCCCCACAACAGGCAATACGATGGCCGCCTCATCACCGACATCGGCGAGATGCGCGGCCAGGACCCGGCCGACGCCCTCTTCGACCTGCTCCTTGAAGAAAACCTGGGAATCTCCACCGTCGGATTGGGCACCAACCCGCAGACCCTTCCCGCCTTCGTCTCCCACCCCTACGGGATGATCGCCAGCGACGCCATCCTCTTCGGAGAGTACCCCAACCCCCGCACCTACGGCTGCTTCCCCATCGTTCTCGCCGAGTTCGTCCGCGCGGAGCGGCACCTGCGCCTGCCCGAGGCCATCCGCAAGATGACCTCCTTCCCCGCCCAGCGCCTCGGCATCCCCGACCGGGGCCTCCTTCGCGACGGATTCCGCGCCGACATCGTCGTCTTCAACCCCGACACGGTCAAGACCCACGCCACCCGCGAGGACCCCAAGCACTATCCCGTCGGCATCGACTACGTCATCGTCAACGGCCAGGTCGTCATCGACCAGGGACAAAACACCGGCGCCCTCCCCGGCCGCTCCATCCGCCGCGGCCGGGCCTCCAGCTGAGCACGGGATTCGCCGGAGTCCCCTCACCTGTCCAATGCCGAACGCCGACTCCCGGACAACCCGAATAAGTGAGACAATTGACTCTGCACTTACCTGTCTCGTGAAGACCAACAGGTAACTCCCCTCGACAAACCGGCAACCCGGCTTACTATCGGAAAGAGCAGCAATGACCGATCACTTGAGGGCCTCACCGCCCCAAAGATATCAGGAAATCAGCCAACATCTCTTGGAACAGGCCCGGCAGGGGTTGGACCAGGGCGACATCCTGCAAGCCTCGGAAAAGGTCCGGGGTGCCACCGCCCACGCCATCAAGGCGGCGGCCCAGCAACGCGGCTGGAACCACCGTTGGCACAACGACCTGCGTGACACCGCCAACTACATCGGGTTCGAATATAACCGCCCCGACTTGCGGGATATGTTCCGGTCGTTGGAGGGACTCCACGTCAATTTCTACGAACACCAACTGGAAGCCAGCGACGTGCAGGATGCCATACGCGGTGCCGAGGCGTTCATCCTGGCTTTTGCGGCGCTGCACCGGGCAGAGCCTCCCGGTTCTCAGGACCATCTTTCCCTCACGGAAAGGGCCGACCAGGAACGCCGTCTCCGCAGGCTGATCAGCATGACCAGGGCGGCTCATGGCGCAGTGTACGGCGAGGATGAACTTGCCAACCTGCCCCCGGTCAGACCGGCGCCGGTGGAATGAGCGCCCCGGCCGGACAACAACCCCCATGACTCCATACCGCTTCTGCCCCCTCTGCGCCACCCCGCTGGAAAACAGGGATCGGGGCGGCCTGCCCCACCCCACCTGCTCCGCCTGCGGATTCGCCCACTACCGCTGACTTCCATATAGCTCTACACTGTAGGACACTCTGGCAGACAAACCCGCCACCCGGCAACCCGGCTTACTATCGGAAAGAGCAGCAATGACCGATCACTTGAGGGCCTCACCGCCCCAAAGGTATCAGGAAATCAGCCAACACCTCCTGGAACAGGCCCGGCAGGAGTTGGACCAGGGCGACATCCTGCAAGCCTCGGAAAAGGTCTGGGGCGCCACCGCTCACACCATCAAGGCCCTCGCCCAGCAGCGCGGCTGGAACCATCACGCCCACAACAACCTCCGCGATGCCGCAACTTACATCGGTTTTGAACACGACCGGCAGGACTTGCGCATTCTGTTCCAGTCTCTGGAAGCCATGCACGCCAACTATTACGAGCACCAGAAGGAAGCAGGCGACGTGAGGGACGAAATCGACGGGGCCGCCGTCTTCATCGCGGAACTGTCGAATCTGCTGACCGCGGAGCCTCCCAGCGTCCAGGGCCGCCTCTCCCCATCGGAAACAACCGAACAGGAACGCCGCCTGCGGAGACTAACCACGAAGACCAGGAACTCCCACGGCGACGCCTTCCGCGAGGATGAGCTGGACGATCTGCCCCCGGTAAGGCCGGTCCCGGCGGAATGAACGTCCCCGCCGGACAACAACCCCCATGACCCCCTACCGCTATTGCCCCCTCTGCGCCACTCCGCTGGAAAACAGGGATCGGGGCGGCCTGCCCCGCCCCACCTGCTCCGCCTGCGGATTCATCCACTTCCGCAACCCCGCCGTCGGAGTCGCCGTCGTCCTCGTCAAAAACGGACAAGTCCTGCTGGGACGCCGCTCCCGGGGCGGCTACGAAGGCCAATGGTGTATCCCCTGCGGCTACGTCGAGTGGGGTGAGGACATCCGGGACGCCGCCCGCCGCGAGTTCCTCGAAGAAACCGGCCTGGACGTCCAACTCGGCCCCGTCTGCGCCGTCCACTCCAATTTCCACAACCCCAACCAGTTGACCGTCGGCATCTGGTTCTGGGGCCACGCTGCCGGTGGAAGCCCGCGAGCCGGAGACGACCTAGATCAGGTAGACTATTTCCCCCTGTCCCAACCGCCGCCGCCGATGGCCTTCCCCACCGACCTCCTCGTCCTGGAACAACTCCGCAAGAATCCAGCCCCGCCGGAGGGCTGGTCCCCGTGACCACCGCCCTTGTAATCCAGCACCACCCTGTCGAGACCCTGGGACACAACCTCTCCGGTGTCCTGGCCCAGCGGGGAATCTCCCCGGAAACCATATTAGCGGAGCAGGCCATCACCGGAGGCCACGACCTGCCCGTCCCTCCGCTGGATAACGTCCGGTTGATCATCGCCCTCGGCGGCCCCATGTCCGCCAACGACACCTTCCCGGCCATCCACCAGGAACGGGACTACCTGACAAAAGCCATCCGCCGCGAAATTCCTGTGTTCGGCGTCTGCCTCGGCGCCCAGTTGCTCTCCACCGCCCTTGGCGGCATCGTCCGCCCCACCGGCGGCTACCAGTTCGGCCTCCGCAAGATAGACATCACCCCGGAAGGCGCTGCCGACCCCGTCTCCTCCCGCATTACCGTCCCCCTAGTCCCCACCCTCCACGGCGAATGCTTCTCCCTCCCGCCCGGCGGGGTCAAGCTCGCCGAAGGCTATATGCTCTGCCGTGACGGCCGTTACCGGAAAATCAACATGGCCTTCCGCTGCGGCAACTCCTACGCCTTCCAGTTCGAGCCTCAACTGACCCTGGCAGACCTCCAGGTATGGAACCAGGAACTCGCCGCCGACTACCGCCTCATGGGAAACCGCTTCGACCCGGATGAAGAATCCGCCCGCCACCTCCGCGAGTTCGCTGCCTACGCCCCCGCTTACGAAGCCCAGATGCGGCAGATGTTCCAAGCCTTCCTCGACAACGCCGGTCTGCGTTAACCCCTGCAGCTGATGACATTTGCCGCTTTCCAACCTGTACCCCTCTACGCTACCATACATCCAGGTATGGTTTGCAACCCGCGCTTCCCGTCTGGGCCGCACTTCCCTCCGCAAGTGAAGCCAAATGCGGCAAAATGAGGCAGATTCTTCCGTTCCCAGATCTTCCCTCTCTTCCCCGCAGGAGGCGGACAAAACCGGACAAATCCCCGACATTTCCCTGGCAAACCTGGACATCTGCCGGACAAATGAGGATTACACTCCCCGCCAGCCACGCTCGAATGTCCGAAAATGTCCGCTTTTGTCCGGGCTCATCCAACTTCCCGCCCGGTCGGCAACTCCCCCAATCCCGTTTGACACCAATTTCGCCCGGTAGTAATCTGCAACCATCGGCCTCCGGGCCCGATTCAACACCAGGACACGAAAAACCAACTAAGGAGGAACAGCCTTATGCCCTACAACGGATTGATCGCCGAAACCGTCAACATGATCGGACACGAGGGCGACCAGATTGACGCCTACCTCGCCCGTCCCCTCGGCTCTGGCCCCTTCCCCGGCGTGGTGCTCATCCACCACATGCCCGGCTGGGACGACGCTTCCCGGGAAATGGCCCGCAAGCTCGCCTATAACGGCTACGCCTGCATCTCCCCCAACCTCCACTTCCGCGAGGGTCAGGCCACCTCCCAGGCCAACAGCGACAGCGTCCGCGCCGCTGGCGGAATGCCCGATGCCCGCACCATGGGCGACGTGGCCGGCGCCATCAGCGTCCTCCGCTCCCTGCCCTACCACAACGGCAAGGTCGGAATCATCGGCTTCTGCTCCGGCGGGCGCCAGGTCTATCTCGCCGCTGCCACCCTGGACGGCATCGACGCCGCCGTCAACTGCTGGGGCGGCGGCATCAATCAGGTCCCCGAGACCGAGCCAGAGCGCTCTCGTCAGCCCGTGGCCCCCATCGACTACACCTCCGGCATCAGTTGCCCCATGCTCGGCCTCTTCGGAAACGAGGACGCCCGGCCATCTCCCGCTGACGTGGACGAGATTGAGGCCGCCCTCAAGCAGCACGGCAAGGAGTACGAATTCCACCGCTACGACGACGCCGGACACGGCTTCTTCGCCGTCGACCGCCCCAGCTACCGCGTCCACGCCGCCGTCGACGGATGGGACAAGGTCTTCGAGTTCTACGGCCGCCACCTCAGCGCCAACGTCCGCGAGGCCGCCGGCGTAGCCGACAACTAGCCAACCTTCCCGGGCCGCCCCCCCAGCGAGCCGGAGGCGAGCGGCCCCGGAGGGGAAACAGGCCCACGGCTTGCCGCCAAGGCGTTGCCGCCCTTCCGGGTTGCAACGCCTCTTCTTCTCCCGCCCCATGCTATAATTCGCCCGCCTTTCGGCAACATACCTTCAGCAGGTGGTGACCATGGGGACAACCGGAGACTTGGCCCGTTACGTCGTTGACTCAACCCCGGAAAGCATCCCCGACGCCCTCATCCACGAGGGCAAGCGGTGCCTGATTAACTTCCTCGCCGTCGCCATCTACGCCTCCCGCGACCCCTCCCTCGACATCCTCCTCGATGTCTTTGACGCTGAAGGCGGCAGCCCCCTGGCATCCGTAGTCGGGACCGGGGTCCGCACCACCCTTCAGAACGCCGCCCTCGCCAACGGCTATCTCGGCCACTTGGAAGACTACGACGACACCCACTTCCCCACCGTCATCCACCCCTCATCCCCCGTCCTCCCCGCCGCTTTGGCCCTCGGTGAGCACCTCCACGCCAACGGCAGGGAAGTCCTGGCCGCCTCCGTCCTGGGAATGGAGGCCTGCTGCCGCATCGGAATGTCCGTTCACCCCTACCACTACGACGAGGGCTGGCACATCACCGGCACCACCGGCGTCTTCGGCTCCATCATCGCCGCCGCCAAGCTCTCCGGCCTCGACCTCGACCAGGTGACTCACGGCCTCGGCATCGCCGGGACCCAGGCCGCCGGAGTCAGGGAAGTCTTCGGCTCCATGACCAAGCCCTTCCACCCCGGCCGCTCCGCCCAGAGCGGAGTGCTCGCCTCCCTCCTCGCCCAGCGCGGCTTCACCTCCACCACCGAGATCCTCGAAGGCCGCCGCGGGTTCGCCGCCGTGATGTCCGAAGAGAGCCACCTAGAGCGCGTCAACGACGGTCTGGGCGAGTCCTGGGAACTGATGATGAACGGCCTGAAGCCCTACGCCTGCGGTGTCGTCAACCATCCCTTGATCGACGCCATGGTCGCCCTCAAGAACCAGGTGGGAATTGACCCCGAGGGAGTGCAGTCCGTCACCGCCCGCGTCCATCCCCTCGTTCTCGAGCTAGTCGACCGCCCCAACCCCCGCGTCGGCCTCGAAGGAAAATTCTCCTACCAGCACAGCATGGCCGTCGGTCTCGTGGATGGTGCTGCCTTCCCCGCCCAGTACTCCGATGCCCGCGTGGCCGACCCGGTCATCGCCGGCCTGCGGGATAAAATCCAGGCAACCATCGACGAGTCCATGGCCGAGGATGCCGCCGAGGTCACCATCACCCTTCGCAGCGGCCAGGAACACACCCAACGGATCGAACACGCCACCGGCGCCCCCGAAAACCCCATGACCGACGCTCAGCTCAACGAGAAGTTCCAGGCCCTCGTCGGCGACGTTTTCCCCAGCGATCAGGTGGAAGGGATGCTCTCCGCCCTATGGAATTTGGATCAGGCTGACGACGTGGCCGGCGTGATCTCCCTGACCCGCCTTTCCGTCCGTACCGTCCGGGAATAACCGGCCCTAGGCCAGCGCAATGGCCAGGATCGTGAACGCCAGCAGCTGCACCGATATGTAGCTGTTCACCCGGAAGAAGGCCACCCCCACCCGCGAAAGGTCATTCGGTTTGACCAGGCTGTTCTCATAGACCAGCAGCGCTACCGCGACAGCCCACCCGACGTAGTACAGCGGCCCCAGCCCCATCCAGATCCCCAGCGCCAGCAGCGACGCCGCCGACAGCAGGTGCATCACCCGGACCAGTCTCAGTGCTCCGGCGATCCCGAACTTCACCGGAACCGACTTTATCCCCTGGCTCCGGTCGAAGTCATAATCTGTGCATCCGTAGATGATGTCGAATCCGCCCGCCCACATCGCCACCGCAAAACTCAGCAACACCGCCTCCGGGTCCAGCCTCCCGGTAACCCCGATCCACGCCCCTGCCGGAGCAATCGCCAGCGCCCATCCCAGCATCAGGTTGCACGCCCAGGTTACGTACTTGGCGTAGGAGTACAGGACTACGTAGGCCGCCGCCACCGGCGCCAATATCAGCGCCAGCGTGTTCAGTTGGTAGGCTGCCACGAAGAATATCCCCGCCGACACCCCCATCATCCCGATGACCTCCGCCGGTGTCAGCAACCCCTGCGGCAGATGCCGGCTCTGCGTGCGCGGGTTGATTGCATCTTCCTTCGCGTTGATTACCCGGTTCCCCGACATGGCCAGCGTCCGCGCCCCGAACATCGCCACGTTTATCCAAATGAAGGCGTGCCACCCCGGCCACCCCTCCGCCGCCAGCACCATCCCGATGTACGCGAACGGCAGCGCGAACAGCGACTCCCAGATGCGGATGGAGCTCAGGTAAAGCGGAATCTTACCGAAGACCCGGCGCAACCCGGATTGAGAAGCGGCGCCTGCGCTCATGGCCCGTATCCTATATCCCGTACTCGGCCCACCGGCGGTCCACCAGGGCCTTGACCCCCGCCGACATCTCGATATCCGGCGGCCAGCCCCGGTGATATCCTTCTCCGGGCCCCTTCCTTGTCGCGTCGATCCCCAGCTTGCTCCCGAACTTCGCCGTCGGAGACGCCACGTCCAGGTCGTCCAGCGGTCCTTCCACCACCACCAGGTCCCGCCCCGGGTCCAGGTTGTTCGCCACTCGCCAAGTCACCTCGGAAGGGTCCTGCACATCCACGAAATCATCCACCACGATTATCGTCTTGGCCAGGCTCATCAGCCCCAGCCCCCACAACCCGAACATGACCTTCCGCGCCTGCCCCGGGTACTCCTTCCTGATGGACACGATCACCAGGTTATGGAAAATCCCCTCCGCCGGCATATTGATGTCCACCACCTCTGGCAGCATCACCTTTATCAGCGGCAGGAACACCCGCTCCGTCACCTTCCCCATCCAGTAGTCCTCTTTCGGAGGGCGCCCCACGAAAGTAGTCGGATATATCGGATCGTTGCGGTGAGTGATGGTAGTGACGTGGAACACAGGATAGGGTTCCGCCAGCGAGTAATACCCCGTATGGTCCCCGAAGGGCCCTTCGTCCCGCTCCTCTCCGGGAACGACGTATCCTTCCAGGACAATCTCGGCGTTGGCCGGCACCATCAGGTCCAACGTCCTGGCTTTCACCAGCTCGACCCCGTCCTGGCGGACAAACCCGGCGAAGGCCATCTCGTCCATGTCCGGCGGCAATGGGGCCGACCCCGCCCATATCGTCGCCGGGTCCCCTCCCAGCGCCACCGCTACTTCCATCCTCTCCAGCGCCCCGGATTGACTCCGACGGTAATGCTGCGCTCCCACCTTGTGGGTCTGCCAGTGCATCCCGGTAGTTTGCGAGTCGAACACCTGCATCCGGTAAATACCATAGTTCTGCACCCCCGTTTCTGGATGCTTGGTAATCACCAGCGGCAGGGTGATGTACCGCCCTCCGTCCTCCGGCCAGCACTTCATTATTGGGAACCGGAAAAGGTCAACGTCGTCCCCCGACAGGACCACCTGCTGGCACGGTGCGTTCCTCACCGTTTTCGGCTGGAACGAACCCAACCGCACCAGCCTCCCCAGCATCCGCAGCTTGTCCATCAACCCGTCGGGAGCTCCCTGGGCCATCTGCAGAAGCTGCCGGACCCTCCCCGCCAGCTCATCCAGGTCCTCGACCCCCAGTGCCCACGCCATCCGCTGGTCCGTGGTGAACAGGTTGATTACCGCCGGAATGGAATATCCTTCCACGTTTTCAAACAGGAGGGCTGGCCCCCCGTCCTTCACCATCCGGTCCGCGATCTCTGTCATCTCTAGGTCCCAGCTGACCGGAGCGGCCACCCGGCGAAGCTGTCCCTTGCCTTCCAGGAAGCTTATGTAGTCCCGCAGGTCGTTGAATTTCATCGGGCTTTTTGGTGGGATCGTCCTGCTAATTCCAGCTTCAGCAGCCCCCCAAGAGCGGGCCGCAAGCCATTGTATCTACCGCCCATTGGCAAGTCCAACCGGAACAGGCCGCCAAACCAAACCCGGGTGATGGTATCCTGTCCCTGCAATTCCCCGAATCCCTGGCGCGAGGAATCAGATGGCGGAAATTTACACTCTCGGCGCGGGAACTCCCACCCCCACGCCCACCCGGTTCGGCAGCTCCCACGTCCTGAAGCTCGGCGGCGAACTCCTCATGTTCGACTGCGGCCCTGCCAGCACTCACAAGCTGGTCAAGGCCGGACTGTTCCCCACCCAGGTCGACTACCTCTTCTTCACCCACCACCACTTCGACCATGACATCGACTATCCCTGCTTCCTCCTCTGCCGGTGGGACCAGAGCATCGGCAAGGAGAACCAGCTTCAGGTATTCGGCCCCGACCTCACGGAGAAAATAACCGAGGGCATCCTCGGTGAAAACGGCTTGTTCGCCCACGACTGGAAAGCCCGCGTGAACCATCCCCTCAGCCAGCAGGTCTTCGTCAATCGCGGCGGGACACTCCCCCGTCCGGCCCCATCAGTGTCCGCCCGTGACGTGGGCCCCGGTCCCGTGTTCAGCGGATCAACCTGGCAGGTGACCGCCGCTCCCGCCGAGCACGTACAGCCCTGGCTCGACTCCCTTGCCTACCGCGTCGACTCCGATGAAGGCAGCATCGTCTTCACCGGCGACACCCAGCCCTGCGCCTCCGTGACGGAACTCGCCAAGAATGCCGACGTGATGCTGTGCATGTGCTGGGATGACCAGGCCATCATGGATGCCAACGGGGAATTCAACGGCCAGTGCGGCACCACCGGAGCGGCCCGCATGGCCCAGGAAGCGGGAGTGAAGAAACTGGTTTTGGTCCACGTCGGCCCCCACCTCGCCGGTCACGGCCCTATGGAACAAGGCATCGGGGATGTCAGCCGCATCTACGACGGAGAAATAGTCTTCTCCGAAGAACTTATGCGGATTGCTTTATAGACCGGACAAGTCTTTCCCACCCATCCCGTCTTCTCTGGAGACAAAAAGAAAGGGCAGGCCCGACGCCTGCCCCGTTTGTTCTCCTACCGGCGCTGCCGGCGCCGCCGGCGTGCCGCCCGCTGGGCTGCCAGGCGCTCCTTCTGGGCCTTGGAGCGGAAAAACCGCCGGTCCTTCAACTCCCGCAGGATACCCGCGTGCTGGACCGAGGCCCGGAAACGGTTCACCAGGCTCTCTGGAGTTTCCCCTTCCCGGGGCGTAACGTATGCCATGCAACTCTCCTTCAAGAACGGCCGTCAGGCGGCCGGGAATGTTGAGCCTACTCTACCACACCCCCCGGCCACCGGCAATCAGAGCGAACTCACCATACCTCCAGAGATGGCCGCCGGGCCGTCGCCAGCACCGCCGCCGCGGCCACCGCCCCAATGGCCATAAACAGGAACGCCCCCTCGTAGGTGCCCGTCCGGTCATACAGGATGGCCGACCCCAGGGGCCCCACTCCGAATCCCACCACTTGCGCCGCCCGGCTCATGCCGAAAATGCTCCCCAGCGTCCTCCGGCCGTAGTAGCTCGCCCACATGATCGGAGCGACGGTGTTCACGCCGCTTCCCACCAGGCCCTGCAGCACCGCGAACAGGTATGTCTCCGCCAGGGTATCGGCCCGCGCCAGTACGCCCATGCTCACCGCCGCCAGCAGGAAAAGCAACGCTAGCAGCCACTTGGCCTGCATCCGCTCCGCCGCGGCTCCCGCCAGCAGCGCGGCGAAAGCCCCGGACAGGGACATCACGCTCACCGCCGCCACCGCCGCCGCTGGAGACAGGCCCTGCTGGGTCAGGTGCGGAATCAGGTGCAGCCCGATTCCCGACGTCGCCGTGCTCGCCACAAACAACGACGCCAGGATCAGCCAGAACGCGGGCGTCCTCACCACTTCCCGCAATGGATACTCCCGTTCATCCCTCTCTAGTCCTGCCCCCGCCACGGCTCCCGCTGATTCCGGCACCCCGTCGATAGGAAGACCCAAGTCCTCGGGTTGCCGCCGCACCAGCAAAGCGCAGGGAATCACCCCCACGCAAAACATGACCGCCGCCAGCATTACCCAGGCTGTCCTCCAGTCCCAGCCGGAAATCACCCATTGGATCATCGGGGCCATCACGATTACCCCCAGTGAACCTCCGAAATGGACGAATCCCATCGCCCGTCCCCGATACCGATAAAACCACTTCCCTGCCGATACCGAAGCCGCGATCTTGACCATGCCCTGGTCGGCAATCCTTACTGTGGTGAAGGCAACGTAAAACCCCAGCAGGGCCTGCGCCATCGAAAGGTACAGGCAGCCCAAGGCAATCACCGTGCCGCCTGTCACCAGGATTACGCGCGCTCCGAACCGGTCCACCAATCCGCCAATGAAGGGCGCCAGCCCCGCCCCCAGCAACGCCCCCAGGCTGGTGGCTCCGGCCACCTCCGTCCGGCTCCACCCAAACTCCTGGCTCATCGGAATGACGAACACCGAAAGGATGCCGATCGCCGTCGCCGCGTTGGCAAACTCTATGCCCGATGCGGCGCCGGCCACCCACCATCCGTAGTAGATTCGCCCGTTCCCCAGCCTCATCCGCTTTCCGCGATGGCCATCTGTTTCGGTTCTGTCATCGTATCCCCTCAAGCCGGGTCAATTGGCCCCTCTAAATGATTCCGCCCGTTGCTGTGCGGGGCAACGGGCGGAAAGAACGACCAAACGTATTCCCGGGATGGAAAGCTATCCAGCCGCCACCCAGTCCGCGACCCGCTCTCCCACCATGATGACCGTCGGATGGATGCCGCCGGACCGTGGGATGCGCGGCATCACCGAAGCGTCCACCACCCACAGGTCCTCCACGCCCCTCACCTTGCAATACTGGTCCACCACCGCCATCGGGTCATCCTCCGGCCCCATCCGGCAGGTGCCGGAAACGTGGCGGGCCGTCCCCACCGTCTGCCGGATCCACAAGTCCAGCGCGTCGTCGTCCTTCAGGATTTCGTCCGACGGTGTGATCCGGAAGTCCACCACGTCCCGGTAGGATTCGGACTCCAGGAGCCTTGCTGCCCACCGGATGCCCTCCCTCACCCGCCGCGCGTCTTCCGGGTCGTGCAGGTAGTCGTAGTTGAACTCCGGCTGCACCCCGGGATCGGCCGATGCCAGCCGCACGAATCCCGAGCCCTTCGGCAATCCCAGTGTGCAGGATATTCTCGCCGACTGTTCCGGGTTAACGTCGCCGGTGTGATACCGGGTCCGCACCCCCCGGACCCTCTCTTCCCGCTCGTCCACCACGTTGCTCGTCCGCAGCACCATGTCGTGGACCTCATCCGAACCCTCGGCGGTATAGTGCAGGCCGAAGTGGGGAGCATCCAGGTTGGGCGACAGGTCCACCCCGTCCTTCACCTTGAAGCTGACGTGGGCGCTCAGGTGGTTCCACAGGCCCTGTCCCACGCCCGGCGACTCGTGGATAACGGAAATCCCGAACTGCTCCAGTTGGTCTCTGGGCCCCACGCCCGACAGCATCAGCAGTTGTGGCGACCGGATCGCCCCCGAGCATAGCACGACCCGGTTCCCGTAGACGGTAAACACCTCCCCGCCGCTCTCCGCTTCCACCCCCACGGCCTTGGTGCCATCGAACAGCACCCTGCGGACGTACACCTCTCCCTTGATGGTCAGGTTCAGCCGGTGCCGCAGCGGACCCAGGTAGGTCAGCGCCGCGCTCATTCTCACGCCGCCCAGGTTGTTGGTTGGGGAGATGCCTATGCCGCCGGGGTTGGCACCGTTGGTGTCCTCGGTGGTGCTGTATCCTTCCTTCTGCAGGGCTTCACGGAAGGCCCGCTGGATGGCCGGAATCGTTTCCGACTGGCGCCTCCTCACCGGCATTGGGCCTTCCGTTCCGTGGAAGTCGTCCTGGATGTCCAGGTCCTGCTCCATCTTCCGGTAGAAGGGGAGGACCTTGTCGAAAGACCACTCCGTGTTGCCCATCGCGGCCCAGGTGTCGAAGTCCTCCGGCAGCCCCCGCTGCATCGCCTGCCCGTTTATCGAAGACCCGCCGCCGATTACCTTCCCCTGGGCGACGTGAATCTCCCCCTGTTCTGGAGTTATGGTTCCCCGCAGCGCCCAGTTGTGTTCCGATTCGGGGGATTCCGCGAACCGGGTGCCGCCGAACTTGATCTCGTCGGGCAGGTTATCCGGGCTGTAATCCTTGCCGGCCTCCAGCACCAGCACCGAGGTATTCACGTCCTCCACCAGCCTGCCGGCCAGCGTGGAACCCGCCGCGCCTCCGCCCACGATGATCACGTCGTAATTCATGGGACCCCCCTTTCAATTTCAACTTTCCGGTTTGACCGGTTGCCGTGGACGACATTATACCCAAGAAACGGCTCTGGCACCCGGCCGTCTGTGGCCCCGCAAGGGCGCCAGCGAGGGGATGGTGGAACATCATAAATGGCACCATAGATCAGCACCGTAAATCAAGCGCAAAGACCTGACCGTTTCTCCACGCCCCTCGGGCCGCCCGGGCTGCTGACACTTCCCGCTTGCCAACCCCGCAGCCGCCTCTCTACTATGGATACATGGAGCGGCCCAGGAGCCTTAGACAAGTTGCCTCTAAAGGGCGCGAAAGCGGCAACCTTCCAACCAAGCGGCCCAGGGGCCTTAGACAAGTTGCCTCGATCGGCCCCGAAAGCCGCGATTATCAATCTATGCTGTTCGGACGACCTTCTCCCCCGGGGCTGCCCCTCCGCCCCTCGTCAATGAGGCAAAATGTAGCAAAATGCGGCAGAATTCCTTTCCCGCCCGGAGCGATTTGGCCGACCTAACCATAGGCCGATCCCCTGGAGTCTGACTCGACCCTTGCGCCTCCCCGCAACTTGACAAGGTTAGACCCGTGTAACACAATCAGCCCAATCTCCCAGACCGCCTTTGACCGACCCGCGCCCGGCCCGGCGTCGCACAAATCACACTCAATTTCGGGGTTCTATTATGACCACCACTTCTTCAGGAAGCCGGACTACGATCAACGTTGCCGGTACCGAAGTCGAGATGTTCACCGGGGGTTCCGGCCCGCCCCTGTTGTTCCTTCACGGCGCCGGCGGCAGCGCTGGATGGCAGCGCTACCACGAAGAATTGTCCGCCAATTACACCGTTTACGTCCCGTCCCAGCCAGGGTTCAACGGCACCGAACGCCCCAATTGGGTATACACCATCAACGACGTCTGCCACTTCAACTTCCAGTTGGTGCAGGCGCTGGGCCTGGAGAACTACGTCCTCATGGGCTCCTCCATGGGCGGCTGGGTTTCCGCCGAAATGGCCGCCATGTCCGACTCCAACCTCAGGGCCCTCATCCTTGTCGACGCCGCCGGAATCAAGCCTGAGCAGGGCGAGATCGCCGAGATATTCATGGTTTCGTCCCAGACGCGCCTTGCCCAGCGGTTCTACGACACATCCCAGGTGGAAAACTACGACCAGTACACCCGGGAGTTGACCCCGGAGGAACAGGTCGTTCAGCACTCCAACGCCGAGATGGCCTCCCGGCTCTGCTGGCGTCCCTACCTCCATAACCTCAGCCTTCCCCACTACCTCGCCAAGGTCACCGTCCCCACCCTCATCGTCTGGGGACGCCAGGACGCCATCATCCCGGTGGAATGCGGGGAGTTGTTCGAGAAGGCCATCGCCAACTCCAGCCTGAAGATTATCGACAACTGCGGCCACTCCCCGGCCATCGAAAAACCCGACGAGTTCGTCGCCGCCGTAACCGGATTTCTGTCCAGCCTCGCCTAGTTTCCGCGACCCATCAGAAGGAGCGGCCAAGCCGCCTTAGACAAGTTACCTAACCCGGCGGCGGAGGCCGCGACCTTCAGACAGAGCGGCCAAGCCGCCTTAGACAAGTTACCCAACCTGGCGGCGGAGGCCGCGACCCATCAGAAGGAGCAGCCATGACCGAAGTTTTCTGGTTCTCTGAACAGCCCTACGGTCACGTCACCGAGACCGACCTTGAGCCCTACGAGTCGGGGCGGATGCACTTCCCCAACACCCACTTCGACCCGGAAAAGGCCCACGTCCTCTACAGCAACTACCACGACCAGTACGCCTGGGCCGACGAAAACGGGTTCGACGGGATCATGTCCAACGAGCACCACTCCTCCTACTGGTGCATGAAACCCTCGGTCAACGTCGACGCCGCCGTCATTTCCAAGGTCACCAAGCGGGCCAAGATTGCCATGCTCGGCAACGTCATCGCCGTCAACGACCCGGTGAAGATGGCCGAGGAAGTCGCCATGCTGGACTGCATTTCCGGCGGACGCATCATATCCGGCTTTGTCCGCGGCACCGCCGTCGAAACCCTCCACGCGGGGATCAGCCCGACGGAGAACCGGGACCGGTTCGAGGAGGCGCATGACCTGATCGTGAAGTGCTGGACCACCCCGGGGCCGTTCCGGTGGGAGGGGCGGTATTTCCCGCACCGGATGGTGAACCCCTGGGTGGTGCCCATTCAGAAGCCGCACCCGCCGGTGTGGTTTCCCGGCACAGGCAGCCCGGAGAGCGTCATCTGGGCGGCCAAGCACCAGTACCCCTACATGAACCTGGGTTCGCTGCTGGACCTGACCAAGCAGCTCAAGGCGATTTACTTCGAGACCGCCCACGAGGAGGGCTTCGAGCCCGGCCCGGAACACTTCGGCTACCTGATGCGCTGCCTCGTGGCCGATACTGACGAGAAGGCCCAGGAAATAGGCCGCACCTTCCTCTGGACGGAGAACCACCGGAACCGGGGGCCGGTGGAGTTCAACGACCCGCCGGGCTACCAGTCCCGGGAAGCCCTGCGAATCAAGATGTCCCGGCCGCTCATCGGGACGGGCACAATGGGTCGGCGGATGTCCTATGAGGACTTGCAGGAAGCCCACAACATAGTGGTGGGCAGCCCGGAAACGGTCATCAAGAAGCTGCGCTATGTCCGGGATACCCTGGAGCCGGGCTACATCCTCATCTATGGCAACGAGGGCAATATGCCCCATGAGGATGTGATGCGCTCCATCGAGCTGCTGGGCACCAAGGTTATCCCTGCCCTCAAGGAAGACTAGCCGGCAGCCCCATACCACGGACGCCAAACGGGGCGGGAGTTGACCCGCCCCGTTTCTGTTCGGCTTCCCGCGTGGCCGGTAAACTCTCGCCTTTACCGGATGATTCCCTGCTCCCTCCAGAGCCGTATTTCCTCTCCTGAGTAACCCAGCTCGGACAGGACTTCATCGGTGTGCTGCCCCAGGGCCGCCGGCGGACGGGTTTCCAGCGGAGTCCCGCTGAAGTTGGCCATCGCCCCCACCATCTTCACCGTACCGGCTTGCGGGTGTTCCAGGTTGGCTACCAGCCCGTTGGCCACCACCTGCGGGTCGTCAAATAGCTCCTCGACGAACCGCACCGGGCCTGCCGGAACGCCCCGGCTCTCCAGCAGTTCCAGCCATTCCTCGCTGCTCCGCTGCCGGAAACGCTCCTCGGCATCCACCTTCAGCCATTCGGCGAACTGGACGGCTTCGGGGGACAACGGGTCATATCCGTCATCAAACCTGATGTCGTGCAACCCCAGCACCTCCAGCAACCGCTTCCTCAGGGGATCGCTCAGGCACCCCACGGCTATCGTGCCGGTGGCCGTCTGGTAAGTGCGGTAATAAATCGTCCCCTTCAACTGGTAGTTCCGGCTCTCGTAGACCTCCAGCAATTCGGGGAAGGGAACCCCGGCCTCCCGCAGGGTGTCCAGGACCTGCAGCGTCTCAGCACGGCCATCCCGGTCCAGCTCCTCAACGTGGAAGAAGCGCATCCCCATCAGGGCCAGCGCCGTCCCAAGGAGGGTGCTCTCGATTTTCTGGCCTCGTCCCGTCCGTTCCCTGGAAAACAGGGCGCCGCACACGCACCAGGCCAGGCAGAAACCCGCCGAAGTGTCGATTACCGGCGACGACACTATATGCTGCAGGTTCTCGCCGTCCAGCTTGGCCTCCGCCGCCATCAGGCCGGACATGGCCTGCAGCATCACGTCGTACCCTGGGCGGTGGGCATCGGGCCCCTGCCGGCCGAAGGCGGTGTTTTCGCAGTAAATCAAGCGCGGGTTGAGACGGGCCAACGTTTCGTAGTCCACGCCCAGCTTAACCGCCACATCAGGCCGGTAGTTGGCCAGGACCACGTCGGCGGTGGGGATCAAGCGCTCCAACACCCCCTGAGATTCGGGAGAAGTCAAGTCCAGGGTAATGTCCCGTTTGCCCCGGTTGTAGGCCAGGAAGGGCCGTCCCTCGGTTTCGGAAAAGGGATAGGCCGTGCGCCACGGGTCACCCCAGGGCGGCTCCACCTTGATGACCTCCGCCCCCATGTCGGACAACAGCATCCCGGCAAAGGGGCCGGCGATAATCTCGGTGAACTCGACGACTCTAACCCCGTCCAACGGCCCCGCCATAACTCCCCTTCATAAAAGCGTGATAAGCGAGTCTAAGGCAAGCCGGGGACAACCTTCAAGAAGCTGTTGATATCGTTCCGTTTCAGGTGGTGCAACTCAACGGCAACGGGGGGTCTGATTCCCGCCCGGGGCACAGGGGAACAAGAAAACGGGGAGCAGCTTGAGCTGCCCCCCGCCCATAGTCGTGCCGTGGGGTCCCGGGGTTTACAGCTGGAAGGTCTTCTTCCAGATTCCCGGCGAGCCGGGGGCGTGGGTCATAATGTCCCGCATCCGGGGGTTGTCGGGGTTGATGTCCCGCTGGGCGGCCCACTCAGCGGTGTCGGACACCCCCTCGTGCTCGAACTCGTACATTACGGCGTACTGGGGAGCGCCCCGGACGGCCCGCCAGCGGCGCCCGCGAATGCAGCCGGGGACCTTCTCGTAGTTGGGGACGTAGACGCCGCTGTACCAGCGGTTCCACTCGTCCTCGTTCTCCGCCCCAATGTCCATGCGCCCAATCTGCAGGGCCGGAGCCATGTCCGCGCCCGCGATGGAATCGCTCAACTCGGTGGGGTAGACCATTTCGTAGACGTTGTTGAAGAAGTTGCTGCCGATGATGCTGGGGCTGACCCGCGCTCCCCACTCGGTGCGGGGGCGGTTCTTGAAGGCGTCGGTCTCGATGACCGCGATGCTTTCCAGCTCGTAGACGGCCAAGTGCTTGGGGCCGCTCCGCACGGCCTCGTAGCGGGCGGCGTTGAGGATGCCGGGGACGGAGACCAATTCCTTCAGGTGCTCCTCGTTGTACCAGCGGTTGAAGTCCTCTTCCCTGTCGGCCGGAATGTCTGCCCCGACCATCATCATTGCCGTGCCTTTCCGGTTCGCCATGTCTGCCTCCTTTATCGCTTCCTGTGTTTGTTACTCTCCCGGTTGTGAAGGGTTTACCAGACTACCCTTGCTTCCTGCAAGTCCCGCAACTCGTCCAACGGCACTCCCAGCAGGCCGTGGAACACTGTCTCGTTATCCTCTCCCAGACTAGGGGTCCAACCGTCCAGCCTCGCCGGGGTCTCAGAAAAACGCCAGGGAGGGCCGACGCCCCGCTGGCGTTCCTTTTCGGGATGCACGACTTCGGGGAAAGACTGCCGGTCGGCAAGGTGGGGGTCGGTCATCAATTCGCTGGCGGACATGGACGGGAAGGCAGCTACTCCCTCCGCCTGCAACGCGCTGGTCACCTCCCAGGGGGTGCGCTGCCGGGTCCATTCTTCGAGCAAGGCTTCCAGGTCGTTCCGGTGCAGCCACCTCTGGTAGCCGTCCCCGAAACGACGCTCACCGGCCCATGCCGGGCTGCCCATTGCCCGCACCAGCCCCTGCCACTCGGATTCCGACGCAACGGAAATGCTGACCCAGGCATCGTCGCCGGCGCAACGGTAGACTCCACAGGGTACGGCAGCCCCGTTCCCGTTGCCCTGCGGGGCCTGCTCCCGGCCGTTCATCGCGTAATCCAGCAGGGCCGGCCCGATGAACGCCGTTGCGACATCCCGGACCGACACATCGACGTGCATGGCCTGCCTGCCGCCGGAACCGGCGTTATGGCCGCACAGGGCGGCGGCAGCGGCGAAGGCCCCCATCAATCCTCCGGTGTGGTCCATCGCGTGGCGCAGCTCCACGGGAGGGCCGTCGGGATACCCGGTGAGGTGCCCCAGCCCTCCGGCCGCGGCGAACATGGGAGCATAACCGGCGTACCCCCGCTCCGGTCCGGTCTGGCCGTTGGAAGATACCGACACCACCAGGATGTGCTCGTTGACCTCCTGGAGACGGTCGAACCCCAGTCCCAGGCGGTCCATGACGCCGGGCCGGAAGTTTTCCAAGACCAGGTCACTGACCCTGACCAGTTCCAGGGCCAGCTCCACCGCCCGGGGTTCCTTGAGGTTCAGCGTCACCGACAGCTTGTTGGCGTTGACCTGCTCAAAGCTGGATGGCGGCTTCCCGTACATGGTGTGAGGACGGCGGGTTATGTCCAGCCGGGCCGAGCTCTCGACCTTGATGACCTGGGCCCCCAGCTCCGCCAGCATCAGACCGGCGAAAGGGCCGGCCGCGTGGACTGAAAAATCGGCAACCCGGATTCCCGCCAGCGGGCCGTCCCGTCCCGTTTGCTGCACTTAAATCACTCCCGCCCTGGCCAGTTCGACAATTTCCTCCGGAGAGTACCCCAATCCGCCGAAGACCTGCCGGTTGTGCTCGCCCAACAGGGGCGCCCGGCCGGTCTGGGGAGGGTCGCCGCCGGCGCGCAGCGGGGGCCCGGCATATTCATGACGTCCAGCCACCGGATGGCCGATCTCCTGGAACAGGCCCCGTTCCCGCTGCTGGGCGCTGTTGAAGACTTCTCCCGGAGAGTAGTAGGGCGCGATGGGCACTCCCTTCTCCTGACCTTCCCGGTACAGCCACTCCTTGGAGTGCTGCTGGAACCACTCCCGGAGTTGGGTGTTGATTTCGGGGCCGTACTCGGCGGGGTTCTGGAATTTCTCCATGGTCGCCCATTCCGGCTGGCCAAGCAAGTCACCGAGACCCTGCCATTGGCGGGGTTCCAGGGTCAACAACTCCACATAACCATCGGAGGCCGGGAGCACTCCGCCGACGCGAAAGTACCGGGAGAAGCGGTCTTCCACCACCCCTTCCGATTCCAGCCGCTGGATGGGGACGTAGCCCACGTTGAGCTGGGCTTCCTGCAGGGAACAGTCGATTTCCTGCCCCGGCCCGCCGTTCCTTTTCGCGTGGACGGCGGCCACGACCGCCAACGCGGCGGTCAACCCGCCCTGATACGAACCCATCCGGCTGCCCGCCGCCAGGGGGGCCCGCTCCGGGAAGGTGTCCAAAGCCAGGCCGTTGGGGAGCAGGTATCCCTCTCCGCCGGCGTGGAAGACATTCAGGTCATGGGCGCGGAAGGCCGCGTAAGGGCCCCGCGTCCCGAAGGGGGTTACCGTTGCAACGATGAGGCCAGGGTTGGCATCCCGGAGAGATCTAAATTCCGTGTCACCGGCGTCCCCTTGCCCCGGCTGCCGGTCCGTGACGAGGACATCGACGCCGGATGCCACCTCTGCCAGCAGCGCCCGTCCCTGGGCATCGTCCAGGTCCAGGGTAATCCCGCGCTTGCCGGTGTTCAGGTAGAGGAACAATCCGCTGCTTTCAGGGTGGGGGACATCCCCTGGGAAGGGGCCTTCCCGGCGGGACGGGTCGCCGCCTCCGGGACGTTCCACCTTCAGGACACCGGCTCCCAGCGACGCCAGGAGCTTGCCGCAGTAGGGCCCGGCCACGCCCTCGGCGACCTCCAGGACCCGCACGCCGGCTAAAGACTGACTGATGGAAGTTTCACGACCCGATGTCACTGGATACTCCCTTCGACCCTACACCGGCAGGATGGGCGGGGTGTTCTCTTCCATCGGGGCGTTCTTCAGTGAGTGTTCCCGCCCATCGGTGAACCAGGGGACCCGGGGGTCGCGAGAGGGGAGCATGACGGTAGCATAACCCGGGGCGGTGATTTCTCCTCGCTGGTTTTCCGCCCAGATTTCCAGGTCGACCAGCGGGGCGTCGCCGCTGAAATACTTGCGGACAACGCGGCCCTTGCACCATTGGGTGTCGCCGTAGACGTTGAACCGCCGGCATTCCACCCGCAGCCGCTTCAGGAAGGCATCGTCTCCCATCCAGTTGGTCAGCAGCGTGCCCATCCAGGATACGCGCTGGGGGCCGTAGTCGTAGGCGCCGGGGACTCCCACCGCCTCAGCCACCGAGTCGCGCAGGTGGCCGATCCCGGTATACTCTAGGCCGCCGCCGGCCTCGGGATTGCGGAAGAAGTGGTCCGGGTGGCGCATGGCCTCCCGGAGCAACACTCCGTGGGCGCTGGAGCGGCCGGTACCCACCAGGAAGGCGCTCACGTCCTGGAGGGAAAGGGGGCCGCGGACGATGGGTTCCATCTCCTCGCCCACCTGGGTCTCCTCCCAGTACCGGGGGAGGCTGCCCCTCGGCTTTTCGTTCAGGACCTGCTGGTCGATGGCTTCCAGCGCGTCGGGGGTGTATTCGTGGCGTCGGGGAACGCCGGCGTATTTGCCCCGTTCCCGGGACGCCCGGCGCTGGTGGCGGGTACACCATCCCACCACGCGGGCGACCAACTCGTCCCGCTGGTTGGTGTAGATGGTCTCGACATACTGGATGACCAGCGCGGCGGAGTAGCGGCTCTGCTTCTCCTGGACATCCATGACCCGTTCCACGCAGTTGACCGAGTCTCCCGGGCGCATCACCCGGAAGAACTCCCAGTCGTTCCCGGCGAAGAATCCATGCACCCCGGGCAGGCCCCACCGGGTCCGTCCCGACCAGTGGCGCATGTAGGGAGCGCAGGGATGGCCGATGACCGACCCGTACTTGGTGTTGGCAGCGTACTCCTGGTCCCGGAAGAGGGGGTTGGCGTCGCCGATGCCGTTGGCGAAGTTGATAAGCGCACCCAGAGATGCGTCCCGGGTGAACTGCTCCGTCCTCAGCCGCATCCCGACCATCGCCTTGGCACTGGCGATGGCCTCCGGGGAAATGTCATCCACTTCGGGCAGGGTTTCGGTCACCCTCTGCCGCTCGTCTTCCCTCTGCATTTATGCCTTCTCCCTGCCGGAACTAATAGAGGATTTGGGCTGCTTCCAGCCTTGAGATTTCCGCGTCATCCAGCCCCAGCAACCCGCCGAACACCTGACGGTTATGCTCGCCCAGCAACGGCGCGTGACGGCGGATGGACGGGGGCGTCTTTTCCATCTTCCACATCAAGTTGAATATCGGCTCCATGCCCAGCGCGGGATGCTCAATCTCTTGGTAAAGGCCCCGCTGCCGGTTGTGCCGGTCTTCCAGCCGGTCCCTGGCGTCCATCACCGGCATGGCCGCTACCCCGTGGGACTGGAGCAGCTCGGTGATCGCCCAGGCCTCCCTTTCCCGCGTCCAGCCGGACAGCTTTTCATCCAGATCCCGCCGGTGACGCTGCCGCTGGAACCGGCTGGCAAACCGCTCCCCTGCGGCCCAATCGGGATGGCCCATCGCCGATACCAGCCCGTCCCACTCGGCGTCGTCTGCCACCGCGATGGAGACCCAACGGTCCTCTCCCAGGCACGGATAGTTGCCGTAGGGGGCCATCGTGGGATCGTAGTTGCCCCTGGTACCCAATGCCCGTCCGGTGGCCTCGAACTCCATCAGGCCGGCGCCCATGGTGGCCGCCGTCGCCCGCAGCATGGAGACATCCACGTACTGGCCCTTTCCGGTATGCCGGCGCTGGTACAGGGCGGCCACCGCCGCATAGACGGCATGGAGCGCCCCGGTGATGTCAGCGTAGGCGTGCTTCAAGCCCAGGGGCCTCTCCCCCTCGTATCCCAGTGTGCTGTCCAGACCGGACATGGCGCCAATGGACGGGGCGTAGGCCCGCAGGTCCCGCAGGGGCCCGGTCTGCCCGTGGGAAGAGATGGCCACCATTATGATGTCTTCCTTCACCGCCCTGAGCCGCTGGTACCCCAGTCCCAGCCGGTCCATCACCCCCGGGGAAAAGTTCTCAAGGACGACGTCGCACCTGCCGGCCAGCCGGAGGGCCAGGTCCACCGCCTCCCGGTGGTTGGTGTTCAGCGTGATGCCCAGCTTCCCCCGGTTCACGTTGTGGAACATGGGATGCTGCTCCGGGTCCATTTCGGTCCCGATGATGGGACGCCCCAGACGCATGTAGTCCATCCGCTGCCGGGTCTCGACCTTGATGACCTCGGCCCCCATGTCGGCCAAGACCATTCCCGGGATGGCGCCAGCCAGGACCCAGCCAAAGTCCAGCACCCGGTATCCTGCCAGCGGCCCCGTCGTGTCCGGCGTCCCCGCTGCGGACTCGTTTCCTCCGGCGCCCCGGCTCATCCGCTCCGCACCTAGATGATCCCCGTCTGGTACAGCGCCACCAACTGCTCGTGGGTGAAACCCAGCTCCGCGACGAGGACTTCCTCATTGTGCTGTCCCAGCATGGGCGCGGGAGCGCCCTCGCAGGATGGCGCATCCGCCAGAGCGTAGGGCGTCCCGGGAAAACTCACCGGACCGGTATCGTCCCGGGAAATCTCCACGAACCAGCCGGAGAGGCCCGGGTCCTGGCGCACCTCGTCGAATCCCCGCACCGGGCCCAGGGGAATGCGATGCTCCATCGCCATTTCGAGGAGCTCAGCCTTGGTGTGCTCCATCAGCCACGCTTCCATGTACCCGTCGATTTCGTCGGCATACTCGTTGTTCATGACGGTGCGGTTCCTGAAGCGCGGGTCCGTGGCCCACTCGGGATTCCCCATCTGCTCCAGCAGCGTCCGCCACTGCCTAGTCTCCGGCGATCCCACGAAAATGTAGCCGTCCTTGCACGGCAGGATGCAGTTGGGGTAGGGGAAGTCGAGGGCGTGGTGGCCGGTCCGGCGGGTGTGACGCCAGTCGTACACCGCCATCAGGGCTTCCGGCCCGTTGTAGACGCCGGACATGGTCTCCACTTCGGCGATGTCTATGTGCTGCCCTACCACGGCGCTTCCATTGGAGGTGCCTGTGGAGGCAACCGTTTCCCGTGCCAGGAGGGCCATGACGATGGACGAAGCCGCCGCCATCCCGGCAAAGTAGCCCACCTGGGGGGTGCCGAAGGCCAACGGAGGCCGTCCCGCCTCCCCCAGACCCTGGCAGATTCCCCCGGCCGCCGCCAGGTTGATGTCATAGGCCTTGTAGTTCCGGTAAGGCCCGGTCAGACCGAAGGGAGTAATGGACGCCATGACCAGGCCGGGATTTTCCCGGCTCAACTCCTGGTAGCCCAGCCCCACCCGGTCCATTTCTTCGGGGTGCAGGTTGTGTACAACCACGTCGGACCGGGCGGCCAGATCCACCAGGACCCCCATGCCCGTGGGAGTGGCCAGGTCCAGGGTCAAGCCGCGCTTGCCGGCGTTCAGGTAGAGGAAGAGGCCGCTGCGTTCCCGGTGAGGGTCGTCGTTCAGGAAGGGGCCGTAGCCGCGGGAAGAGTCCCCGGTAACCGGCGGCTCCACCTTGGTAACCGCCGCTCCCATATCGGCCAGCAGCTTCCCGCAGTAGGGAGCCGAGATGACCCCCCCAAGCTCAACGACCGTTATTCCTTGCAGCAACCCGTAGGGCATGGCTCAACCGGAAACAACCTGCTGAAGAATTCCAACCCATCAAATTCCGCCCAACCAGACTCTGCCAGAGTGTAACATATAGGCTACTAGCGGTTGTTAAGACCACGCATAGCCACAGTCCGGCCGGATAGGACGACGAACATTGGCTGTCCCCCGACAGGACAGGCAAATGGTTGCCAAGAGAAGAAGGAGTGGTACCCCTAAGTGTACAGTATTGCGAACTTTCCGGTGGGAGGTGTCGCTCTAAGGGACCATCCAGACGTACGAGCAATTCTAACGTAACCCGATCCAAGCGTCCAACCTTGGCGGAAGCGAGGGTTGTGAAAAACTCTTGGCTGGGGCTAACGAACCGATGGCGGTGAGGCCCCTTCGTTGCGGGGGTCACAGACGGTCTTGCTCTCCGAACCCTCCGCCGAGGCTGGTATCAGATGCGCCGTAAGCCTCTTCGATGGTAAGAGTATCGGGCCGTAGCGCCAAAGCCGCCAAATGCTGGGTCGGAAAACACGAAGCATCTTCCGTCGCCCAGAAATCGCCCTGCTCCAACCAATCGTCCAGCGTCACGTCGGTCTCGATGTCAGGATGGACTCCAATCCGAATGGCGACCCGTTCCGGGACTTCTTTTCCGCCGCACGTTGATACATAGCATTTCTATGCCCGTGTCCGAGCCGTGCAGAGGGGACTAACTGGGATGGTGGTCTGGGGGAGTATGCTCATTCTGAGGCGTGCTGTCCGGGCAAAAGGCCGAACGAACATTGGTGCAGGTTGCCCGTCACATAGCATGGTCCGGGAGTCCTGCGACTGCATCATTGGTGACGCCCTGAGAGGGTGCTCCCGTTCGGTAGATTGCGTGCTGTTGGGGACTCCCTCCGGCGACACGCCTACTCTGACATGGCAGGAAGGATAATGAGTAAACCGAAGAACGCTCGGAGCCGGCGCCAGTCCCTTCCAGCCGGGTTATCCCAGGTAAATCTCAACGCCGCTGGTATCGACGTGGGCGCCAGCAGCCACTTTGTTGCAGTTCCGGAGGATCGGTGGGAACACCCGGTTCGCGAGTTTGCCTCCTTCACGGCAGAACTATACCGGTTGGCCGACTGGTTGGCGGATTGTGGGGTCGATACTGTAGCCATGGAGTCTACCGGGGTCTATTGGATACCCCTGTTCGGGGTGCTGGAGGACCGGGGATTCGAAGTTATGCTGGTGGACCCCCGCCGGATCAAGAACGTGCCCGGACGCAAGAGCGATGTACAGGACTGCCAGTGGCTGCAGCAACTCCACACCTACGGACTGTTGTCAGCGGCCTTCCGTCCTGACGCTGAGATACGCCGCCTGCGCAGTTACCTGCGGCAACGGGCTATGCTGGTTGAGTACGCGGCCCACCACGTCCAGCACATGCAGAAGGACATGACGCAGATGAACGTGAAGCTGCAGAACGTCATCAGAGACGTCACCGGCAAGACCGGCATGGCCATCATCGAAGCGATCGTGGGCGGCGAACGGGACCAGCAAAAGCTGGCCCAACTGCGCGACCCAAGGATCAGATCGGACGAGGCAGCCATAGCCAGTTCACTGCAGGGCCACTGGCGGGACGAGCACATCTTCGAGCTGACTCAAGCCCTGGAACTGTACCGGGTGTACCAGGGCAAGATAGCCGAATGCGACCTGGAAATAGAGGCCCAGTTGGAGAGGTTCGAAGACCGTCGTGAGGACGGCCCTCCTGAGGAGAAGTCCAACCGAAAGAAAAAGCAAAAGAACGAACCGGATTTCGATGTCCGGGGACACCTGTTACGGATGACCGGTGTCGACCTCACCCGGATCGATGGGGTGGACTCTCACACGGCGCTGAAGGTGACTGGCGAGATCGGGCTGGACATGAGCAGATGGCCTACCTCCGGTCATTTCGCGTCATGGCTGGGATTGAGTCCGAACAACCGTGTCACTGGGGGGAGGGTCATCAGTTCCCGCACCAAGCCCTCGGCGAACCGGGCCGCCAAAGCCCTGCGCCTCGCCGCCAATGGGCTCCACCGTTCTGACAGCGCCCTGGGAGCGTTCCTGCGCCGCAAGAAGACACATTTGGGATCACCCAAAGCGATCACGGCAACGGCCCATAAGCTGGCCAGAATCATCTACGCCACGCTGAAGTACGGACAGGAGTACACCGATGCCGGAGCCGAATACTACGAAACCCAGTATCGCCAACGAGCACTGCGGGCGGCGCAACGGAGAGCGGCACAGTTAGGCTACCAGCTAGTTCCTCTGGCCGGTGAGCATGAGCAGAGGCTCCTCCTCTCTCCCAAAAGGAGGCCGCTGGCCGCGGCAGTCACGGTTAGTCGGTAGTGCCCCACAACTTGGGGTCAATACGTTGAAACTTCGAACCGAGTCCGATGATTTCGGGTTCCAGTGTCGGCGCGGGTGCATCCGTAGGAGCACCCGCCAATATCAAGAGACCCGCCAGCAGCAAGCGAAAGCGTATTATCCCCCTCAGTGAATTAGGTTTCAGGCCGGGCTCCTCTTAGAATGTCGCCGACCATCCCATGCGGATTCGAGCACTGATATGGCGTAACCGATGTCTTCGGTATCGTTGGGGTCTACATAGCACCAGCCTTTCCTTCCTCCGTTTATTTCTTTGAACAACTGCTTGGGGTCGGAAAAAGGTTGATGGGCTTGAACGTTAAACTTGCCTGATCGGTTGAATCGCACATAGCCAAAATAGTTTGAGCCAGGTTTCCTTAGAGCGTAGCCACGGCTGCTACTTTTCCATTCCGGCTCAACCGGACGGCCGATCAAGGAAACCAAGGAAAAGATTTCAAATGGCACCTGCCGTTGCATTTCGTTCATGCCCCCTGCCCATCCTTTAGGCTCTCTAGTCAGCATCCGCCGAAATGATAAACCTTTTCAATGTGATTCTCACTTAGCCACCTGTCCGAATTTCCGGCTCTCCCGCAAGTTTGATGAAGGCGACCGAAATTAGGCGCGGGTGGCAACGGCATTAAGGTGCTACGGGCATGTGACCGACCGGTTCGGTCCCTATTTTCGCTTATATGTCGGGCTTTTTCGGAATCATCACCAAAAGTGCGGAAGAGCCGAATTTCCGGGTCCACCTCAGTTCCGAGCCGGGTTCTTGGAGACTTTGCCTGCCGGATTCCATTATGTTTCGATTGTAAGGCTCTATTGCAGGACCGCTCCGGCCATTCTCGCCACTGGATTCCAGTCAATCGATTCGTTGCGAATTAAGAGGCGCTTCCCACGGCTGGCCGGTTATTTCTTCCGTTGGCGGCACGGAGTTGCCTCTGGGGAAAAATGGTACATAATGAGTCGGGAATCTACACAGACTCCCCGGCCCAAAGGACACCGATCCCCGCCACTGGAAAGTCCCCGGACCTCAGTCCAACAGATGTGGGATAAGGAGACACGCCAGTACCGACGGCGCAGCCAGCAGGCCAGCCAGTGGGGAATAGACCACGACAAGGTTGAGGGAACAAGGCTGATGCGTTGGTACAGAGGAAGAAATGGACACCTTCATTGACAATTGGCTACCCGGCCTTGTCTTTCTGATAGGGGCTTATGTCGTGCCATACCTGCCACGCGTTTTTAGAACCAGCGTACAGCGGGTCAGAAGCCTACGGGGACGTGGCAGGGCGACCGAATGGCAACGGTGGAATCTTCCGGAGCGATTACGGACGTTGGCTGACAGGATGTCTTACGTGCTGCTTGGGTACGGGTTGGCTTTGGTTGTGGTAATAGTTGCCTTGGCCACGATGCCCGAAGATAGCCGGCACAACATCGGGAAGGCTCTTCTTACTGAGGGAGGCGTATTCTCTGACGATGCAAGCTTAGTCTTTCTAATCGTGATGTGTCCCCTGCTTGGGATGTTCGTCCTTCCCTTAGTGGTGATGTATGGGGATATGATTGTGTCCATCAGGCAACTATGGCGAGAGTCCAATACAACAAGAAAGAAGCTAACGTTCATAGTCGCCTACGGTTGTCTTGCGCTGTTAGCCATAGGTGTCATTCTTTCCATCCTATTCGATTACATTGAGGTGGAACCCATTATTTGGACAGGACCAAGGCCGAGTTAAATGAGAATCCCGGTTCTCCCGCCAGTGCTTGGGTCCCCTTTTCCGGTGAATACCTCCTTGCACTTGAGTCCCCTGCTACGGCTTCCTGCTCCCCATGGAACACCTCGGCCGGAGTCCGGTAGCCCAGGGCCTGATGGGGCCTGAGCCCGTTGCATAACCGGAAGTAGTCTTCCAGCCCCTTCCGGGCCTCCAGGACGCTGGCGTAGGCTTTCAGGTACACCTCCTCGTACTTCACCGTCCACCACAGCCGCTCCACGAAGATGTTGTCCTGGTACCGCCCCTTGCCGTCCATGCTGATCCTCACGCCCCGGTCCTGCAGCACTTGGGTGAACTCCAGGCTGGTGAACTGGCTGCCCTGGTCGGTATTGAACACCTTGGGCTGGCCCTGGCCCAGAGCCTCCTCCAGCGCCTCGGCGCAGAAGCCGGCTTCCAGGGTGTTGGACAGCCGCCAGGCCAGCACGTACCGGCTGTGCCAGTCCATCACCGCCACCAGGTAGAGGAAGCCCCGGGCCATGGGCAGGTAGGTGATGTCCGCCGCCCA
>DAOUIZ010000034.1:0-131633 GCA_034423195.1 Dehalococcoidia bacterium | reverse complement strand
AGCTGGTTCCCTCGACGCCGCTCCTCATCACCACACCTCACAACCTGTACCTCTGCCTCGCTTTACACCACGATTCTATCAGTACCCTAAATTTAGAATGCGTTGGCCCTGGTCACTCCCCCGCTCCGGTTGTGCTAGAATACCCGACGAGGCCCAACGTCTGCCTCGCCGGTGAGACGCCGCCTCAAAATCCATACCCTGCCAGGAACACCTCCTGTGTCAGAACGCATCTTCATAGGGGTCGCTTGGCCCTACGCCAACGGGCCCCTCCACATGGGACACATCGCAGGCTGCTACCTTGCCGCCGACATCTTTGCCCGCTACCACCGTATGCGCGGCAACGATGTGCTCATGGTCTCCGGCAGCGACGCCCACGGCACCCCCATCACCGTCCGCGCCGAGCAGGAAGGCATCACCCCGGAGCAGGTGTTGGACCGTTATCACCCCCAGTTCCTCCAGACCTGGCAGCAACTGGGCGTCTCCTTCGACCTCTTCACCACCACCGACACTGAAAACCACCAGCGGGTCGCCCAGGAGCTTTTCCTCGACCTCTTGGAAAAGGGATACATCTACCCCGACAAGATGCTGCTGGCCTACTGTGCCGGCTGCCGGCGGTTCCTTCCCGACCGATATATCGAAGGCCGCTGCCCCCATTGCGACAACGACCGCGCCCGCGGCGACCAGTGCGACGCCTGCGGCCGCACCCTCGACCCCCAGGACCTTCTCGACTCCCGCTGCATCCTCAGTGGAGAGAGCCCCGAGTTCCGAGAGTCCGAGCACTTCTTCCTGAGGCTCTCGGCCTTTCAGGAACAGCTCCTCGAATGGATACGCAAGCAGGACCACTGGAGGGCCAACGTCGCCAATTCCACCCGTTCCTTCCTCGAAGGCGGGTTGAAGGACCGCGCCATAACCCGCGACCTCTCCTGGGGTGTCCCCATTCCCCTGGAAGGCTACGACGACAAGCGCATCTACGTCTGGTTCGAAGCCGTCATAGGCTATCTCTCCGCGGCCATCGAGTGGGCCTCCAACAGTGGCGAACCGGATCGGTGGCAGGACTTCTGGAAAGACCCGGACACTCGCTCCTACTATTTCATCGGCAAGGACAACATCCCCTTCCACAGCATCATCTGGCCCGCCATCCTCATGGGATACGGCCACGAGTTGAACCTGCCCTACGACGTTCCCGCCAACGAGTTCCTCAGCCTGGAGGGGCGCAAGTTTTCCACCAGCCAGAACTGGGCCCTGTGGGTCCCCGACTACCTGGAACGCTACGACCCGGACCCCCTGCGGTACCTCCTTTCCATCAACATGCCCGAGTCCGGCGACGCCGACTTCGCCTGGTCCGAGTTCGTCCGCCGGAACAACGAGGAGCTGGTCGCGACCTACGGCAACCTGGTCAACCGGGTGCTCTCCTTCACCTACCGTAATTTTGAAGGAGTAGTCCCAACGCCGGGAGACCTCACACCCGCCGACCGGGAAATCATCGAGACCGCCCGCGCTGCCTGGGAGCGGGTCGAAGACAACCTGGCCAATTGCCGGTTCAAGGCCGCCATCACCCAGGCCTTCGGATTGGCCCAGGACACCAACCGCTACCTCGACGCCCGCGCTCCCTGGCGGGCCATCCGCACCGACTCCGGCGACGCCGCTGCCACCCTCTGGAACGCCCTGCGGGTGCTCAACGCCCTCAAAATCCTCCTGGCCCCGTTCCTGCCCTTCAGCTCCGACCGAATCCATCATTTCCTGGGATTGGACGGTGAGGTATCCGGTCAGCCCTGGGACTTCGACCACTGCATCGGCCAGATCCAGGCCGGGTCTCCCTTGCGGCAGCCCCAACCCCTGTACACCAAGCTGGACCCCGAGGTGGTGGAGCAAGAGACCCAACGCCTTGCCGGCACCGGAGGTTAAGAACAGCCTTGCTCCCTGGACTTGACGAGCGGACCATCACCATCTACGCGCCAATCCAGTCCCGCCTCCAGACCGTCGAAACCCGCCTGCGCAGTCTCGACGAAGCGACTGTCCCCAACCTGAAGATGCTGTTGGACTACGTTCTGTCCACCGGCGGCAAGCGCATCCGGCCGGCCATGACCCTGCTGGCGTCGGACTTCTACGGACCCCGGGACGAGTCCCCCATAACCATGGCGGTCGGAATCGAGCTGCTCCACCTCGCCACCCTCATCCACGACGACACCGTGGACGATTCGGTCATGCGCCGGGGCAAGCCCACCGTCAGCCACCAATGGGGCAACCACGTCGCTATTCTGCTCGGCGATTACGTCTTCTCAGCGTCGGCAACCTGGGTCTGCGACACCGGCAACCTCCGGGTCGTCTGCCGCTTCGCCGAGACCCTCCGCGAGCTTTCCACCGGACAGATTGGCGAATACTTCAACAGCTACAACCCGGAACAGACACGCCAGGGGTACCAGGACCGCATCTCCCGCAAGACCGCTTCCCTCTTCCGTACCGCGGCGGAATGCGGCGCCATCCTCGGCGGCGCCCCCGAACCCCAGATCGCCGCCCTCAGCAATTACGGCTTCAGCATGGGCATCGCTTTCCAGATTGTTGACGACCTGCTGGATTTCCAGGGCGACCCGGTCGAGATGGGTAAGCCCGTCGGCAGCGACCTGATGAACGGCATCCTCACCCTTCCCAGCATCATGCTCCTCGAGCGTTACCCCGCCGACAACCCGGTCGCCGCGTACCTGAAGGACCGCACCAACGACCGCCACCTGGACCGGGCCCTCGAGATGGTGCACAACTCCGGGGTGGTGGCCGACTGCTATGGGGAAGTCCGGGAATATTGCGCCCGCGGGCTGCGCGAGCTGGAATCCCTCCCCTCCTGCGAGTCCCGGGACTCCCTCCAGGCCCTCGCCGAATACGTCAGGGAACGTTACCGCTGATTCCGGGAAGCTAGGGCCAATTCTCGAACAGGACCCGCCCGCCCACCATCGTCAACACCGTCTTTACTCCCGGCAGCCCCACAGGACCCACTTCCGACGGGTCCCGGTCCACCAGCACCATATCGGCCGCCATCCCTGCCTTCAAAATCCCCTTCCCGTGCCCCGTGCCCTCCGAAATCGCCCCTCCCCTGGTGTAACAGCTGATCGCGTCCAGGACCGGAATCCTCTGGGATGCTCCGCCACGCTCCGGCAGCGGCCGCCCTTCCCTCGTGCGCCGCGACACCGCTCCGGCGATTCCCGCCCACGGCCCCGGATCGATCACGGGCGAATCGGAGCTGAATGCCAGCGGCACCCCGGCGGCTGCCAGTCGCCCCACCGGATAAAGGTCCGGCAGCAGCCCGGGGTCCACATTCTCACGGTACCGTTCCCCGTTCCAGTGAATGAACCCCGGTTGCGTAACCACCATGACGTCGGCGGCCTTCACCCGCAGGATAGTCTCCGGTGGCCCCTCCGAACAATGCTCAACCCGGTCCAAAGCCGCCGAGGGCAGCAGGTTGGGCCGGTGTTTCCCCGCCTTGCTGAAGGCCAGGCAAGCCGCGTGAATCGCCTCCTGCTCCACGGCGTGAATCGCAACGGGAAACCCTTGCAGGTGGGCATGGGAGATTATTTCCGCCAGTTCGGGAATCCCCGGTTGCAGGTCCCCGGTGGTCATGGTCAGCATCACCTTGGCGTGGCCCAGCCGCAGCTTGCCGTTCCCATAACCCCACTTCATCCCCCGCTGCGCGAACTCTCCCAGCCGGGACGCCCCCGCCATCATCGTAACCCGGCAGTTCAGCCGCTCCGACTTCACCAGCTCGGAAAACGCCCCCCAACGCGCCCAATCGTTGCCCGGCCCCGCGTCCTGCACCGACGTGATTCCACACTCCAGCAGCCGCCGGTTCAACCGGGACAACCCCTCCGCCCTATCCTGTCCATCGTTTCCCCCGCCGGAACCTCCCAACCGCTCCCGGAGCCAACCTGCCATTTCGAACAGGACTCCCGTCGGCTCGCCGCTGCCCTCTTCCCTCCCGATCACTCCGTCCGTCGGGTCCACGCTATCCCGATGGATCCCCGCCAGCTCCAGCCCCCTGCTGTTCAGAACCGTCGCGTGTCCGCTCCGGTGCTCTATCCGCACCGGATGGCCCGGCGCAGCCGCGTCCATGTCCCACCGGGTTGGATGACGCTTCTCCAGGAAGTCTCGTTCCTCGTATCCAAACCCCCTGATCCAGGCCCCGGCCTCCCGCCTTCCCGCTTCCTCCCGGACCGCCTGCTGAAGGCCAACAATTGAGCCAACCCCGGGTGCCCGGCAGTCCACGCCGGTTAACGCCGACGCCGTGGCAAACAGGTGGCAATGAGCATCGTGGAACCCTGGCAGGAGCGTCATGCCCCGGCAGTCCACGACCTCGCTACGGCGTCCCGCCCGTATGGCCACGCTCCATTCCGAGCCCACCGCCATGATCCGCCCGCCGCCGACCGCAACCGCTTCAGCCGATGGGTTCTCGTCGTCCATGGTGTAGACCCGCGCGTTGATCAGGACAATATCAGCAGTGATGGGATACCTCTTCCCACTGGCGCGGACTGGCGGACTTTCCAATGATATAATCCGCCCGCCCTCCGGAGCCTTCGGCAAAATTAGGGAGTGAACGAGACACGATGCCCGAAATCGAGATACTTCTCGCCGGTTACACCTTCAACACCGACCAAGCCAACCTGGGACTCTCCACCGTGGCCCTGATTCGGGGCGAAGTCCTCACCGTCGTCGACGTTGCCCACTACGGGCGCCGCAACCAGCTCATCGAACAGCTCGAGCAGCGGGGAGTCCAGCCCTCCGACGTCGCCCGCGTGGTCCTCACCCACGCCCACTGGGACCACTGCCAGAACACCGACCTCTTCCCCGATGCAGAAATCATTCTCCACGAGAAGGAGCTGGAATACACACGCAACCCCCGAGTCGGCGACAACGCCACCGCCCGCTACTTCGCCGACACCCTCCGCGGCCAGAACGTCCGCCTCATCTCCGGCGACACCGAGCTGGAGCCGGGAGTAACCCTCATCGAGACCTTCGGCCACACCAGGGGACACATCAGCCTTCTCGTGGAAACCCCGTCCGGCGCCGTTTGCATCGGCGGCGACGCCATTACCGAGGCCGGCACCATCGGACGCGGCGCCCCCGGCCTCATATTCTGGAGCGAGGACGAGGCTCGCGAAAGCGTCAAGCGGATTCTTGAGACCACCCAGGTAATCTACCCCGGCCATGACCGGCCCTTTCAGGTCCACGCCACCGGCGAAATTGAATACCTGTCCGAAACCCCGTCCCTCAAATTCACCGGCATCCTCGACCACGCCGGCAGCACCTTTTCCGTGGACGTAGCTCTCGCTCCCCACCGGGGCCTCATCATCCACCCCGAAGCCCGCGGCGAATAGCCGCCTGAAAATCCTCCCGATTCAGCCGCGTCTCACCGCCATCCAGCCGGCCGTTCTACAACATGGCCTGCCACGTTGGTCACTCTCTCTGGCAGCTGACTATCCCTCAGCGGAGCCCGGCCGATGGTGAACGAAGAACTGGCAACCTGTCCTAGCCTCTTGGAAACTCGGTCTGGAGGGAAAACCGCAACTACGCGCTTTTCCGGGTATTCGTTTCGGACGTTGACGACGGGTCCGGTTAGATCACTGTCGGCCGATATAATCATCGCCGCATCGAACCTGTCCGCATGAGCATCTCCCAGCAATTGGACTGCGATGTTCACATCAGTCATCTTCTCTTCGTAGGTCCGGACTGTCGCCCCGCATCGATGACAATTTCGTTCCTTTGGCAAGAAATACCCGTAATGAATTTCCAGGTTTTCTAGGGTTCCCAACGCCTCCAGATAGGAGTTTTGTCTGGCTGTTTTGCCGGGGTTATGAGGTTCATTTGCGACGCGGGTCGTGAAGTAGTGGACAGTTTCGAGTTGTTGACCCGGACGAAGCAGGCGTTCAGCTAAACTGCGAAGGTCCAGCCAATAATATCGTCGCCATTTCCTGGACTTGAGACCATAATAGAGGTTGAAACCGTCGATGTAGACGATCACACGCTCCATCTAACGCCCCGCCAGGCGGAAGCGGGTTGCCAGATCGCTATGGCAAAAACCACACTTGACATGTTTGTCTGGTAAATGTACTATATTAGTACCCCCCCAGCGAGAGTATCGCTGGCCCGGCGTCCCCCCGTAATCGGGGGGGCGTTTCTTTTGTCCAGCCAACCTCGGACCAATCTCTACGCCCCTGCCGCCGCCCTCTGCTCGTCGGCGTGATACGAGCTCCGCACCAGCGGCCCCGAAGCAACGTGCTTGAACCCCAGGTCCTTCCCGATTCGCCCCAGTTCTTCAAACTCCGCCGGAGTGTAGAACCGGTCAATCGGCAGATGCTTGATGGACGGCCGCAGGTACTGTCCGATGGTCAGCAGATCGCAGTCCACGCCCCTCAGGTCCGCCATCGTCTCCACCAGCTCGTCCCCGGTCTCTCCCATCCCTACGATTATCCCCGACTTGGTGACCGCCGCCGGCTCCATAGCCTTGGCTTCCGCCAGCAGGTCTAGGGAAAGCTGGTAGTCCCCTTTCGGACGCACCGACCGGAAAACCCGCCGGACCGATTCTATGTTGTGGTTCAAAACGTCCGGCTTCGCCTCCACCACTGCCCGCAACGCATCCCTTGAACCGGCAAAATCGGGAATCAGGACCTCCACCTTGCATCCGGGGACTTCCTCCCGGATCCTTCGGATGCACGCCGCGAAAACCCCGGCTCCCCCGTCGGACAGATCGTCCCGGTTCACCGAGGTAATCACGCAATACTCCAGTCCCATCATCTTGACCGTCTCGGCCAGCCGCACCGGCTCCAGCAGGTCCAGGCCGATTGGCCGGCCGGTCGTCACCGCGCAATAGCGGCACGCCCGCGTGCAGATATCCCCCAGGATCATGAAGGTTGCCGCGCTCCGCTCCCAGCACTCCCCAATATTGGGACAGTGGGCTTCCTCGCACACCGTATGCAGCCGGTGCCCCCGCATCAGCTGCTTCAGTTCCATGTACCGCGGCCCCCCCGGCATCTTCACCTTCAGCCATTCGGGAAGCCTCGGCCGCAGCTCCTCCCGGCGGTCCCCCGGGGAAGCCGGAGTGTTCTGCTCCGCTTCAAACATATTTGGATCGGTATCTTCCGGCACGAAATCCCTCACGGACTGAACACAATCTGGGCCTCAGAGAAGCTGGACTACCCTGGGCATTACCCTGCATTTCTCGGCGGTGATAATCGCGTCGATTTCGGAAGCCGCCCGCTCCAGTTGCCCATCCCGGTTCACCACCCGGTAGTCGAAGCTGCCAACCTCCGCCAGTTCCTGCTGCGCGGCCTGCAATCGGACATCCAGGTCGTCGGAAGTTTCGCTTCCCCTCGCCGCCAGCCGCTTCCTCAGCTCGGAAAGCGACTCGGGCACAATCATTATGCTCACCGCTTCCGGGGCCAGCGCCTTCACCGAGGCCACCCCCTGCACATCCACCCGCAGGATGACGTCCTTCCCTTCCTTCAGGGCCTGCCTCACCTGCGCCCGCGGAGTCCCATACCACCGCCCGTACACTTCCGCCGTTTCCACGAACTGGTCCCGGTCCCGCATTTTCAGGAAAGTCGCAACGTCCAGGAAAATATGGTCCACTCCGTCCCGCTCCCCCGGACGGGGCTCCCGGGTCGTGGCCGTCATCACGAAATGCCACGGACGGTCCATCTCCTTCAAGCGGGAGAGAGCGGCGTCCTTGCCCACTCCCGAAGGGCCGCTGATCGCCACCAGCAGCGGCGGAGCCGGATTGGATTCGGGGATTATTTGCAACTGGAACGCTCGAACGGGAAAGCCGGATTTCTCGGCAGGCTGCTCAACCCAACGAACTACCGGTCCCGGTTGTTCCCCCGCAACCCGCGCATGATCCGGTCCCTTCTGTCCAATATCCGGCGCCCCAGGAACATCTCCCCCATGCTCTCGGCGAATGACGGCAGTTCCCGCTGCGGGCTGAAGTCCCGGGATTCCAGCGTCACCGCCCCCGCCATCCATTTTGCCCGCGCGTCAAACGCATCGTCGAAAACCGTCTTCACCGCCGCCGGGTCAGGCCCATCCTCTGCATCCAGCACCTGCCGCAGGTCGTGCAGTTCGCGGATGAACGAATCGATCCACGCCACGATTGGCTTCGAGTTGGTGACGCAGATGTCCCGGTGCATGACCGGGTCCCCCGACGCCAGCCGCGTCATGTCCCGGTACCCCGACGCCGCCAGCTGCGCGATGTCCGCCCAGTTTATGCTCTTGGAAGTGCATCCCACCAGCGCCGCGGATAGCAGGAAGGGGAGGTGGCTCGCGGCGGCCACGAAGCTGTCGTGTTCTTCCGTCCCGATGAAATACGGCTTGGCCCCGATCCCCTCAACCAGCGTCGCAACATCCCCCACGGATGCCTCGCTGGCCCCGCTCCCTGGGATAATGCAGTACACCTTGTCCGTGAATAAGGTTGCTTCCGCTGCCCCAGGCCCCGAGGTCTCCTTGCCGGCCATCGGATGGCCCCCTACGAAATCCACATGCTCCGGCAGTGATTCCGCTGCCCAGTCGAGGACCACCCCTTTGGAACTGCCCACGTCGGTGACTATGGCCCCTTCCTTCAGGCCGTCGCCCATCACCTCCATGATATCCTTCATCGCCATGACCGGCGTCGCCAGCACCACGATGTCGGCATCCTCTATGGCGTCGAAGAACCTGGTTTCGACCTTGTCGAAAGCCCCCATTTTCTGGGCCGCAGAGCGCGCGCTGTGCTCCGAGTCCGTCCCGACCACCGTCAGGTCTTTCAGGTTGGATTCACGCAATGCCAGGCCCATCGAAGTACCGATGAGGCCGGTTCCAATGATCGTTATCTTCGGCATTGCTTCCTCCCAGGAGCCGGATTTCCCCAGCCCCGCGGCCGCCGGATTCGACGGTTCCGAGCTTCAGCAATCTTACACCAAACCCCCGGCATCCGAAACCGGACTGGCCCCGGGCCGTCCAGGACTCCCCGGACACCCAACCCAGGCTCACCCTCCTTGAGCTCGCTCCAAGCGATACCACCTGCATTTGACAAACCGGACGCCGGGGAATTACGGTAGCCCCCGATTGGGCCGGTGGCGGCCAGTGGGCGCCGCCCCCTTGCAGAGAACGCCTCCCCCGCCGGACCGGGCCCTCGGACAAGTTGCCGAAATGGAGCCCGGATGAAAGCGGGCTTTACGAAAAGGCCAGGTATGGTTAGCTCTCTTGACCCGGTTTCCGACGCTCCCCAGCCCGCCCCATCCACCGCCGGTGAAAACGGCGCCCCCTACATCAGCGTCAGGTCCCTGTGGAAAGTCTTCGGCAAGAACGCCTCCCAGGTAACCGCACCCGAAAACGAGGGCAAGGATAAGTCCCAGATTCTTGCCGACCTCGGGGCCGTCGTCGCTCTTCAGGATGTCAACTTCGACGTCGCCCGCGGCGAGACCTTCGTCGTCATGGGACTCTCCGGCAGTGGCAAGTCCACCCTCGTCCGATGCCTCATCCGCCTCATCGAACCCACCTCCGGCGAAATCGTCGTCGACGGCGATGACATCACCCGGATGACTGATAAGGATCTCACCGACTTCCGCCGCCGCAAGATTGCCATGGTCTTCCAGCACTACGGCCTCATGCCCCACCGCACCGTCCTGGACAACGCCGCCTGGGGCCTGGAGACCCAGGGCGTCGACCGGGAAACCCGCTACCAGCGCGTCCGCCAAGTCCTTGAGCTCGTCGGCCTGGGCGGTTGGGAGGACTCCTTCCCCCGCCAGCTCTCCGGCGGAATGCAGCAGCGCGTCGGACTCGCCCGCGCCCTCGTCGTCGACCCCGACATCCTCCTCATGGACGAGCCCTTCAGCGGACTCGACCCCCTCATCCGCCGCCAGATGCAGGACGAGCTCCTCCGCCTCCAGACCGAGCTCCACAAGACCATCGTCTTCATCACCCACGACCTCAACGAGGCCCTCAAGCTCGGCGACCGCATCGCCATCATGCACGACGGCGCCGTCGCCCAGATCGGCTCCCCCGAGGACATCGTCCTCCGCCCCGAGGACGAATATGTCGGCGAGTTCACCCAGGATGTCCGGCTGGAGACCATCATGACCGCCAGCAAGGTCATGGTCCCGCCCAAGGCCACCGTCATGGGACACCAGGGCCCCCGCGCCGCCCTCCACACCATCGGCGCCAGCGACGGCGACGCCGCCTGGGTGGTGGACCGGCAGGAACACTACCTGGGAATGTTGTCCATCAGCAGCGCCCAGAAGGCCCTCCAGCTTGGTGTGCGCCGCATTGACGAGGCTTGGGACCACGTCGAGTCCAACTACCTCCCCGTCTTTCCCGACACCACCTTCGACCAGCTCATCCCGGTGGCCATGGGCAGCGACTACCCCATCCCCGTCGTTGACGAAAACAACACCCTCGTCGGAGAAATCCACCGCAGCGCCCTCGCCGAAGCCATCGCCGAAACCTCCACCCCCACCGCCGCCGACAGCCAACAGGAAGAATAGTCCCCAGTTCCACCAGGGCAGGAGTTTTTCTCATGGCCGTCCTCAGCCGCACCGACAACGAAACCCAGGACTCCCAGCCAGACCCTTCTCGGGAAGGATCCCAGGCCAGGTTCAGCCTCGCCAATCTCCCCCGGCGCTACTTCTGGGCCGCTGGAGCAGCCCTGGTCCTGCTGGTTCTCCTAGTGAGCCTCTACGTCTGGGGCCCGGAAATGGCCTTCCCCACCACCGTCTCCACATCCGAGGTCCCTACCACCGGCGGCGCGACCATTACCATCGAAAAATCCCTCCGGGAAGCGACCGGCGAAGCCATAGATGACGGCATAGATTGGCTTACCGAAAAGGGCAGTTGGCTGTTCGACGGGGTCAGCGATGCCATCACCTACTCCTTGGTCTACATTGAAACTGTTCTTGAATGGGTTCCCTGGCCGGCCATGCTCGTCGGCTTGGCCTTCCTGTCCTTCGCCGTCGGACGCTGGGCCCTCACCGGGTTGACCCTCGGCGGCCTGCTCTTCATCGGCTTCATGGGATTGTGGCCCAACACCATAGACACTATCGCCTTGATGGTCGTCGCCGTAGCCATTTCGGTCGCCATCGGCTTGCCTTTGGGAGTTATCGGCGCGCGCAACCAGCTCGCCGACAACTTGATGCGGCCCATCCTCGACGGCATGCAGACCATGCCCAGCTTCGTCTACCTCATTCCGGGAATCCTGTTCTTCGGCCTGGGCAAGCCCGCTGGCATCTTCGCAACCATCATCTACGCCGTCCCCCCGGTCATCCGCCTCACCAACCTGGGGATTCGCCAGGTTTCCCCCGAAACCGTGGAAGCCGCCCGTTCCTTCGGCGCGACACCCTTCCAGATACTGACCAAGGTCCAAGTCCCCATGGCCCTTCCCACCATCATGGCCGGCATCAACCAGACCACCATGATGGCCCTTGCCATGGTCACCATCGCCAGCATGGTCGCCGCCGGTGGACTCGGCGACAACGTTTTGCGAGCCCTCCAGAAGAACCAGCCCGGCAATGGGGCCATCGCCGGAATCGCCATCGTCGTGCTGGCCATCATCATCGACCGCCTTACCCAGGCTATCGCCCGGCGGCGCCAGGACTCGCTGAACCTATCCGGATAACGCCATCTTGATGCTGCTCGATATCTTGCGTCCGTCCCCTTGAGCGGCATCTCCCTGATGGGCCCGGAGGCCTCTTGGAAACACAGCGTCTTAATCCGTCAGCCTGTGACGAAACCCGTCCGTGCTGGATACGACATTGGCCGAATAATGTCCCATCCGTTATGTCAATCTGTATCGGCTCCCAATTGACAACGGCAGATTTCGTTGGTATAAATGGCAACGCCTTTTCATGGGCCCGCAGGAATCAAATCTCGCATATTGTCCGTTTAGGAGGTGTCGATTTTGTCGAATAAATGGAGGCTTGTCTTCGCTTCTGCGGCGCTGTTTGCCGTGGTTGCTCTCTTGGCCTGTTCCCCGGCAGCGCCTCAACAGGTCGAGGTCACCAGGGTCGTCGAGGTTCCCGGCCAGCAAGTCGAAGTCACCCGGGTTGTCGAGTTGCCCGGGGAGCAGGTCGAGGTCACCAAAGTCGTCGAGAAGACGGTCGACCGCCCTGTTGAAGTGACCAAGATCGTCGAAAAGACGGTCGAAGTTGACCGTCCCGTCGAGGTCACCAAGATTGTCGAACGGACCGTCGAGGTCATGGCCCCCGAAGGCCC
The DNA here is from genome assembly GCA_034423195.1 of Dehalococcoidia bacterium. Taxonomy (GTDB): domain Bacteria; phylum Chloroflexota; class Dehalococcoidia; order Lucifugimonadales; family UBA3495; genus CATOSK01. Next base: position 119,414 of record DAOUIZ010000034.1, on the reverse strand, counting down.
CAAGGAAACCATCGTTTTCAGCGACCTCAACTGGACCAGCGCCCAGGTCCAGAACCGGGTTGCTCAGTACATTGTGGAAAAGGGCTACGGATACCCCACCGACGTCAAGTTCGGCGCCACCCTTCCCCTGTTCCAGGGCCTCCGCACCGGCGACACCCACGTAACCCTGGAGATATGGCTGCCCAACCAGATTGAGGCCTGGAACGAAGCCATCGCCAACGGCGAGGTCGTTTCCGTCGGCAAGAGCCTGGGCAACGACTGGCAGTCTTCCTTCGTAATCCCCGCCTACCTGCAGGAACAGTACCCTGATCTGGACAGCGTCGAGGACCTGAAGGAACAGCAGTACAAGGACCTGTTCAAGACCGCTGAAACCGGCGACAAGGCCCGCCTGGTTGCCTGCGTCATCGGCTGGGCCTGTGAAGAGGTTGGCGCGGCCCAGGTCGCCGGGTACGGTCTCGAGGACCACGTCCAGATAATCAATGCCGGCGACAACGCCGCTCTTAACGCCGATATGTACGGCGCCTGGGAGAAAGAGGAGCCATGGCTGGGTTACACCTGGGGCACCAACGAACCCGCCCTGGTGCTTGACCTGGTCCGCCTGGGTGAGCCTGAATACTCCGACCAGTGCTGGTTCACCACCAAGGCTTGCGCCTACCAGGACGCTTCAATCCTGATCGCCGTCCATCCCAGTATCCCCGTTCGCGCTCCTGAAATCGTCGAGTTCCTCCGCAACTGGGACTTGAACATCGACCGGTACAAGGGAATCGCCTCGTGGCAGCGCGACAACTCCGTCACCAGCGCCAACACCACCGCCCTCTGGTGGCTCAACAGCAACGCTGATGTCTGGAGCGGCTGGGTCTCCTCCGAAGCAGCCGAGGCTGTCAAGGCCGCCCTGGCCGCCAACGAGACCCCCGACGGCTGGCCCGACGAGTAGCGGAGTCCGACTCCAACCGGCCTATCTCGGAAGGCGTCCCTGATTGGGACGCCTTCCTTCAATTTCTGCAACCCTTCCCCTATAATCTCATCGCCCCCACCGGCCCCGGCCGACCCACCCCATCCCCGAGGTTCGCCATGACCACCCCCGCCGAAATCTCCGACGCCACCCTCGAAGTCCTCAGGCAAATCCCCACCCAGACCCTCATCGACGCCCTCTGGGTCAAGAACTGGCCCATGAGCATGATCGAAGGCGCTCTCCCCCTCCAACTCGGACAGAGCATGGCCGGACGGGCCGTCACCCTCCGCTTCGTACCCCACCGGCCCGACCTCGCCCAGGACAAGCCCAAGGGAGACCGGTCCGCCGAGTACGTCGCCTTCGAGCTGTGCGGCCCCGGGGAGGTGCTGGTAATAGATGCCATGGGCTGGCAGTACAGCTCCATCGGCGGCGACATCAAATTCTTCCGCCTCTGCCAGCGCCAGGTCGGCGGCCTCGTCACCGACGGCGCAGTCCGTGACAGCAACTCCCTCAAGGAATACGGCTTCCCGGTCTACTCCGCCGCCCGCACCGCCAAGCAGGGCCCCGCCGAGTTCTGGCCCTGGCAGGTCAACGACGCCATCCAGTGCGGCGGCGTCCTCGTCCGGCCCGGCGACGCCATCGTCGGTGATGATGACGGCGTGGTCGTCGTCCCCCGGTCCGAGGTCGACGACGTTATCCGCATCGCCCACCAGCGCGAGGAAGTCGAAGAGGTCATCAAGGCCCAGCTAGCCGAGGAACAATGCTCCCCCGGCAAGTATTACCCTTTCAACGACCTCACCTGGGAGCTTTTCGAGCGCAAGACCGGCAGGAAACCCCTCCAATAGCCCAGCGCCCGGCCCGGTTCATCCCGCCGTTTGACGCTCCATTCCGCCCTCGGATACACTCACCGTGCCCGGGCGGATGAATACCCGTCCCGCAAAAACCAAACGACCAGCCAAAAGTATCCCCACCATCAAGGAGGACAAACATGGCCCGAATCCCCATAGCCACCCGCGACACCGTACCAGCCAACCAGCAGGGGGCCTTCGACGAGCTGTTCCCCGACGGCAGCGCCCCCCGGCACGGCCCCGGCTCCGTCCTGGCCCACGTCCCCGAGCTTTCCAGGCGGTCCACCGCCCTCAACCAGTACCTCCGCAACGACTCCAGCCTCCCCAAGAAAATCCAGGAATTCACCATGCTGCTGACCGCCCGCGAGATGGACTGCCAGCATATCTGGAACGCCCACGCCGCCTCCGCCCGCGAGGCCGGAATGCGTGACGACATCGTCGACGACCTCCGCGACGGCAACGAGATGGAGGACTTGGCCGAGGACGAGGAGGCCACCGTCAACTACACCCGCGCCATGCTCCGCGACCACTACGCCAGCCGCGGCGCCTACCAGGCCGCCCTGGAGCAGTTCGGCAAGCAGGGCCTCATCGAGCTGACCATGCTCATCGGCAACTACGCCATGATCGCCCTCGCCATCAACGGCTTCGACACCGACCTCCTCTCCGACCGCGACGAGCCCCTCCTCCCCGTCTAACCCCCTCGGGAGGTTGCCCGACTGCCCCAAAAAAACCCGCTCCGGCCTCTATGCTTGAAGCCGGAGCGGTTTCATTAGTTGTCCCCTTCCTGAACGAAAGCCGGGGCGAAACGCATACCCCACTTTGGCTACAGTTTAGAAGCGCATCGCCTCTACCGGGATTAGTTGTTGTCCCACCGGGTCCACGGCCAGCAGCGCTTCTTCCAGGGTGACCACTCCCAGAAGGATGGGCTGGTCTTCCTCCGCAAAGGTCACTCGCGTTGGAAATGTCTGGTCTTCAATCCTGATCATCGTCCAGCCTATGTCCACCGGGGCGGTACTGCCGTCGGCCAGGCGGGACTGGGCCGAGCGCGCCACCGGCACCCCCAGCCTCTGGAGCAAGGCTCTGGGTATGGCCGTGCAAGTGGCCCCGGTGTCCACCGTAGCCTCGATCTCCTCGAACCGGCTGCCCTGCTGGTCTCCCACTCCCAGGATCACTGTCAGTTTACCCATCGCGGGTCCTCCGGGGCTCTCAATGTTGATTCAGTTTGGGCACTCCGTTCAAACCTGTCCACTACGGTGGGAACGGTTATGAACTGCATCGCTTCGGGCTGTCCCCCCGGAAGATGCCGGGGACGCCTTGGGATGGATGGAGTGGTCGGCCCGTTCGTTGCCCCGCCTCGTCCAGGGCGGGGCGGCTGCATGAGGTGAAAACTGCATTTGGAGGACGAGCGTGCCGCATCGGATTCCTCCCATGTCCCCGGTTGGTATGGGGTAGGCGGCAGCGAAAGTCGCTGCGAAACGCCCACCTCACTTTGTCTCCGGGTTAGAGTTCGTCCAGCCGCGACACCGGCCGGCCATTCCTCCGGCCCACCATGCGGGTGAATCCCAGCGTCCGTCCCCGGTCCAGGGACAGCATATCCGCCTCGTCGCTCGGCTTGCCCAGCCGCTCCGACCACAACAGGTCCGATTCCATCCAGAGCCTCCACCCCTCTGGAATCGAGTCGGAAAGCTCGACCTCCACCAGCCCGCTTCGTTCCCAGTGCCGCTTCCACCACTCCGGGCTGTGCAGGCTGAAGAAGGCCGGCTCCCAGTATTCCCGCAGATGCTCCGGCGCTTCGGTGGACGGGAGTTCCTCCACCAGCCCCGGCACCACGATCCCCATCTGCCCGCCGGGTTTCACCAGCCCCGCCAGGTAATTCTCCAGGTAGAGGTCATCCGTCCCGAAGTAATGGTACGCATCCACGCTCACCATCGCGTCAAAAAACCCGTCGGCAAAGGGCAGGGCATGGGCCTCGGCGTGGATGGGAAACACCAGGTCCTCGACGCCCGCTTTCCGGATCCGGCCAAAATTCTCGCTGGCATCTATCCACAGGTCCGCCGCCCAAACCTGCACCCCGTACTCCTTCGCCAGGAATATCGAGCTCAACCCCTTCCCGCAGCCCAGGTCCAGCACCCGCATCCCGGGTTCGAGGCTCATGCACCCCGCCAGCCCCTCCGTCAGCCACAGGGGATTCGGCCCCATCATGTTTTCCAGCACCCACTCAGGATCGTAAGCCGCCGAGCGCGGAAACTCTCCCGTCTCGAACCTGGCCTCCCGCCCCTCATCCAAGCCGCCCAAACCTCGCCTCTTTCCCCGCAACCTGCTCAAACTCAGGGGGGTTGGGGGATTTATCCCCCAACGTTACCCCGTCCCTTCCTTCCGGTACACCTGAAGCCGGTGCCGGCAGCTATCCACGATAAATATCCGCCCCTCGCCGTCCAGCTTCACCGCCGTCGGCCCCCACAGCAGCTTCTCCACGTTGGCCGACTCCTCCCGCTCCCGCTCCCTCGCCGGATCAATCTCAGGCGCAAGATTGGAGGCATACCGCGCCGCCCCCTCCTCAGGATTCGCCGCGAAATAGTCCGCCGCCCAGCGCGAGTCCACCGAGTCTCCCCGGATAGTCCCCGCCACTTCTCCCTCCGGCGTCAGCACCTGCACCCGCTCGTTCCCCCAGTCCGCCACGTACAACAGCCCATCGTCGTCCACCGCCACCGCCGCCGGACGATTGAACATCCCCGACCCGGGAACGCCCCACTTGGCCAGGAACCCGCCGCCCGGATCGAACTTCTGCACCCGGTCGTTCCGCCAGTCCGCGACGTAAACGTTCCCGTCCCGGTCCAGCCCCAGACCCCAGGGCATATTCAACTCCCCATCGCCGGTGCCGGACCGCCCCCACTCCGCCAGGACCTCCCCGTCCCGGGAAAACTTCTGCACCCGGTGGTTCAGGCTGTCGCTGATTAGCAGGTTATCCTCGGCGTCAACCGCCAGGTAGGAAGGCCGGTTCAGCTCCCCCGGTCCACTCCCCGCAGCCCCCCAGTTTCGCAGGAACTCTCCCTCCCGTGTGAACACCTGCACATGGTTCAACGCCTCGTCGGGAATGTACACCAGCCCTTCCGAATCCAGCGCGACCGCGCTCGGCCACCACAGTTGCCCGTCGGAGGTCCCCCCGGTGCTGAACTCTCCCAGGTACTCCTCTTCCGCCGTGCAGATGGTAACCCGCTTGTACGGCAGCCGGATTCCCACCTCCGGCCCGGCCCGGTTCAGCACGTAAAGCTCTCCCCCCGGCGCAATGGCAACGTCGATGGGATTGTTGAACCCGCGCCCCTGGTTCGCCATGAACCCGACGGTATGGCTGTACGGAAAGGAATAGACCGCTTTCTCCGCGTTGACTGTCATAACTCCCGTCCTACGCCAGTTGGTATTCCCGCGTTGCCGCGATCAATTGCAGCATCTCCCCCACCCGCTGGTGCGTACATGCCAGCGAGTCTGGCCGGTCGAACCGCAGCTCCCCCATCCGCCCTGCGTACCGGACCAGCCCCTCCCGGGACTGCTCCGAAGTCTCGAACTGCCCCAGGGCCTCCAGGCACCCGTCCACGAACCCTTCGGGAGACAGCGCCGGTCCCGCCTCTTCCAGCCGCCGGATAACCTCCCGCACTCCCGGCTGGTTCACATCCCCAATCTCCAGCGCCGCCGCGTTCACCCTCTCCACCAGGTTGCCCGTGTCAATCCACTCCCGCCCCGTGTGCCACCCCTCCACCGTCGGCGGATTCAGGATTTCCTGCCCCATGAAGTTGACGTCCATCGCCAGGTTGACGATGCTCCATTCCGGGAACTGGTGGCTCCCCGCCAGCCGCGCCGTCCCCGCCACCAGTTCCGCCGGACTCTTCACCTTCGCCAGCCGCGCCCCGGGAGCCCGGAAGAAGTCCGACAGGAACAGCATCCGCAGCACCGACCGGATGTCCCCCTCCGTCCGCAGGAACTCATCGGCCAGCGCCTGTATCTGGTCCTCGTCCCCCTGGTCCGCCACGAAGAACTGGTGCAGCTTGCTGGCCACGAACCAGGCCGTCGCCGGCTGCCGGACGATTATGTCAATGATGTCTTCCCCGTTGAACCTCCCCGTCTCCCCCAGGAAAGTCTTCTCCGTGTCGTCGTGATCCCCGGGAAGATACCGGAACTGCCAGTCCAGCCGCCCGTGCGGCCATATCGAGTCCCGCGACGCCCGGATGCCCATGTAGTCCGCGTTGTTGATAGTCCAACCCGAGAACGCCCGCGCGCAGTTCTTTACGTCATCCTCGGAGTAATTGCCAATACCCATCGAGAACAGCTCCAGCAGTTCCCGCCCGTAGTTCTCGTTGGGCGCTCCGTTGTGGTTGTCCTTGTTGTCCAGCCAGAAAATCATCGCCGGGTCCCGGGAAAGCTCCAGCAGCAGCGTCCTGAAATTCCCCAGCCCGTGCCGCCGGAAGGTGTTGGTCTGGTTCACCACTGCCTTGGCGTGGTTCAGCTTCCCGTAGGCCGTCGCGAACAGCCCGTGCCAGAACAGCGCAATCTTCTCCTCCAGCGGCGCGTTGGTGTTGATGATGCGGTAGATCCAGTACGCCTGCGAGCTCTCAATCAGCATCAGGCTATTCTGGTCCACGTGGTACCGCCGCACCACGTCCTCGTCGATGGGAGCCGCGTCCTCTGGATGCAGCAGCTCCTCCACCGTCGCCTCGTATCCCCTGGCGCAATACTCATCCAGCTCCCGCCGCGTCGCCCCGAACCCGGCCCGCCGCAGCAGGTGGGCCATCTGGGAAAGTTCTTCTCTGGAAGCCGTGGAACGCGTCTCTGCAACCATCTCAACCTCATCGCTGGCGGTCAGTATTGGGGGCCGGCTCGTCTGAGTATACACAGCCCATGCCGGAAAGTCCGGAACCCCCCTGATTTCGTAGGATATTATACAGACGGATTAATGATACCCGGAAACTCCTCTCATTCGGAGCCTACATGCACCGCCGCCATCACCCACCCGCTGTCACCCCCTTCTTCACCATCTCCATGGCTTCGTTCCAACGCACCCGCCGACCCGGCCACCAACGCGGTCGCCAACGCAGCAGGATGTGGTTCTGGCTCGCGGCGGTGGCCGTCGCCGTATTTATCGCCTCCTGCTCTCCCTCCAAGTCCGGCGAGTCCGCCTACGGCGACCTGACCCTCTCCATGTACACCGGCGCTGACCGCGTCGGAGGCGAGGAACTGGCCCTTTCCTCCCTCGAAGGCCAACCCGTCCTCCTCAACTTCTGGGCCGGACTCTGCCCGCCCTGCCGCGCCGAAATGCCCGACCTCCAGCAGTTCCACGAGGATTTCCAGGACGAAGCCCTCCTCGTCGGAGTGGACGTCGGCCAGTTCACCATGCTCGGCGGCGAACCCGAGGCCCGCGCCCTCCTGGACGACTTGGGAATCACCTACCCCACCGGCTCCACCCCCGACCGCCGGATCATGCAGGCCTTCATGGTTACCACCATGCCCACCACCGTCTTCGTCAACTCCGACGGCACCGTCTTCCGCAAGTGGAGCGGCGTCCTCGACCACGAAACCCTCGTCAAGATAACCAACGAAATGCTCGCCCAGTAACCCCCTTTCACCAACTTCGGCGCCCGCCCCAGGGATGGTTGGTTCGCCTGCAATTCGTCGTCCCTGCGCAGGCAGGGACCCATCAGCTTCCCCAATCCCTTTCATCCCCCGCTGGTGCGCACCCCCAACTCGTCGTCCCTGCGCAGGCAGGGACCCATCAGCTCCCCCCACGGCCATTCATCCCCCGCAGGTGCGTCGCCCCCCACTCGTCGTCCCTGCGCAGGCAGGGACCCATCAGCCTCCCTCACAGCCATTCATCCCCCGCAGGAGCATCACCCCCCAACTCTCCCCCCGGATTGCGCCCCCGCACCCATCCCCCCTAAAATGCCCTCAACCTCCCGTCAATCAAGGAGCCTCCATGCCCCCACCGGAAATTACCTTCGGCTGCAACCTCGGCGTCGAGGACTATTGGGACATACCCGAGTTCGCCCGCCGCGCCGAGGAGCTCGGCTTCGACCGCATCACCACCGGCGAGCACATCATGGACGGAGACCCGCCCCGGCCCACCGTCCTCACCCTCCCCGCCATGGCCGCCGCCGCCGGCGCCACTCGGAACATCCGCATCATGACCGGCATCGTCATCGCCCCTCTCTACCATCCCGTCCTGCTCGCCAAGATGGTCGCCACCGTCGACCGCGTCTCCAACGGACGCCTCGACTTCGGCATCGGCATCAGCGGCCAGCGCGGCACCCGCGTGGAGTTCGACGCCCTCGAAATCCCCGTCAACACCCGCGGCCGCCGCACCGACGAAATGCTGGAAGTGATGAAGCGCCTCTGGACCGAGGAGCACGTCTCCCACCACGGCCGCTTCTTCAACTTCGACGACGTGACCCTCCTGCCCCAACCCGTCCAGCAGCCCTATCCCCCCATCTGGATCGCCGGACGCAGCGACCCGGCCATGGAGCGCGCCGCCCTCCGCGCCGATGGATGGTATCCCTACCTCTTCACCCTCCGCCGCCTCCGCGCCTCCAACGACGCCATCAAGCGCATCGCTGGCGAGTCCGGCCGCGACCTGGACGGATTCCACTGGGGACTCAACCAGCCCACCTCCATCGCCGACGACCCCGCCGAAGCCCTGGCAACCGCCGTCTCCCACGTCGGCCAGCGCTACGTCACCCCCGAGCGCAGCGCCGAGGACATCGCCCAGGCCCTCTGCGTCACCGGCACCCCCGACCAGTGCATCCGCGCCGTCGAAGACCGCATCGACGCCGGCGTCCGCGACTTCAACTTCGGCTTCCTCTCCGGCACCCCCCAAGACCTCTACCGGCAGATGGAAACGTTCGCCGCCCGGGTCATGCCCGCCTTCCGCGGCTGATCGGAGACCCCAGCCCCATGCCCGCCGTCTCCATCAGCTACTTCGTCCCCGGCAGCCCCGCCGAGGTCTACGAATTCGTCACCGGCTATCCCGTATCCGGCGAGCCCGGCGCTGCCGTCCTGGAAGAAAAATACGGGAAACTCCTCCGCCGCGGCGCTGGCACCTTCACCTTCCTCGAAGACCTCGGCGCTGGCGTCCAGTGGGAATGTTCCTTCGACCCGCCCCGCTCCCGCTCCATGCGGGCCCTCCAATCCGGCTGGTCCGACCGTTATGACAACTTCGACCCCCAGACCGGCGGGACTCTATGGACCGTCACCTGGGAGCTAAAGGCCCGCGGCATCTCCTCCCTCATCCAGCGCCTGACCTTCATCCTCCTCACCAAACGCCGCTTCACCGACCGCGTCGCCGCCCCCGTAATCGCCAACTTCACCCCCGACCCGGACTGAACTCCAGGGCAAACACATGAAGTCTGACTCGATCCGTTCACCTCTTTTCCCGTCATTCCGAGCGGAACCTGCCCCGGCCTTCCATCTCTCCCGTCATTCCCGCGCAGGCGGGAATCCAGACCCCCGTCGTCTCCTCCTGGCAGTATTGTGTTGACCATTGGCAGTAGTTTGGCCAAACCCTCACTCATGCGATAACCTTGCTTTGCCAGGTCACCCTCCACAATATAAAATCTCTGCAAAGGCTGGGCGGAAAACTCACTTACCCGGCCAACCCCCCAAAGGAACCATCATGGGAACATTCACCGCCACCATCGAAATCGGCAACCCGGAAGGGTCCCGCTACGAACCCGTCGCCGCCCTCGTGGACACCGGGGCTAGCGTCACCACCCTGCCCGCTTCCTTTCTCCAGGAACTGGGCGTCTCTCCCCACACCGAGTTCACCTTCGTCCTCGCCGACGGGCGGGAAATCCAGCGCCCGGTGGGACGGACCTGGGTCCGCATCGCCGGCCGGTCCGAAATCACCCTGGTCGTATTTGGCGACGAGGACATCGAGCCTTTGCTGGGCGCCTACTCCCTCCAGGGCTTGATGCTCGGCGTGGACTCCCCCAACGAGCGTCTCATCCCCATCCCCGCCCTGATGAAATAGCCTCCCCCCGCCTTCCATCTCTCCCGTCATTCCCGCGCCGAACCCCGCGCGACAGCCGCTGGCGTTGAGACAAGTTGCCTTGCGCCGGCGTCGGAGTCGCAAAAAGGGAATCCAGACCCCCGTAAATCCTTCCCCACAACCCCGCATCCAACTTGGAGAGCGCACCAACAGACATCACCACCATGTTGGTGCAAGTACCACCATGCTGGCGCCGCATCATGGTGCCAAAACCCGCCCTTCGCACCCAAACCGGACTCTCTCTGGTCCCAAATCCTCACCCCCCCGCCTCTCCCCCCAACCCTTACTGACACTTCCCCCTTGCCAACCCCGCTGCCGTGCCCCTACTATTGACCAATGCTGCTCGCCTCGTGGACTTCCCACGCCATCCCCTCTCCTGGGAAATGCACCAAAATGTAGCAAAATGCGCCACTTATTTTTTCTCCGGCCCTCCATTTGACAACCCCTTCCTCAACGCATAGTCTAGCCGTTGGACTTGTTGAGGAGCTGTTTAATGGACCATAACTTCAGGGAACTTGACGTCATCCGCGCCGGCGCATCCAACGGCGACCGCACCATCCTTCGGATCGTCCCCCACCACGCCCCCGTCATCCACGCCATCTCCGTCCCCCGCGTCGGATTCTCCTACACCGGCCCCACCTGGGCCTACGTCTTCGAGAACGAGGGCCTCACTATCATCGACTCCGGCGAGTTCGGCTCCTTCCACGAGCTGGACGAAGGACTCAGCCAGGCCGGCTTCCGCGCCTCCGACATCCAGCGCGTCATCATCACCCACGGCCACGAGGACCACGACGGCTCCGTCGCCGAGCTCGTCGACGCCACCGGCGCTGAGGTCTGGGCCCACGAAATCTACTACCACCTCCAGGAGTACGACCCCCGCACCATCTTCCGCGCCGCCGCCTCTCCCCTCCAGGAGGAATTTGGCCGCCTGTCCGAGCTCCACAACGCCTTCCCTGAACCCACCGAGCATCGGGAGCGCTACATCCACGCCCGCCAGGGCCTCACCATCGGCCACCCCATCCGCCCCAACGAGCAGGTTGGGGACATGACCCTCATCCATGCCCCCGGTCACTCGCCGGACGAGCTCTGCATGAAGGTCGGCGACGTGGTCTTCACCGGCGACCACGTCCTCCCGGAGATCTCCCCCCATCCCACCATGAAGGCCGCCTTCCCGGCGGAAATCAGGGAAAAGCTCCCCCAGCAGTACCAAGCCGAGGATGACTGGTACGGCCTCGCCACCTACCTCAAGTCCCTGAAAATCGTCTCCGACATGGGCAGCGACACCCAGGTCCTCCCCGCCCACCGCTACTTCAACCGGGACAAGTTCAACTTCATCAACGCCACCCGCGCCCGGGACATCATCGAGCATCACGGTGAGCGCCTCCAGCAGGTCCTCGACACCGTCGGCTCCCATGCCGTCGGACTCGAAGACCTCACCCGCCGCATCTTCTCCCACCGGACCCTGGAGGGCACCAACTTCCGCGCCGCCATGGCCGAGACCGTCGCCCACGTCGAACTGCTGGAAGACGTAGGCGACCTGGAAGTCTCCGACCGCCCCGAAATCCGCACCACCGGCTCCGGCAACTACCGCCAGTTCATCCACCAGCTCACCGGCTGAACCGCGCCCCACTCCTGCCAAAAGCAGCGTCCCGGCGGAGAAATCCCCGCCGGGACGCTCAATTTCCAGATACCCGGGACCGTCGGCTAGATTAACTGTGCCGGGGTGAAAATCCCCTCCATATCCTCTTCCGTCGCCCGGTCCTGCGGGTCCACCCCCAGCTCCGTCTCCATGAACCAGTAGACCTGCTTCAGGTGATGCGTGCTGTGGCTCAGGATGATGTTCAGCAGCTCCAGCACCGTCACCTCCCCGCCGTAGTGGGCCGGCACCACCCGCTCGAACCCTTCCGTGTTCCCGCTGTTCAGGAACCGCACCAGGTCCGCCACCACGCCGTCGCCGTAGGCCGTAATCTGTTCGGCGGTCATCACATCCGCCAGCCGCTCCCGGCACGCCCGCATATCGTCGGTCGACATGCTCCCGTGCTCGTGACTCCGCCACGCCAGCTCCGGGAAGGAGATGATGTGAACGATGGTGTCCCGCACCCGCTCCGGCCGCCACGGCACCTCCACCAGCAGTTGCTCGTCGGAAAGCTGTCGCGCCGCCCGCATCGTGGCGCACAGGACCTTCTCGTACTTCTCCGCCATCCACGACGTCCGGCTCCCGTGGTCCGGTGTCACCTTCAGGTTCAGCGCCGGGATCAGCTTCTTCGGGTAATACCCGATGATCACTTCCGACCCGTCTATGATCGTCACCGGGGCCGCCTTGATCCCTCGGCTGTCCAGGTCGGTCCGCGCCGCCTCGTCGGTCATCAAATCGTGGTGCTCAAACTGAACACCGTTCGACGTCAGAAACTCCTCCAACGTCCGGCAGCTGAATCAACCAGGGTTGGTGTAAACGTGAACGTCCATACCCGCCTCCATTCCGTCAAAATCAAACCCCTTCGCAGGGCCGCTCCATCATAAGCCAAAGCTCCCTGCCGTGCCAGTTAGGAGCGTTGGGATCGCGCCCGACGCCTCTCCGACTCCCCCGGCGGCGGTCCCAGCATCAGGAACAGCGCCGACCCCAACAGGCTCACCACGCCGATCACCGTGAAGGGAACTACGTAGCTCCGGTAAACGTCGAACATATACCCCGCGAACAGCGGCGCGGCCAGCAGCAGCACGTTCATCGGCACCATCGACACCCCGGTAATGCTGGCAAATGCCTTCCTCCCGAAGTACACCCCCCTGATCGAGGTCGTCATCGGGTTCCGTCCCCCGAACCCGGTCCCCATCAGCACCGCAAACAGGAGCGCCCCTTCCACCGAGTGCAGCACCAGCAGCACTCCCACCGCCGCCGACTGCAGCGCGCAGAAGATGAACAGCGCCACCCGGATGGGCATCCTGTCCCCGATGTAGCCTCCGGCCAGGGTGCTGACCGCGGCCACCGCCGTGAGCACCGACACCACCCAGCCCACCGTCTGCAGATGCAGCCCCCGGTCCGTCAGCATCGGACCCAGGTGGACCATGATCGTCACGATAACCGTCGACGAGCAGGCGTGCCCCCAGGTAATCAGCCAGAAATTCTTCGTCCGGATCGCCTGTTGCCATGTGAAGTCCGAGTCCTCCGCCTCCCCGGTTCCCCCGCCTCCTGCCGCCGTTGCTGATGCGCTTCTCGCCGGGAGGCCGTCCGGCGTCTCCCCGTAGTCCTCCGGCCGGTTGCGCACCAGCCGCGACAACGGCACCGCCAGGACAATCACCAGGACCCCCAGCCCCATCGCCGTCAACCGCCACCCCGGCCGGCCCAGTCCGTCCGGGTCTATCGCCCAGGCCAGCGCCGGAATCAGCAGCACCCCTCCCAGCGAGAACCCCTCCATCGCCACTGCCATGGCTGTCGACCGACGCCGGTAGAACCAGCTGTTCAGCACCGTCATCATCGGCATCCAGGTGCCCAACCCCGCTCCCAGGCTCATCACCAGGAACGCCAGGTAGAACTGCCACAGGTGGTTCACCTGCCCCAGCAGGATGAAACCCACCCCCAGCACCACCATCCCGACGAGCACCATCCGCCGGGCTCCCAGCTTGTCGATCAGGAACCCCGCTCCCGGCCCGGTGATTGACCCCTCCACCCGCGTCAGCGAGAACGCCAGGGCCAGCTGCGACCGGCTCCACCCGAAGGTCTGCTCCAGCACGACGAACCACGCCGTCATTCCCTGGAACAGCGGCACCGTACCGATGACCATGATGACGGCAGCCAGCAGCGAGAGCCACCAGCCGTAGAACGGCCGCCTCATATTGCGGACTCGGCCCGGACGATTACGGGTTTGGAACAACGGAGTCCTCTGTGGGAGCGAATGCCCCGAAGGTGCCGGTTAGCTTAACACTATTGGTCTCGCCCCGGTCCCGTGCCAACTGGCCGGTTTGATTTCCCCTTCGTCGGCCCTATCGTCAAAACCCCTTCCCTGCCCTCCTCAACCCAATTGGTTCTCACCGCCGCCGGCCTGCGTTACAATTGGGTTCCGCCGGCACCCCAGGGAAAATCCCACCATTGGATTGGAGGAAACGCATGCCCGTCCCGGAACGCTACAACAAGGGATACAACGTGGGTGTCGGGGGTGCCGTCGTGGACGGCGGCCGGCTGCTCCTGGTCCGCCGTTCCTCCCGCCGGGGCCGCGGCAACTGGCAGGTTCCCGGTGGGTTCATCGAGCCCAATGAGACCATCGAGGAAGCCGTCATCAGGGAAGTCCACGAAGAAGCGGGCATCAACACCGAGGTGCGCGGCGTCCTCGGGATTCGCAATCGTTACGACCCCGACGTCGACAACAGCCTCTACATCGTGCTGTTGCTGCGCCCTCTCGATTCCAACCCCCAGCCCGACAACCACGAGGTCGACCGGGCCGGCTTTTTCACTTTGGAGGAAATAAAGTCCCTGGAGCAGGTACCGGCCATCAACCTCGAAATCGCGGAGCGTGCCCTGTCAGCGGAGAAGAACGTCCTAAACCCCAGGACCGTCGCCCACAGCTCTGGGGCCACCTACACCCTCTTCGTAGGCTAGGAAGGAACGGGCCGCTGCACCGGAGTGATAGCCGCCGTAACGGCATGTAGTAGCGGCCGAGCAGCTTAACGCGGGAACGCTTCCCTCACTCCCCCGTCCACCGGGATCATCGCTCCCGTCGTCCGCGACGACCGCTCCGACGCCAGGAAGAGCACCGTCTCCGCCACGTCCTCCGCCCGCACCTGCGTCTTCAGCAGTGTGCGCTGGTGGTAGAAATGCTCCAGGTCATCCACGGACACGCCGTGCGCCGACGCTCTCTCCTCCCGCACTTCCTCCGACCACAGCTTCGACCCCTGGAATATCGCATCCGGATTCACCACGTTGACCCGGATCCCGTGCTGCCCCGTCTCCAGCGCCAGCACCCGCGCCAGTTGCACCTCCGCCGCCTTGGACACACTGTACGCCCCGAAGTCCGCCCCCGGCGCCGGAACGTTCTTCGTCCCGATGAATACCAGGCTCCCGCCGCTGCCCTGCTCCTTCATCAGCCGCACCGCCTCCGCCGCCACCAGGAAATGTCCCGTCGTGTTTATGTCCAGCGACCGTTGCCAATCTGACAGCGTCAGCTCGTCAATCGCCCCCACCGGAGCGATCCCCGCATTGGACACCAGGATATCCAGCCCCCCGTAGGCCAGCCGCGTTTCCTGAAACGCCCTCGCCACTGACTCTTCCGACCCCACGTCCATCACCACTGGAACGCTCCGGTTCAGCCCGTTGGCCGCGTTGATTGCTTCGGAGACCTCCTTGGCCCCCTCCGCGTCCACGTCCGTCACCACCACGTGCGCTCCCTCCGACGCCAACCGGAGCGCAATTGCCCTTCCGATTCCGCTCGCCGCCCCCGTGACCAGCGCCACCTTCCTCGCCAGTTCCTTCTCCGGCGGCGCCAGCGTCAGCTTGTACAGTTCCAGCGGCCAGTATTCCGCGTCGTAAGCGTCCTGAGCCGTCAACGATGTGAACTCGCTGTTGGCCTGCGCCGACCCAATGACGTTAATGGTATGGTGATAAATGTCGCCGGTTATCAGCGCCGCCCGCGCGTCCTTCCCCGTCGTCCACATCCCCACCCCCGGCAGCAGGATCACCCTCGGATTCGGGTCCAGCATCGGATGTTCCTCCGACGTGCATTCCCGGTACCACGCAGCATAGTCCTCCGAGTACGCCGCCAGTGCCCGCTCCAATCCTGCCCTCACCGCATCCACATCCCCGGCGGCCTCAACGTCCAGCCACAGCGGCTTCCGCTTCGTATGGATGAGGTGGTCCGGCGTCGCCGGCCCGATGGCGCTCAACCGCTTCCCCTCCCGGCTCCCGATGAACTCCAGAACATCGTCCGAGTCGTCGAACCGCAGGACCATCTTCTGCTGCTTGCTGATCAGCCCCCGGATTGTGGGGGCCAGCCCCGCCGCCACCCGCCTTCGCTCCCTGGAATCCAGCGGGTTCCGTTCCCAGCCCCCGAAAACAGCCTTCGTTCCGCTCTTGAAGAAATCCTCGGCCTTGTTCACCAGGTCGATGTGCCGTTCATACGCCGCCTTGGTGTCGTCTCCCCACGTAAACAGCCCGTGGTTTACCAACACCACACCGTTCACCGTAGGAGCCTCCTTCACCGCCAGGCCCACCAGCTTGGACAGGTGAAACCCCGGCCGGAAGTAGTCCACGACGGCTATCTCATCGCCATAGACCCGCTTCAGGATCGAATCAGCACCCTCGTTGTTGGTGAGCGCCACGACCGCATCGGCGTGGGAGTGCGCCACGCACATAAAGGGAAGGAAAGCGTGCAAAAGCGTCTCAATCGACGGCCTCGGCGACCCCGGGTCCATCAGCGTATGTTCCAGGTAGGCCACCATGTCCTCGTCGGACATCCCGTCCCGCTCGAACAGGGGCAGTATGTCCTCCAGGTTCAGCCGGGGAAACTGCCTACGCAGCATCGACTTCATGTCCGACCCCGACCCCTTGATCCACATCGCCGGCACGTCCCGTCCCCGGAAGTCCCGCTCCGTCACCTTGATGGACGTGTTGCCGCCGCCCCAGACCACCAGCGAACTGTCCGCGCCAATCAAGCGGCTCATGTACACCAGCTTGTCCAGCTCGTCCATGCCCTCGATTGCGCTGTCTGACCAAAGGTTATCCACGGCCAATCTCCTCCCCGAAGCTGTTCGGACCTCTCGCTGGGAAACAAATCCTGTTCCGCCCCTCAATTACAGGAAGAACTTCCCCCCGTTGGCCAGCAGCGTCTGCCCGGTCACGTACCCCGCATCCCTGCTTGCCAGGCACACCGCCAGGAACGCCAGCTCTTCCGGCGTTCCCCACCGGGGCACTGCGCCGCCGTCCGACGGAGGGAACGGAAGCGCTCCCGTCTCCCCGTCCGGCTCCACCCCGCCGGGTCCGATGCAGTTGGCGGTGATGTTGTGCCTCCCGTACTCCCGCGCGATGCCTCGGGCCAACCCCACCAGCCCCAGGTCCACCGCCGCGTCCGGGGCGCTGCCGCCCTTGAACCCGGACAGGCCGATGTAGTTGATTACTCGGCCCCACTCCCGTTCCATCATTCCTGGCAACACCGCCTTGCACACGAACGTCGTTCCGCTCAGTTCCACCGCCATCTTGCGTTCCCAATCGGCAAACGGGATTTCCTCCACCGAGTCGGCGGCCAGCGGAACGGTCGAGTTATTTACGACAACGTCAACGCCTCCCAGTTCGTCCATGCTGCGGGATACCAGCGCCCCCACCTGTTCCTCCATGCTGACGTCCCAGGTCCCGGTGATGACCTTCGCTCCCAGTTCCACTGCCGCTTCCACCGTGGGACTCAACGCATCCACCGGCCCCGAGGTCCCCAGGACCAGGTTGCACCCCTCCCGGGCGAAACCCAGCGCCGTCGGCGCACCGAACTTTCCCGCCGCCTCCGTGATTAACACCGTCTTTCCTGCCAGGTGACTCTCCACGTTTCCGCTCCCTTTCGGTTCCCGAAATGCTGGTCGGCTGCCCGCTCCCCTGCCTGCTTCCCCCGAGATTCCCTTTTTCGTTACAGGAAATGCGCCCCGCCGTTGACCAGGTAAGTCTGCCCCGTAATGTACCTCCCCTGCTCGCTGGCCAGGTAAACCACCATCGCCGAGCATTCCTCCACCGTCCCCTGCCTCGGGACCGGATTGTCCGCCATCGCCGAGTCCGACTCTCCCCCCGACTCCTGTCCCGGGGTCCGCTCCACCGCGATGCTCCCCGGGCCGATGCAGTTGGCCGTGATGTTGTACTTCCCGTATTCCGTCGCAATGGCCCGCGTCAACCCCTCGTTCGCCAGCTTCAGGGTTCCCTGACCCGACGCCCCCCGGAACGGGGCAATCCCCGAGTAGTTGATTATCCTCCCCCACCAGCGCTCCTTCATGCCCGGCAGCACCGCTTTCGACATCAGGAAAGGCGCGTGGAGGTTCACCGCGATGGCCTCTTCCCACAACTCGGTGCTTATGCTCAGCAGGCTCCCCCGTGCCCGCCACCCGGCGTTGTTCACCAGCACGTCTATCGACCCGAACTCGTCCTCTCCCCTCTTCACCAGCGCGTCGACCTGCCCCTCATCGGTGACATCGCAAAGCTGGCTCACCGCCCGCACCCCGTACTCCGACGCCATTCGCGCCGTCTCCTCCAGCCGGTCCATGCTCTGCCGGGTGCACAACAGCAGGTTCGCCCCCTCCTGTGCAAACATCACGGCGCTCGCCCGACCGTGGTTGCGCGTTGCCCCCGTTATCAGCACCGTCTTGCCCGCCAGCCCGGTATCCATGCTCGGCTCCTCTTTCTGTCACCTTATTGCTGCTCCGTTGCCGCAGCATGGCAAGTATGCCCGCAACCCCCGCTGTTGACAAGTGAAACTTCATCCCCCTGGTATCACCCGCCCCATCCCTGGGGTCTGGGGGATGCATCCCCCAGCGTACTCCCCCGAGGACACCACCATGCCGGTCAAAAGCACCACAATGTTGGTGCCAATACCCGGATCTCCCCCGCCCCCTGGCGCTGCCCCGCCTGCTGACACCTTCCCCTTGCCAACCCCGCTGCCGCCTCTCTACTATGGACACATGGACGGATATATGGACGCGGTTCGGACAGCCTTCTCCCCCGGCGTTGCCCCGCCCGCCCCTCGTAAATGCAGCAAAATGTAGCAAAATGCGGCACATTTTTTTCCGCCGCCGGCACCGGTCCAGCCGGGCAGTCCCATCAAGCCGGAACGGCCCCATCGTCTGCCTTGAATCTATGCCTTGATAAACCGTTAGCCTTCCTCCCCCCTGCCCTGCCTCGCCCGCCTTCGGGTATACTTGCCCGAAACTCCCGGTCACTCCCTTCCAATGGAGCCAGTGATGACGGCCTACTCGGTAATTGGACAATCGGTCACCCGCGCGGAAGGTCCCGCCAAGGTCTCGGGCAGCGCGGTCTACACCGCCGACGTGCAGCCCCCCGGAATGCTCTGGGGCAAGATCCTCCGCAGCCCCTACCCCCACGCCCGCATCGTCAGCATCGACACCGCCGCCGCTCGCGCCCTCCCCGGCGTCCACGCCGTTGTCACCGGAGCGGACCTCCCCGACCGCCGCGTCGGACGCCTCCTCCGCGACCACCCCGTCCTCGCCCGCGACAAGGTCCTGTTCGTCGGGGACAAGGTCGCCGCCGTCGCCGCCGACACTCCCGAGATTGCCGACGAGGCCCTCCTCCTCATCGACGTCCAATACGAGGAGCTTCCCCCTGTCTTCGACCCCGAGGACGCCATGCAGTCCGGTGCCCCCGTCCTCCATGAAGCAATGGAGTCCTACTCAGGACTACCCCAGCCCCCCTCCGGCGTCAACAACGTCTTCGCTCACAACTCCTGGTCCAAGGGCGACATCCAGCAGGGGTTTGAGGAAGCCGACCTCGTCTTCGAGCACACCTTCACCACCCAGCTTGCCCACCAGGGATACATCGAGCCCCACGCCTGCGTCGTCCACATTGACGATGACAACCGCGTCCAGATTTGGGCCAACAACAAGGGCCCCTTCATGCTCCGCGACCAGCTTGCCGCCGTTTGGGGCCTCTCCCGGGAGCAGATTCTCATCAACCCATGCAGCATCGGCGGCGACTTCGGCGGCAAGGGCTCCTTCATGGATGTGCCGCTCTGCTACTACCTCGCCCTCCACTCCCGCCGCCCCGTCAGGATGGTCATGGACTACATCCAGGAGCTGATGGCCGGCAACCCCCGACACCCCGGCGTCATCACTCTCCGCTCCGGCCTCAAGCGGGACGGCACCCTCGTCGCCAGGCAGGCCCGCGTCGTCTTCAACAGCGGCGCCTTCGGAGCATTCAAGCCCCGCGTCCACCTGCGCGGCGCCGACCACAGCGGCGGCCCCTACCGCATCCCTCACGTCCAGATTGACAGCTACATGGTCTACACCAACAACATCCCCTGCGGGCACATGCGTGCCCCGGCCAAGCCCCAGGTCGCCTTCGCCGTCGAGTCCCACATGGACATGATGGCCCGAGAACTTGGAATGGACCCCTACGACTTCCGCCGCATTAACGTCCTCCAGCCCGGGGACATAGACCCGGTCGGTGAGAGCTGGCACAACATCCGCGCCGCGGAAGTTCTCGACCGCGCCGCTGCCGGGGTCGATTGGAGTACACCGGCCACCGGCCCAAACGTAGGCCGCGGCCTCTCCATGGGCGACCAGCCCCAGGGATCGGGCCAGTCCTCCGCCACCGTTTCCATGGATGCGGATGGCAGCGTCAATCTGATGATGTCCCTCTTCGACACCGGCACCGGCGCTCACACCGTCATGCGCCAGATCGTCGCAGAAACCCTCCAGGTGGATGTCGGGCAGGTTGCCCTCAACGTCGGAAACACCGACGCCGTCGACTTCGAGTCCGGCCCCGGCGGCACCCGCGTCACCTACACCGCCGGCCAGGCCGCCCTCGGCGCCGCCGAAGACCTCCGCGACCGTCTCGGCGCCCTGGCCGGGGAATACCTCGGATGCTCCGCCGACTCTCTGGCCCTCCGCCAGGGAAAATTCCAGGGCCCCGACGGAACGGATGCCTACATCGGCCTGTCCGAGGTGGCCTCCCGCGCCCACAACGCCACCGGCCGGCCCGTGTCCGGCTCCTATGACTACACATCGCCCCCGGCCGAGGAGACCGCCTACTGCGCCCAGGCCGCCGAGGTGGAAGTTGACACCGAGACCGGCCAGGTGACAGTCCACCGCTTCGTCACCGTCCATGATGTCGGCACCGTCCTCAATCCCCTGGCCCACCAGGGACAGATCGAGGGCGGCGTTGTCCAGGGATTGGGTTACGCTTTGATGGAAGAAATGGTCCACGAGGATGGCCGGGTCTCCACCCTTAGCCTCGGCGACTACAAGCTCCCCACCATCCAGGACATCCCGGAGCTGGTCACCGTCCTTCTGGAGCCCGGAACCGGTCCCGCTCCCTTCCAGAGCAAGGGCATCGGTGAAAGCAGCAACACCCCCGTCGCCGGCGCCATTTCCAACGCCGTTTACGACGCCGTCGGAGTGAGGATCACCGACCTGCCCATCACCGCCGAAAAAGTCCTCAAAGCCCTCAGGGAAAGGGACAACGCCTCGAACGGATAGCGGGGCCCTCAGATCCCCAGCATCTCCTCCAGGTTCTTGCTCAGGATCCGTTCCTTCTCGGCATCCGACAGGCTCTCCAACCCCTTCACCCACTCCACCGGGGATGGGTCCCACGTTACGTAGGGCCAGTCGCTCCCCAGGACCACCCGCTCGATTCCCACCGAGTCGATCAGGAAACGCAGCGCCCGCTCGCTCATCGTGATGCAGTCATAGTAGATGCTGCTCTGGTAGCTGTTGGGGGGCCGGGCAATGTTCTCCCGCGCCTCCGGCCTCACCTGCCATCCCCGTTCCAGCCGCCCCATCCCGAAGCAGGCCGGCCCCCCGCCGTGGGCGATGCAGACCTTCAGGTCGGGACACTTTTCCAGAATCCCCCCGAAGATTAGCGCCGCCACTACCAGCGTATCCTCCAGCGGCACCCCAAAGCTGTTCCCCATGGCAAACTTCGGGTACCGTTCCATGACAATGTTGTTGTTCGGCTGCGGGTGGTAGAACAGTACCGCTCCCATCTCTTCCGCCGCCTTGAACAACGGCAGAAACTCGGGATCGTCCCAGGTCTTCCCGTTCACCACCGTATCCAGCTCCGCACCCTTGAACCCCAGGTCGGATACCGCCCGCTCCAGTTCTTTCACCGACGCCGCCACGTCTTGTACCGGCAGCGTCGCCAGCCCCAGGAACCGTCCCGGCCACTGTTGCGTCATCCCCGCAATCTCGGCATTCACGTCCTGCGCCAGCCGCAGCCCCTCCTCTGCCGGAAGGTGGTACCCGAACATCGGCGTCGCCACCGATACCAGGTGAACGTCCACCCCCTGTCGGTCCATGTCCGCGATCCGTTCTTCCGGCGTTGACCGCAGCATCGGGTTGGTCACCGCGTCCCGCTTTCCGTTGCTCACCGTCACCCCGTTCCCCGGTTCCGGCTCGAAGGTCATTCCGTACCAGTCCCCGCCCTTCGCCACGGCCTGCCAGAAACACTGCGGCATCAGGTGGGCATGTATATCAATCGTGCGCATGGATACCCCCGGTTTTACACAAGAATCGCGGCGGGATTCCTACACCCCCGCCGCGAAATGGGATCGGTCCTATTGGGTCTTCTATGCTCAGACCGGCAGCACCGGCTCCGTCGTTCCCTCCGGCAGCGCCACCTCAAAAGCGTTCAATATGAACGACGTCTGGGCGTAGTGCCCCATCAGCGCCGTCAGTTCCACCAGTTGCTGCGTGCCGAACAGGTCCAACGCCTCCTGGAAAGTCCCCTCGCTCACCTTGTGATTGGCGTAGAATTCCTGCCCGTACTTGACGATGGCCGCTTCCGCCGCGCTCATCTCCGGCATCGGCCGCCGTTCCCGCAGCGCGTCGATCACCGCGTCGCTGACTCCCGCCCGCCGTGCCGCTGGAGCGTGGGCATTCCAGACGTAGGCGCAGTCCATCGCCCGCGCCGCCGTGCATATCGCCAGCTCCAGGATATTCTGCGGAATGTCGTTCTCATAGCGCAGGTAGCTGGTCAAATGCCCCCGGCGCCGCGCCATCTCCGGACTGTTCACCGTGATCGACGTGGGGCCGCTGACCCGCCCATTGTTGGCTTCCACTACGGCGTCAAACGCCTCCTGCAGCCCCTCCGGCAAACCTTCCCGCGTAACTTCTGGTACCCGCGCCATGACTCTCTCCTTACTTCGCCTTTTCCTCGCTCCCGTGGCCGGACCGCTGGCAACTCCCGCAGCGGTCCACTGTTCGCTAGTCTTCCCCCACCACCGGATTGCTCAAGACCCCGATCCCCGGGATCTCAATATCAACCACGTCCCCGGGGTTCAGTTGGTCCACCGCCCCCGGCGCTCCCGTCAGGAGTATGTCCCCCGGCCATAGGGTGATGTACTCGCTGATTCCGCTGACGATCTCGAAGCAGTTGTAGGTCATCCCGTCCGTGCTGCCCCGGTCCTGCTCCACGCCGTTCATTCGCGTGATGATATCCAGCTTGTGCGGGTCTCCCACTTCCGTCTCGATCCACGGCCCTATCGGACCGAAGGTGTCCGAGCACTTCTTCCGCCAGTTGGACGAATCGTTGTGCCACGACCCCTCGCTGCTCACGTCGTTCGCCACCGAGTACCCCATGATGAAGTTGGGAGCGTCCGCGACGCTCACCCGCCGGGCCGGCTTCCCGATGACGATCAGCAGCTCCCCCTCGTAATGAACGTAGTCCGAGTCCCGCGGCAGGACGATCTTGTCCCCCGGGCCGATGATGCAGTTTGCCCCCTTGTTCCACGGCCGGAACGACTGCGAGTCCTGCCGGATCCGTTCCGCGTCCAGCGCCTGTTCCTGGTGGGCAACGTGCGCCGCGTAGTTCAGCCCAATGGCCCAGTAGCAGGTCGGACGTGACGGCGGCAGCAGTTTCACGCCGGACAGCGGGTAGGACGCCCCGGTAACCCGGTGCTCCCCGAAAATATCTCCCTGGATTACCCGGACCCGGTCGTCTTCGACCAGCCCGTAGCTCTCCCAGCCCTCAACGCTGAAACGTGCCAGTTTCATAATCCCTCCTGCCCGGACGGTTACCGGACGGTCATTGGAAAGCAGCTCGCAAGGAGGAACTACGCTATCGTAATCCCCAGCTCGGCATGGAGGTCCGCTATGGTCTGGCCCCGGCTCCGCTGCGGCCGCCGCTCCCTCATTCCGATGGGCTCGTTCTCCACCTTCGGCACGATCTTCAGGGACACGAACACCGGCCCGGTTTCCTGCATTATCTCGCCGATGTTGGTGGCGAAGTCTTCCAGGTTGTCGTAGTTGTACGCCGCCCGGTAGCCCGCCTCCTTCGCCATTCCCGCGTAGTTTATCTCCTGCGCGTTGGGGACCGGCTGCCCGCCCGTGGTGGCGTAGCACTCGTTGTCCATCAGGATGTGGACGAAGTTGTCCGGCTTTTTCCCCGCAATCGTCGCCAGGATGCCCATGTTCATCGTCAGGGCCCCTTCCGAGTCAAAGAGCACCACCTTCTCGTCGGGTATCCCCAGCGCCAAGCCCAGCGCCGCCGACGTAGCTTGGCCCATCGCGCCGCCGATGTTCAGGTCCCGCTTCTCGTTGTCGCTGAAGTCCGCCCAGTTCCTCCCCGACGTTCCTGTGGGGATGACTATGGCGCCATTGCGGTGTTCCTTGAAAACGCGAAACACTTCCGTTGCTTCAATCATCGTCTGCTCCGTTTATTTTGGTTGACAGGGGGACAGCCCTTCACTGGCCGTCCCGGGGAATCGTTAAGTGACTATCTCAAAACCAGTGAGAGTAGCCAGCCATTGCCACGCCGAGCTCCTCCATTCCCACACCCATTATCCCGTCATTCCTGCTGGGGACTCCGCGCGACAGCCGCTGGCGTTGAGATAAGTTACCTTGCGGCAGCAGCAGAGTCGCAAAAGGGAATCCAGACCCCCGCCGTACCTATCGCCGCGCGTTTGGGCCTCGGGACTCTAAGTTCTCAGATAGCTTCCAAATCCTTATCGGTTGAACCCGTGGTACTCGTCCCCGACCAGTACGCACACCGGCCGCTGCGTCTTCTGCGCCTCCTCAAAGGCCATTGAAATCCGCGAGCTGTCGCTGTCGGCCTCCAGCAGGTAGTAGTTGATCCTCATCGCGTTCAGGAACGGCTCCGTGTACCGCGCCACCGAGTCGCTGATCTCCCCATGCCGGGTCCATCCCCGGTAGCCCACCACGAACACCATCGGGAACCCCGAGTCCAGGGCCATCCCACGGATTGAGTCCCCCGATTCCAGCATCCCGGTGTTCTGTATCAGGCACACCGGCTTCTTCCCGCCGATGATCAGCCCCAGCGCGATGGCGAAAGTCTCCCCTTCCCGCGCCGACGGGATGACCTCCAGCCAGGGTTGTTCCATCATCAGCTCGTAGAGATAGTTCGTCTCGCTGTCCGGAATCGTCACGATATGAGTGACCCCGTTCTTCTTGAACTCCTCCACCATCGATTCCGGGCTCAGGATCGCCGCCTGTTGATGTGTCGTCATTTGCCGTCCTCCTTGCTCATCCCGCTGGGCCCCGGCCGGATGGGCCCAAACTCCGTGGTGATTAGTAGTGGTTACTTGAACGCCGGCATAACCTCTTGGGTCAAAAGCCGCAGGCTCCGCTTCACCGCCTCAGGAGGCAACAGCCCGCCCGGATTGAGTTCCGCCGTGAACCCGGTGATGCCCAGCGTTTTCTGGTACTGGCTCAACTTGTCAGCCACCCCCTCCGGGGTTCCGCAGATGACCTTCGTATCCAGGATCTCCTCGTAGGTCATGTTGGCCAGCCGCTCGGCCCGCGCCTTCAACGCCGCCGCCCGCTCCGGGCCGACCGCTCCGGTCCCCTCATCATCCCTGCCCTGCTCGTACCGTGCCCGCATCCTGGTGAAGAACGCTTCAATCGTTTCCCGCGGTTCCTCGACGGCATCCTCCTCGTTGGGCGCCAGGTACATCGGCACTCGCACCGAAATGTCTCCCGCCGACCCCTCGTGCCCGTGTTCGTTCCACGACTCCCGGTAGTCCACCAGGTTCCGCTCCAGGTCGTTCACGTCCATCCCCCGCATCGACAGGAAGATGGGGAACCCCAGCCGGCCCACCCGGGAAAAGCTGTCCTCCGTCGTCGAAGCCAGCCTTACCTTGGGATGCGGCTTCTGGAACGGCATCGGGGATACATTGGCCTCGGTTATGTGGTTGTACTTCCCCTCGTAGGAAAACGGCTCACCTTTCCACGCCTCCAGTATGATGTCCAGCGCTTCCTGGAACCGCTCTCTGCTCTCCAGGTAGGGAATGCCCATCGCGGCGTAGGCCCGCTCGTTACCGCTGCGTCCCACCCCGAACTCGAACCGTCCCCGGCTGATCTGGTCCACCGTCGCCGCTTCCTCGGCGATCCGCACCGGATTAATCAGCGGCAGCACCTGCACCGCCATCCCCACCCGCAGCCGCTCCGTCCGCGTCGCGATGGAGCTCGCCACCACTATCGGCGCCGAAATCGGCCGGTTGGAATTGAAGTGCGTCTCCCCCAGCCACACCGTATCCAGGCCCGTCTCTTCCGCCAGATCCACCAGCTCGAACGCTTCCTGAAACGCATCGCTCTGGTTCTGCCCGCCGCGGGCCGAAAAATCAAGAAAAATACCAAAATCCATCGTTCCCTCTCAAGGGTTCCGCGGAGTATTGCTTATGGTCCCAGCGGGACCCGGAAAGCCCCGCCCCATGCTGGTTTTATGGGGAAAAGGCTGTGGGGGAGTGTAGCAACGCCCCCCAACCCCGTCAACCGGAATTACGGCGCCCCTCGCCGGGGGTCAACTCGCCCAGAATCAATCGGATGCTGTCTCCACCACCACCCGCGCCGCCTCGTACCGGTTCGGCGGAATCGGCAGCCCCAGGTTCTCGTGGAGTGTCCCGTGCTCATACTCCCCCCGGAACAGCCCGCGCTCCTTCAGGATCGGCAGCACCCCGTCCAGGAAATCCGTCAGTCCCACTGGAAGCACCGCCGCGTTCATCATGAACCCGTCCACCACCCCCGCCTCGAACCACTCCTGCATCGTGTCCGCAACCCGCTCCGGCGTCCCCATGAACACCGTTTTCGGAGTCGTCGTCCGCAGCGCCATCTCCCGTAGCGTCAGCTTCTCTTCCCGCGCCAGTTGCTTCAGCTTGTCCGTCGCGCTCTCCCACCCGTTCCGCGCGAAGTCCCCCAGCTCAGGGAAAGGGTCGTCCAGCCCGTAGGGGGAAAAGTCCATGTCGTTGAAGTACCTCCCCAGGTAGTTCAGCGCCTCCTCAATCTCGACCAACCCAGCAATTTCCCGGTACTTCCGCTCCGCCGCCTCCTCCGTCTCGCCCACAATCGGAGCGCACCCCGGCAGGATCAGCAAGTCCTCTGGATTCCTCCCGTGCCGCGCCGCCCGCTCCTTCACGTCCTCGTAGAACTCCCGCGCCGCCGGAATGCTCCCCTGCCCCGTGAAGATTAAGTCCGCGTGCTTGGACGCAAAATTCTTCCCCGCTTCCGACGATCCGGCCTGTATCAGCACCGGCCTGCCCTGCTTGGAGCGGGAAATCGCCAACGGCCCCTGCACCGAGTAGAACTCCCCCTGGTGGTCCAGCCGGTGCATCTTGGACGGATCAATGAACTGCCCCGTCCTCTTGTTTCGGACGAACGCTCCTTCTTCCCACGAGTCCCACAACCCCTTCGTCACCTCCAGGAACTCGTCGGCCATCCGGTATCTCAAATCATGCTGCGGATGCTCCGCCCGGCTGTAATTCAGCGCGGACCCCTCCAGCGGGGATGTCACGATATTCCAACCCGCCCGCCCGTCGCTGACGTGGTCTATCGTCGCAAACTGCCGCGCCACCGTGAACGGATCGCTGTACGTCGTGGAAAGCGTCGCGGCCAGCCCGATATGGGATGTGTGCGCCGCCAGGTAGGCCAGCAGCGTCAACGGCTCGAACCGGTTCAGGAAGTTCGGATGCGACTTCTCGCTGATGTACAGCCCGTCCCCGAAGAACACGAAGTCCAGCTTGGCGGCCTCCGCCTTGCGGGTCAAATCCAGGTAGTACTCCAGGTTGATCGCCCCGTCCGCCACCGCGTCAGGATGCCGCCAGGACGCCATGTTGCTCCCGGTGCCCGCCAGGAAAACCCCCAGCCGCATCTGACCCTGCCTGCTCATGCGCGCCTCCCCAAAGTGACCTGCTATCCCGCCTCACCCCCGGATCAACCGGCCCAACAACTCGTAGGACCGCCGCCGCTCCCGGAACGTATCCACCGCCGTCACCGCCACAATCTCCTCCACCCCGTACTCCTCTTGGAAAGTCCCCAGCCGCGCCCCGACGGTGTCCACCGACCCGCACACCACGTTCCCCTCCATCACCTGGACCCCTACCTCCTCCCCGATCTGCCGGCCGAACTCTTTCGCCCCTTCCACCGAACCCACCGTGAACTGCCTTCCGTTGGCCAGCGTGATCCGGACCATCTTGATGCTCGACGCCAGCTCTGACGCTTCCTCGTCCGTATCCGCTACCACCACCGGAAGCGCCAGCATCACCTCCGGTTCCCTCCCGCCGTGCGGAACGAACCGCTCCCGGTAGGTCTCCACCGCCTCCCGCATCACCTCCTCGTCCCCGTTCAGGAACAGCGCGAAGACGTACGGCATTCCCAGCGACCCGGCCATCGCCCCGCTCGAAGCCGTCGTCCCCAGCAGGAACATCTCCGCCGGTTGCCCCGGCTTCGGACTCGCCTGCACCCCCTCCACTGGCGCCCGTCCATCCCCTTCCAGCCACCGACTCAGTTCCGCCAGCTTGTCCTCAAACGGCTTCCTGTCCGCCGCCAGTTCCTCCTGCAACGCCTCCGTGGAGCGCGGCAATCCCCCCGGCCCCCTTCCAATCCCCAGGTCCACCCGCCCCGGGGCCAGCGCCGCCAGCACGTTGAACGTTTCCGCAACCTTGTACGGACTGTAATGCTGGAGCATCACTCCGCCGGACCCAATTCTAATCCGGTTCGTCTTCGCCAGCAGGTGGGAAACCATTACTTCGGGAGACGACCCCATGAACTTCTCTGAGTTATGGTGCTCCGCCACCCAGAAACGGTGGTAACCCCATCCTTCCGCCGCCTGCGCCAGTTCAACCGTCCGCCGCAACGCCTCCGGCCCGGAGCCCCCATCCTGCACCGGACTCTGGTCGAGAATGCTCAACCGCAGCTTCCGGTCACTCATCTATCGGACCTTGGCCCCAATCAAACCTTCGTCAGCAACCCCCGCGAGTCCGTTACCCCGCCGCCACTCCGTCCACCAGGATAACCCCGGAAGCCAGCAGCGATTCGTACCGCCCTTCCAACCCATGCTGCTCCAGGATCGACTCCACGTCCGACCCCGGCTTGGGCGCCGGCCTTCCCGCTCTCACCGGATGCCGTGACAACCGGGGCGCCGGCCCGCAGGTCGTCACCGGCCCGATCTCGTCATGTTCCCGCGTGATGCTCAACCCGTGCTCTATGACCCACGGATCCTCCATCAACTGCCTGACGTTGGTAATCACCCGCTGCGCCCCCACTCCGGCATCCCGCAGCCTCGCCACCCACGCATCCACGCTGCTCCCCAGGAACCGCTCCTCCAGCGACGACTCCAGCCCCCTTCCCGCCAGGGACTCCACCCCGGACAGTCCTTCAACCCCGGCCAACCTGGGAAGGTCTCTCTCCTGAGCCCCCAGGAAGAACCATCCGTCATTCGCCTGGTACGCCCGCTGCAGCGGCCCGCTTCCCAGCGCGTCCTGCCCCTTCGGCTCGTCCCAGGTTTTCCCCTCGTACATCTGCATGTAAGGGGATTGCAGCGTCATGGCAGTGTAGGCCAGTGCCGAGTCGATATGCTGCCCCTGCCCCGTCAGCTTCCGATGCAGCAATGCCAGCGCCACGCCGTAGGCTCCCATGAACCCCGTCCCGTAGTCGTTTACCGGATTCGGCTGCGACTCCGGCTTTCCGTCCCCTCCGAAACGTCGCGTCATGCCCGCCGTCGCCTGCGCGAAACCCTCATGGCCCGGCCTGCCCGCCCAGGGTCCCAGGTGCCCGTAGGCGTTCAGCGAGGCGTAGACGATATCCGGCTTCCGCTTCCTCACCTCCTCGTACCCCAGCCCCAGCTTCTCCAGCGACCCCGCCCGGTAGTTCTGCGCCACCACGTCCGCGTCTTCCAGCATCTTCCAGAAGACTTCCCGCCCTTCCTCTGACTTCAAATCCAGCAGGATGCTCCGCTTCCCCCGGTTGATGTCGTTGTGCCGCGCCACCGTCGAACCCCGCTTCGGATTGTCGATCTTGATGACGTCCGCCCCGTATTCCGCCAGCGTCCGACCCATCGTCGGCCCCGCCAGGATGATGCACAGGTCCAGCACCTTGACCCCATCCAGCACCGCCATCAACTCCGAGGTGGACGCCCCGTCCGCCCCATTGGGTGCCTTCCTTGGCTCCCGGTCCAGCTCTCCCAGGATCTCCTCCCGGTGTTGGTCCGGCGTCGGAGCCGGCTGGCGGATGCTGCCAGGCGTGGCCGACAGCCTTGCGTTTATCCCCGGCTGCAGCATCTTGCCCAGCGCCGGGTCATCCACCTCTTCCACCATCTTCGCCGCCCGAGCGTGCGGATGGTCGAACCATTCCGCGCTCGTCCGGCACACCGCTCCCTCGCTGCCCGCCTCTGCGATCAGGTCTTCCCACTCCTGCGCCGTCCGCGTCAGGAAAAGCCCGTCGATTCTTCGCCGCGCTTCTTCCGTGAACTCCGCCGTTTCCAGCGGGCGGCTGAAGTCCGTCAACCCCTCCGCGTCCCACGAAGTGATCCCCGCCAGCTCCACGAACTGCCGGTAATTCTGGTTCCCCGGCCCGCCGAACCTAACCCACTCCCCGTCCTTGCAGCGATAGATTCCGCCCCACAACTCGCCCAGCGTCGGCCCCGTCCTCGGCGCGTTGTGGACTCTCACGCCGAACCGCCCGATTGACTGGAACATGCTGTCGAACAACGGCACCTGGATCCTCTGCCCCAGCCCCGTCCGCTCCCGCGCGTAAAGCCCCATCACCACCGCCACCGCTGATTGAAACGCCGCGTAGACCGATGCGTTGGGAATGGCCGTGTACACCGGACGTTCGTCCCTCTCCCCGGCGGTGCGGAAGTTGGCCGTGGCCGCCCCGATAATCCCCTCGTAGGCCGGCACATCCGCCCTGGGATCGTCCGGCGCAAACCCCGGCAGCGAGCAGTACACCAGCCCCGGGTTGGCTCCGCACATCTCCTCTGCTCCCAACCCCAGGCGGTCCATCACCCCCGGCCGGAAGTTCTCCACCACCGCGTCCGCTCCGGCGATGAGCTTCCTGGCCGCATCCTTCCCATCCTCTGTCTTCAGGTCCAGCAGGATGCTCCGCTTCCCTCGGTTCCACGTCGCGTTCGCCGGAGTGTCCCACCGCGGCCCTCCGGGAGGATCAACCTTGATCACGTCCGCTCCCTGGTCCGCCAGCAGCATCCCCAGCAGCGGCCCCGCGATATAGTGCCCGAAATCAATCACCCGAAAACCGTCCAGCGCTCCCGCCACGAGGCCCCCTGTTTCACCCGAAGATTGGCCGTTTCCCTGGCCCGGAAAGGCCCGAATTGGCCCGACTATATGACTCGCCCCCGGCAGTGTCAACAAACCCGCCAACCCCCGGACGGTTGCAAAGTCCTTGTCCGGCTAATCCCAAATCCCGCCGCCGTCTCCCCGTCGTCCCCGCGCCGGATTCCGCGCAACAGCCACTGCGGTTGAGACAAGCTGCCTCGCCCCAGCCGCGGAGTCGCAACAGAGAACCCAGACCTCGGCAGGCCATTCCCCCAACTGCCGGCCCCTGAGCGCAAATCTCCGCCAGTTCACCTCTTCAACTTTGGACAGTCACGACAGCGTTGCATGGTAGGACGAAGATGAAGGATGAAGGCAACTGGTGATCTGGATAATTTCCAGCGACAACCAACCGGCCTTCATTAAAGTGAAGGAGGGCCATTACGGCCCTCCCAACTTGGCTTCCTTTGGGACCCGGTTTCGGACGAATTACGCCCGTTGTTCGATGGGAACGTACTCCAGGTCCATATCTCCCGTGTACTCCAGCAACGGCCGTATGAGGATGTTGTCCTTGTACTGCTCGATGCACTGGAGAGTCCACCCGGGGATGCGGCCCAGGGCAAAGATGGAAATGAACAGGTCGTCGGGAATGTCCAGCAGGTAGTAGATGGCTCCCGCGAAGAAGTCGACGTTGACGCAGATGCCCTTGTCCCGGTACGGGAGCATAGTATTCTGCTCCAGGTGGGATAGGATCTGGAACCAGCGGGGCTCCCCCTTCTTCTCACCCAGCGCCTGGGCCCGCTCCCGCAGGTGGCGGGCTCGGGGGTCTTCGGCTCGGTACACGCGATGGCCGAACCCCATAATGCGCCCGCCGGCTTCCAGGTGTTGCCTGGCGTATTCCTCGGCGTTTTCCGGGTTGCCGATCTCCAGGGACATCTTCATGACTTCTTCGGCCGCCCCGCCGTGGGCCGGTCCTTTAAGGACGCCAACGCCAGTCGTCACCGCAGAGTGCAGGTCGGATATGGTTGAGGCGGTCACCCTGGCCCCGAAGGACGAGGCGTTGGCCCCGTGCTCGGCGTGAAGAATGAAGTCCACGTCAAGGAGGTCGGTGGTCTCCTGGTCGGGAACTTCCCCGAACATCATGTAAAGGAAATTGCCGGAGTGATTCAACTCCGGGTTGGGTGCCACCGGCTCCAGTCCCTGGCGCAGGCGGTGATGCGCCGCCACGATGGTCGGCCCCTGGGCGGTCAGCCGGATTCCCTTGCGCAGGGTGGCTTCAACCGAGTTGTCCGCCACCTCGTCGTCAAAGGCCGACAGTGCTGAGATACCCGTCCTCAGGGCATCCATCGGGTGGCTGTTCTTGACCAGGTCCAGCACCTGGATGACTTCGTCGGGGATGCGCCGGTTGGCCCGCAGGGTGGCATCGAACTCCGCCAATTGCTCCCTCGTGGGCAGTTCACCGTAGAGAAGCAGGTAGATGACCTCTTCAAATGTGGACTTTTCGGCCAGATCGTGGATGTTGTAACCACGATAGAGCAGCTTTCCTACCTGCCCGTCGATGAAGCTGGACTCGGTGGTATCCAGGTACACATCCTTGAGTCCCTTCATAATCTCTGGGGGCATAGTCATTCCTCCTGGTTGAAAGGGTTTCCTTGCGTCCGCCGGAGATAGCTGGAAGAACAACACGGAAGGGGCGGCACGCAGGGTTAGCGTACCATGAAAGGGGCCTTGGGAAAAGCCGGGCGGATTCTAGCATCGGCCCTTGGGGGTGTCAAGGAAAAACCCCTGAAGCAAGACCGGCCGGACTCTCCTCCGGGACTCTCCGCTGGGATGCCCGGCCGGCGATTTCCAACCCGTCCCGTTCACCCTGTCAAACCGTCACCAGTCAACTACTGATAACCCATCTATGGTATATTGGCGGCACCCCTGAAGGAACCGCCAATTTTCCTGCCCACCCATTGCCTGCCCGCCCATTGATGGAAACCACAACCAGACCCGGAGGAGACGGGGATGCGTATTTTGCTGGTGGCCACCAATCGTCACAACCGCTGGATGAGCAAAGAGGAAGTTCGCCCCCTCCCCATTGGACTGGCCTACGTTGCGGCCTACGTCGACCCCGACCGCCATTCGCTCCGGGTCATGGATCTCATGTTCTCCGATGACTACCTGGGCGAGGTCGAGCGGGTGGCCCGGGAGTTCCAGCCCGAACTGGTCGGCATTTCCATCCGCAACCTGGACAACGGCAGCTTCGTCAACCCCCAATCGGCCCTGCCGGTCACCCGGGACGTGATAGGGCGAATCCGGGGATGCAGCCAGGCGGTCATCGCCTGCGGTGGCCCCGCCTTCAGCACTCTTCCCGAGGACTGCTTCCGATACCTCGAACCCGACGTGGGTCTGGCCGGCGACGCTGCCGAGACCTTCGCCGAACTGGCCGACCTGTTGGCCGAATCCCGGGAATACGGGCACCTTTCCGGGGTGATCTTCCGGCGGGACGGTGAGATAGTAACCTCCCCCCACCGGGCGGCCTCCGGCCTGGCCCGCCCGCCCCGACTGGACGACCTCGACCTGGACCAGTACCGGCAAGCCGGTTTCGGAGTGGGCGTTATCACCAAGCTGGGCTGGTACTCCTCCACGGTGCCGAGTCCCAACCCCGAAGACGAATGGCGCATCGTGCGGCCGGTGCCGGAAGTCCTTGAGGAGATCAAGCGGCTGCAGTCGTCCCACAACCTCAACGAGTTCTTCTTCATCGACCAGCAGTTCAACCGGCCCATGGATTATGCAAAAGACCTGTGCCGGGGCATCATCGGCGAGGGCCTTTCCATCCGGTGGAACACCAACATCCGTCCCGAGGGAATAGACCGGGAACTGCTTTCACTCATGGTGGCGTCAGGCTGCCGGATGGTGTTGTTGGGCGGCGCATCTCTTTCCTATTATTCCAACCTCGACGAGGGCAATGAGGAGAGAGTCCAACTGGCAACCGAACTCTCCGAACTGCAAAAGCTGTGTGACCTCTGCCACACCGAGGGCCTGACCTACGCTATCACCCAGGGTTTCGGGGAACCCGGCGAGACCAGCGACACCATGCGTGCCAAGCTCGCCTTCTTGTCCACCGCCGCCCGTTCCGAGCGCCATGCCCTGGCGACCCTGCGCATCGGCAACCGCCTCCTTCCCGGCACCAACCTGACCCGCCTCGCCGTGGGGGAAGGGCTGATCGAAGACGCCGACGACCTGCTCATGCCCGTCTTCTACGTCGCTCCCCGGGTCCGGGATGAAATCCAGGAAACCCTGGAAGCCGCGGTCCAGGGCAATCCCAACTGGAGCATCATGTAACCCGTCCCGGGGCGGTTTCCCATTTGCCTTGCATTTGGGTTATACTTGCGGCGGTACAGCTGAAGGCCTCCCGGTTCGCAACTACATTCTGAGAATTTAGCGCTGGATGACCTGAACTGAGCCAAATCAACTTACGGAGGTCATCAGTGGCGCTTCAAGACAAACCCCTTATTTGCGCAGAGTGCGGTAACCAGTTCCTTTTCACCGTGGGCGAGCAGGAATTCTTCGCCTCACGGGGTTATACCAACGAACCCCGGCGGTGCCAGGACTGCCGGAACAGCCGCCGGGATCAGCAGCGGGGCGGCTTCGGCGCTCCTCGCGAGATGCATCCGGCTGTGTGCGCCCAGTGCGGCGTCGACACTACGGTTCCATTCCGTCCCCGGGGCGACCGGCCGGTCTATTGCAGCGACTGCTTCAACGCCATGCGGCGCTAGGTCTCAACCGGCAGGTTTCAACAGGTTCCAATCTCATCAGGAAACTCGTTCCGGTTGGACCGGAACAGCGGCCCATGCCGTTATCACGCCAAGTCCAGTACCCCCGGGTATGCCCCGGGGGTTTTGATTCTCCACTAATACCACTGCCCCACTGCCGGGGATAGGTTGGTCCCGCCCTCGACAGTAGGGCGTCACGCTGAGGAGGCCCGATGAGACAGACTGCGGATGCCGTCATCGTCGGCGGCGGCGTCATGGGATGCAGCATCTTGTACAACCTCACCCGCCAGGGCCTGACCGACGCCCTGCTGGTCGAACAGGATGTCCTTGGGTCCGGGTCCACCGGCCGCTCCCAGACCATCTGCCGGATGCACTACTCCAACGCCATCACTGCATCCATGGCCTGGCAAAGCCTTGAAGTCTTCGCCAATTTCGACGAGATGGTGGGCGGACACTCCGGCTTCGTGCGCACCGGCTACCTGGTGGCCGTGTCTCCCCAAGACGTCGGCGGATTGCAAAAGAACATCGCGATGCAGCAGGAACTGGGCATCGACACTCGCCTGGTAACCGCCGCCGAAGTCCGGGACTTTGCCCCCATGATCCGCACCAGCCCCGGGGAGGGCCTGGCCTGGGAACCCCGGTCCGGTTACGCCGACTCCCACCAGGTTACCACCTCCTACGCCGCCCGCGCCCGGGACTCGGGCGCCGAGATTTCCCTCCGCACCACCTGCACTGGCGTTGAAATCCAGTCAGGACGCGTGCAAGCCGTGTTGACCGATCAGGGCAGGGTGGCGACCCCGGTCGCGGTGATAGCCGCCGGCCCGTGGTCCCGGCCCCTGATGTCCGCCATAGGAGTGGACGTTCCCCTTTCCACCGTCCGCCACCAGGTTGCCTCCATCATCAGGCCGGTCGACCAGCTTCCCGACCATCCCATAGTCGGCGACATCGCCCACTCCTGTTCTTTCCGGCCCGAGGGAGCGGCCATGACCCTCGTGGGATTCGGTGAAGACCCCGCCGAGGTCGACTCCTACAACCAGGGAGTGGACCTGGACCGGGCGGCCGAAGTAATGGTAGGGATGGTTGAACGCATCCCTGCCCTGTCCGATTCCTACTTCCGGGGTGGATGGTCCGGCCTGTTCACCATCACCCCGGACTGGCACCCGATTATGGACCGGGTTCCAGGTATCGAGGGCCTTTACTGCGCCGTCGGGTTCAGCGGCCACGGGTTCAAGCTCGCCCCCGCCATCGGACAGGTGATGTCCGAAATGGTCGCCCACGGCCAGGGCCGGTCCTTCGACCTGACCCCTCTGCGCTTCACCCGCTTCGACGAAGGGGATCTGCTGACGTCCAGCTACCGGTACAACGTTCTCGCATGACCGGGCCTCTGGACTACCGGGCCTCTGCAGGAACAACGGCCGCCGCCGCGGTGCCGCCGTCATTTCCCGTTAAGCCGCATTCAGCCCGCATTGACCACAGTTGACCTGCTCCGATAGCATGACGATTCCGAGTACGCAGAACAAGCGGGATTTTAAATCGTAGGAGCGGGCACAATGTATATTCGCATGGTTTGGGGCAAGCTGCGCCCCGGTTCCTGGGAAGAGTACGAGAGGCACTACCACGAGCGGCTGGCCAGCCACGGAGACATAGAAGGATTGCAGGAACGCCAGTTGCTGCGCAGCACCGAGGACCCGGATGAAGGCATCAGCGTCAGCATCTGGGACACCTTCGAGCACCTGCGGGCCTATGAGACCGGCGAATTCCGGCAGAACGTCGCCCGGGAAGTCGAGCATCTCTACCGCGGCGAGTACTGGGTCAAGCATTTCGAGGTCAGTTCCCAAGACCGTTAGCCCTCCCCCGTTGGAGGCGGCTTCCCCCCAGGTATCGAAAAGGCAGACCGGTTTTGGTCTGCCTTTCTGCCTTGACCGCCGGAGCTGTGGACAGCCGCCCGGCTAGAGGGCTTCGATTCCCGCCCTCGCGGCGTCCTCGTCTTCTTGCGCCGTTCCTCCGCTGCCGCCGCAAGCCCCGATAAGTTCTCCATCCTTGAAAATCGGCAGCGCGCCCTGGCCCGGCACGAACTCTCCCTTCTCCACTTCCATAACCGCTCGGAAAACCGGCTGCAGCGCCCTCTCCGTCAGGTCTAGGCTGGGGACGCCGAAACAGGCCGCCGCCCTCGCCTTCCCCCTGGAGATATATGGAGTCCGCCACGGGGCCCCGTCCATCCGCACCATGCAGATCAGGTCCCCCCGGGCGTCCACTACCGAGATGCTGAGTTTCACCCCCATCTCCATCGCCTTGGCTTTTGCGGCCTGCACCACTCTTTCCGCTTCATCTAGGGTAATATTGGGCATGGATTCCCTCCTCTCCCTTGGCTTCGGGCTACGCCTTTAATCTCTGGGTGGCAACGCACCTGGCCCGCGCATGCCCCGCTCGTGAATTATATTCAAAAAGCCGGCATTCACCAATCCGGCACGCAATTTAATGCCACTGTGCGCCATGTCCTGCACTGCCTGCCCTGGTGCGCCCGGGTTCGCACCTCGGGTTGACAAATGATTCATCCGCCGCCTTGACTCCGCCATAAAGGTTTGTTAAGTTAACTCGGCCGACAGACGCAACAGGTTTACGTAACAGGTTTAACGAACAGGAGAGTGTTGGATGTCCACGAGTTGGGTAAGCAGAAGGGTTGCCTCAGTAGCCCTTATCATTGCAGGAACACTATTTGTCGCCGCTTGCGTCGGTCCGGTGGGCCCTGAAGGCCCGTCAGGCCCTCAGGGACCGGCGGGAATCAATGGCGAACCGGGAGCCCAGGGTCCCGCCGGTGAGCGCGGGCCGGCTGGCCCCGCAGGTCCGTCTGGCCCACAGGGACCCGCCGGTGCAAAGGGGGAAACGGGTGAACAGGGACCCGAGGGTGCCCAGGGTCCTGCCGGCGGCCCTCAAGGTCCCCAGGGCCCGCGGGGTGAGCAGGGACAGAAGGGTGAGCGGGGTGAGCAGGGCGTCCCGGGAGCGAAGGGCGACAAGGGTGACAAGGGTGACACAGGCGATCCGGGCGGACCCGAAGGACCCCAGGGAGCCCAGGGCCCGGTAGGGCCGCAGGGTCCCATTGGCGAGCGTGGCATCCAGGGCGACCGCGGACCTCAGGGAGCTCAGGGAGCTCAGGGAGCCGAGGGACCCCAGGGTGAGCGTGGCCCCCAGGGACCCGCTGGCGAGCGTGGCCCCCAGGGACCCGCCGGTGAGCGGGGACTCCAGGGTGAGCGGGGACCGGAAGGCCCCCAGGGCGAGTCTGGTCTGCGCGGCGTCTCAGGCCCCCAGGGCGAGCCCGGGCCGCACGGCCCCCAGGGCGCCCGCGGGCCGGCCGGAATCGCCGAGGCCCGGATACTCGTGGTGACCAGCCAGGCGACCAGCTCGAACAAGACGGTCACCGCCACCTGTACGGGCGGCAAGGTCGCGGTCGGCGGAGGAGCGCGCGTTCTTGGCGCCAGCGCAAGCGGGGACAACTCAGCCCCCACCGGCGTAGCCATCGTCGCATCCTATCCTGTGGGCGGAACGGGAGAGTTGACCGCGGACTGGCGAGCCGTCGCCCAGGAAGTGGCGCCCGTAGAAGCCAGCTGGCGGTTGAGCGTAAACGTGGTTTGCGCCAAGGCCGCTGACGAGTAGCCTGAAGATTTCCCCAGCCAGCGCATTCGACTCGGCTTAGGCAACCCCAAGGCAGAGACCCAACGGATGAGGCTCCGGCAGTCGCCGGAGCCTCATCGATTTGCCAGCAATACCCACCGAGAACATCCCCGATGCTTCGGATTGCCGGTCTCCCATCAGGTCCCGGTCGCGGCGTGGATTGGGGTGTTCTAGCCTGCCTTCTCAGTCTTCACGACAACCGTCTTCTGGCCGTTGCGGCAACACGGCAACGGGGCTATCATGATTTCCGATTGGTTAAGTCTCCGATGGATGGAGGAGGCGAGGGATGAAATTCGGGTTTTATCTGCCAAACCACGGCCCCGCCGCCAGGCCGGAGCCGCTGGCCGCCATCGCCCGGAAGGGCGACGAGCTGGGGTTCTACTGCATGGTCGCCGGCGACCACATCCTCGTCCCGGAGACCATTGATTCCCCCTACCCCTACACCGTCAGCGGAGAATTCCCCGGCGGAGAGGGCGGCGAGTACTTCGAGCAGCTGACCCTCCTTTCCTACCTCGCCGGTGTCACCGCCCGGATCCGTCTCGTCCCCAGCGTCATGATCGTCCCCCACCGGCCCGCCCTGCTCACCGCCAAGATTCTCGCCACCCTTGATGTGCTTTCCCAGGGCCGCCTGACCCTTGGCGTCGGCGTGGGTTGGATGGAGGAAGAGTTCCAGGCCCTCGGCGCTCCCCCCTTCGCCGAGCGGGGCGCAGTAACCAACGAGTACCTGCGGGCCTTCAAGGAGCTTTGGACCAGCGACAGCCCCACCTTCCAGGGGAAATACTGCCAGTTCTCCAACCTCAAGTTCCTGCCCAAGCCGGTGCAGGACCCTCATCCGCCCATCTGGGTCGGGGGACAGAGCCGCCTGGCCATCCGCCGCGCCGCCGAGCTGGGCAACGGTTGGCATCCGGTGGGCGGAATCCCTGCCTCGCCCCTGGAGCCGGAAGACCTGGCCCAGGACCTCGCCTTCATGCGCCGCTGCGCCGAGCGGGTAGGACGCGACCCCGCCGATCTGGACGTTGCCATGAAGACCCCTCTTTACGACGTCGCCTCCTCCGGCGGCGGCGCTCACCGGCGCTTCTCCGGCGAGCCTGACCGGATCCTCCAGGACGTGCAGACCTACGAGGACATCGGCGTAACCCACCTGATTTTCGACATTCGCGGGTCCGATCTCAGCCAGGCCCTGGAACGGCTGGAATGGTTCGCCGCCGAAATCATGGCCCGCTCTTGATAATGGGGTGCCATGACCCGATTCCCCCCATGCGCCAATGGTGCGCCCCAACCCGGCTCGTTGGGCTTATAATGGTTGGGCCGTAACCGGCATTTCCCAAAATATGCCCGGGACCCGCTCGGTGGGGCTCCCCGACGAATTACACAGGAGGCAATCAAGTGACGACCCTGGACGAACGCTACCGACAAGGCATGAAAATGAGGGACACCCTTGCCGGCGGTGACCTCACCCACTACGTTCTCCCCGGCGTTGATGTCCTGGCCCCCGACCTCAAGCGCATCATCGATGAGTCTCTTTTCGGCTCCATCTGGAACCGGGATGGCCTGGACTTGAAGCTGCGGTGCATAGCCACCCTGTCCGCCCTCATGGCGTTGGGCAACCTGACCCTGCTCCGCCGCACCATCCAGCGTTGTCTCAACGTCGGTCTGGAGCCGTCCCAGGTCATCGAAGTGTTCATACAGATGACCTTCTACGTCGGCGTTCCCGCAGTCGAAGAGGCCATGAACCTGACCAAGGAGATCTTCGAGGAACGCGGCATCCGCTACACGCCCACCCGGGCCTACGACACCCAGCGCACTATCGACGAACTTTACGCCGAGGGCATCCGTGTCCACGAAGAGTATATCTCCGACATCACCGCCTATCGCACCGACGAACCCGATTCCCAGGAAAACCAGCTCGACCGCATCATCAACGAGTACCACTGGGGCGCTATCCACAACCGGCCGCACCTTGATAAGAAGGCTCGGGTCATCTGCAGCCTGTCTTCCATGACCGTTCTCGGCCAGTACGACCGCCAGCTCCGCGCCCGCATCGAAAGCGCCCTGCGCATCGGCATGACCCCCCAGGAAATCATGGAGGTCTTCATCCAGCTCACCATGTATGGCGGTTACTTCAACACCCGCACGGCGATGCGCGTCGCCCGCTCGGTGTTCGTGGAACAGGGCAGGGCCGCCGGCTAGCCAAATACCTTCCGCGCTGGTTCCTCCCAGGGAAACCGTTGGGAGGAACCCTTCCCCAATTTCGTTCACGGAGGTGAAGTCTTGAGACTGAAGCTGGACGACGGTATCGAGTTGTTCTACACGGTGGACGACTTCACCGACCCCTGGACCGAGCCGGAAACCGTGGTCATGCACCACGGCATGGCCAAGAGCCACAAGCTGTGGTTCGGCTGGGTGCCCATCATCGCCCGCCACTACCGCGTCATCCGCTACGACATGCGCGGGATGGGCGACTCCGGCGTCCCCGAGCCCGGCTACCCCTGGACCCTGGACAACTTCGCCAAAGACCTGGCAGAGGTGGTGGACAAGCTGGAACTGGAGAAATTCCACCTCATCGGCGAGACCGTGGGCGGCTCCATTTCCATGCGCTACGCCACCCTGCACCAGGACCGGCTCCTGTCCCTCACCGCCTGCACCTCGCCCACCAACTTCGGCGACCCCCACCACGGCGAGAGCGCCGACCTCATCGAAAAGGAGGGCATCGCTGCCTGGGTGGAAAGCACCATTGGCCGCCGCCTCGACCCCCAGATTGTCGATCCGGCCTACATCCGCTGGTACGCCGGCCTCATGGCTCGCACTCCCGCCCACGTCGTCGCCGGTTTCCAGCGTCACGCCGAGGGCGACCTCCGGCCCCTGCTGCCCGAGGTCAAGACCCCCACGCTCATAATCGCCGCCGCCGCCCTCCGCGAAGAGGTCCTCGGAGATTTCCGCGACGCCTCATCCCTGTTCCCCAACGGTCGGCGCGTCGTCTTCCCCGGGGTGGCCGGTTTTGTCCAGCACATCCTTCCGGTGCCCTGCGCCCGGGTCTGGCTGGACTTCGCTCAGGGCCTGGAGTGACCCGGTTCCCCCGAAACCGCATCAACTGGTTTGACGAGGTAGCCTTTTGCCTGACTCCCTGAGCCGCACTTTTGCCCGTTATGTAACGTCCCTGGATTACGAGGCTCTGCCCGACGAGGCCGTGGACAAGATAAAAGCCTCGGTGCTCCACGCCCTCGTCGTGTCCATCATCGGCCTGAGCACCACCCACGGGAAGGCGGCAGTCGAGCTGGTCCAGGAGGAAGAAGCCAAACCCGACGGCGCAACCATCCTCGCTGCGGGCGGCCGGGCCACCCGCTGTGGCGCGGCCTTCGCCAACAGCAAGCTGATGCACGCCACCAACCAGTCCGACTCCTACCGGATGCTCACCCACCCCGGCCCCTGCGTCATCCCCGCCGCCCTGGCAACCGCCGAGTTGGCGAGAAACTCCGGCCGGCAGTTCCTCACCGCCCTTGCCGCCGGTTATGAGGTCGAGTCCCGCATCGCCGGGGACTTCATTCCCTCCGTGCAGGCCCGCGGATTCCGCTCCAGCCCCCTCTTTGGCACCCTCGGCGCCGCCGTCGGAGCGGGCAAGCTGCTGGGCTTGACCGAAGACCAGATGGTTACCGCCCTGGCTCTCGCCTGCACCTTCACCGCCGGCACCAACGAGGGCCCCCGTTCCGGTGGGCGCGAGATGATGTTCCACGAGCCCCAGGCCACCCGCAGCGGCATCATGGCCGCCCTGCTGGCCCGGGAAAACGTGCGGGGTTCCGAGACTTCCCTCGAAGGAGACGCCGGCTTCTACAATGCTTTCACCGGCAACAACCGGGGCGAGCTTTCCTACGTATTCCAGG
The DNA here is from genome assembly GCA_034423195.1 of Dehalococcoidia bacterium. Taxonomy (GTDB): domain Bacteria; phylum Chloroflexota; class Dehalococcoidia; order Lucifugimonadales; family UBA3495; genus CATOSK01. The sequence continues at coordinate 77,089 of DAOUIZ010000034.1, read as the reverse complement.
GGCCGGACCAGGTCTCCTTCGACCCCGTCGTGGCTGAGTTGGGCAGCCGCTGGGAGCTGATGCACGTCGTCCCGAAAATCTACCCCACCGCCGGCTACAACTGCCCCGTCATCGAGTTGATGACCGGCATTCGCGCCTCCCACGACCTGCCCGTAGCGGAAATTGAAAAGATCACCGTTGATATGAACTGGCTGGAGACCACCTACCCGTCGCCGGCCTTTCCCAATCTCACCCGCACTTCGCCCGGGGTAGGCAGCACCCACTACTTCACCGCCTACACCTGCATCCACGGCAGCTACCCGCCTCTGCGCCAGCGCATCGAGGCCGGAGAAGCCTCCCCTGGCGACGAATCGGTTGTAATGGACCTGCTCAAGCGCACCGAGGTCCTCGGGCACAAGGACCGTCCCGCCTTCTCCCCCCGCATCACCATCACCATGAAGGACGGCACCACCTACCAGGGCGAGTACCAGGGACAGGAGCTGGAATGGGACCTGGAAACCGAGTCCCGCCGCATCAGCGCCCTCTTTGGAGACATCGACTGGCCCGATGCCAAGCTCAACACCCTCGTCGAGACCGTATCCCTCCTGGACGAAGAACCCGATCTCTCCAACCTGATAAGCCTCTGCGTCCCCGAATAGACCAACGACTAACCAGCAAAGGACAGCTCGATTATGCCAACCGGAATTGACGGAAAGGTCGCCCTCGTAACCGGCGGAAGCATGGGAATAGGCCGCGCCACCGCTGAGGCCCTCGCCCGGGAAGGGGCCAGGATAGCCATCTGCGCCCGCGGCCTGGACACTCTCAAGCAGACCGCCCGGGAGATACAGGACAGCACCGGCTCCACCGTCGTTCCCATCCGGGCCGACATGACCAGCTCCGAGGACATCACCATGCTGGTGTGGTCCACCATCACCGAACTGGGCCACATCGACATCCTGGTCAACAACGCCGTCAACTCCACCACCGCCCGCGCCAGCGAGCTCCCCGACGATGTTATCCTCAACCACATCAACACCAAGGTCATGGGATACATACGCTGCTCCCGGGAGGTCGTCTCCTCCATGAAGCACAAGGGCGGCGGACGCATCGTCAACATCGCCGGCATGGGCGCCCGCAACTCCAGCGCCACCAACCCCGGCTCCGGCATCACCAACTCCGGGATCGCCGCCTACACCAAGTCCCTGGCCGACGACGTTGCCGCGGATGGCATCCTCGTCAACTGCATCCACCCCGGCAGCACCCTCACCCAGCGCCAGATGCAGCTCATTGATGAGCGGGCCGCCCGCGAGGGCATCACCGCCGATGAGGTCATGCAGCGCACCGTCGCCAACATCCCCATCGGCCGCATGGTGCAGCCCGAGGACATCGCCAACCTGGCCGTCTTCCTTGTATCCGACCAGGCCGGCGCCATCACCGGCCAGACCATCGCCGTCGACGGCGGCGCCGGACGGGGAGTGGTGTATTAGGCGCCCGGCCCCCTCCCCGAGCGGGCCGGGTCCGGTCAGGTCGGCACTCCCGTGAAAGTCGTGCGACAAGTAGTCCCGTTTCCCAGGCTGTGGCCCCTCATGCTGCTGGCTTTCTGCATGGCTGCGGCAGTCGCGGGCTGCATCCAGCCGCCCAGCCAGTCAGCTCCCGCCATCCCCGTGGGCGGCCCGGAATTCAGCGCCATCCTGGTCAACAGCGACCTCTCCGTCGGCGTCAACCGCGTTGCTTTCGGTCTGGTCGACCGGGACAACCTGCCCGTCCGCGCCGGGACAGCCCGGGTCCAGACCGTCTACTTCCCGCCCGGCGTGGATGAAGGGGAAATCCGCCAGACCGCCACCGCCCGCTTCCGGCCCTGGCCCGGAGAACAGCGCGGAGTCTTCGCCGCAACCCTGGAATTTGACTCCCCCGGCGAGGGAACCAAGGAAGTCCCCGCTCTCTGGGGACTCAACATTACCGCCACCACCGCCGGCGGGGAGGAGGTCGAAGCGCAGACCGTCGCCCGCGTGGCCGCCCAATCCAAGACCCCCGGCATCGGTCAGCCCGCTCCCCGCAGCGTCACCCCCACCGCGGCGGACAACCCGGACCTGTCCACCATCTCCACCGCGCCCAATCCCGACCCTGACCTTTACCGCCTGTCAGTCCACGAGGCCCTGGATGACGGCAAGCCCCTGGTCGTCTCCTTCTCCACCCCCGCCTTCTGCGTCACCGCCACCTGCGGCCCCCAGCTGGATGAAATCTCTTCCCTGAAAGAAAAACACGGGAGCAAGGCCAACTTCATCCACGTCGAGGTCGTCGAAGAACCCCACTTGCTCAAGGAGGGACGGCCCGCCGCCCATTGGGTGGCCGCCGTGGAAGAATGGGGATTGATCAGCGAGCCCTGGACCTTCGTGGTCGACTCCAACGGCCTGGTCCAGGCCAAGTTTGAGCAGTACACCCCCGGCGAGGACATCGAAGCAGCCCTGCTCCCGCTGCTCCCCTAGCCCTCTTCTTTAGAAATTTTCTCAGGAGTCCCTTCCCTTTTGACGGGGGAAGGTTAGAATGGGGGGTGAAAAGCCGCCGCATTATGTATATGTAACGCGCACGCTATGTTCGCTAATAGGATTGAGTTAGTTTCTCAGTCCTCCGTCCTCACCGCCACCAGCCTCCCGCCTTCTTCCCGGTACGTCACCAGCACCGTCTGCCCGAACAGGCTGTGCTCTCTCAGATGGGATGGCGTGAAACCCACAAACCCCTCCGTCACGAATACGTGCTCCCTTCCGTCATCACCCCGGACCCGCAGGGTCTCCACCTCCGTGATGGACCGGGGCACAACCTCAACCACCTGCCCCCGCACCTGCCGCAACCCGCTGTCCGATTCCTCAGAGGAGTCGCCGCACCCGGCCGCAGCCAGGAACAGCGCCACCAGCACCGCCGCAACCATACTTGCCGGCGTCCAGGAAGTAGGCATGGGCTATCTTAAGCCGTGCGTCGGAGAATGGTCACCCGGTCTTCGGGAAAGAGGGTGTAAAAGTCCGGCTGCCCCGGTTCAGCTGAACCGGAACACCTTGATGGCAACCGCCGAGGTGGCGACTATCCAGCCCCCCAGGGCCGCCAGTTGCGGCCACACCTGGACCAGCGAGGCATTGTCTATCCCCACGTCCCGCAGCGCCGACAGCATGGGCGTCAACGGAAGGGCCTCCGCCGCGTATGGCAGCAGCCACGGCAGCGAAGCCGTCGAGAAGAATGTCCCCGCCAGGAATATCATCGGCAGGACGATGACGTTGCCCATGCTGGACGCCGCCGAAGGCGTGTTCGCCCAGGCTGACAAAATGAACCCTATGTTCAGGAAGACCACGCTGCCCAGCACTACTATCAGCATCATCCAGCCCAGGTTTCCGTGAAGCTCCGCCCCAAACACGAACACGCCGACCCCCAGGATGATCCCCGCCTGCACCAGCGCCAGCGCCAGGTGCGCCACAATCTCCGCCGCGAAATACTTCCGGATCGCCAGCGGCGTCACCAGCATCCGCTTCAGGATCGACTGGTTCCGGTATACGCTGATTTTCACCGCGATTGAGATGATGGAGTTGGCCATTACCCCCAGGCACACCAGACCCAGCAGCGCCACGTCGAAATAGGATGACCCCGCGTAAGGCTCCCGCTCCAACTCGATTTCGCCCACCTCCAGCGCGGGAACCCTCGCCCCGGCCGATGCCACCATGTTCCCAACGGCCCCGGCAACCAGTTGGTTCTGTTCCCGGTCCCGGCTGCCGTGGACCAGTGACACCCGGTCCTCGGCCGGACCGGACGCCCTTGCGCCGTCAGGCTCCCCTGCCCCGTATTCCAGCGGAATCGTCAGGAAGTAGTCCAACTCCCCCGCCTCCAGCCTCGCCCGTGTCCCCGCCGGGTCTTGGGAGGCAATGACCTGGAGCGAGTCCAGGCCGGACAGCTCTTCGACCAGCGCGGCGGAAGCGTCGGACTGGGCCAGGTCAACCACTTCCAGCGTGGCCGGACGGCCCCCGAACCCATCGAACAGCCCGAACACCACCACCAGGGTCAACGGGAAGAACAGCGCCCAGAACGTCGTCTGGCGGTTCCGCGCCATCATCTTGAAATTGGCCAGGGTCAACGCCAGCATCGTCAGTCCCTTAGCTCGTTCCCGGTCAGCGTCAGAAAGACATCCTCCAGCGTAACCGGGGATACCTCCATCCGCTCCAGCTTAATGCCCTGTCCGACTATCTGCTCCAGCACTGTATCCAGCGCCCTCGGCTCGTCCGCCAGGCCCAGGATATACGCGTTGCCCGCAAAGACCTCTCCGGGAGGACCGTGACCGTTGCCGGTGCCATCGCCCCTTCCGTTGCCGTTCCTTGATCCCGCGTTATCCCCGGGGACGTGGACGTAGACGCACGCCCCGTTCAGGGCTTCCACCTGGCGTTCGGACAATGGTTCGGAGGGAACCAGGTTCACCGTGTAGGTGGACTGCAGTTGGTTGATCAGGTTCTGCGGAGTGTCCGCCGACAGCAGTTTCCCCCGGTCCATTATCGCCAGCCGCTCGCAGAGGGTCTCCGCCTCTTCCATGTAGTGGGTGGTCAGGACCACCGTCACCCCCCGCTCGTTGATCTCCCGTATCAGCCCCCACAGGTTCCGCCGCGACTGGGGGTCCAGCCCCGTCGTGGGCTCGTCCAGGATGACCATTTCTGGATCGTTCACCAGGCTGGCCGCCACCGTGAACCGCTGCTGCTGCCCGCCCGAAAGATGCCGCACCCGGCGGGATCCCTGGTCGGCCAGCCCCACCTGCTCCAGGAGCGCATCCGCCGGGAGCCGCTTGGGATAGAAACTCCCCAGCAGCGAGAGAATTTCCCGCAGGGTGAGGTAGTCGAAATAAGCGGAGGACTGGAGCTGGACGCCGATCCGTGCCTTGATTCGGGAAGGCTCCCGCTGAACGTCCATCCCAAGGACGCTTACGCTGCCCTCCGAAGGCTTTTGCAGGCCCTCGATTATCTCCAGCGTGGTCGTCTTGCCGGCTCCGTTGGGACCAAGAATCCCGAATATCTCGCCGGGCTTGACCGAAAAGGAAACCTGGTCTACTGCGGTGATTGCGCCGAACCGCTTGACAAGGCCTTCTACCCGAATCGCCGCATCCATGATAACATTGCGAATTATATCACAATCTCCTCTGCACCCCATGGTCGGCAACTGAATGGCAGCGACGGAACCCGGCGGTTTTCTCCACGATCCTCACCGGACTCACCGGTGGCTCCGGTCAATATCCGTCATTACCGTAATCGCCGCCTTTGCCCTCGTGGTTCTCGGCGGAGTCGTGCGCGTGACTGGCTCCGGCCTGGGTTGCCCCGATTGGCCTCTCTGCTACGGCAAGGTGCTGCCCCCCTTGGAAATTACGGCGATCCTCGAGTATTCCCACCGCTTCGTCGCCTCGGTCGTCGTCGGCCCCCTCATCATCGCCACCTGCGTCACCATCTGGGTCTCCTACCGGAGCGAACCCTGGCTGACCATCCCCGCCGTCCTGGCCGTTATCCTCCTGATCGGACAGGCCCTCCTGGGCGGCGTCACCGTCCTCCAGGAACTGCCCGGGGAAATCGTTGCCGCCCACCTCGCCGTCGCCGAGGCCCTGCTGGCCTGCCTCGTCCTCATGGCTGTCGTGGCATTCAAGGGCCCCCTGGTCGGACGCGAGGCCGGCGCCTCCAAAGACCGGTTTCCCGCCCTCGCCTTGTGGTCGGTGCTGGCCGTGTACCTGCTTATCCTCTCCGGCTCCTTCGTCACCGCCACCGACTCCACCCGTGTCTGCGCCACCTGGCCCCTCTGCCAGGGAGAGGTGTTCCCCAAGAACATGGAGCCGGCCATCCACATGGGACACCGCTACGTCGCCCTGCTGGCCGGCCTGTTTGTCCTGTACAGCGTCCACCTTGGCTTCCGGGGACGGCAGCGCCCCAAGGACATCCGTATGCTTTCCATGTCGGTAGCCGCCCTTCTGATGGTGCAGGTCCTGGTCGGCGCCGTCGCCGTCTGGACCCAATTCCCCCAGTGGAGCCTCGCCCTTCACCTCGCCCTCGGCTCCCTGGTCTGGATCAGCATGACCGCCACCGCCTTCGCCGCCGCCACCCGCTCCGGAAGATTCCTGACCGGCTCCCGCGGAGCGTCCCCGTGATAGACGATACGCCCGTGCGGGAACCCATCGCCGCCGAGGTGGTCACCGGAGCGCCCAGGTCCCGGGTCAAAGACTTGGCTGCCGTCCTCAACGACTACCTCACCCTCACCAAGCCCACCATCGTCGTTCTCCTGCTGATAACCGCCGCCGGTGGAATGTTCCTGGCCGCCCAGGGGCTGCCTCCGGTATCCATCATGCTCATGGTTTGGGTGGGCGGAGCCATGGCAGCCGGCGGCGCCAACGCCATCAACCACTACATGGACCGGGACATAGACCAGCAGATGACCCGGACCCACCTTCGCCCGGTGGCCAACCGGCGCATCCCCCCCGTCCGCGCCCTCATCTTCGGCATCCTCCTCAACGTGGGGGCCTTCGCCCTGCTCGCCTTGGGTGTCAACCTCCTCTCCGCCGCCCTCACCCTCTCCGCCACCCTTTTCTACGTCCTCGTATACACCGGCTGGCTCAAGCGCACCACGCCCCAGAACATCGTCATCGGAGGGGCAGCCGGCTCCATCCCTCCCATGGTCGGATGGGCCGCCGTAACCGGCGAGGTTGGCCTCCCCGCCGTCTACCTCTTCGCCATCATCTTCTTCTGGACGCCCCCCCACTTCTGGGCCCTGTCCCTCCTCATCCGCGACGACTACGCCCGCGCCGGAGTGCCCATGCTCTCCGTAGTCTCCACGCCGGAGCAGACCACCCTTCAGATATTCTTCTACACCCTGGCCCTCGTTGGCCTCACCGTCATGTTCGGACTTATCCCCGCCGTCGGCTGGGTCTATCTTGCCCCGGCCGTTGCCCTTGGCCTGGTGTTCATCTGGATGGCCTGGCAGCTCAGGAGGGACTACTCCCGCTCCAACGCGAAAAAGGTCTACCTGTACTCCCTGCTCTACCTTGCCCTGCTCTTCGGCGCGGTGATGGCCGACAGCCTGTCGCCCTGGTAGAGAGACCCCCGCAGGGCGGCCGGAGCGCCCCTGGCCGGTGCCTCCAACCGCCCTGCCGCAGCCGTTAATTTACATTGACATCCCCCTATCCCTGTGCTATTGTCGGCGCTAGTGAAATTTTGCACAGACTCAGGCGATCTATTGGGAGACACGCAAAATGCTCCACTTGCCCCCCGGTAGGGCAGATTCCCCGGCACCGCCCCTTGGAACTCCCCATCGGAAACCCCTCAAGCAGTGGTTCCACCGTAAGTATCTCGTACTCCTCGGTCTCCTCGCCGTCGCCGTCCTCATGCTGGCCTGCGACGCCGGAGCGCGGCAGTCCACCTTCGGCACCGCCGGCCCGGTGGCCGAACAGCAGCTTCTGCTCTTCAACGTCCTCCTCTGGGTCATGGTCGCCGTCTTCATCCTGGTGGAAGGCGCTCTCATCTACGCGGCCATTAAGTTCCGCCGCCGGCCCGGACAGGGGCTTCCCAAGCAGGTCCACGGCAACACCCCCCTTGAAATAACCTGGACCGTCATCCCCACCATCCTCATCCTTGCGTTGGGCGGATGGTCCGTCGTCACCCTCTTCGAGCTGGAAAAGCCCCCCGTTTCCGCCGACAACCCCGTCCTCGAAATTACCGTCACCGGCCACCAGTGGTGGTGGGAATTCGAGTACCACGACGCCGACGGCAACGGGAAGGTCATCACCACCGCCAACGAGCTCAAGATCCCCGAAGGCCGCCCCGTCGAGGTTCTGCTCCAGAGCGACGACGTAATCCACAGCTTCTGGGTGCCCAAGCTCGCCGGAAAGGTCGACGTGGTCCCCACACGCAACAACCGCATGTGGTTCCAGGCCGACGAGACCGGCATCTTCTACGCCCAGTGCGCCGAGTTCTGCGGCACCGCCCACGCCCAGATGAAATTCATCGTCGAGTCCCTCACCAGGGACGAGTACGACGCCTGGGTCGCCGGATGGGGCGATCTGCCCCAGTTGTCCGCCCAGGCCTCCCAGGGACAGTCCATCTTCAACGGAGTGGGCGGCTGCGTCATCTGCCACACCGCCAACGGCATCGACCTGCCGGCCGTGGTTGATGGACGCATGGCCGGTTTCCTGTCCTCCGACGTAGGTCTTGCCCCCGGGCCCAACCTGACCGACCTCGCCACCCGCACCACCTTCGCCGCTGGCATCGAGGACCTGAACCGGGAGAACCTGCGTCGCTGGCTCACCGACCCCGAGGAGGTCAAGCCCGGCAACTACATGGCCGAGCGGGCCACCATCTACCAGACCGCCGATGGCCGCTCCAGCTTGAGCCAGCAGGAAATCACCCTGTTGATTGAGTATCTCCTCAGCTTAAAGTAAACTTTTTGTGGGGACAGTCGCGCCGCGTGGCAGGAACTCTGGGGCTCTGGCCCGGGAATGCCCCGGCATCCCGGCCATCTCAGCAAAGCAATGTCAAGCAAGGCAATCTCAAGTAAAGCAATCTCAGAACCAGTCGTAGCCGACCCGTAAACAGAGGCAGCAATGGCCGTAACAGATGTAATAGCACGACCGGTCAGCGCCACCGGATTGTGGAGTTGGATTACCACCGTAGACCACAAGCGCATCGGCATACTCTACGGCGTAACCGCCTTCTTCTTCTTCCTCGTGGCCGGCGTCGAAGCCGGCGTCATCCGGGCCCAGTTGGCCGTGCCGGACAACGGCTTCGTCAGCCCCGACGTCTTCAACCAGATGTTCACCATGCACGCCACGGCCATGATTTTCATGGCCATCATGCCCCTGGGCGCGGCCTTCTTCAACTTCGTCATACCCCTCGCCATCGGAGCGCGGGACGTCGCCTTCCCCCGCCTCAACGCCTACAGCTATTGGGTCTTCCTCTTCGGCGCCCTGCTCATGCACTCCAGCTTCCTCGTCGGACAGGTCCCCGACGCCGGCTGGTTCTCCTACGCCAACCTCACCGAAAAGCCTTACAGCGCTGGCCAGGGCATCGACTTCTGGGCCATGGGCCTCCAGGTCCTCGGCGTCGCCTCCCTCGCCGCCGCCTTCAACTTCGTCGTCACCATCATCAACATGCGCGCCCCGGGCATGAGCCTCATGCGGATGCCCCTCTTCGTCTGGATGACCCTCGTCACCTCAATCCTCCTCGTCCTCGCCTTCCCCGTCATCACCGTCGGATTGATCGAGCTCAGCTTCGACCGCCTCTTCGGCACCCACTTCTTCAACACCGCCGGCGGCGGCGACCCCATCCTGTGGCAGCACCTCTTCTGGATCTTCGGACACCCTGAGGTGTACATTCTCATCCTCCCCGCCATGGGAATCGTCTCCGAAATCCTCCCCACCTTCTCCCGGAAGCCCCTCTTCGGCTACCCGGTGGTGGTCTTCTCCGGCATCGTCATCGGCATCATGGGATGGGCCGTCTGGAGCCATCACATGTTCACCGTCGGCCTCGGCCCGGTGGCCAACTCCGTCTTCACCATCACCACCATGCTCATCGCCGTGCCCACCGGAGTGAAGATTTTCAACTGGATCGGCACCATGTGGGGCGGCTCCATCGACTTCAAGACCCCCATGCTGTTCTCCGTCGGATTCATCGCCCTGTTCATCGTGGGCGGTCTCAGCGGCGTCTCCCACGCCGTGTCCCCCTCCGACGCCCAGCAGCAGGACACCTACTACATCGTCGCCCACATCCACTACGTCCTATTCGGAGGCTCCATCTTCGCCCTCTTCGCCGGCATCTACTACTGGTTCCCCAAGATAACCGGCAAGCTCTTGGACGAGACTCTGGGCAAGATCAACTTCTGGCTCCTGTTCATCGGTATGAACATCACCTTCTTCCCCATGCACTACGTCGGCCTCAACGGAATGCCCCGCCGCATCTACACCTACTCCACCGAGTACGGCTGGGACGCCCTCAACATGCTCTCCTCCCTCGGGTACATCGTGTTGTTCGTCGGCGTAGTAGTGTTCCTGGTCAACTTCTTCAAGTCCGTGTACAGCGGCCAGGAAGCGGGTCACGACCCTTGGGACGCCCCCGGCCTCGAGTGGTCCATCGCCTCCCCGCCGCCGCCCTACAACTTCGCCAAGATTCCCCAGGTGGTGGGCCAGGACCATTACTGGATCGTCAAGCGCCGGGCCGAGGCCGAGGGCAATCCCATCACCGCCCCCGAGCCTTATGTCGACCCCGAGACCATCCACATGCCCAGCCCTTCCTACTGGCCTTTCGTCACGGCGGTGGGAACGGTCCTGCTGGCCGCCGGGTTCTTCTTCGAGTTCCCCTTGGATTACATCAAGTATCCTCTGCCCTTCATCGGCGGACTGATCGCCTTTGTCGGAGTGATCGGCTGGAGCAACGAACCCCCTGCTCCCGAGTCCCATCACGACGCCGAAGGCCATCACGAAGCCCACCATTAGGAGGCCCCAGCCTTGGCTCAAGCCACCGGACAGCTGCCCACTTCCGACGTAGACCACACCTATACCAGCACCGGTCTCAACCACCGGAAGCTGCTGATGTGGGTGTTCCTCAGTTCCGACTGCCTGTTCTTCGGCTCCCTCATCGCCACCTACATGGTGTACCGGGGTCAGAGCCTGGTCGGCCCCTACCCCATCGACATCATCGACGTTCCCATCACCACCGTCAGCACCTTCGTCCTGCTCTGCAGCAGCTTCGCCATGGTGCAGGCCCTCGCCGCCACCCACCGCAACGACCAGCGGGGAATCCAGCTTTGGCTCCTCGCCACCTGCTTCATGGGAGCCATCTTCATCGGATTCCAGGTCTACGAATTCAACGAGTTCCGGGCCCACGGCCTCAAGATTGACACCAACCTTTTCGGCACCACCTTCTTCACCCTCACCGGCTTCCACGGCGCCCACGTCACGCTGGGAATCGTCTGGCTCTTCGCCCTCTTCATCATAGCCCGCAAGGGCAGGCTGGGACCGGCCACCGCCCTCGACGTGGAGATCGCCGGGCTGTACTGGCACTTCGTCGACATCGTCTGGATCGTGATTTTCACCCTGTTGTACCTGGTTGGCGGATTCGACAGCGGCCCCGTGGCGGCCGAGTCCCACGCCTTACTCCAGTCCTCGTTGACGGTCCTTCCCACCTAAGGAGCACGGTTTAATGAGCGCCCACCACTCCGAAGAGCATCACGATGGGGGACACCACCCCACGTTCCGTCAGTACGTCTTCATTGCCATCATCCTGTTCGTCATCACGGCAGTCGAGTTCTTCATCATCGTCCCCGAGTCCCTGCAGGGGTCCTCGCTGGTGGTGGCGCCCCTCTTCATCCTGTCCATCCTCAAGTTCGCCATCGTCATCGGCTGGTACATGCACTTGCGGTTCGACCCCAGGATGTTCACCACCGTGTTCCTCGCCGGACTGTTCCTCGCCCTCCTGGTCGTGTCAGCCGTCCTGGGACTGTTCGGCTCCTTCCAGCCAACCCCCCGGGATTACGCCCAGGCCCACGCCGTCCCCTACGACCCCGAAGCTAGCCACGCCCCCGAACCGGCGTCTCCCGCACCGGCCGCTTCCCCGGACCCTGCTGGGACCCCGGCCGAGCCCTCCGCCTCTGCTGAACCCGCCGCTCCGGCCGCCGCCGGTGGTGGCGATGGCGAGGCCATCTTCCTCGGCAACGGTCAGTGCTACACCTGCCACATCATCGCCGGCGTCTCCGAAATCGGCGTCTTAGGACCTGCCCTCACCGGCATCGGCGCCGATGCCGCCACCCGCAAGTCCGGCATGTCCGCCGAGGACTACCTCCGCGAGTCCATCCTTGAACCCGACGCCTTCATCGAAGAGGGCTGCGTGACCGGTGCTGGCACCGCCTGCTCACCCGGCGTCATGGCCCCCCTGGTCACCGCCGCGAACCTCTCCGACGCCGACGTAGAAGCCCTCGTCCAGTACCTCCTCACCCAGTAAAACCCTCGCACCGGCATAACCCCGAACAGCAAACGGGCCGCACAGGAAGCGGCCCGTCATTTTTCCCCTCGGCTTCCCCGCCGCTCTCACCCATAGCCCTCCCGGAACCCCGTAGCCACCAGCGCGCCAACACGCTCCCCCATCCTCTGGGAGACGAACCCGATGCCCTGCTCCGCAAACCGCAGGTCCCGCGAGAGGATACTTTCCTTGCTGGTCCCCGCCAGTTTCCGCCCGTAATCGTACACCAACCTCTGGATATCCTCGGGACTTGAGGCCATGCCCCGGAACACCCGGAACATGGGATCGGTCCGCAGCAGGTTGAACACCTCCTCCCCCTCCAGCTGCGGATGCCGGTCCAGCAGCACCGAAACCCCGAAGTCAATCAACGTCAACCCACCGTCCTCGTCGGCCAGAAGGTGCGACCGCCCCTCCGGGTCCGAGAACGTCGCGTCGTTGTAGCAGACTCCCCGGCCGTGTAGAGCTGCCAGCATCCGACCCAGCCCTTGCCCCATTTCCAGCCAGGACTCCTCCGCAACCCCCTCGACCGACAGCTCTGTGAAGTACCTCCCCCGCACCAGGTCCTCGCACAGGAACCCGGTCAGGCTCTCTCGTTGTGCGGGACCCACCCCCAGTTCCCCGGCGATCCCCGCAATCTCGTCCTCCCGCCGGCTCTGCTTGGGCTTGACCGCCGCCCCGTCATCTCCGTTATCCAACAGGGCGACCAACCCCCGCGTCCGCCCTTCCCACGCCACCGCCGGAGGGACTTCCTGCCCGTAGACCCAATCGTGTACTCTCGGGAAGAACCCAAAAATGGAGTAGGTCAGGGCCTTGCTATCCCCGCACAATCGCTCGAACAACGGCGGATTCTCCGCGGACAGCCCCCACAGCGAGGCCAGCGGCGGTGGGCAGTTCCCCTCGGCAACGGCAGCCTCCGCCGCCCCTTGTTCGGCAGCAGGCCGGCTTTCCAGGGAGGCAATCGCCCGCCGGATTTCCTCGACCTCCGCCGCCGTATAAGTCCCACCGATCACGAGGCGTCAGACGCCTGATTCCGGTTCCAGCGAATACCCTCCGTCGGCATCCAACGCCAGCCGCCACACCTTGTCCACCGCCGCCAGGTTCAGCGGCCCGTAGATGTGCGGATAAATCTCCCCCGACCGGCTCGGCTCCCGCTTGACCGGCGCCTCCAGCCGATCCGTGTCCACGTCTAGGACCATCATGTCATCCCTTCCCGGGTAGAGCCGGTACGCCACCCGCAGCATCTGCTCCTCATCCTGCGAACAGTGGATGAACCCCTCGCTGGCCAGCGACTCGGGACGATGCTCCCCCTTGCTCCGGGACTCGTCCCAGCTCGCCCGGTCAATAAGATGCAATATGCTCGCCATAAATCCTCCCCGCTATCCAACCCGGGACGGAAACCATCCAACCAGGACTGGTACCGCCATTGTAACCCACCGCTCCCGACCGGACAGCGCCGGGGTCAGACGCCTGGGCTGTCCCACCCGCCGAAAGCACCAGCATGTTGGTGAAACAGCACTATCATGCAGGTCGGAAGCACCAACATGAAAGTGCAAAAACTCGGCCGTTTCTCCCGTCCTCGCCCCGGATTGCTGACAGTTCCCCCTTGCCAACCCCGCAGCCGCCTCACTACTATGGACCCATGGATTCTGTCCGCACGACCTTCCGGCCCGGCGTTGCCTTCCCCTTCGGTGCCCATCCCGGCTCCATAGCGCAAAACGGAACGGAATGAGCCCCAATTCGGGAGTCCAGCCCTCTCCACACCTCTGGGAATGGGACAAAATGAGGCAGAATAGGGCAGATTTTTTCTTCCCATCAGGACCACCGGCGTTTCTGGCCCTCTCGTGTTAGGATGACTCTGCATTCCCGCCAAAAGGGGCTTTGATGAAAGCTGAACAGCACCAGGGCCAGTCCCTGGCCTACCTGAATATCTATCCCGACGACTATCGGGAAGACGCCGCCTACCCGCTGGTCATTCTGCTCCACGGTTTCGGCGCCAACATGCGCGACCTCGCCGGACTGGCCCCCTCCATCCACCGGGAAGGTTATGTTTACAGCCTCCCCAACGCGCCCATTCCCTTCAACGTCGGCCTCGGCATGGTTGGATACGGCTGGCACCCTCCCCGGGGGCAGGCCCAGCCCGAGGACTTCCAGAAAGCCGAGGAACAGGTTGCCGCCTACTTCGACGACATCTTCGCCCAGTTCGGCACAGCCCCGGGAAATGCCGTACTAATGGGTTTCTCCCAGGGCGGCGGAATGACCTACCGCTGCGGCTTGGACCGTCCCCACGTCTTCGCCGGCCTCGCTGCCCTCAGCGCCACCCTCCCCGACCGGGATATCCTCAAGGCCAGGCTCCCCGACAACCGGGAACAGCCCATCTTCATCGCCCACGGCGACCACGACCCCATGATCTCCATGGACACTGCCCAGGCCGCCCGCGATTTCCTCGAAGAGGAAGGCTACGCCCTTAGCTACCACGAATACCCCATGGGACACGAAATCCCCCCGGCCGTCATCAACGACCTCGTTCCCTGGCTGACCGGAGTCCTGCCGCCCCGCCCGTCCTCTTGACCACGCCTTGACACCATTCGTCGGCGGGACTTACCATTCCTGTACCATCCTTCTGCCGCGCAGCCCTTTTGGACAAGTCACGCCCATCCAGGGTATTAGCGGCAGCCCTCTGGGATGGATGACCAGTCGGCCGGCGGGTCCGGCCCCTAAAACCGGAAACCTCCGGTTCCGCACCGCAAGTGGGGATATAGCTCAACTGGGAGAGCGCGGCGTTCGCAATGCCGAGGTTGGGGGTTCGAGCCCCCCTATCTCCACCAGCTTCACCAATCCGCAGATGTTGGCCTCGGTGAGCACGTTTTCCCGTATCTGATTAATGACCTGCGGCCGTTGAAGGCGCCATGGATACGGTCAGGCTTCTCGTGCGGTAGCATCTCTTGGGCGCCCCTCGTTCCGAGTCGGCATTCTGTTTCAAAGACCGTCATCCCCGAAGCCGGAAGCACTGTTGTCGTCCCAGCCCGCCTCCACAGACATCTTTTCGGTGGATTAGGGCTTTGGTTTATTGTCGGGTTGAGGCGGTTCTGATATATTGGGCTCCCGAGCCTTGGAGGGATCGCATAGTGGTCTAGTGCGGGCGCCTGCTAAGCGCTTATCCTGGGAAACCGGGATCGTGGGTTCGAATCCCACTCCCTCCGCTTCAATATCAACGATATTGTGCTTCAATGGCCGGTTAATGGGGCTGGTATCGGCTGGTATAAACCACTACACCGGGGTTGCTTCTAGGGATCCCGGCCCCTGTCCTTCACTCTCCCGCCGGTTCCACCGTTCGAGCAGTGAGAACCCGGCCGGTTTTGGACTTGCCGAGGTCTCGTTTAACCAACTCCCTTTTTGCCGTTCTTTGTGTACTGACATATCCGAGGTTCGAACGGCTGAAATTCTCCCCTCCAGCAGTCCCCTCAAGGATTTCACGGGCCCCCAACTTTCTGCGATGCTGATTGGGTGCCGGAAACTGAATGAAACAGTCCACCCTGTAAGCGTGCGAGAGATTCGAGATCTAACCCGGATCCTGTACGGTCTCCTGAGACCACCGAAGAGTTTCCTGGACGGGGGAGGCCCTCTTGCTCTCCTTCCAGCTTTCCGCCTGTTTTAGCATCTCCAAGGCGTTGGTGCGGGTTGCGCCGCTATCTGAGCCCAGCATCTGGCTCAGTTCCCTCACCCTGGTCTCACCATTGAGGTCCTCCACCGATGTCACGGTCCTTCCATCTGAGGCAAGTTTCGCAACCTTGCTGTGGTGGTCTGCGTAGGAGGCTATTTGGGGGAGGTGAGTTACGCATAGCACCTGATGGGTCTCGGACAGGCCCCACAGTTTCTGACCCAGGACACTCCCGACTCGACCACCTATCCCCGCATCGATTTCGTCGAACACGAGCATCGGTATCTCGTCGGCCGTCGACAGGATGGTCTTAATGGCAAGCATCAGCCTGGACGTTTCTCCTCCAGAAGCGATCCTGGAAAGCGGCCGTGGCGGTTCGCCCGGGTTCAGCGAGATCAAGAATTCCACTAAGTCTATGCCCGTCCCGTTGAACGCGAGCCACCTTTCAGATTGCCCACCCGAACCGGGTGTTGAATCCGGTACCGTACCCACGGTCCCAACCGGCACACCATCCTTCGACTCTGCTTGACGAATGTCCACTAACACCTGGGCGTGTCCCAAAGCCAGCCCGGCGACCTCCTCTTCTATCGCTTCAGCCAAACGCGTGGCGGCCTGTTGGCGGGCTTCGGAGAGTTGCCCCGCAAGGATGCCGACCTCCCTTTCGAGGTCCGTCTCCCGTGACTCCAATCCCTCCACACGCTCTTCGGTGTGATCCAGATTTTGCAGATCCTGGGAGGCCGTCTCGCCGAAGGCCAGGATTTCTCCGATGGAACCGCCGTACTTCCTTTTTAGACTGTTGATCAAGTCCAACCGGCCCTCAATCTCCTGAAGACGTTCCGGGCTGTATTCGATGCCGTCACGATAGCTGCGCAGTGCGCGCGCCAATTCTTCCACCTGGGACATGATGGCATCTACGGACTCAAGGTTCTGGCTCAATGTGGGGTCCAGTCTCCCCAATTGGGAAAGGTCTGCAGACACCTGCCCTATCAGGTCTATCACCGAATCGTGGCGGTCAAAGCTATCATATAACGCTCCGTAGGCGTGGTCTGACAGTGTGATGATTCGCTCTGCGTTGGCCACCCGGTCTCTCTCCAGCGCCAGGTCGTCATCTTCACCGGGACGCAGATTTGCGGAGCTGATCTCATCCACTTGATATCTCAGAAAATCCACTTGTCGAGCACGCTCTGCGCCATCCTTCTGCAGGCGGTCCAGTTCCTGGCGCACTCGCGTTAGCTGGTGGACCGCCTCTGCCACCTCGGAGCGGAGTCGCAACAACCCGGCATACCTGTCCAGGATGTCCATGTGCTCCCGTGCGCGGAGAAGGGACAGATGCTGGTTTTGTCCATGGATGTCCGCCAGGTGTTGGGCCAGCGTGCTCAATACCCTGAGAGGTACGATTCGACCGTTCACCCGGCAGGTGTTGCGGCCGTCCAGGTTAATTTCCCGGGCGAGAATTAACTCCTGTTCGTCAACGTCAATTCCATAGTCATTCAGGGCAGCTTTGATCTTCCGAGAGATGTCCAGGCTAAGCAGGAAGATGCCTTCTACCCTGGACTGGCGTGCACCGGAACGTACCGTGTCGAGATCGGCCCGTCCTCCGAGCAGAAGGCTCAGCGCATCCACGATGATCGACTTGCCAGCCCCCGTCTCACCGGTCAGCACGCTGAACCCGGGTCCCAACTCAACCTCGAGCTGCTCTATTGTGGCGAAGTTGGTGACGCTGAGGAGCCTGAGCATGGCTAAGTCCGAAACTCCCCCAAAGTTGACGGGCATACTTTTCACTCATGCAAACGCAGCGCCCGGATGCAGTGAGGGGTAGAGCCCCCTGCACGGGAATTATGCGGCGATTCCCCGAAAATCGAAAGCCCCAGAGTAGTTCCTGCAAGTCCCGTTCGCGTTCGCTGCCTCAGGTGAGGTGACCTGCACCCGAATCCTTGGGTAGCCTGAATGCGAGTTCTATAGGATGATCTAGATTTACGGATCAAGAGGATCATCCCACGAAGAAGTCCCGGTAATTCTCTCCAAATAACGAGCTCCACCTTAGGATATGAATTACGCGCTTCTCTCAGGCAAGTCGTTGACTTGTAGATTGCGTCCGTGTAGCATGGCTCTGCGTCTTCCCAGTCCAGTCTCACCTTTCCCCGTTCATCAGTCTCAACATGGACGCGTCTAGCCCAGGAACCCTCATTCAGGCTTCAACGAGATGTGGACCACCGGAAAGACTATGTCCCCTGCATTCGGTAGGGAGAATGCCTGGCTGTAACTGTCTATCTTATATATTGCTCTCAACCATGGATTGTAGGGTATAATCTAACTCTAGGTGTGGCCGTTACGTTATCGGGAGGCCCCACTAAAACCAAGTCAAACCCCATAGTAGAGTTATCGGGAGGCCCGTTCCGCTATCCGCCTTCACCTTTGCCGGGGCTCCCCGCTTCCCTTCAACTTGCGCTAAAGACGCTCCTAAGGAGATTGGTAATGGAACTAGGAATCGTTCGGGAAAATGGGATACTGATCGCCAAGCCCCAGGGGCGTCTCGACGGCTCCAACGCTCAGGAGTTCCAGGGAGACCTCAGCGAGGCTATCAGCACCGACGACAGGGGCGTGGTACTGGACCTGGCGGATCTTTCTTACATCAGCAGCGCCGGGCTCCGGGTCATTCTCATGACCACCAAGGCCCTTCAGCGTCAAAGTACCGAACTCGCCGTTTGTTCCCTTTCCGACCCCATCCGCGAGGTGTTTGAAATCAGCGGGTTCGACAAGATCATCCCGGTCTGGGGTTCCCAGCCCGATGCCATTGCCAGCTTCTCCGGTTGATCCAGACCTGTCGCGCAACCGGCGGCCCTCCCGCGCCGCCGGCCCGGGAGCTGTTGCCAGGGATACCAGACCCGGATTCCGGCCCCGCTCCATGCTGTCCTTGGCAACTCGCTGGCAAGTGAAGGAAACCGGGGTGAACGAGCACCTGAATCCCGGGCGAGGACCAAGCCTCGGAAACCCTCCTGAAAAGAGCATGTTACCCCGCCCCGGTAG
Organism: Dehalococcoidia bacterium; assembly: GCA_034423195.1. Lineage (GTDB taxonomy): Bacteria > Chloroflexota > Dehalococcoidia > Lucifugimonadales > UBA3495 > CATOSK01. Next base: position 58,420 of record DAOUIZ010000034.1, on the reverse strand, counting down.
TCACACCGGAGAAAACTGACGGACTGTTGCCGTGGATTTTGTTGGCTACGGGCTGGACCCCGCAATCTACGATGAAATGTTCCTTCCGGACGGCGCGCCCAGGGAACATTGCCAGCAGCTCTACGATACCCTCTCTGAACTCTCCGGCCCCGAGCTAACCAGCATCCACGAGCGGGTCAACCGCTCGTTCTCCAACGAAGGCATCACCTTCACGGTCTACGGCGATGAAGAAGCCGAAGAGAGGATCATCCCCATAGACTGCCTTCCCAGGCTCCTGGCAGCATCCGATTGGAAGCAACTGGAACTGGGCCTCACCCAACGCCTGAAGGCCCTCAACCTCTTCCTCCAGGACATTTACAACGACGCCCGCATCCTCGCCGACGGTGTGATTCCGGCGGACATCATCTACGGCTGCCCTCAATTCCGTGAGGAAATGCGGGGGTTCTCGGCCCCATGCGGCACGTGGGTAGCCATCTGCGGCACCGACCTCGTACGCACCAACGACGGGTTCCACGTCCTGGAGGACAATCTCCGGGTTCCCTCTGGCGTGTCCTACATGCTGGCCAACCGCAAGGCGGCCAAGGCCAGTCTCCGCCGCCTGTACAGGAGCATGAGAGTTCGGGAGGTCGAGCACTATGGACAGGAACTCCGCGACACCCTCTTGGAACTGGCCCCCCGGGAAATGTCCAACCCCTCCATCGCATTGCTCACTCCCGGCGTTTACAACTCCGCCTTCTACGAGCACGTCTTCCTGGCCCACGAACTTGGAGCGGAATTGGTGGAGGGACAGGACCTCCAGGTCCGGGATGATTTCGTCTTCATGCGCACCACCGACGGACTCAAGCGCGTCGACCTGATATACCGCCGGGTGGACGACGATTTCCTGGACCCCACGGTCTTCCGGCCCGACTCCCTGCTGGGCGTCCCCGGGCTCCTCCGCTGTTGCCAGCTCGGCAACGTCACCCTGGCCAACGCCCCCGGGACCGGGGTGGCCGATGATAAAAGCGTCTATGCCTTCGTCCCCGACATGGTGCGCTACTACCTGAACGAGGAACCCCTCCTCTCCAACGTGGAGACCCACCTCTGCCGCCGGCCCGAGGGCCTTGAGTACACCCTGGACAATCTCCAGGACCTGGTCGTCAAGCGCGTCGGAGGCTCCGGGGGTTACGGGATGCTTATCGGCCCCCATTCAACCGCCGGGGAGCGCGAAGACTACGCGAGGGAGATCCGCTCCGACCCGGCCGACTTCATCTCCCAGCCCGTTCTGGCCCTCTCCCGGGCCCCTTGTCTCATCGAGGGCCGCTTTGAGCCCCGCCACGTCGACCTGCGCCCCTTCGTTCTCCAGGGACAGCGCACCCGCATCGTCCCGGGGGCCTTCTGCCGGGTGGCGCTCCGACGGGGCAGCCTGGTCGTCAACTCCAGCCAAGGGGGCGGCGGCAAGGATTTCTGGGTGCTGGAGGACTGACCGATATGCTGCATTCCCCGGGCATAAACGTGAACAGTCATCGCGCGTTTGGGGTTTTCACCCGGTTGGCGCTGGCGCCCCGACGGGCCAGGCTTCTCCTCCTCGCCGCCGCAGTGGTGCCCGTCGGAGTCTTCTTCGGCCACTCCGGCGTGGCCTTCGCATCCAGCGACGAGGAGCTTCGCTTCGTCTTCAACACATTCTCGTTCCTTCTTTGGGGCGCAATGGTCATGTGGATGTGCGCCGGGTTCACCATGCTGGAGTCCGGTTCAGTCCGCACCAAGAACGCCTCCATGATCTGCCTCAAGAACATCGGCCTCTACTCCATCGCCGGTCTGGCCTACTTCATCATCGGCTACAACCTGATGTACGTCGATGTGCAGGGCATTATCGGGTCCTTCCGTTTCTTCTACGGCTCCTCTCCCGAAGAACTCGCCCTTCTCGATGGGGACGCCAGCGGACTTGGCACAGTGCTGGAGTCCGGATACTCCACCATGTCGGACTGGTTCTTCCAGATGGTGTTCGTCGCCACCACCGCCTCCATCGTGTCCGGCACCCTCGCCGAGCGGGTCAAAATGTGGCCCTTCTTCCTCTTTACCCTCCTCCTGACCGCCTTCATCTACCCTGTCGTGGGCGCCTGGACCTGGGGAGGCGGGTGGCTGGACAAGATGGGATTCCAGGACTTCGCCGGCTCCACCATCGTACACAGCACCGGGGGGTGGGCCGCGCTGGCCGGCGCCATCATTGTCGGGCCCCGCCTCGGAAAGTTCCGCCGGGACGGGGGCGCCAATCCTACCACGCCGTCCAACGTGGTCGCCGTCACCCTGGGAGTATTCATCCTCTGGTTCGGCTGGTTCGGGTTCAACGGCGGTTCCCAGCTTGCCCTGGGGAGCGCCGTGGACGTGGTGGCCATGGCCAATGTCCTGGTCAACACCAACCTGGCGGCGGCGGCCGGGGTGATCGCCGCGCTGGTCCTGTCCCGCATGGTCTTCGGCCGCATTGACCTCATCGCCGTGCTCAACGGAGCCATCGCCGGACTGGTCTCCATAACCGCCGGGCCCGACATCACCGAACACTACTGGGCGATCATCATCGGGGCCATCGGCGGCGTTGTCTGCACCGGCGGCATCAAGCTCCTCGAAGTGCTGAAGATCGACGACGTCGTCGGAGCCATTCCCGCCCATCTCTTCGCCGGAATCTGGGGAACCCTCGCCGTTTGCATCGTCGCGGGCGGCGACATCGTGGCGCAGCTGGCCGGAATCGGTGCCGTGGGGGCCTTCACCTTCACCGTTTCCTTTGCCCTGTGGAAGGGCTTTGACCTGACCCTCGGAGCCCGGGTCTCCACGGTTGTTGAACATCTCGGGCAGGACGCCGGTGAACTCGGCATCGAGGCCTACCCCGAATTCGTCCTGATGCCGGAACAGTACGAGGAAGGCTGACCTCCATGCTCTCCAGAAGCGCCCAGGGTCTGTACTGGATGGGCCGCTACCTCGAGCGGGCCGAGTTGCTGTGCCACTTGCTGCGGTTCCAGGTCGAAGCCCTGGTGGACCGGCCCGCCCGCGATATCTACTTCGGCTGGAGCCGGATCTACGGCAGCATGGACCGGGAACCTCCCCACGGGAGCCTCGAGTTCGGCGAGGATAACTACATTCTGGCCGATTCCTACACCCTGACCGACGACCTCACCTTCGATCTGTCCAATCCCGACTCGATATGGAGCTGCTTCTCCCAGGGCCGGGAAAATGCCCGCCAGATGCGCCACTGCATCAGCGGCGAGATGTGGACCCGCCTGAACCTGGCCTACCTGCGTATGCGCCAGATAGGCATCCTCGACATCTGGCAGACGTCCCCGGAAAGTTTCTTCCAGGAGACCGCAGCGGAGATACACACTTTTGTAGGCGTGGCGGTATCCACCATGTACCGGGACGATGGGTGGAACTTCATGCAGCTGGGCCGCTACATCGAGCGCTCCCAGATATGGGCGGCGCTGCTGCTCAACCAGATTTCCGCGGACCCCATGAATGACGGGGCGGACTGGGCCACCCTACTGCATTTATGTCACGCCTTTGAAGCCCACAACCGCCGTTATGGGGGCGAGGTCCTGCCGGGGAACGCCCTGGACCTCCTCGTTACCGACCCGAGCCTGCCATCCTCCGTAGGACGGTCCCTCGACGGTATTGCAGAGCAGATTGCCCGCATCGGCACCGGCCCCATCCCGAGGCAGGGGGAGGCCATCCGGCGGCTGGCCGGGCGACTGGCTTCCCTGGTCCATTACGAATGGCCCGACCGGGACGACCGGGACGAACTGCTCGAACAGATAAACCGGGGTTGTCGCGACCTCCACTTCCACATCACCAGCGCCTACTTCGAATATCCCGTCTAGGGCCGTTTCCGCTTCCCCGCCGGCGCGTTGCCCGCCAGGTGCGGGAGCGCCCCGAAAACATCGCCTGCGCCCCAAGCCCCGGTCCAGGCCCCTGGTCCAAGAGGGAAGTTAGTCGGACACCGGTTCCGAAACCGCCACGGTGGCCCCATCCCCATCCGCTTCCAGCCTGGCCGCGGCCGGTTCCACGGGGAGGTCGATGAGCATCTCCGTGTATTCCCCGAGCTCGGTGTTTACCTGTATGAAGCCGCCGTGCTCCCGGATGATGTCGCTGGAAATCGCCAGGCCCAGTCCCGTTCCCTCGTCCGTCGGCTTGGTCGTGAAGAAGGGGAGGAACATCTTCTCCACCACTTCCTCCGGTATTCCGGGCCCATTGTCCCGAATGCTGACCAGGACCCGGTCCCCCTGCCGCTTGGTGCCGAGCGTCAGAGCCGGGTAGTAAGTCTCTCCGGCCTCCTCCAGTTCCAGTCGCTTCTTGTTCGTGGCGTAACAGGCGTTGGTCACCATGTTCAGGAAGACCCGGCCCAGGTCCTGGGGTATCGCCTGGATATCCCCGGCCTCGGCGTCAAAGTCATCCCTCAGGTCAAGCTGGAAATTCGGGTCCGTCGCCCGGGCGCTGTGGAAGGCCAGCCTGGCGTGCTCATCCAACAGGGTGTTGATGGCGGTGCTGCGGAATTCCGCCTCCCCCCGGCTCATCATCAGCATATCGGTGACGATCCGGTTCGCCCGCTCCCCGTGAGACAGGATGCGCTCGAAGTTCGAGTCCAGGTCATCAGTAATATCATTGATCAGTGACTGCTGTTCGTCGTCGAGTTCGTCAGCCGACTCCTTGAGCGCGTCCCTCAGCTCATCCAGCAGCTCCTGGGATGACTCGGAGAAGTTCTTCACGAAGTTCAGCGGATTGCGGATCTCGTGCGCCACCCCGGCGGTGAGCTCGCCCAGCGCGGCCAGTTTTTGCTGCATCACCACCTGGTCCTGGGCACGCCGCAGGTCATGGAGCACCGACTCAAGCTCGTCGTTCTTCCCCTGCAGTTCTTCCGCCAGGCTCTCCACAAGGTTGAGCCGCTGCACCTCCAGCGCGTGACGCCGGAAGACCTCCAGGGCTGCCGCCATGTCGGTAACCTCGTCATTGCCTCCAATCTCGACCCGAGAGTCCAGCTCTCCCCCCGCCATCCGGCGCATCCAGTCCGACAGCATCTGGATTCGCCTCAGCAGCACCCTGCCCACCAGGAGCCAGGCCACCAGAAACGCGCCTCCAATGCTGATGCCCGTAATAGCCAGCAAAAGGGTCCGGCCTTCCAGTATGACGATGCTGGATTCGACTGTTGCGGATTGGGCGCTGTCCATTGCGTCAACAACTAGGCTATCCACTTCCTGGATCAGCGCGACGGCTTCGCTCTGATTTTCCGACAGAACGTCCCGCAGGTCTTCCTCCAGGCGCAGCTCTCTCTCCAGCAGGTTGAATTCGCTGCTCGCACCCAGGCTGAACCGGCCCAAATCGGCAAACACCGGCGCCAGCTCCTCATGGACCGGCGACCCTTCCAGGGCTCCCAAGTTGCGTTCAATGCGGTTGATGGTCGTTTCAAACCGCTCACGGAGGGGTTCCAGGAAGGACGGGTCGGACACCGTAAAGGCATTGGCCAGCAACTCGGTGGCGATGTTGGCGTCGGCCTGGAGTTCCGTCAGGTAGCGGTAGCGGCTCAACTCATCCTCAGAAAAATGCGCCGTGAAATCACTTGGTGCAGCCTCCAGGTCCCGGTAACCCGTAATGGTATAGAAAAGCTGCTCGTCGATAGCCGGCACCAGCGTGTTATCCAGGCGGCCCCGTATCTCCGCCAGGTCAGCCGACAGCGACTCCCTGGCCTCCGCTTGCCGGAACAGTTCGAACTTGTGGGTACGAATCACCTGCATGTTGCTGATCAGATTCCCCGAGCGTTCAAGGATCGTCTGGAAGCGTTCATCTTCGACATCCGTCACGCCCAGGAGGTTCAACTGGCTTTGGATCTCCCCCTGTGACGCCACTATCCCGTCGTATATCACCTCCACATCTTCCGGCGTTTCGGCGGTGGCCATGCGCGGCCCCGCCGCCACCAGCGCACTGCTGTATTCGGCAATTTCGAACGCGGCGGCCATTTCGGGAATGTGCTTTTCGTTCACCCTGTCCTGGGCTTGGCCCATCCGGTCGAAGGAAAACCAACCAACGAGACTGGCGGCCAGGGTCAGCAGGGCCGCCACTCCGATACCCATGTAGAATTGGGTGGAAAGCCGGAACCTGGCGTGCAGGACCCGTTGCAGCAGACTTCGGTCGTCCAGGACGGCCGCCTGGGCGGATCTCTGCTCCGCGGTCAGCCGTGCGGCGTGTTCCCGTACTCCCTGCTCAGGACTTCCCAGACTCTCCGGCAAATCCTCATACACAGCCGTCTCCACGGTGGCGGGTTGTTGTTGATCCTGTTCCAGCCACTGGCGGTACCGTTCCCGGCCCTGGAGGCGCCAGTTGTTCAGGCGCCCGCGAAGCCGGTTGAGCAACTTGCTGCCCGGAAAATCGTTTTCACTGTTCATGGCACTGGGTCCCGCAGCGTCTCGATGGGATGATACTGCCCGTCGCTCCCTATGGCAGTGAGATACACCTTGTCCGAGCCCTGGTTGTCACCAAATCCGAAGCTCAAACCAAAGCCCCCCAGGTCCACGTCTTCGGCATCCCTGAGGGCCTGGAGGAAGCATTCCCTGGTTAACTCCGTCTCGCACGCCTCCAGTCCCGCGATCGCCATCCGTCCGGCCAGGTAGCCTTCCAGGGATACGAACCCCGGTTCAGTCCCCGGGAAGTAGGTTTCCAGGGCACTGTGGTATTCCCGGACCACGGGGACCGATGTATCCCAGGGGAACGGAACGACCTGCGTGACAAATATCCCCTTCCCGGCCGGACCCAGCTCCTGAGCCAGGGCGTTGCTCCCCACGAAGGAAATGTTGATGAAGACCGGATCAAGCCCAGTGCGGCGAGCCCATTGGATCAGCGCGGATACCGGCCTGTACGCCCCCACCAGGATCACCGCTTCCGGATCTCCCCTCCTCAGGTCCAACAGAGCGGTCTTGACCGCCAGGGTATTGCGCGGATACAAGCCGACCGAAACCGGCTCTATGTCCCGCTTGTTCATCGCCCGGGTTGCCCCGTGGAAACCGGCCCTTCCAAACGAGTCATCCTGGTAGAGGACCGCGATCCGGTTCAAGCCCAAACCGTCGTGCAGCTGGGCGACCATTTCCTCGGTTTCCTGGTTGTACGACGCCCGCAGGTTCACGATATTCTTCCACTTCGTTTCCCGCAAAAAAGCCGCGCCGGTGAAGGGAGCGATATACGGGATCTCGGCTTCCAGGGCCACCGGCGTGGCGGAGCGCGAAGTGGGGGTCCCCACGGCTCCGATCAAAGCAAACACCCGCTCCTCTCGTATCAGGTAGCGGGTGTTCGCTATCGCTGCCTCCGGTTCATAGGCGTCGTCCCGGGATGTCAACTCCAGGCGACGCCCGTGAACGCCTCCTGTTTCGTTAACCTCGTGGAATGCGGCCTCTATCCCCAGCTTCATGTTGGTTCCCAGCTCCGCCGCCGGTCCCGTCAACGCCGCCGATTGCCCAAAGACAACCCGGTCGCTTCCCACTCCGTGGGTGCCTCCTGAACTTGACCCATCCCCGACCCGGGTTTCCGATGCTTCTCCCTCCGTTGGGGTCATTTCTTGACCCAAGAACTGTGCCAGTTCCACCGGATGGGCGAGGTCGACGGGAGACTCTGCTTCGTGGATGAATTGTCCCAGGCCGCCGAACATTGTCGACAGGATCAGAAATGCCCCACCCAGGACCAGCGACATGGGCATTGCCGTCAACAACTGGGTACGGAGAGGGATCATTCGCTTATCCGCATCACCATGGTGGAATGGTTCTTCGAATCTTCCCAGCGGTATTGCAGGTCTTCCGTCATCGTCCGCACGAGAAAGAGCCCCAGCCCTCCGATTGGCCGGTCTTCGATCGACGACTCCGTATCGGGTTCGGGAGCATCCTCCAGGGGATTGAACTGCTTCCCGTCGTCGATTATCTCTATTGTCAACAACCCGTCATCGGAACTCAGGTTGATGTCGAAGGTGTGGACTCCTTCATCGTACCCGTAGTTCATGACGTTGATTCCGAATTCCTCGATGACCAGGTTCACCCGTGCGGCCATCCCCGGCGGCCACGATTCCTGCTCCGCCAATTCATCGACCGCAGCAGCAATTCGCTGCAGTTCCTCCAGTCTGGTTTCAACCTTCAGCGCAAGCGTCGAGCTCATTACGCAGCCCCGTTCCGGCAAATCGTCAGGCAGGTGATGTCGTCCGATTGCGGCGTGTCGCCAACAAACTCCCTGACACCCGCGAAAATCTCCTCGTTCAGTTCCTTGGCGTTCCTGGTCTTCGTCCGGGACAGCACCTCGGCCAGCCGGTCCATTCCAAACTCTTCACTAACCTCGTTCATGGCCTCGCTGATGCCGTCGGTATACAGGATCAGGGCGTCCCCCGGCTGGAGAGCGATCTCCTCCGTGCCGTAGGGCATTCCCGGCATCACCCCCAGCGCAATCCCGCCGGTCAGAGGCAGAAGCTCCGAACTCCCGTCCGGGTGCAGGACCACCGGAGTGTTGTGGCCGCCGTTGGAATAGGTCAACTTGCCGGTTGCGGGGTCGTACACACCATAGAACAGGGTTACGAACATCTCCGCTTCGTTGTCCTCGCACAGCAGCGTGTTCACCTCATCCAGCACGTCTCCCGGGTCCGGGGTGCCGATGGCTGATCCCTTCAGGAGGGTGCGGCTGGACATCATGAACAACGCCGCCGGCACGCCCTTGTCCGAAACATCGGCAATGGCCAGCCCCAAGCAGTCGTTGTCCAGCCGGATCACGTCATAGAAGTCCCCGCCCACGTTGCGGGCCGGGTCCATGTTGGCGTAGACCTCGTAGTCCGCTCCCTTGGGAAACTGGGTCGGCAGAATGGACTGCTGCATCTTCTGGGCGATGTCCAGCTCGTTCTGCAGCGCCACCAGCTTGTCCCGGGACGACAGTGCATCCCGCCACTCCGTCAGGTGCATCAGGGTGCGGTCAATGGTTATCTGCAGGTCCTCGAAGTCCAACGGCTTGGTGACGAAGTCGAAGGCGCCCCGGTTCATGGCGGTCCGGATGTTCTTCATATCGCCGTAGGCCGAGATGATGATTGACCGGATATTCGGGTCCACCTTGGGGATCTGCTCCAGGAGAGTCAGCCCGTCCATCTGCGGCATGTTGATGTCCGACACCACCATGTCGATATCATCCTCGGCTTGAAGCAGGTCCAGGGCTTCCAGGCCGTTGCGGGCAAATACGAAGGAGTATTTCCCCGACCGGATATGTCTCCTCATCCGCTGCAGCACCAGCGGTTCCAGGTCCGGCTCGTCGTCTACTACCAGAATCTTGAATCCATCGGGCATAGATTACATCCTGTTTAGGTTACATCCAATTAATGAAAGTCGCTGAATCTGCGCTCACCGGCGGCGGCCGGGTTAATTCCAGAACCGTTTCAGCACCGGCGTTGGCAGGTTATTCCAGGTTACTCCGAGCAGGCTACTCCGAGAATGATGCCACCGCGGAATCCACCGAACCGTGCAGGGGGATTATCCGGTCAAACCCAACGGTGACGAACACTTCCAACACCGGACCGTCCAGGTTGCACGCGGCAAATTTCGCTCCGCGTCGGCGCAGACTTTTTGCCACTTGCAGCACCACCCGCAGCCCCGCGCTGCTGATGTACGAAAGCCTCTCAAAGTTCAGGACTACCGCCGAACTGTCCTCCTCCAGAGCATCGTCCAGCATGCGCCGGTACTCGGCCGCATTCAGCCCGTTCACCCGCCCTTCGGTGGCTACAACCAAACTTCCCCGTTCCCACCACTTCTCTACGTTCAATAGCTCGACCTCCTGTTTGGTGTTCACCGCGCGAATCGGACCATTCATCCCACGCCCAATTTTACCCTAAATGTCGTATCCCCGTTCTCCATGAGCCGCCAGGTCCAGTCCCACCAGCTCGTCCTCCTCATCCACCCGGGCCCCGCCCATGACCCGGTCCAGCACCTTCAGTATGATGAAGGTGAACAGCCCAGCCCATGCCATGGAGGCTGCGACTCCCAGGGCCTGCACCCCCAGCTGAACGTGGACATCCCGCCCCTCCACCGGATAACCCTGGCCCCCGAAGATCGGCAATGCCAGGAAAGTCACCAGCAACACGCCTATGATACCTCCCAGCCCATGCACCGCGAAAACATCCAGTGCGTCGTCAATGTTCAGCTTGCGCTTTATTATACCAACGGCGAAGAAACAGACCAGGCTGGCCGCCGACCCCAAGATAAGTCCACCAATCGGCCCAATGTACCCCGACGCCGGCGTAACCGCCGCCAGCCCGGCGATTACGCCGGTCACCGTGCCGATCAGCGATGCGTACCGCCTCGTTACCCATTCCAGCACCATCCAGGTAAGGGCAGAGGCCGACGCGGAAATGTGGGTCACGGCAATCGCCATCCCGGCCTCGCCGTCGGCGGCAAACTGGCTTCCGCCATTGAACCCGAACCACCCCACCCACAGCATCCCTGTCCCCGCTGCCGTCATCCCGGGGTTGTGGGGCGGCGCAATCTCGTTGGGAAACCCCAGGCGACGGCCCACGATTATCGACGCCACCAGCGCCGCCGCTCCCACGTTGGCGTGCAGCACCAGGCCTCCGGCAAAGTCCATCGCCCCCATCTGGTCCAGCCAGCCCCCGCCCCACACCCAGTGGCAGATGGGAATATACACTAGCAGCGACCACAACCCGCTGAACACCAGCGCCACCGGAAACTTCATCCGCTCCGCGTAGGCGCCCGAAATTATCGCCGGAGCAATCATCGCGAAGGTCATCTGGAAGATGACGAACACCATCTCGGGCAGGTTGGGGGTTTCTGGGTGGACTGTCTCCGGCGCTATCCCTAGAAAGAAGGCGTTTTCCAGGGTGCCTATGAACCAGAACAGGCTCTCTCCGAAGGCCATGCTGTACCCCACCGACAGCCAGATCACACTGGCCAAGGCGGAGATCGCGAAACACTGGATGACTACGGAAAGGACCGACTTGGAGGCTACCAGCCCCCCGTATACCAGGGCCAGCCCCGGCAGAGTCATAAAGAGGACAAACGCTGTCGATGACAGCATCCATGCTGTATCGCCTGAGTCCATCGACCTCCGGTGGCGCCGGCTGGGTCGACCGGGGCGCCGCTTCTCATCAGTTTACCCGCGGCCTTAGTTTAACCCCAACGTGAAAATAGGTGAAGTGCCAATCATAGGCAGTATCATATATCTGCCTGAAGCATCGCGATGCCTAGTCCTTGGTGAAAGTTTGGTGAACATCGGCTCCGCCAACCCAGCCACGCCAACCCAGACGTGCGAACCCGGGGAGACCATCACGACAGGATGCCTTCCCCGGGTTTCCGAGAGCGGGACCCCCGGTTCAGGGAGCGGTACGCGGGAAACGGGTTCTAAACGGGGGGCTTCTCCTGCGTTTCCGGTCAGGCTCCCGGTTCCGCTGGACTGGCCGGTGCGGACGTTGCCCGCCGCGCCGTGGTGGCGGCATCAACAGTGGCCTGGAGCTTTCGGACCTCATCTGACAGGGACTCGATCTGTCCCTCCAGACCAATAACCCGTTCAAACAACCGGTCAATCTGTGCCCGCGATGGCACGTTCCATGCCCGCAGGGCGGCGTCCATCTGCGGATTGCTTTCCCTGGTCAGCTTTCCCTGCCAGACCAGCGCCTGCTCCATGTATTTGCCCAGCGCCTGCGAAAATTCTTCCGTGCTCATCGACTTGGCAAAAGTAGACGCCAGCGATTCCAACCCCTGTGCCCACTGCCTTTCAGCTTCCGACAAGCTCTGTGGGAAAGTGGGGTCGGCCATCATCTGCCGTGCCTGCTCCGCCCACACTTGGTAAAGCTGCTGCCACATCCGCGTCAGCCCATCCACGTTGAATCCCTGGAACGGCCCATCCATCCCCGGCACCGTGCTGCCGCCCCTCCCGAATGGGGGAACCGCGAAAGGCCACCCCCCGAAGGGCGTTGCCCCTGGCCCGGGGGAAGCAAATCCGGGGAACCCCGGGGCTGCCTGCGCCCACGCTTCCGCCGATTTCCTGAACATCTCCTGCCAGGCATCGAAGGCGGCGGACGCGTTGCCCCCACCCGCCGAACTGTTGTCGCTGGTTCCGGTTTCGCGCGTAGTCATGGGGAAGTCTCCCTTGTGGACTAACTCAACTGGGAATGGGCATAAGCTGGAGGAAGGTCAGTCGGCCGGTGCCGCAGAATGGGCCAGCACCCACTCATTTATCTTGGGCCACAGGGTTTGGTGGGCTTGCCGCCCGGAAAACACCGAGATATGCCCTCCCGGCAGTTCCACAAACTCCTTATCCGCGCTGCCCACGGCGTTCATCAGTCCCTCCGCCGCTGGCGACGGAACGATGTAGTCCTGGCTGGCGGCGGCCACAAGCAGGGGCTGGACGATGCGCTTCAGGTCAACCGCCTGGCCGTTCAGAACGAACTCTCCCCGCACCAGCCGGTTGCTGCCGTACAGGTCCTTTGCCAGCTCCCTGAAGAACTGCCCCGGCATCCCGATAAAGTCGTTGGCCCAGCGGTTCATCGCCTTGTAGCTTTCAATATACCCCGGACGATGGGCATTGGCCCAAAGGCCAGCCATGGCTTGCGCTTCCAGCGTCGGCCGCAGCATCTTGAAGCCGGTGCCCATCAGGCTGGCCGGCAGCCCGCCGTACCGCTCCACGATCAGGTCCGCGGGAAAGTACCGCTGGTCCAGCCACACCCGGAACATGCCGCCCTGGTCAAAATCAATCGGAGCAACCACTGCCACGAAATTCCGCACCGGGGCATCCGGATTCAGGGCCAGGTAGCAAGCACCCAGCGTTCCGCCCAGGCACAGCCCGTTCAATGTAATCTCCCGCGCTCCCGAGGTTTCCAGGATCTGCTCGAGAGCCCTCGGAATAATGTTGAAGACGGCTTCCTCGAACCCCAGTTCCTTGTCTTCCTCGGCGATCTCTCCCCAGTCCAGCAGGTAAACGTCGTGTCCCTGGTTCACCAGGTACTCGATCATGCTGTTCCCGGGCAAAAGGTCCAAAACGTAGGGACGGCTTATCCCCAGCCAGGGAACGATGAAATAGGGCAGGGGATTGGTCTTGTGCCGCCCCGGCGCATACCTGAGCAGCCTGGTCTTGCCCCGCTTCCAGATGACTTGCGACGGAGTGGCCCCCACCGGAGGGTCGCTCGGGTTGGTGACGAAGGAGTCGAACAGGGTCTGGACCCGCTCCATGTTCTTCTTCAGGTCTTCTTGGAATTGAGCCGCAAACTCTGTTGAATCAACCAAGGCAACGCCTCCTCGCCCCTCTGTCGGGAACCGGAAATAGCCGCAGAAATCCCTACCCCGGTGGGTTGGAGAACCGGAGAATGACGATCCCCGCTACTCCTGCTCTGGGGCCGGAGTCCCCTTGACCATCGCCGCCGACCACCCCATCAACGCCTGCCCGTAGTCAAAGGCGCTCTTCACCACTTCCTGTCCCGACTCCATCAGGGCGGTGTTTGTTCTGAGCATTCCGGCCACGAGCTCCACCCGACGCTGTTCCACTCCCGTCACGTACTCGGCGCAGGCCCCGTAAAACCCGGCGTCACCATCCATGATTTCCCGGACCAACTCGCGTACTTCCGGTTTCACCCGGGCACCGCCGGACGCCGGAACAGCAGTCATTTCCCTGGCCAACTCCAATACCTTGCCGTTGCGGGTCTGGGCATACAACATCATCCCATCCCAGGCCTGCCGGGCCTCCCGGGCTTCAACCTGGGAAGCCTCGGCCCCGCTCTTGACCATCCCGGTCATCTGATCAAAGCCCGCTGCGGCCGCCGAAAATCCCTTCCCGGCCAACTCGTTCTGCGCCTTGAACACCGCCTGGGATGCCTCGTTCATCTTGTCCGCCATGGTTCCTTTTCCTCCGTTACTATTGGACACTGTCCGGGCTTCCTTCCTTCGCCGAATCACCGCCATCTCCCGGGGAATCCTCGTCCCCGGAATGCGCCGCCTCGGCGGGAAAGCCAAAAAACTGGGAGTACAAATCAAAAAACCCGTTGATCATCCTCTGATACCCCGACACCACCTCACTCCATCCCTTCAGCAGCTCCTCCCCCGCTTCGGTGATGCTGTATACCCGCTTGGCCGGGCCGCTCCCGTCCGTCTGCCACTCCGAGGATACATGCCCCTCCCGCTCCAGCCGTCGGAGCTCCCGGTAAAGCGTCGGATGGTCCACTTCAGGGAACCCCATCCGGTTCAGCTGCTGCATGATGACGTACCCGTGGACGCTCCACTGCTTCAGCACCAGCAGGATCCACGGAGTCATAAAATTCTTCGGCAGCCGGTGCCCGGCCCAAGGGTCTTGTGGCTCCATATATGTACTTTTACCACATAAATGCAGGCAACGCAATTCCACCAAGGCGCTGGCGCAAACACTTTCTCCAGCCACCACGCTCCCGCCCATCCTGGTAAATCCACAGTCCTGTGTCCAATGGCGCGTCCACCTGGATAGAAACGTCGCGCAGCTAGCGGCCTACCACACTCGAAATGATGGATGTACGATGTAGAAGCCGACAGACTGGCGTTTCACCACCCATGACGCCCACATCAAGCTCAAGTCCCTGTACCCTTATTTCAAAGTTGGTAGGCCAATAGGACGATGCAAATAATAGACTCCCACTGCCATGCCGCGCACTTCTACTATGAGCCAATTGAACCGGCTTTGGACTCGTTGCTGAGAAACGGCGTGGAGAAGGCGTTGCTAATACCGCTGGGGATGGTTGATTCGCTTAATCCCTATTTGCTCGAATGCGCCCAACGCTTCCCGGGCCGCTTTTCGGTGGTGGCAACGGTGGATCCCCTCTTGCCGGAGGCGCCTGCCCAACTGGAAGAATGGGCGCAGCGGGGAGCCGAGGGAGTCCGGCTGAGCCCGGGCGACCCGGCGAGCATCTGGCAGAAAGCCGACGAGTTGGGCCTGGTAGTCAGCGTGCGCCGCCGGGTCGAAGACTCCGTTTCTGGCCACTTTCGCAACATCGTGGAATCCCTGCCCAACCTGAAAATCGTCCTCGAACACCTGGGATGCCGGATGGAGGATGCTGTTGCGCCCTACGATATGTTCCGGCGAGTGTTGTCCCTCGCCCAATACCCCAACGTCTACATGAAGATCCCCGGGCTGGGGGAAATTTGCCCACGCCCCCAGCGTTTCCCGCAACCGGAGGCCCCCTTCCAGGATATTCCTCCGGTAATTGAGATGGCCGTCGAGTCATTTGGAGCGCAGCGGCTCATGTGGGGCAGCGACTATCCCCATGTCGCCGAACGGGAGGGATACGGCAATTGCCTGCGGCTGTTGATGGAGCACGTAATCAGGAATGACGAGGACAGGGAATGGATCTTTGCCAAGACTGCGGCAACACTGTTCCGGTTTGGAGGATAGTCCCATTGGAGTCCTGGAGAAATGGAGCCGCCAGTCCCCTCAGAAAAGTTTCCTGAATTGGGGGCGAAAGCGGCAACCTTTAGTAAAGAGGGAAGGGTTGTGCGCCCCCCCTCGGCACAGGTTGTCAATGCAGTCAGCCCTGGCGGATGGGCTGACCGGGATGTGGCTCCCCGGATCGAAACTAGGCGTGGAGGCGGTCGTATGCTGAAAGGCGCTGTATGCCGTGCTCTTCGTCGTACTCCGGCGCGGAGACCAACTGGCCGGTCATGGTTTCCGGGGTCTGCCGGGCCATGAAAACGGCGGCTTCGGCAATGTCGTCGGGCAACCTCATTCGCCTGTGGACTTCATCGTCGTAGTCGTCGTTGGGCCTGGTAAGGTTCCAGCCGGGATCGAGGATGTTGACGGCGATGCCGAAGTCCTTAACCTCGTCCGCCAGCGCCTCGCTCAGCCGCTCCACCGCCGCCTTGGCAGCCCCGTAGGACGCCTGGCCGGCGCGCCCCCGGCGGGCGACGTTCCTTGAGGTCAGGTTGATGATGACGCCGCAGCGGCGTTCCATCATGTGGGGCAGGACCGCCTTGCAGGCAAGGAAAGTGGTGGTCAAGTTCGACTCCAGCACTCGCCGCCACTCCTCCTCGGTGATGTCCAGGACTGTCACCGAGTGGGTCAGGTCGTTGGTGAAGAGGCGGTATCCGCCGGCGTTGTTGACCAGGATGTCTATCTTCCCCAACTCGGTGATGGTCTCCCGGGCTGCTCGATTGGCGCCCTCTCTGGTGGCCAGGTCAGCGTTGACGGTGTGGCAGCGGCGGCCGAGGGCGTGTATTTCCCGGCCCACCGCGTCCAGCTCCGAAGGAGTGCGGGCCACGATGGCAATGTCCGCTCCCTCGCGGGCATAGGCCAGGGCCATGGAGCGGCCCAACCCGCGGGCGCCTCCGGTTACCAGGGCGACTTTGCCTTCCAGTTGCATCCTTAAATCACCTTTCTGCAGCCACCTTTCCGCAATCGCCTTTGTGCGGCGAGCCGTTCAGAGGCAACGCTCCGCCTCGGAGCGGATGTAGTCGCGGAACTGCTGGGGCAGTTCGGCGGCCGCGGCGGCCTGGGCGTTTTCCCGGATGCGCTCCGGGCGGGAGGTGGTGGGTATGGCCGAGCTCACCCGCCGGTCGGATATGACCCAGGCCAGCAGGGCCTGGGCCCAGGTGTTGATGCCGTAGTCCCGCAGCGGCGTAAGGTCGGGCTGCTGCTTCAGCTCCAGGACGTAACGGCCCTTCTGGAGCGGCTCCATCACCAGTATTCCGGTGCCCAGCTCTTCCGCCAGGGGCAGCAGCTCATCCTCAACGCTCCGGTTCAGCACGTTGTAGGGAATCTGGACGGCGTCCACCCGCCCTTCGCGCATCAGGTCCATGATGGTGGGATAGGCCTCGGGGACCATGGCCGAGACGCCGACCATGCCGATTTTGCCCTCGTCCTTGAGCCGCTCCAGGGTGGGCAGGTGAGTCTGCCAGTCGATCATGTTGTGGACCTGGAAGAGGTCGATGTAGTCCGTCTGCAACGCCTCGAAGGACTGGGCAATCTGGGCCTCGCCGGCCTCCTTGCCCTCGGTGCGGACCTTGGTGGCGATGTAGAACTGGTCCCGCAGGTCCTCGGTGATCTCGCCCACGACCTGCTCCGCGTGGCCGTACCAGGCGGCGGTGTCGATCAGGTTGACGTCGCTGTCCAGGCAGTTGTCCACAATCTGCCTTCGCACGGCTATCTCGTCGCCGCCGGTGACGTCGAAGGTCCGCAGCGTTCCCAGGCCGATGGCTGAAACGTCCAGGTTGCCAAGTTTGCGGTATTCCATCTTCAGTTGACCTCTCCCAGTGTCCAATTCCAGCGTGGATTTACGGGCTAGGCATGACGCGCCACTTTGACGAGGCGGCAGGGCTACCCCTGCCGGACGTACTTGTCCACCCGCTCCATTGCGCCCAGGGCCATGTAGATGTCGCCGTGGGCGTCAATCCAGCTTCCGTGGGCCGAGTTGGCGTCCCAGCGGGCCACCACGCTGCCGTGCTTGTCCAGCAGGCTGACCCGGGCCGACAGCCCGTTGACCGCGCCTTCGCTGACGCAGAGAACGCCGTCCCGGTCCATGGATATGTCCAGGGGGCGGCGCAGGTCGGACCACATCTCGCGGAACTGCCCGTCGGAAGAGAAGACCTGGATGCGGCTGTTCTCCCGGTCGCAGACGAACACCGTTCCTTCCTCGTCCACCAGGATGCTGTGGGGCAGGTGAAACTGGTTCGGCCCCTCCTTCCCCGGCTCTCCCCAGGACGAAATCAGCCGGCCATCCCCGGAAAAGCGGTGCACCCGGGCGTTCCGGTACCCGTCGGAGACATAGAGGTCGCCGGAGGGCGCGGGCACCAGCTCGGTGGGGTAGTTGAAGGGGCCGGCGGCCCGGGGAACCAGGTCACCCGGACGCTCGCCGCCGGTGTCCGAGTGGACGCCCCGGTCGCCCAGGACCTGGAGGGGCTTGCCTTCCAGGGTGAACTTCAGGGCCACCGAGTCGGACCGGTCGGTCACATAGACGATGTCGTCGTGAATGCAGATCCCGTGGGGATCGGTGATTACCCCGGCGCCCCAGGAGTCCAGGAAATTGCCCTCCCGGTCGAAAATCATCACCGGCGGGTCCTTCCTCTGGAAGACGTACACCCGATCCCGGGAGTCGGTCGTCACTGCGCTGGTGTTGCCAAAGGTCTGTCCGTCGGGCAGCTTTGCCCAGTTCTCAATGAGCTGGTAGGTATATTTCCCCGTTCCTACGGTTGTCATCTCTTTTCCTCCCTCTCTACGTGGTCAACAGACCTTATCAGAAACTGCCTCAAGAATCCCTGCTCCGTGAAGGCGGTGGTCAGTGGCGGTGGTCAGGATGAGGGGTGACGATTACCCGGTTGCTAAACTGCGAAACGTCCCGGCAGACTTGCGCTGATTCCTTACCCGAAGAACCCCTCCTCGATATGTTCCCTCACGACACTGGCCACCAACTCCGGGCGTTGCAGGGGTACGTCGTGGACGCTGTCCTCCAGCCAGACCACCCTGCTCCGCGGAATGGACTCGGCGGCAGCGGCGACGCCGGTTTCCCTTCGCTCCACCCTTTCCGCGGCTGCCGGGTTGTCCCGCTGCCGGGCGGGCAGGAGCAGCACCGGACACTCCACCCGGGGATACAGCCGGGGAGGGTGGTGGTCCCACAGGGCTTCAATGATCCTTATGTGGTTCTCCCGGCTGAGCTGGGGACGGATGGTATTGTCCTCCAGGCGGGCAAAGTTGGCGAGAATCGCCTCCTCCACCCGGGGCGTCATCATGCGGGCCTGGTTGCCGTTGCGGATGCGCTCCAGGAACTGGTCCACCGTCATGCCGGCGAGAACGGGAGGGGCCATCTGCTGCCGGGTCTCCTCCAGGGTTGTGTACCGGGCCGAAGGTTCGATCATGCCGCCGTCCACAAGGCAGAGGCCGCTGGTTTCCGAAGGATGGGACACCGCAAACTCCAGCGCCACGTCGCCGCCCCAGGAATGCCCGACGATGATGGGCCGTTCCAATCCCATTCCCCGGATGAACCCCCGCAGGTCATGGGCCACCGAGGCGAAGTGGTAGCCCTCATCGGGTTTGGCGCTCTCGCCGTGGCCCCTCTGGTCCAGGGCCACCACAGAGTAGTCCTTTGACAGGATGGGGGCCGCCAGGTCCCAGATATGACAGGTGGAGGCCAGCCCGTGCAGGAGCACCAGGGAACGGCCCGAGCCACCCCAGTCCCGGTAGTGAAAGTCGAGGCCGTTGACGGTTATCCGTTTGTCCTGGGGATATTGGGACAAGTATGGTCCTCCCGGACAGCGATGAAATTTCCGGTGACGGGCTGTAAAGGTGACGGGTTATGGAAAAGGAGGTTCGCCAGGCGTCCCCCTTTTCGTTGCCTCCCGCGGCCGGCTTCTTGACGATGCCCGCCCTTGGTTACCGGAACCGGGGAGCTACCTCCTGCCCGAACAGCCGGGCCGAATTGTCCAATAGCTCCGGCGATACGGTGCCGCCCACGTTGGGCTCCATGATGACGCCCGACAGCCCCAGGAGGTCGCGCCACTCTTCCAGCCGCTGGGCCACCGAGTCAGGGGTGCCATAGATGAGGCGGTCTTCCAGTGCGTCCTCATAGGTCATGTTGGCCAGCCGTTCCGCCCGCTGCACCCTACGCTCTCCTCCGAAGGAGGTTGCCGTCTGGATCAGGCCCTGGCGGATGCGGTTGTAGTAGCTCATGGTGCTTTCGCGGGGTTCGGTCACGGCCCGGTCCATGTCCTCGGCCACGTAGATGCCGACGCGGAGAATCACGTCGCCCTCGCCCGGATGCCCGGCGTCCTTCCAGGCCGCCCGGTACTCGGAGATGGCTTCGGCCACATCGGACACCGGGGAACCGCCCAGCCCGGCGAATATGGGTATGCCCAGCCGTCCCATGTCGGCGAAGGTTTCCCGGGTGGATGCCGCGTAGCGCAGCGGCGGATGGGGCTGCTGGAAGGGTTTGGGCACCAGGCAGACGTCGCGGAAGTTGTAGTGGTCGCCCTCGTAGGAGAAGCGGTCTTCGGTCCAGGCCAGCTTCATCACTTGGTAATACTCCATGAACCGTTCCCGGCTCTCCGAGTATGGTATGTCGTACCCGTCATACGCCCAGGGAAACCCGCTGCGGCCGATGCCCAGGTCCAGCCTTCCCCGGCTGATGTTGTCCAGGGTGGCCACCTCCTCGGCCATGCGTACCGGGTGGCCCAGGGGCAGCACCAGCACCGCGGTGCCCACCCGGATGCTGCTGGTCCTGGCCGCTATCGCGGTGGCGAATATCAACGGCGAGGCCACCACCGAGGGAATCGCCCGCCCGCTGCCCGGCGGGGCGAAGTGCCGCTCTGCCAGCCACACGCCGTCGAAGCCCCATTCCTCCGCGCTGGTGGCGGTGGCGAAAGCCTCGTCGAAGGCCTCCGCCTGGGTCCTGCCTTCCCGGTAGTCGCATTCCATCATCAGGCCGAATTTCATGCTTCGCTCCTTGGGGACTCGGCCCCGGACAGCCCGGATGAGACCCCAGTCACGCCAACTATTTCGGCCAACGCTATCACTCGCCGTCACCAGCGTCAAACGGGGAAAGGGCAGCAGGGACAACGGTTCCGGGGAGCGGGTAACCGACTGCCACTCCTCCCCGCCCAGGTCTGGAGGGCAGGCCGGTCCCCCCGGTCAACCACGCGTTGCTACCCAGACGACGTGATGGGCTCCGCCCTTGCGGCTGCTTCCGCCCCGCGCCCGCACCTTTACTTCCTCCACGCCGAAGCCGGCACGGCTCAGCCGTTTGACGAACGCCGGTTGGGGAGCGGCGGACCACACCGCCAATACTCCGTTGCGACGCAGGGCCCCATGGATAGCGGCCAGCCCCGGCGGGCTGTATAGCCAGTTGTTGCCCTCCCGGACAATCGCCTCCGCCCCATTGTCAACGTCAAGGAGGATGGCGTCGTAGCCACCCTGGGCTTCCCTTATCACCTCGGCGACGTCTGCTTCACGGAGTTCGGTCCGGGGGTCGTCAAGAGGATGATCCGCCAGGCCGGCGAGGACTCCCCGGTTCCATTCCGCCACGGCCGGAACCAGCTCCGCAACCACGACCCGGGCATCCTGTCCGAGGATGTCCAGCGCCGTCCTCACCGAGTAGCCCATGCCCAGGCCCCCGATCAGAACGCGGGCCCCCGGACGCTTTCCCAGGCGCTGGCAGCCCAGCCTGGCCATCGCTTCCTCCGAACCGTAGACCCGGCTGTTCATGAGTTCCTGGTTGTCCGCTTTAAGCGAGAACTCGGAGTCCCGCTGGTACAGAAGGAGCTCCGCTCCTCCCCCGGGGGTTTGGGCTCGGCCGAGCAGCAGCCAGGGCTTCATCTACACCCCACGGTCATGTCTGGAGCCGCCGGGGCAATATCCCCGGGGGCCTCTTCAGGCGGTTTGGCCAAGCGGCCTCTCCGGCGTGATTGCCAAGCAGTCCTACCCGGTGGCGGCTGCACCGGAATTAACGGCTGCGGGACTGCCGCCTTCCATCTTGGCCGGTGGTTTCGACCCGGTTCTGAGAATGGACGAGACCTGGTGCATGTAGCTGAGAATCTCCCGGTAGGACTGGAACGTTCCGGTCTCGTAGTAGGGAATGCCCTGCTGCCGGCAGAACTCCTTGACGATGGGCCTGGCCTTTCCCAGGTTCTTCCTTGGCATCATCGTGAACAGGTGGTGCTCTATCTGGTAATTCAGCCCGCCGTACATCAGGTCCACCAGGAAGTTGGGCTTGACGTTGCGGGTGGTGAGCACCTGGGTGCGCACGAAGTCCAGGGGCTTGTCCTTGTCCAGAATCAGCATTCCCTTGTGATTGGGAGCGAACACCAGCCCGTAGTACAGCCCGAACAGTCCCTGGTGGACCAGGGCAAAGGCCAGCACCTGCCAGGGAGTCAGCGCGTAGAAGAGCAGGCCGAAATACAGGACGAAGTGCAGCGCCATCAGGCTGAAGTCGGGGAGGTATTGCCTCGCCTTCCTCTCCCCGATCAGGAACTGGAGGCTCGCCAGCCGGATCCCCAGACCTTCGAGCATCAGCATCGGCACGTAATAAAAGGCCTGATAGCCCACCAGCCACCGCACCACGCCCCGCTTGCTGCCGGCCTTTTCCTCGGAGAAGGCCAGCACCGGCATCAGGGTGTGGGGGTCGTCATCCAGGTCGTTGGGAGTGCGGTGGTGCTGGTTGTGCTGGGTGAGCCACCACGACTGGCTCATGCTCAACAGGAAGCAGACGCCGTAACCGATCAGCCGGTTTCCCCGGTTCGACCGGCAGACCGCCAGGTGCCCGGCATCGTGGCCGATGTAGCCTATCTGTCCGAACACGAAAGCCAGGAATGCGGCGTTGGCCAGCTGGAACCAGAAATTGTCCACCACCAGCAAGAGGGCGATGCTCAGGGCGAGCATGGCAAGCGTGGATACAATCTTGATGGTGTAGTAGCCGCGCTGACGCTCCATCAACCCCGCTTCCCGAATGCGGCGGGGCAGTTCGGCGAAGTCTGCGACCGGGCCGGCCGGAGTTGTTGGTTGGGATGTCGGGCGGGTTGGGGCAACGTTGGTGGAATCCGGGATGAAATCCGGCATAGGTGGGGTAAATCCTCGTGCAGGCGGGCCGGCCGGGTAGACTCCGAGGATTCCCCGGGGTGTTTCGGTGACTTGCCGGAGGGCTGGCCTTTGGTTTGTGCCCAGCTTGCCCCGGTCGGTCATGGAAGCAGGTCGGGGGGCGGGTCTGAACGCCACCCATCTTACCCTGTTTGGCGATACTTTTGAAGGTTGGGCTATTTTCCCCGTCCCGGCCCGGGCGGGGGCTCCGGCAGCCATTCCTGAATTTGGGCGTTGTATACTACCCGCATTGGCGGGCGTTGACGGTTTCCGGTACAGGGCGGCGAAACCGGATGAACGTCATTCCCCAAGCCAGGCGGCGCCAACGCCGGAGAAGGTCAGGCTGCCGGAGGAACGGCCCGGATGCTTGCCCGAGCATGATCCCGGATAACTGGCAGGAGAGGTGAACCGTGGCAGGACCATGTACTGGCCTAACCGTTCTGGATTTCTCATTGGGGATGCCGGGGGCCATCTGCACATTGGTAATGGCCGACTACGGGGCCGATGTGATCAAGGTTGAACCTCCCGGGGGAGACCCCTTCCGCTTCCAGCCCGGCTGGATTTCATGGAACCGGGGCAAGAAAGGCGTCGTGCTGGACCTGGCCACCGGGGAAGGCCGGGAGCAGGCCATCCGGCTGGCCGGCAACGCCGACGTTCTGGTCGAGTCTTTCCGTCCCGGGGACATGGACGAATGGGGCTTGGGGTATGATGCCCTGTCGGGACTTTACCCCGGGCTGGTCTACTGCTCCATCACCGGGTTTGGGCAGGAGGGGCCGCTCCGGCGGGTGAAGGGGTACGAGGGCGTCGTTGCGGCCAAGGCGGGCCGGATGCTAAACCTGCAGGGACAGCCCAACCGGGAAGGCCCGGTGTACTCGGCGGTGTACACCGGAAGCTGGCACGCCAGCCAGGCCGCGGTGCGGGGAATCATCGGCGCCCTCCGTGTGCGCGACCAGTGCGGGCGCGGGCAATGGGTCCAGACCAGCATCGTCCAGAGCCTGGCCTCTCCCCATGACAACAACGCCGGCGACGGCGGACTGGTGAATATGCAGCTCCGGCGCCGGGACCCGCAGCGCTTCCCCGGCAGGCCCGGCGGCGCCCGCGGCCTATCCTCGGTGGGATACGTTCCGGTGCGGACCCGGGAGGGCACCTGGCTGCAGCACGCCAACCAGAGGGTCCCGCACATCCAGGGGCATCTCCAGGCCATCGGGCTGGGGCACCTGCTGGAGGACGACCGGTTCGCCAGAGTCCCCGCCATAGACCTGGAGAACCGGGAGCTCCTGCGGCGGGAGATACTGAAGAGCCAGCTGGAGAAGACCGCCAGCGAATGGATGGAGATTTACCTCCAGGACGGCAACATCGCCGCCGAGCCGTACCGCACCAGCGTCCAGGCCATGGACCATCCTGCGGTGGCCGCCAACAACACAGTGGCAACGGTCAATGATCCCCGCGTGGGCCCGATGCGGACCCTGGCCCCCCTGGTGGATTTCAGGGACACCCCGGGGGAGCCCAGCGGCCCTGCCCCCGACGTGGGACAGCACAACGCGGAAGTGCTGGGACGCCTGCCGCCTGCCGCAGCCGCAGAGGGCAGCGGCCTGTCCGACATCCCCGGATCTGACGCGCCGGCCCACCCCCTGTCAGGTGTCACCATCCTGGACCTGGCGACAATCCAGGCCGGGCCCTACGCCGCCGCCCTTCTGGCAGACCTGGGGGCGCGGGTCATCAAGCTGGACGCCACCGACCGGCGATTGGATGAGGGCAGGCGCTCCACCGCCCAGGCGATAGCCGAGCCAAGGACCTACGCCGGCAAGGAAGGGATCCAGGTTGACCTCCAGACCCCGGAAGGCAGGGAGATTGTCCACAGGCTCATCGCCAGGGCCGATGTGCTGTCGCACAACTTCCGCCTCGGCGTCCCGGAGCGTCTCGGCGTTGACTGGGAGACCTGCCGGGAGCTCAACCCCCGCCTGGTCCACGTCTGGATGGGGACCTATGGCGAACACGGGGAACACGCCCGCCGGCCCGGCGCCCATCCCATTCCCGGCGCCATCATGGGCGGCGCCATGCGGCAGATGGGCCGGGGCATGCCCCCGCCTCCCGAACAGGAGCTGGATGTTGAGGAGACCGTCGAGGCCACCCGCTGGATTATGAAATCCAACTGGGGGCCGGACCAGAACACCTCGCCGGCGGTTGCCACGGGTATCATCCTGGCCCTCCGGGCGCGGGACCTCACCGGCAGGGGCCAGCCCGTCCACGTCACCATGCTCAACGCCAACGCCTGGACCAATGCGGACGAGTATTACGACCACGCCAACCGACCTCCCATCGCCATGCCCGACGAAGAGCTGCATGGCCTCCATGCCCTGTACCGTCTCTACCGCTGCCGGGAGGGCTGGGTGTTCCTCGGCTGCCTGTTCCAGGACGAGTGGGAAACATTCTGCCGCACCGTGCAGCGGGAAGAACTGCTGGCCGATCCCCGCTTCTCAACCCGAGAGGCCCGGCAGGCCAACGACGAAGCCCTGATCGCCGAAATCGCGGCAATCTTCGCCGCCCGAACCGCCGCCGAGTGGGAAGAGCTGCTCATCGCGGCGGACATCGGCTGCGTCCAGGCCGACGAAGCCCTGGAAGGAGAGTTCTACGCGGAACATCCCCACGCCAAGGCCAATGCCCTGAGCGTTGAGGTGGAGCACCCGTATGTCGGCAAGTACCTGCGTTACGGCGGGCTGGTCGAGTTTTCCCTGACCCCGGGGCTTTACCGCACCTCCATCCAGGTCGGACAGCACACCAGGCCCCTGCTGCGGGAAATCGGGTACGGCGACGCGGAAATCGAGGACCTGGGGGCGCGGGGAATCGTCCAGTGGGCGGACCCTTCGGCCGGCGGAGAGCCGTAGGCCGGCGCCCTCAACACGAGTCAAATTCGTGCCTCAAATCATGGAAGGGAGACCGTTCTTGCCAGTATTAGTCAGTTTCGACATAGACGGGACCCTGGAAGCGGGAGACCCTCCCGGGCCGATTACCATGAGCATGGTCAGGAAGGCCAGGGAGCATGGGTGCATCATCGGCAGTTCCTCCGACCGGCCGCTTCCGGTGCAGCAGGCCATTTGGGACCGGCACGGCATCGAGGTCAGCTTCGTCTCGGCCAAGCAGGACCTCCCGGCCGTGAAGTCCCGTTTTCCCGCCGAGGATTACTACCACGTGGGCGATACGGAGCTGGACCGCCAGTTTGCCCTGGAGGCCGGGTTCCATTTCGTCCTGATGGACGCCGGCCATGCCGAGCCGTGGATCAACGGGAAAACGGCCGGGGACTAGCATTCCGGCCCGGATATTGGCCCGCGACTCCGGCGGGCGCAGGGCCGAATCCGGCCAGGGCCGGCAAGCACCTTTGACCTGCAAAAATCCTCTACATATAATCCGCGTTGGATTGCACAGGAAATGCCAACGCGGTATGCCAGAGCCCACGGGAGGGGAGAACCATGTCAACCATTCCAGGACTTGAGAGACCCGCCCCGGTTCCAAATGAACTGACCAAGCCCTTCTGGGATGCCTGCAACGAGCGGCGGCTGGTCCTGCAGAACTGCACCGCCTGCGCGAGGCTGCACTATCCGCCCGCCCAGCGGTGCAACAAGTGCGGCTCCGCCGACAACCTGGAATGGAAAGAGGTCGAAGGCAAGGGCCATATCGACGTCTACATGGTGATCCGCGACTCCCGCATCAGGGGGTTCCGGTCGGCGCAGCCCATCAACTTCGCGGTGATAACCCTGGACGAGGACCCGGGCATCAACTTTCTGTCCAACCTTCCGGGCACCCCGCCGGGCGAGGTGCCGGTTGGAGCCCAGGTGGAACTGATATTTGAAGAAACCAGCAACGGCCAGCTGGTCCACGAGTGGCAGGTGGTCACCTAGCCCGCCCCCAGTGAGCCGGACACGACCCCGGAGGTGAGCGGCCCCGGAGGGGGAACGGAACTCAGGACACGGCCAATAGCGCAGAGGGCACGAGGGAGCTGAGATGGTTAGCGACACAAGCTGGATGAGAAACCGGGAAGGCATGGGAGTCTGGGAGCACCGGGGCAAGGTCGCCGTTGTCGGTTGGGGCCAGTCTCACATCGACCGGCGCTGGGACGGCGTGACCATGGACCGGAGCTGCGGCGGCTTGACCAAGGAGGCATGCCTGAAGGCGATTGCCGACGCGGGCCTGTCGCTGGACGACATTGACGGGCTTATCACCAGCCGGGAGACCCGCGCCGAGCAGACCTGGGCGCCCCGCCCCTATTTCGACCCCCCCTACGACACGGAAGACGGCCTGACCTACACCTCAGCCGACTGGATACAGCGGGAGCTGGGGTTGAAGAATGTCAAGTATCTCAAGTCCGACGCGCCCTACATCGGCCCGATGATGGGCCTGGCCGCCCAGGCGGTCGGTGACGGACTATGCGAGACCGCCCTGGTGTGGTACCCGATGGTCAATCTTGAAGGCCGGTACGGGCACAACAATCCCCAGAACCTCAACCAGGAGGCCCCCGGCGCCAGCGCCTTTTCCCTGCCCTGGGGCTATCAGAACGGCGCCATGTTCAACAACCTGGTGGTCTTCCTGCAGTACTGCCAGAAATACGGCAAGTCCCACGACGGCCTGGCCCCGCTCTGCCTGAACCTGCGCCGGAACGGCCTGATGACTCCCTGGGGGTACTACGCTCTCCACGAGCCCTATCAGCTCACCCGCGAGGACTACCTGAACGGGCGGGTGATCGAGGAGCCGCTGGTGATTTATGACTGTGACCGGCCGGTCAATACCTGCGCCGCCTTCATATTCACCACCGCCGAGCGGGCCAGGGACCTGCGGCAAAAGCCCGCCTACGTCCTCAACCATGCCCAGAACAACGGCCGGGGCAGGAGCACCATGGCAACCCTGGAGGAACACCAGGAGGCGGTCGCCAGCCTGGCCCGGAAGATGTGGGAAGGTTCCGGGCTGGGGCCTGACGATGTTGATATATTCAACCCATACGACGGCTACCTCACCTTCACCCAGCAGTTCCTCGAAGGCTTCCAGTGGCACGGCGTCAAGTGGGGCGAGGCCCACGACTTCTACGCCGAGGACATCCGGGTCGAAGGCCCCCATCCCTTCCTTTCCAGCGGCGGAAACAACGGGACGGGACGCACCCGGTCATGCCTCTTCTCGGACAGCCTTGAGCAGCTTCGGGGGACGGCAGGGCCGCGGCAGGTGACGGGCCGGGCCGACACTGCCCTGGCGGGCTGCAACACCCCGGACAGCTGCGGCTTCATAATGCTCAGCAAGCACCCGAGCTAGAGCTCAGCCTGTCCCTTAAATCCCAGGAGTTCCATGCCCGGGGCGATCCCCTTGGCCTGGGCCAGTACCTTGAAGTCGCCGTACTCCTCCGGGTCCACCAGGGTCATCATGGCCATCCGGTTCAGTTCCGTTCGGGCGTGGGATAGACCCTGCTCCGGCAGCGCATCGAGGAAACCGGAGAATCCCAGGTTCTCCAGGAACCGGCTCTGCGTGGTGTAGCCCACGGCGGCCAGGCCGTGCCGGTCGCCCATACGCATGAGGGATGTGAAGTCCACCTGGCAGGTAATATCCTGCCGCCCAATGTCCCGGTACGGGTCGCTGCCCGCGGCGTGCCGGTTGTAACAGACCAGCGTGCCGCCGGCGTTCTGCGGGGAGTAGAGGTCGGCGGCCGCCTCACCGTAGTCGATGGTGAGGACAACCCCCCGGTCCAGGGCCACGGAAATCTGGCGGGTCCAGTCCTCCAAGGCCAGGTTGACCTCGCCCCGATACCCTTCGGGCAGGGACAGGCCCAGGCCGGCCAGCCTGTCTTCGATGCAGGGCGAAGACGGCTCTCCAGGACTTCGGCGAGATTCCCGTTCTCCAATGTGACGTAGACCTCCTTGACCCTTCCTTCCTGGATCGCGAACCGGTGGACCGGGAAGTTGTCGACCAACTCGTTGCAAAGGACGCAGCCGACGACATTCCGGAACGCCCTGAGTCCCTCGGCCCTGACCCGCTGGATTGCCAGGTCCGGGCCTTCCTCCACTGGGGAGATTGAATCTCCGGCCTCGGAGACCCAGCCAAGGGTGTGTTCAGGCAGTTGGACCAATCCAGGCTCGTAGTCCGCCGCGACGTAGTAAAGCGCCCTGGCGAACCGGGGATTTATACCCCGGCAGGTATCCGCGATGGACCGGGCCAGTGCGCCGTCGCCGGACCCCACCTCGATAACATGGAAAACGGCAGGCTCTCCCAGGAGGCGCCACATCTGCTCCAGTTGCCTTGCTATCAGGGCCCCGAAGACCGGGTGGCTGGTGGGAGAGGTTCCAAAGTGGTTGTTGATCCCGCCGTCCCGGGCGGAATAAAAGCCGCCATCGGGAGAGTACAGGCAGGCCCGCATGAACCGGGCAAATGTAATCCGCCCATGCTGCCGGATCAGCTCTCTGACCTCATCCTCAACCGCTGAACGCATCCCCATCCCCTGGAACGGTCAAGATTCCCCGGTGGTCGGGCGTCATCGGATATTGGGCAAGGGGCCGCAGGGTGATCCCGCACTATCTGACTTAGCAGGAGCCAACCCCCGGTTGCCCGCGAGGTATTGTCCCACCGTCACGGTATGATGCCCACCTCCCGCAACAAGGACAGCGTGCCCCGGGAATCGGTCAGGTTGCCCAGGTCCACCTCTGGTGGTTCCAGCGACTCCAGCGGAGGCAGGTCGCCCACGGGTTCCACCCCCTCAATGAGCGGGTACTCCTTGGTCGTCTCGGCGAAGTAGGTCTGCGCCTCTTCGGAAAGGAGGTATCCAACGAGTTGCTCCGCTCCTTCCCGGTTCTTGGTGGTCTTGGTTATCCCCGCCCCGGCCACCAGCACCAGCGCGCCGGGGTCTCCGCCCCCCAGGAAATGATTCCTCGCGCCGAACCCTTCCCCTTCTTCCTCCAGGAACCTCTGCAGGTAGTAGTGGTTCACGAACCCCACGTCCACCTCGCCCCGGGCCACGCCGGCCACGGTGGTCGTGTTGTTGGAGTATTGGCGGGCCCCGTTGTTGTGGATGCCTTCCAGCCACGCCCGGGCCGCCTCATCACCCCACTTCAGCCGGAACGCCGTGACAAAGGACTGGAAGGAAGCGTTCAATGGCGCCCAGCCGACCCGGTTCTCCCACTCCGGGGCGGCGAAACCCAGGATGGAGTCTGGCAGGTCCTTTTCCGGATCAATGGCGGATGTGTTGTATACCACCGTGCGGGCCCGTCCTGACGTGCCGACCCACTGTCCCGCCGGTGAGCGGAACCCCGACGCCACCCTGTCCAGCAGTTCCTCGGGGATTTCTCCCAGCAGGCCGGCGTGGGCCAGGCTGCCCAGCGATCCCGGGTCCTGCAGGAACACCACGTCAGCCGGCGTGTTCTCGCCTTCTTCCAGGATCGTGGCGGCGATGGCCGAGCTGCCGGCGTACTTCACCTGTATATTGATCCCGCTGTCTTCGATGAACCTGTCCAGGATGGGGTTCACCAGGTTTTGCGACCTCCCCGAGTACACGGTCAGGGTGTTGTCTCCCCCGCCGCAGGCGAGGGAGAGCAAAATTGCCGGCGAGACCAGGGCCGCGGACAGGATCAGCAGCCAGGCTCGTACCTTCGTGAAGCCAATGGTCATGTGCCGAATCTCCGGTTGCTGCAAGTTGGGGCGCCGGAGTCGCCCGGAACGGGGATCGCCGACGCCTCGTTGACAGCGGCTTCAGCCTTGGCCCAGGCCGCTGTCATTTCCGGCAGCACCTTACCACACATGACCACCTGGATGCCTTTGTTGCTGGACTGACGGCGGGTGGGATCGTCCCTGCCCCTCTACCCAGTTGCCGGTCAGACCAGTCCTGGCGCTCCGGCAACCCCGTTCCACCCGCCGCCCATCCTCAGTTGGCAGGCGTCGTGGCCTGCCGCAGCACGGAGTATTTGCCCTCCCCGTTGTCGTTGAGGGCGCGGATGCGGAAGTAGCGGGTGGTCTCGGGAGCCAGGCCCTCGATGGTGTATTCGGCCTCGCTGCCCTGGATGGTCAGGACGTCCAGGATGTTGTCCCAGTCGTACAGCTTGTCCCCCTCGTAGTACACGTACAGCCAGTAGCTGTTGATCTCTGAGCCGTAGGAATTGGGCCTGGTCCAGGTCAGCTTGATCTGGCTGGAATCCACGGCCCGGGCCGTCAGGCCCGGCGCGGAGGGCACCCCAGCATACGTCCTGGCATACTGGATGTCGGGTTCCTGCCACTCGCTCCAGCGGTTGCCGCCGTTGGTCGCCCGCAGCAGGTAGTAGTAGAAGTATCCGGGACTGACGGAGTGGGTGTAGGTCCGCGCCGACGCCCCCAGTGAGATAGCGCTGTATCGCGGCGGATCGGCCGGAGAGTTGCTCTCCCCCAGCAGGCAGGGGTTGTCGTCCGCGCCGTCCAGGGCCCGGCACCACAGCAGCCGGTACCCGGTGATGTCCGCGCCGCCGTCGTCGTAGGGCGGCTCCCATTCGATGACGATGTGGTTGGACCCGTCGGATTCCATCCAGTTGATCCGGGGCTCGCCCGGCGGATTGGGCGGCCTCGTCGCCGACTGCTGGCCGGACCACGGTCCCTCACCGTGAATGTTAGCCGCCCGGACCCGGTAGTACAGCTTGGCCCCGGGCCACAGGTCGGTATCCGCATAGAAGCACTTCCCCTCGCTGCAACTCGGATTGGAACTCAACATGCGCCAGTCGCTGCCGTCTTCTGACCGGTCCAGCTCGTACCACGTTGTCGCGTCGGAGGTGGAGGAGTCGTTCCACGTCAGCGTGATCTGGTCCAGGTCCTTGTCGTACCGGGCGCTGAAGCCGCTCACGGGCTTGGGGGCGTTGTCCGCAGCCGTCGTCGCCGACAGGGAATAGGACCAGGGACTCCAGCGGCCGCCGCCGTTGCTGGCCCGCACCTGGTAGTGCCAGGTCTCCCCCGGCTTCAGCCCGGTGTGACGCCAGGACCGGGTGGAGCCGGACAGCGTGGCCGGGCCGCGCCAGATCTCGGAGTACTGGTTCTTGGCATATTGCACCTGGTACTGGGTGATGCTCAGGTCGCCCACATGGTGGGGCTCGCGCCAGGTCACCATGATGGCGTTGGGGCCGTCTGCATCCACGCTGGTCAGCGACGGCGCGTCGGGCGGAGTGAGCTGGGTGATGGCCGAAACCGTCCGCGACCAGGCCCCGCCGCCCACGCTGTTCACCGCCCGCACCCGGTAGTAACGCCGGGTGTTGGCCGGCAGGGTGTCGTCGGTGTGGGTGATGGCGTCAGCCCCCGGCGCGGACAGCCGGCTCCAGCTTTCCGCCGAGCCGTCGGACGAAAACTCCACCTGGTAGCCGGTGATGGGCTGCCCGTTGTCCTTCGGCTGGTTCCAGGTCAGCTCTATTTCGTAGTCGGACAGGGTCCTGGCCGTCAGGGTGGGCGCGTCGGGGACGCCGGACACCGTCTGCCCCATCACCGACTCCGACCAATGGCCCAGGCCGCCGCTGTTCCGTGCCGCCACCCGGTACCACCGCACCGCCCCGACCTGCAGCCCCCGGTGCTTGAAGGTGAGGTCCGTCGCGCTGCCCGCGTTGTTCCAGGGACCGGTCTCCTCCGTGGACCACTGCACCGTGTAGCCGGTGACGGCCGACCCGCCCGCGTCCTCGGGCGCGTCCCAGAACAGGTCGATGGCGTTGTTGCCGTCGGCCTGCGCTCTCAGGTTGACCGGCGGGCCGGCCTGGCCGGCCTGCACCGTGGCGGTGCTGCGGGACCAGGGGCCCGGCGTCCCCGCCGCGTTCACCGCCCGCACCCGGTAGTCCCGCCGCCCGCTGGGCGCGGCATCCCCGTACCGGGTCCCGTACACCGCCCGGTCCAGCGTGGTCCAGCCGTTGCCCAGCCACTGCACCTCGTAGCGCTCCACCGGCAGGCCGTACAGCAGGTCGACTTTGTCCCACATCACGGCGGTGGCCCCGGTCTGCGCCCTGGGGTTGGCCGGCACGCCCGGCCCGACGCCGTCCGTGCCCCGGGCCGCCGTGATGACCGCCGTGTTGTTGCCGGCAATGTGGTCGTAGTAGGGAGTGGTGTGCCAGGTGTTGGTGGAGTCCTCGGTGGTGCAGGCAGTCTCGGAAGGGGAAGAGAGGTCCACGTCCTCGGCGCTGCTGTCGATGCACACCTGGTAGTCTTGCGAGTTGGCAATGGCTACTTCGGCCGTGTCTCCGTCAGCCGCGCTCAGGACCAGCGTGGCCCCCTCGGGTCTGCCCGTCGCCCGGCGAAAGTCCTTGTCCTCCAGTTCGCCTAAGTTCCATACCCCGGTATCCGGATCGTAGCTGCCCTGGCTGGTGTGGAGCGCTTTCGCCCTGGTGGGCAGCCCGGTCACCCGCGCGGCGGGGGCCGTGTCCGGCCCGTTGTTCAGGGCGACTATCGTCAGCGCGCTCTCGCCGGCGGCGGCGTGAGGGCTGGCCCCGCCGTCCCGCACCTCCAGTTCCGCTATGGGGCCGACGTGGAAGGTGTAGCGGCCCGAGTCGGTGTATGCGTTGCTGCTGGAGTCTGTGAGCGTTAAAGAATAGTCTATGAAATAAGTGCCCAGCGTCTCGAATTCGGCAAAATACTGAGTTACCGACGTACTCACCGAGGTTATATTAAAGGCGTTTTTTGTCGCCGTCCCAGAGCTGAGATCAAAGA
Organism: Dehalococcoidia bacterium; assembly: GCA_034423195.1. Lineage (GTDB taxonomy): Bacteria > Chloroflexota > Dehalococcoidia > Lucifugimonadales > UBA3495 > CATOSK01. Next base: position 25,207 of record DAOUIZ010000034.1, on the reverse strand, counting down.
ATTGGTTTCCGCTGCTGTTCAGACGGATTTTCACTTTTCCTGGCGTCGTTCCATCCGCCCTGGTGACGGTCAGAGTTCGGGGACCCAGGGAATTCCACGCATCTTTGTCTTTGATGTCCTTCCGCGTGTAGGTTATCGTTACGCCATCCACCGCGCGATTCTTTCCGCTGATAGCCTTTCTAGCCGTTTGCCAGGAAATGTCAGAAACGCTATGTGAGTGGCTGTCCTGGACGCGCCCCTCGGGGTCTTTGACTTGAATGAAGACGGACTCAGGGTCCAGGAAGACTGTGCGCTTAGTACTACCAGCTGCCAATTCGTCCGTGCGCCCCACGCCATGGGAACGCAGGTTAGCGTCGAAGTCACCGGATTCTACGTAATCTGCGTGACGAGAAGGCAGGCGCGCAGCTACGGCAACACCGGGAACGCTCTCGCATTGATGGGCATCGGTATGGCTGTCATCTATGCAAGGGAACGACGTCAAAAAGGCTACCGAGCCTTCCTCAAGCAGTACCGGCGGGCCGCCCAGGCATTGCTTGAGGCTGCCTAGGGCGTAACTCAGGGTGGGTGGGGGGCTACTGTTCTCCACCCAGGCGGTGATGCACCGCTTCCTCAGCGGGATTTCGTCCAGGCTGTTCGAGGTCAGTCGCGCCTGTATATCAATTTCCCGAGAAGCGGGAAAGTCAAGATTAGGGTCATACTGAAGACGAGTATCCACTGGGTCCGGCCGCCAGGTTATGGACTGGCCGCCCGAGGAGAATTCCAGTCCATCGGATAATTCCATCTTGATAGTTATATCTGTGATTGCGTAGGAGAAGCCAACAGTAGCCCCAGGATTGAAGTTATGGGCGGTCAAGCTGAAGGTCACATCGTCTCCTGCGTCCGGCCGTAGGTCGTCTACGGACAGCAGGAGCCCCAGCCTATTACGCGACATGTGTTCGGATGACGCTGGGGGAATTGTATAAGCAAATGAATATAATTTTATGACGTTATTGCCCATCAATAAATCCGGTTCAGGCTCAATTGAGGAAGCTGTGGCGTTTATGACTCCGACCCGGTATTCGCCGACAGACAGCGTGGGAGTATTAGAGTGGAGTGTTGTGCTGAATACCACTGGATTTATGGTGATGCCCCCCGGTGGTATAGTGCCAATCTCCCATGTAAGCCTCTGGTTGATATTGTTCACAGTCTCTATGCCTGTAATGCTGGAGCCTAAATCCGCAGCACTTGCTTCCAAGCCCTCGAGCAGAAATGATACGGTCACGCCGGTGGCTGTCGCGGTCCCATTATTTTGAACACGGTATACAACATCTCTGCGGTTACTGGAAGGCCCGTGTTCATAAAGCATTACCAAATCAATGTATTTGTACTCTGGTTCCTCCTGGGCCCGAGCGGCCCCAGGAAGCAAAAAAGCCGCCGTCGCGGCAGCGGCCAGCAGGCCCAGCAGCGCAACAGCAGCCACGCCCAGGCGGAGTTTGGGGAGCAGGTAACGGAGCTTCATTCTGGAGACCTCGCGGGGGGGTTGCCGGCGCATCCGGGCAGCCGGCGGCGGCCGGGGCCGGTATCGCAACCAGCCATCACCTGATACCCGGTATCAGGGCCGCCACGAGACATTGTATCACCCAAATTGTAACATAGGCGTAACTTTTCACCCAATTTTCTGTGAGTTTTTGTAATATAACGGGAAGCCGCAGCGCGTTCCCGGTCGGGCGGCGCAGGAACGACGGGGGTTTACAGGATGTCAATTTCCGCGCGGTCAACCTCGGGTGGTATACTCCCGGTGGCGGCGGGGCGCCGCCGCCGTGCTCAAACCGGCCACACCCCGCCACCGGAAAGCAGTCAACACCTTGTACGAGGGAGCCTCGATGGTGCAACAGAAGCGCAGCTACCGGGAGCGCAGCCGCGGCTTTCTGGTCAAGGCCCGGGAAGAACTCGCCGCCGGTGATCTCGAACAAGCCGCCGAGAAAGGTTGGGGGGCGGCTGCCACGATCATGAAGGCATTTGCGGATCAGAACGGGCTGGACCACGAGCGGCACTCCCAGCTTTTTCCGGTTCTGCGTGCCGTCATCAACAAATCGAGTGACCGCGAAATCCGCCGGTTGTTCGGGATCGCAAGTGGCTTGCACATCAATTTCTACGAAGACTCCATGACAGCCGAGGAAGTGGGCGAAGACCTCGACGCGGTGGAGCGGTTCGTCGAAAAGGTCGAGGCCCTGCTGTAACATACGCCCCGGAACAGGTTAGTCGGGATACGGCCCACCTGGACTCGGCCAGCCCGGATGTACCCGTCAGCTATCCCACTACTCTGTTTCCCACGCCCAACATCTTTCCCGTCATTCCCGCGCAGAGCCTGCCCCTGGCGACTGAGGAGGGACGACGAAGGAGGGAAAGGGGCGGGAATCCAGACCCCCGTCTCGTTCCCATTTCGCATGTCTCCAACTTAGGACACCCATTCTCACACACCCCCTTAGTCCCTTCCCCCTTGGGCGGGGGAAGAGCCTGCCCCCGGGTAGCCGGGGGTTAGGATGGGGGTGAAAACTCAATCCTCACCCACCCCATAACAAGGAGACCGCTCATGCCCACAACTTTCGGATGCTCCGCACCCAGCCGGGGGCCTCTGGCCAGCCCGGACAACCTCCGTTCCATAGCCCAGCGCGCCGAGGACCTGGGATTCGACTCGGTATGGGTCAGCGACCACATCATCCTCCCCCGGGAAGTCAGCTCCTTCTACCCCTACTCCGCCGACGGTGTCGCCACCTTCACCCCGGACCAGCCCTACTACGAGCCCATCTCAACCCTGAACTTCCTGGCGGGCTGCACCCACCGCGTCCGGCTCGGCACCCACGTCCTCATCCTCCCCTACCGCAACCCGGTCCTCACCGCCAAGATGCTGGCGACCCTCGATGTCCTCTCCGGCGGACGCCTGATTCTGGGAGCCGGCGTCGGCTGGATGGAAGAGGAATTTCGCGCCCTCGGCCTCGACACCTTCGCCCAGCGCGGCGCAGTCACCAACGATTACATCCGCCTCTTCAAGGAGCTCTGGACCAGCGACAACCCCGAGTTCCACGGGGAATACTACGATGTGGCGGGAGCCGGTTTCCTGCCCAAACCCGTCCAGGAGCCCCACCCTCCCATCTGGGTCGGCGGTCACACGGGACCGGCCATCCGCCGCGCCGCCGAGCTGGGCGACGGGTGGATGCCCATCGGCCTCCGCCCCCCCGCCATCCTGGAGCCCGAGGAGATGGCAGCCAAGATTGCCCGCCTCCGCCGCCTCAGCGTACAGGCCGGGCGTCCCGAGAATGCGGTGGACATCTGCTTCAGCATCAACGTATCCTTCGCCGCCCCCGCCGACCCGGTCCGCCCCATGATGCAGGGACGGCCGGAACAGATCGCCGCCGACCTCCGCCAGTACCAGGACCTGGGAGTCTCCAACTTCATCCTCAGCTTCCCCGGCGACAGCGTACCCGCCCAGCAGGAAGGGATGGAGCAGTTCTCCCGCGAGGTCATGCCCCTCATCCCCCAGGAATAAGAAACCATCCCAAGATTCCCTTCCCCCTTGACGGTGGAAGAGCCTGGCCCCCGCGTAGGCGGGGGCCAGGATGGGGTTAAAACGACGGATGCGATACAGTCAGGAGGCGGCGACTGCCGCTCCTCCTAGCTGCCGGGGGGCTGGTAGCCCACCGACCCCGCCTTTCTCATGGCTTCTATTGCTTCCTCCACCGGCAGCAGGAGAGTGGTCTTGATATTTCTGGCCGCCCCAGCGGCCGAGACGGCCATCGATACGGCGGCCATGCTGATGTTGTCGGGAAATTCGCCAATGGCTACCACGTCATAGTCGCCGAAAGCGTAGTCGAAGCTCTCCAGCTTCCCGCCCATCCCTTCAACCATTTGCCGTATCGCCGCCGCCCGGTCCTGCGGGTTGGCAATCAGGGCTGATATTCCTTCGCGGTTGTAAGAAGCCTGTACCAGAAAACGGGGCATAATATACCTCCCCCCCTAACGGTGAATGTCCTCCGTGGTCTCAGTTCATCCCACCGGGGCCTCGGTCACCCCGTACTTGCGTTCCAGCTCGTACACGTTGTCCAGGCCCAGCAGCCCCGCCACGTCCCAGCGGGTCCCGTACCGGCTGGGGTCCACCCGCCCGTCGTTCTTCAACTCGGTGAAGGCTTCCAGCAGCTGCTTGTAAATGAGCCAGATGGTGCTGCCGCAGATCATCAGCTTGTAGCCCAGCGCTTCCACTTCCTGGGTCGAAGTCAGGTCGCCGTTGTACATCCGGGGCATGTCGGGAAGGTCGTCGGCGTAGTTCCGCAGGTCGTCCAGGGTCTTGATTCCGTCCACGAAGACCATGTCCGCCCCGGCATCCCGGTAGGCCCGGCACCGGCGCACCGTGTCCTCCCAGCCCGTAACGGCGTAGGCGTCGCAGCGGGCGATGATGACAAAATCCGGGTCACGGCGGGCATCCAGAGCCGCCCGTATCTTCTGGACATGCTCCTCCATCGAAACCACCTGCTTCCCCTCGAAGAACCCGCACTTCTTGGGAAACACCTGGTCCTCAATGTGAATCCCCGCCACCCCGGCGGCCTCGTACTCCCGCACCGTCCGCTGCACGTTCAGCGCGTTGCCGTATCCCGTATCGGCGTCGCACACCACCGGAATGTCCACGGCGTTGGCGATGTACTTGGCGTTGGCGACCATTTCCGTCATGGTCAGCCAGCCCACGTCGGGAAACCCCCGCTCCGCCGCGGTGCCCGCGCCCGTCATGTACACCGCGTTGAAGCCCACCGACTCGGCGATCCTCGCGTGCAGGCCGTTCATCACGAAGGGAGCCACGATCAATCCCTCCGAATTGAGCATTCCCCTCAACTTAGCCGTGGGCTTGGTAATGGTCATTTCTGAAGTGCTCATCGTCGCGTCCTCCTCGTTATAGCCTGACTGAATAGCCTGACTGAAAGATAGCCCAATTGAAAGCGGATGGCCGGGGCATTGGTGCCATTTCCCGCCTTCACGACTGCCCGAAGGTCATCCGTACCGGAACGGGTATGCGTTGACCAGTTGCCATCGCAGGTCGGCAGCCCAACCTCCGGCGCTCCAGTCATCCCCCGCTGCGTCGGACTCCAGCCGGATCAGGACCATTTCCACCGGAAAGGTGGTCTCCGGCAGGTCCACGCCCTCCACCACCCCCGCGGCGAAGTTGGCCGCGCTCTGAAAAACCCGGGGCGGCAGATTGGCGAAACGCATCAGGTCGAACCTGACCGGACGTTCCAGCATCTCGGCCTGGTGGGTTTGAGACGCCCCGGTTACGCCTGCGGCCACCCGCAAAACGGCTTCCCGCAGTTGCCGCACCGTCTTGGCTGGCTCCCCGCGCCTGGACCTCCCTCGTCGTCCCAGCCCTGGCAGATCGTTTCCCGCATCCTCAAACGGGACGTACAGGTGGCCGGACTCATCCGCAACCGCAGCCACTGGCCGCCGGGACAACAGGACCAGCCGGTCGTCCTTGTTGAATTCCTCCACAGCTTGCTCCAGGCCCGCATCCACCGTTGGCGCCAACTCGTCGGTGCAAACCAAGTAGTCGATCAGCGGCAGGTGGGCCATATGCATCTCCGCCGCCCAGCATCCGTACTGGTTGCAGACCAGTTGCCTGGCCCGGTGGAGCCCGGCAATGAATGATGGTTGCACCACAATGGACACACCGTAGCGGACCGACAACGTTCTAACCTCCTGGAAACCCGTAGCCGGGCCTGGTTTCAACCCCTACCTGAACAGGGAAGCCCACACCGGCGCGGTGAGCGTGAGCGCCAGGACAATTCCCACCACGAACAATACCAGCCCGAAGGACCCCCGCCTGGACGACGCCCCCTCATTGTCCCCGAATTCTGCGGCATCCAGCCCCAGCAATTCCCTGGCCTTCGGTTCGTCGGCCTGGAAGACATACAGGCCGTGGGGAAGGTTGAAAGCCGACCCCCACAGGCCGGGGCCACCATGCAGGCTGCGGACCATTGCGGGAACCCCCTCGGAACGCAGGCGTTGCTCCGCCATCCGGGCCATCGGCTCGTTGTCGTAGGTGTGGAGCATCACCTGCCTGCCCCGGGCGTTTCGCGAGGTGTTTGGCGGCATATCAGTACCATCCCGGCATCGCCGCCATTATAGCAACGCGGAGAGTTCCGCAGGGAAAGTCCTGTGGCAAACCCGGCCCCGCCCTCCTTGTGCCGGCTCCGGCCAACGGCGGTCACCGGGCGTCGTGGGTTGCCGCCGCACCTGCGGTTTCCAGAACCCGGACCCGATTGCCCCTATTCTTGGCCCGCCGGGGCTTGTGGTATAATTTCTCGTGCGCCGACGGGCCGAGGTGGTGGAATTGGTAGACACGCGGTCTTGAGGGGGCCGTGGGCGAAAGCCCGTGTGGGTTCAAGTCCCGCCCTCGGCACCAAGCGCGGGAAAGTTCCGCGCACCGGCGTGAAGCGCACACTGGGGCGACGTAGCCAAGTGGACTAAGGCGGAGGTCTGCAAAACCTCTATTCGGCGGTTCGAATCCGCCCGTCGCCTCCAAACCCTCAAGCCCCATCGGGCATAACCTCCCCTTTTTCCCCCTGCCCTTTCGCCGCTGGCCTCGTATCGCCGTACTCTCTCGGCGTGATGTCTTCTCATTTGCAGCAGACGTATCATTGCATACTGGGCATACTGACTGAAACCCGGCGGAACTGCCCTGCCATCCCCGCCCGGTCATTTCGCATAAAACTGGCAGCGGAGTGCCGGGTTTCCAACCCCGGCCGCGGCCTGCGCCATTCCACGGGTTGAGGAGTTCACCATGGAAGAAACTGGAGCGTTAACGCTGGCGACCTTCCTGCAGCGTCTCCTGGCCTACATCCTGGACACCGTGATGTTCTACTTGCCATTAGCGGCAGGAGCCGGGCTCCTGGTCGCAGGCTTGATATTCGCCTTTGGCGACAGCAATGCATCCGGCTCCCGCGGCTTGGCCGTCATCCTCCTGGTGCTGGGGGCCGTCGGATTCCTGCTGGCCGCCGGATACGTTATCTGGTGGCTGGTGGCCTTGAAGAACGGGCAGACTCCCGGCAAGCAACTGGTGGGAATCCGGGTGGTCCGGGACAATGGAGACCCCTCCGGCTGGGGTTATACCTTCCTCCGCGAGTTCGTCATCAAGGGACTGCTCGGCGGTGTCCTCTCCTCCATCACCGGCGGGGTCTACACCGTGGTCGACCACCTCTGGCCGCTCTGGGACCAGCAGCGCCAGACCCTCCATGACAAGATGGTAAACACCCTCGTCGTCCAGAACCGCAGCTAGCCGGCCTCCTGCCCCGGGAACATGACGGTCGATCTGAAATGACGCTGAAATGACGGAATATATCAGTGCCTGGTGGCAGGCTTTTTCCGAATGGGTTGCCAGCGCCACGATTCACTGGGTTGACCTGCTGGTCAGCGGTATTATTCTGGCGGCGGCCATCATCACCGCCATTCTGTTCAGCAGGGTACTCTTTCAGCGGCTGCTCCGGCTCTCCATCATAAGGGGAGCCAATTTTGACGTGAAAACGGTGGCCGCCGTAAGAGTTCCGGCAACGGCCTTCGTCCTCCTGTCCGGTATGTACCTCGCGTTGACCACCCTCTCGCCGCCTCCCGCGGTTCAGGACCTGGTGAACAAAGTCAGCGCCATCCTCGCCGTCCTCATCGGGGCCGCGCTGTTCAACGGCGTCGCCTCCGCGGCTCTGTCATGGCTGGGGGCCCATCTCCGCATCTCCGGTCAGATTCACTCCAGCAACTGGATGCTCCCCCTCGTCCGTCGCGGGGTCCTGGCATTCACCATCACCGTCGCCGCCATGTTGTGCCTGGACATTGTTGGCATGAACATCACGCCCCTGGTTGCCGGTCTCGGCATCGGCGGCCTGGCCGTCGCATTGGCCGTGCAGCCCACCCTGAGCAATCTGTTTGCCGGCACCTACGTACTGACCGAAGGCGTCGTCAGCGCGGGCGACTATGTCGAGATGGCGAACGGGATCAGCGGCTACGTGGTGGACGTCAACTGGCGCAGCACCCGCCTTCGCACCTGGACCAACAATCTGGTGGTGGTTCCCAACTCCCTTTTTGCCGAAACCATCATCACCAATTACAGCAAGCCCGAGGACCCGCTGGACATGGTTGTCGCCTGCGGAGTCTCCTACGATAGCGACCTTCACCTGGTGGAGGCCGTCGGAATGGACGTGATGGAGCGCGTGCTCCAGGAGCATCCCGGCGCCCATCGGGAATCCGAACCGCTCTTCCGCTATGAAGCCTTTGGGGAGAGCAACATCAATTTCTATATGGTTATAAGGGCGGAGAATCGCCTGGCCGGGTTCGCCGTGCGCAGCGAGCTCATCAAGCAACTGCACTCCCGACTCGCCGCCGAGGGCATCACCATCAACTACCCGGTGCGGACCCTGCACTTGCCGGACGGCTGGACGTCCTTGGACGCCGCCCAGCGGCCACCCCAAGTCCCGCCTCCGCCGGCCATTACTCCAGGCCAGGGGCCTTTGCCCTCCAACCCGCCGGCCGGGGCTGGGGACAGGCCGGACGTCTAGCCCGGCAGACGCACGGATACCGTGACACGGGCTGGACCGGCGGCCATCCCATCATCACGAGGGAATCACGAGGGATGCAATGCGCCGCCGGTCCAGTTCCCAGGGCTTCTTGCGGAGCGGGTTGTAATAGTAGGAATGAAAGTGGGCCTGGCAGGTTTCGAACCTACGACCTACCGGTTATGAGCCGGTTGCTCTACCACTGAGCTACAGGCCCCCGTCAATTTAGATTAGCCCCGCCCCGGAAAGGGTGTCAAGAAAGGCCAAGCCGCTCCCGGTAGTCCGGGTCCCAGCCGGCCAGCAGCCCCCGGGCCACCGATTCCTCCGGGTGCGGTGTGGGCGCGGGCTCGCCGGAAGTGGGGACGGAGGCGATGATGGCGTCTTCCACGAGGCCGTCGTACCGGGATGGTTCGACTCCCAGCACTCCCTTGAGGAAATGCTCGTTCCCTTCCCCGAACTGGGGCGCGGGCCATCGTATCTTCATGGGCGTGTTGGAGAACTTGTAGGGCCGTCCCATGATGAGCCGGGTGCCCATCTTCCGCTCCGGAGCAAACTCCACCCGCTCCAGGAAGTTGCGCTCCTTGTAGTGGGGATCAAAGTGTACGTCCCTGCTGTTAAACACCGGGCCGGCGGCGATTCCGTTCTCCTGCAGAGCGTGCATCGCCTCGTAGCGGTCCAACCCCCGGGTCCACTCGGAAATTATCTCGTCGATTTCATTGTGGCTGCGCTGGCGCGATAGGATGCCGGCGAAACGGCCGCTCTCCACCAGGTCATCCCGGCCCATCACCCGGCACAGGCTCTCCCACTGGTGGTCGTCGGCGACGGACAACACCACCCACTGGTCCTCTCCCCGGCATGGATAGCATCCCTGGGGAGCGAAGTAAGGATGGCGGTTCCCGATGCGCTCCCCCTCCCGGCCGTTGGCAATCGCGTCCATGATGTATTCCGACAGGAACATCACCCCCGCCTGGTACATCCCGATGTCCACCCACTGCCCCTTTCCGGTGAGATTCCGGTATCGCAGCGCCCCTCCGATGGCGAACACCGCCGTCCATGTGGAAAGAAAGTCGACGAAGGAACGCCCGGCCTTGGATGGTTCATCGTCCTTGTAGCCCGTCACCCAGCAATGCCCGTGAGTCCCTTCTTGGGTGGTCGCCTGGGCCGGATAGCCCGAATACGGCCCGTCGCCATGCCCGTACCCGGTGTTGGAGACCAGGATGATGTCCGGCTTGATTTTCCTGAGATTCGGGTAGTCCAGCCCCCAGCCCCGCATCACCCGGGGAGTAAAGTTCTCCATCACAACGTCGCTGACGGCTGCTAGCTCCCGGAAGAGGTCCCGCCCCCTTTCCGTGGCCATATCCAGGGTCACGGAACGCTTCCCCCGGTTGAGCAGGTTGTACGTCGAGGGACGGTCCCACCACTCTTCCCCCAGTTCATTATCGGGGAAGGTGCCGTACAGCCCTCCGGTGCGGGTGATGTCAGGCCGCCCCGGACCCTCCACCTTGATAACCTCGGCTCCCAGGTCCGCCAGTTGCCCCCCCGTGTAGGGCAGGGCAAAAACGTACGTGGAATCCAAAACACGAATGCCTTCCAATGGCAGTCTGGGCATTGCGGCTCCACCTCGGGACGGAGTTGATGCGGTTGCCTGGGCGGGTCAGATGATGTTCAGCTGCCGTAGCTGCACGAACTCCTCCTGGCTGTAACCCAGTCCCTCAACATAGATTTCCTGGTTGTGCTGGCCCAGCGTCGGAGCTGCCCGCCTCAGCTGGTAGGGGGTCTCGCTCAGCTTGAACAGTTCCGCGGGCACCTTGATGTTTCCGATGACCGGATGCTCCACCTCCCGGTAGAATCCCCGCGACTCCAGCTGCGGGCAGTCCACCAGTTCCAGGGGAGTCTGCACGATGCCGAACAGCATCCGCGCCGCCGCGGCCTTGGGGAAAAGCTCCCACTTCTCCCGCTCCTTGATGGATTCAAGGATGATGCGGTCCATATCCGCGCCGTTGCGGGCCCGCTCGGCCCGGTTGGCAAAACGGGGCTCCAGGAGTTCGGGAGTCTCGAAGAAATTCGCCAGGTCTTCCCAGGTCGCCCCCCCTCCGGCTTGTACGATAATCCAGCCGTCCTTGCAGGGCATGGGGTTCTCGAAATTGTTGCCTTCGGCCCTCCGCCGCGCCTGGACGCCTCCGACGAACGGGTAGATTGTCTGGGTAGCCATCATGGTGGATGCTATGCACTCGGTAATCGACACATCGACGTGCTCGCCCACCCCGGTGACCGACTGGGCGAACAGCGCCATGGAAGTCGCCCCGGCCGCGAACAGCCCCCCCTCGTACTGCGCCTGGAAACCGCCGTGCTTCAGCGGCTCGCGCCCCTGGATGCCGCTGATGCTCATGATCATGCTCATGGCGTATTCGACGATTTCCCCGCCCTCGTAACCGCTGTAGGGCCCGTCCTGTCCGAAGGGGGTGATGGACGTGGTGACCAGGCCCGGGTTCAGCTCCGCCAGGTCGTCGTGACCCAGGCCCAGCGACGCAATGTATCCGGGTTTATAGGTCTCCACAATGACGTCGACATGCTCCACTAGGCGGCGGACGATGTTCTGCCCGGTGACGGTCTCCAGGTTCAGGGTGGCGCCCTTCTTGTTGAGGTTCGCCAGCAGGAAGAAGAGGCTCTTTTCCGGGTGGGGATCATCCTCGAAGAAGGGCCCCAACCGGCGCAGTGCCGCCCCCGCCGGTGGTTCTACTTTGAGGACATCGGCCCCGTAATCGGCCAGCAGGCGGGCGCAGAAGGAACCGGCGACATCCTCGCTCAGGTCCAGGACTTTCACCCCCTCCAGCATTCCGTTCAAGACCGTCTCCCTCGTCCGCTTTCGGCTGGACCACCCAGGCTTGCATCGGGGATGGACTACTCCTCCACCCTGCCGACAGCCGTTGAATCGCAACGGATTTTACTCTCTGCCCCCGAACGATAGCAAACAGTCCAACCTCCTTGTGACAGTTGCCCGTTGACGGCGGCGCCGGTCCGGTATAGCGTTACCGTATATGGAAAAACCTTCGCCGGTGCGATTGCCCTCGCCCTGCATCCCAATCGCCAATTCCAGCCGGACCGTCTCGCCCGGACTCGGGAACGCGGCCCGACCCTTTCGTTCCTTCCTGTTCCATCGGGAATGTCCCGAAAATGTCTCAAAATGTCTCACCGTGTCCCATTCATGTCCCATCCGTGTCCCTTTCGCGTCACGTCTTAACCCCTGAATGGCGCTCTTGGGAAGGGATTTCTCCGGGTTTCACGCTCAAAACGCGCGAAATGTCCCATTTATCCCACAAACCATTTTTTTCCGTCACGTCCAGCCCCGGGCCGGCCCCACGGGTAGCTGGCAGCCACCGGACTGGCAGCCACCGGAAAGGTGCTCCGGCCCAATTGGCGCTCCCTCGCCCGGCGTAGGATAATATCTCGCGGTAGCGCCGGAGTTGCCCATAGTCTCAAGGAGAAGCAAGATGCGAGAGAACCGGGTCAAGAAAGTGATGTCCGAGGGCAAGCTCGCCCTGGGCACCTACGTGACGTTCGCCGATCCCCAGGTCGTCGAAATCATCGGGCTGGCCGGCTACGACGCCGCCTTCATCGACATGGAACACACCACCTTCGATCTCGCCCTCGTCACCGAGATGGTTAGGGCGGCGGACCTGGTCGGCATCACCTCCATCGTCCGGGTGCCGGACAACGACGAGAAACTGATCCTGCGCCTGTTGGACGCCGGGGCCGAGGGCATCATCGTCCCCCACGTCGACGGGTTGGAGGGGGCGAAGCGGGCCGTCGAAGCGGTCCGGTACGGGCCTTTGGGCCACCGGGGAGGCGCCGGCGGGACCCGGGCTACCCGCTTCGGCGCCGTCTCCTGGGACGACCACGTGCAGCAGTCCAACGAACAGATCCTGCTCTCGGTGATGACCGAGGACGAGAAAGGCATCGCCGACATTGAGGCCATCGCCGGCCTCGAGGGAGTCGACCTGGTTTCCATCGGACCCACCGACTTCTCCGAGTACATGGGCATCCGGGACCCCTCCAGCCCGGAGCTCCGGGCCAGGATCAAGGAGCTGGCCGACAAGATTAAGGGAATCGGAAAGGCCAAGATGCAGTTCCCCATGAACCATGCCGCCCTGCCCATGGGCCCGAAAGAACTTCAGGAACTCGGCGTGGGATACACCCACGTTGCTCCGCCCCCCTCCGCGGTCCTGATGCGGTCCCTGCGGGAGCGTCTGCAGGACATCCGGGAGCAGGTCGGCTAGCAGCGGCCCCAACCAGGCGGTGAGTCTCGCGGATCCGTTATGACTGGCAAGCCTCGACTGCACCGCTGGATTGCCGCCGCCCTGGTCTTGTCGGCGGCGGCGCTTTTCCTTTCCGCCGCCTGTGAGGTGGCGCCCGGCGCGGGGACTGCCCCATCGTTCTCCACCCCGGTAGCGCTGGGTCCCGCCGTAACGCGGGCCCCCACGTTTGAAATCAGTCCCGCCGCCACCGGACTTCCCACGGCGGTTCTGGATCCTGCCGTCACTCCTCTCCCCGAGTTGACCATCAGCCCCTCTGCGGCCGGCTTGCCCTCTTTTGTCCTGGACCCGACAATAACCCCTCTCCCAACGGCGGCCGGGTTTGAACCTCCATCCCCCGGACCATCTGCGGCGGACGAGCCGCTGGTCTCCTTCGGGGACGTCACCTTCGCAGTCGAGGTGGCTGATACACCGGAGAAGCGGCAGCAGGGACTGTCGGACCGGCCGGCACTGGCTGAAGACCGGGGGATGCTCTTCGTGTACGAGATCCCCTACCAGTACACCTTCTGGATGCCCCGGATGCACTTTCCCCTGGACATGATTTGGATAGACAGCGACTGCGCCGTCGTCGACATCACCAAGGACGCCCAGCCGGAGGATGAGGAAAAAATCCGCACCGACCCCACTTATTACTCACCGCGCCATCCGGCGTTGTACGTGCTGGAGGTGAATTCCGGTATCGCCGCTGCTTCCGGCATCGACACCGGCGACCAGGTATCTTTCGGGGGCAGCATTGACGGAAAGTTCGGCTGCTGACCCCCGCCTTTACGCTCTTCGGGAGAGCAAATTTCACCAAGAGGACGAATGACCTATGGAAGTTTTGGTATCAGGCTCCCTCGCCTACGACCGCATAATGGATTTCAACGGGCGGTTCTCCGACCACATCATGCCGGACAAAATCCACATGATTAACGTCAGCTTTACCGTCAACGGGCTCAGCGAAAACTTCGGCGGCACTGCCGGAAACATTGCCTTTTCCCTGGGCAAGCTGGGCGAGAACCCCCGCATCCTCGCCACCATCGGGTACGACTACCACCGCTATTACGAGTGGTTCGACGAACACGGCCTCAGCACCCGGGACATTCGCGTCGTCCCGGAGGAGGCGACCGCTTCCGCTTACATCACCACCGACATGGCCGACAACCAGATTACCGGGTTCAATCCCGGCGCGATGAAGCAACCCTCCGGGTTCGATTTCGATGGAATCGACCCGAAGGACTGCATCGCCATCGTCGCCCCGGGCAACCTCGACGACATGGCCAGCTACACCAGGGCCCACAAGGAGATGGGCATCTACACCATCTTCGACCCGGGACAGTCGCTTCCCGTATGGACCGGCGAAGGCCTCGGCCTCTGCATCAGCCAGTCCGACGTCCTCATTTCCAACGACTACGAACTGGGATTGATCCAGGACAAGACGGGCTGGTCCAACTCGGAAGTGCTGGACCACGCCGGAACGATCATTACCACCAGGGGCGAAATGGGATGCTCCCTGAACGCCAGTGACGGAACATCGCTGACTGTCCCGGCCATACCCACCAGTAACGTTGTGGACCCCACGGGAGCCGGTGACGCCTTCCGTGGAGGCTTAATCAAAGGATTAATCCAGGGACTGCCGCTGGAACGATGCCTGATGATGGGCACTGTCTGCTCCCACTTTGTCATCCAGACCTACGGCACCCAGAAGTACGATTACACTCCCGAACAATTCACGGAAACGCTGCGGCGCCACTTCGGAGAGGGTTAGGACAGGAGTTCAGGCCATATCCAAGCCGGCACATACGCCCTAATTCTGCCTCTTCCGATTTGACCCCGAAACCATGTTACGCATGAAATGGGTGCGTAAATGAACGGGAAATGAAACCCGAGTTTTGGTATTATTTGAGCACGAAATCTGGAAATGAACCCGAAATGAGGCGGAAATGGCGACCGCCAATGTCCACCGGTACTCCCTTCCTCAGAGCTGGGTCCGCTACGACAAGACGGCAATTTTCGACCGATTGGTCGAAGCCAAAACCGCGGCGGCGGTTTTGCGGCAACTTCCCCACCTCCCCCAATGGATCGAGGCAGTGCATCAAGAACAACTGCGATTGGAGGCCGCGGGAACTTCCAGGATAGAAGGGGCTGAATTCACGCCCCAGGAAGAAGCCGAGGCATTGTCCCCAGCCGCCGCTAACCGCTCCGACTTGACTTACTCCCAGCGGCAGCTGAGGGCCGCCGAAGCGACTTACCAATGGATAGCTTCCCTGCCTTCTGACCTCTCCGTGAACGCTGGGTTGATTCTGGACATCCACCGGCGGATCGTGACCGGCTGTGAAGACGACCACTGTGAGCCCGGGGCGACCCGCAGGGACGGGCACAACGTCACCTTCGGATTGCCTCAATGCCGGGGAGTAGAAGGCGGAAGCGAGTCCGAAGAGGTTTTCGCACGCCTATGCACGGCTATATCCGGCGAGTTCAGGGACCACGATGAAATTGTCCAAGCCATGGCCGCCCACTACCACATTGGAGCCATGCACCCCTTTGGGGATGGTAACGGCCGCACCGCCCGCGCCCTGGAAGCCTTCATGCTCCGCAAGGCTGGAGTCAACGACCGGGTTATGGTGAGCCTGTCCAACTACTACTACGCTCGCAAGGACGAGTACCTGGGTTCCCTTTACGAGTCCCGCCATCGGGGACATGACCTGACCCCGTTCCTGCAATTCGCGCTGCGGGGGATTACCGAGCGTTGTAACGCCGTCGCGTCGGAAATCCTGGAAAACCACCAGCGCATCCTGTTCCGGGAATTTGCCCGTTCCCTATTCGGGCAGCTGCGCAGTCCTCGCCGCAGAGTGCTGGCCGACAGACAGCTGCAAATGCTGGAAACCCTGCTGGACAGCGGCCCAATGGACGCGGAAACCTTCTTCGATCGAACATTAGACCACTACAGGGGATTGAAGCATCAATCGCGGGCCCAGCTGCGTGATGTAGTTGAGTTAATCAGGCTGAACGCTGTTCTGCTGGATGACGAGACGCTTCGCGTCAATCTTCAATGGCCGCAGGAAGTGTCGCAGTCGGATCTAATCGAGCGGTACGAGAGGATGCCATCTGCAGTTTCCGCCAACCACCCCGCAATGCCGGAATTATCGAGATTGCTAAGAGGCCGACGGTAATTGTTCCGAACCTACGTGGTCGGAATTGGAATCATTGGTCCAGAGGTCAGTATTGACTCGGAATGGCCTCTGCGATAGTCTGACTCCACCTAGACTCCCCTGAGAGGAGCCAAGCATGACCCAGCAAACCGAGTCCGCTCTTACCCCCGAAGTCAAGGCCATGATCGGCGTAGCCGGCGAGATCGTAGAGTCGTGGGGAGTGGTGGACGCCGAGTACCTCCGCCGCTTTACCCAGGCAGTCATGGACCCGGACCCTATGTACTGGGACGAAGAATACGCCAGGAACTCCCGCTACGGCGAAATCACCACCCCACCCATCATGGTCAGCTACCTGAGCAGCCGGATCCCGCCTGACCAGGAGGATGCCATCACCCGCGCCTTCGAGGAGAATCCCGAGTCGGATGGGATCGGCTCCGTCCAGCGCCCCGGGGAGCTTCCCCCGGTGCCCACCGGCTTGGTGCGGGTCCTCAACGCGGGGAATGAACTGGAAATCTTCCAGTACCCCAGCATCGGCGACAAGGTTTTCTTTCAGAACAGTTACTCCGACATCCGGGAGCGGGTGGGCCGCGACGGCCGTCCTTTCCTGATTATCACCAGGGAAACCAGGTACTGGAACCAGGACGACGAGGTGCTGTGCATCACCCGCGCCTCCACCATCCGCCGTTAGCCATCGCTGCTCCCTGACCGCAAGGTTGCTGAGGAAGGTAACGCCATGACCACGCCATTGGAAGAACTGCTCCAGATGGAGCCGGAAGAAATCTGGCGGCGCAACGAGCGCCCAACCGCCGACCAGATGAGGAATAAGCAACAGGTCTTCTTCGATGATATTGACGAGGGAGACGAGCTTCCCAAGTACATCTACAAGCCCACTCCCACCCACCTTTTCCGGTGGAGCGCGGCCATAGAGAACTTCCACCGCATCCACTACGATTTGGACTTCGGGTTGAACCACGACAAGAACCCCAGCATCCTCGTCCACGGCTCCTGGAAACAGAGCGTGGTGCCCCAGTTCCTCAAGGATTGGACCTCCCCTGGGGGCTGGCCATGGAAGGCCCGGTTTGAACACCGGGCAATGCTGGTGCCGGGGGACATCCTCATCATGTGGGGACTGGTCACCGGCAAGCGGGAAAAGGACGGCATGGGCCTCATCGACCTGGAAATCGGTATGAAGACCCAGGACGGCATCGAGAGTATGCCCGGCACTGCCACGGTTGTCCTTCCCTTGAAGGACGGGCCGCCCATACCGTACCCCTTCGTCCCCCCCGCCGACTGACCGGACACCAACCCGCCGCCAACCATCCGCTTTCGCGGAGTGAACCCGCCGCTGTGAGGAAAAACCTATGGCCCGATTTATCGCAATCCACAACGTGCCAGGCATCACCGAGGAGGATTTCCGGAGCAAGCTGGACGCCGTGCGCAAATGGCGGCCCGACCGCCGGACAACGGTGGTCAAGGTCTACGGGGATCTAGAAAACGGCAGGCTCATCAGCGAGTGCGAGGCGGTGGAGCAGTCCCACTTCGAAGATTGGATCAACATGGTCGGCTGGCCCGCGGAGTCCATCAACAAGGTCGACATGATCTGCCAGGTCGGTAACTTCTGGAAGCTCTGACGCCGGCTCCCGGAACCTGATCGCCTCGGAAATCAGAAGAGGGCGGGAGAATCACCCGCCCTCTTCTTTTCCCCACAGGTTTTCCCCACAGGCCGGAAGACGGGACCAGTCAATCCGCTACGCGATGTCGTGTTCAAGAACGTGGTGGTCGGGATAGAAGATTCGCTGATAGTGGCTGCAGGCCAGGGCTCCTCCCAACAGGATGAAGGAAGACATATAAGCCCAGAACATGAACACAATCACCGATGCCATTGAACCGTAAAGCAGGGTGTAGTCGGCGATCTTGTCCAGGTAGACCACGAAGAGGAATTTGGCAAATTCAAAAAGCAACGTGGCGGCAAGCACCCCGGGCCAAACGTAGGTCCACCGCATCGGGCGGTTGGGCACGAACCGGTAGAGAAGGGCAAACGTGATTGCCGTCAACAGGAACGGAATCAGGTACAGGGACACATAACCCACGCCAGTCTCCAGCAGAGGTCTCCGCCCGAAAACGCTGATGGCCTCATTATTGGCCAACTGGATGAGGGAGGTGGCCATCATGGAAAGGATCTGCAGGCTTCCCAGCGTCATGGTCATCCCAATCTGTTGGGGAAACTGCCAGTAGAAGGGCGGGTCTTTGGTTATTCCCCATGCCCGGTTGATGGCCCTGGCGGCGGCAGCGAAAACGGCCCGCCCCAGCCAGAACATTCCGATTATCGCCCCGATTCCCACCGCATTGCGGAACCTGACAATCTGGGGGATGTTGTCCTCGATGAAGTCCGCCGACCCCGGGATGCTCCGGGATACGAACTCAAGGAACCTGGGCTGCAGGTCTTGAAACTGCAGGCTCAACCCGAGAATCGCCAGAAACCCGAGCACCAGCGGGAACATGCAGAAAATGGCGTAGTAGGCCAGCCCCGCCGCGTAATGAGGCATGTCGTTGGTGAAAAGTCCCCGCAGGACCGAGTACGCCAGCAGGCGCCAACGCCGGTCGGTCGGATTGGACTGGGCCAGCCAACCCCGCGTCCGTTCCTGCCAACGGGCCTTCCAGGTCGCCAGGATGCCCGATACCTGCCCGTTAATGCCGCCCTCCCGATACGCGGAACCAGGCCGGTCCGAAGAGCCACCGGGAGTTTGGCAGGCTCATTGGAACCTGGCCCATTTCGAGGGTGGCCAGTAACGCAGCCACACGACGCCTGCGATTAGATGACGACCGACCGGCCCATACCGACGGCTGTCCTCGCTGTCCGAGCGGTTGTCCCCCATCAAGAAATACTCGTCGTCATCCATCAGCCACTCTCCCCGAGTTCTCCCCGTGAGCATACCGGAAACTGGACAGTAGGGTTCATCCAACCTCAACCCGTTTACGAAGGTCAAGCCGTCCCGCAGGGAAATGCTCTCAGCGGGCAGGCCCACGACCCTCTTGATGTGGACAGCGTCCCGGCGGACCGGGTGCCTGAACACCACCAGGCTTCCGCGGCTGACCTGCTGAGAATCCTGGGACAACCGCCTGGCCGCCACATGCTGCCCGTGGCGGAGCGCCGGAAACATGCTGTGACCGTCCACCTTGTAACGCTGCGAAAGAGCGAGGTTCCGCAGGAAACCGGCCCAGCATGATGGATTCATTCCGGCAACCCGACTCGCCCCGGGGCTATAACGCATTGCTTGAACAAAACCTTCCTACGGGAGTCCGGCCCCTGCTGGATTCTTGGAGGCGGCGCTGGTGCGGACATGGCATCACGCTGTTGCGGGGACCTGCTGAGACAACCCTTTCTGGACTGGGGAAAATGGGTGGCATATAATCGGGGCCGCGCGGTGCCGGGCCCGACCCGGCACCCATTATTTCCGTGACAAACCGATCAGGCGCGAGGAGGACAAGCATGGCTGACGACGCTGTCAGAGTAGGGCTTATTGGTGCGGGCCGCAACACGAGAGACCGGCACCTGCCCGGGTTCCAGAAGATTGACGGGCTGGAAGTGCTCGCCGTCGCCAACCGGTCCCGCCAGTCGGGACAGGTGGTGGCCGACGCCTTCAACATTCCCCGGGTTTATGACAACTGGCGGGAACTGCTGGAAGACCCGGACATCAACGCCGTGTGCATCGGCACCTGGCCCTACATGCACCGAACTCTCACGGTGGCGGCCCTGGAAAAGGGCAAGCACGTCCTTTGCGAAGCCCGCATGGCCTCCAGCGTCGCGGACGCCCGCGCCATGCTGGAAGCCTCCCTGGCCCATCCCGGGCAGATTGCCCAGATAGTCCCGTCTCCCACCACCTTCAAGGTGGACGGGCTGCTGATGAAGCTCATCGGGGAGGGCTATGTCGGTGACATTCTGGCCGTGGAAGTGCAGGCTCTGGGGACCGGCTTCGTCGACACGGACAGCCCCATGCACTGGCGGCAGGACCGGGCTCTCAGCGGCTTCAACATCATGAACATGGGCATCATCTACGAGGCCTTGATCCGGTGGGTCGGACCGGCCACCAGGGTTATGGCCATGACCCAGGTCAACGTGCCCCGGCGGCTCGACGACGACGGCAACTGGCAGGACATCACCATCCCCGACCACGTGGATGTCCTGTGCCAACTGGTCACCGGCGGGCAGGCCCACATTCGGGTCAGCGCAGTCACCGGCCTGGCCCCCGGAACCCAGTTCTGGATTTACGGCAGTGAAGGGACTCTCTACGTCGACCAGCAGCAGAACGTCCACGGGGGCAGGCGGGGTGACTCCCAGCTTTCCGAGATTCCCAACCCCGAGGACGGGCGTCACCACTGGAGGGTGGAAGAGGAGTTCGCCAGCGCCATCCGGGGCCACGAACCGATAACCCGCACTCCCTTCAGCGTCGGCGTCCACTACATGGAGTTCACCGAAGCCGTAACCCGGAGCGCCCAGTCCGGCCAGGCGGTGGGGCTGCCCCTGTAGGCTCCATCCACTTCCACCCTCCCGGCCACGAGACAGGCCATTTCCAGGACCGCCCGGAGCTATCCCCCCGGGCGGTCCCGTCGTCCCAGACTTTTCCCGAAAACGTCTACCGGCCCACAGGCGGATCAACGCGGCGATGGCCCCGGTAGTCGGGGGCGTCTACGCCGATTACATCGACAACCATGGAGTCCATGATCCTTGAAGCAAGCCTGGGCTTGGACTTGTCCAGTTCTTCCACCCCATACGTCGTCGTGATGATGGTGGGGAGGGTCTTTTCGTAACGGTAAACGACGATCTGGTACAGCTTCTCCTCGGCCCACGACGTGCTGCTCTCGGCGCCCAAGTCGTCCAGGATCAGGACCGGCACCGTCTTGATCTGCTCGAACAGTTCGTCGTAGGTGACGGGGCTGTTGGGACTGAAACTCGTTCTCAGGTGGTCCAGAAGGTCGGGAACGAAGGCGAAGAATACCGCCTCTCCCTTCTGGATCAGTTCCCCGGCCATGGCGACGGACAGGTGGGTCTTGCCCGTGCCGGGAGGACCGCTGAACAGGATCCAGCCGTTGGGATACGAGGCGAATACGACCGCCTTCCGGTAGGCATCGGCGAGAAACCCCTGCTGTTCGGACGTTGCTCCCGCCGCGCCCCTCTGATCGAAGCCGGCGAAGGTCATCCTGCGGAGCATATCCGCCGGGAGGTCTCCGATCCGGCGGGCGAGGCGGGTATTGTACTGGCCCAACTGCATGACGCGGGAGAAGCCGTCCGAGGACTCGATGCGGGTACGGAGGCTTTCATCCAGTCGTTCCAGCGGGCCCCGGACGGTGATGACGGTGGGCAGTTGGGCATTGAAGCGGTGGTTCACTATCTGGAACAGCTTTTCCTGGGCCCAGGGCGTGGCGGTCGCGGTGTTCAGGTCGTCCACGACCAGCAGCGGGACATTCCGCACCTGGTCGAACAATTCGTCGTAAGTGACCGGGTTATCCGGCGCGTAGGTAGCCCGCAGGTGGTCGAGAAGGTCGGCGGCCACTATGAAGAAAGCGGTGAACCCCAGTTCGATACAGCGGTTGGTGACGGCAACGGCCAAGTGGGTTTTCCCGGACCCGCTGGGGCCGGTGAACACCAGCCATCCGTGGGGGTCTTCGGCGAACGCCACGGCCGCGGCCATGGCCTGCTGGAACTGGTCCTGGCTGCCGGCATCGGGCAGGGGGCCTTCGATCCGGGTGCCGGCGAAAGTGATCCGGCCCAGGGGTCCCAGGTTGCTGTAGCGGCGGAGCGCGGCGAGCCGGGCGGCTGGTTCGCTTTCCGCCTGGCAGCGGCACGGGAAGGCCTGTCCAAAGTCCGGGTGGCCTACGGGAACGGCCCGCCCAACCCAGCCGGCCCCGTTGCAGTCGGGGCAAACGTCAGCCCGGTCCGGTGCCTCCGGGAAGGTCACCGCGCCGTCGACGTAGTGCCTCGATGTATCTCTCTCGGTTATTCTCCGGAGAATATCGCCTAGACTTTCCATCTTCCCTCCCCTCTTCGGCCCAGCTTCGCAGGATGGCCGCGATGTATCCCCAGCTGCGCTTGTTGCGGGATGCAGCGATTTCGAAGGCTTCCCGGATCCACGCCTGGGAATACTCGCCTTCGGCTTCCTTTAATTGCTCGGCAACCATGGGCGTCATGGTGCCGATGTTGTTTTCGTAAAGGGCGTATATGTTCGGTCTGGCTCGGTTGGTCGGTTCGTAGGGCAGGCCGCTTCCAACGGGCTCCTGTTGGGCCGGTACCGGTTGCCCGGCTCCGACGGCCTGCCGGTTGGGTTCAGTGTTGACGGCGTAATGGATGGCGCCCTTGCCGTCCCTGAACCGCAGCAGCGTTCGTCGGCTGACGGCCGCATCCAGTCCCCGGCGGATGGCATCGCCAGCCGGCCGCTCCTGGCCCCTCAGACCCTCCACCAGGACCCGGTCGTTGAGGAATTCGTCCAGGGGGACAGCTGGGAGGGGTCCCTTCCTCTGCGCGGCCAGCCAGAAGGCCCGCAGGGTCACTTTCAGCTCGGCCAGGTCGTCAATTCCCTCCAGCAACACGCCCAGGAACGGGTCGGGAATCGGCGTGGCGCGGACGCCCCGGGGGAACCCCTGAAATTCCCCATCGGGCATCACCAGCGGGGCGCCGTCTTCCCGGGAAGTCATCAGAACTCACCCTGTCGGGCTACCAGGGACTCGAACCGGACCAGGTTGTCCCGGAACCGGAGGCGGACGCTGCCGGTGGGGCCGTGGCGGTGCTTGGCCAGGATGATCTCGGCAATGTTGCGGGGGTAGGCCCGGCCTGGGAAATGCTGGTCCCATTCCTCCTCGGTGTAGTAGGCGTCCTCCCGGTAGATGAACAGAACTATGTCCGCATCCTGCTCGATGCTGCCGCTGTCGCGGAGGTCGGAGAGCTGGGGGCGGTGGCCGGGCCGGTTCTCCACCACCCGGCTGAGCTGGGAGCAGGTGATTATCGGCACGTTCAGGTCCCGGGCCATTCCCTTGATATTCCGGGAGATTTCGCTGATTTCCATGACCCGGTTTTCTGTGACCCGGCCCCGGTTGCTGCCCTGCACCAATTGAAGGTAGTCGACAACCAGCAGGTCCAACCCGTGCTCCAGGGAGAGACGGCGGGCCTTGCTGCGCATTTCCATCATGCCCTGGAAGGGGGTGTCGTCTATGTAGACCGGCAACTCGGATAGGGTACCGATGGACTCGATGATGCGCTGTTCTTCCGGCTCGGAATACAGCCCCAGCCGCAGCCTGTGGCCGTCGACCCCGGCATGAGCGGCCAGGATGCGCTGCGCCAATTGCTCCGCGCTCATCTCGAAGCTGAATATCCCCGATTTATACCCGTTTTCCGCCGCGTTAATGCAGGCGTTCAGGGCCAATGTGCTCTTGCCCAGTCCCGGCCGGGCCCCCAGGATAATCATGTCCGACCGCTGCATTCCCCCCAGCAGTTCGTCCAGGTCGTTGAACCCGGTCAGGATCGGAGCCCCGGTCAGGTCGGCGGACAGCGGATCGGCGCGCTCCGCTAGGTACTCGTCGAAGACCTGGCGCAGGGGAACAAAACCCCTCTCCGTCTGGGATCCCCGGACCCGGAAGAGGGTGTCCTCGGCCTGGCGTAGGGTAGCGTCCACGTCGTCGGTGTCGGCGTAACCCAGCGCCGAGATGCGGGCGGCGGCGTCTATCAACCGCCGCATGGTGGCGGTGCGGGCGATGAGGTTGGCGTAGTGCTCGGCGTGGGCTGACGTGGGGGTTATGGAGACCAGGTGGCTGAGGTAGGCCATTCCCCCGACGGCGTCTATCTGGTTGGTCCGCGCCAGTTCCCGGGCCAGCGTCACCTGGTCAATGGCCTCGCTGCGCTGAAACAGGTCAACGCAGGAGGCGAAACAGATGCGGTTCCGCTCCCGGTAGAAGTCTTCCGGCTTGAGAAGGTGGGAAACCCGCAGGAACGAGTCTCCGTCAATGAGCAGCGCTCCGACCAGCGCCTCCTCCGCCTCGATGTCGTGGGGAAGGAGTTGCTCAGCGTACATTCACCCTACTCTTCAACTCCGGCCAATACGCGGATGGTGGCGGTGATGTCGGCGGACAGGCGCAGGGTGATGTCGTACTCGCCGGGCTCCCGGATGGGTTCGATGACCTCGACGATGCGCCGGTCAATGGAACGGTCAATGGCCTCGGTCAGCGACTCGGCAACGCGGGTGTTGGAAATCGCCCCGTAGTACCGGCCCGTGGGCGTGACCCGGGCGGTCAGCTCCACTTCCGTGCCGTCCAGCATCTGGGCGAGCTCTTCCATGGCCTCGGTCTCCCGCAGACGCTGGGCGTCGCCGGCGGCCTTGATTTTGTGTACCCGCTTCATGATTTCGGGAGTGGCGACTTCGGCGAAGGCCTTGGGGAGCAGGTAGTTCCGGGCGTACCCGTCGGCGACCTGCTTTATCTCGCCGGCGTGGGCCTGGTTGGGAACGTCCTGCAGGAATATGACGTACATCGTGAGTCCTTTTCGGGGAGAGGTTTCAAACTGGGATTATACCCCATAGTACGGGGAGGTCGAAAGAAACAGGAGTCCTTTCGGGTATGGCTGAAAGTGGTTGGGAAAGGGAGTTTACAAAGCAGGGCAGGATTGGCAGTCTGCTGATAAGTGGAAACGAACAGGGTGGAGGGGTGATGCAGCCAACAATGCTGGAGATTATGGAACGAGCCATTGGGGAGATGCGGGAAGGGCTGGCCCAGGAGGTGGACGAAGGGGAAACTGGGCATTGGGACCCAGACGCTTGGGAGGAGGAGGTCATCCAGTTCACCCGGCGAATGGGCTGGCGGATGATGCAAACTTGGGCTGAGGTGAAGGCTGAGCAAGCAAAAGCTCAGGCCCCTTTTGTACTGGTTGCGGGGGAAGGCGACACCTGCACCGGTGGCAACCCCTGGCGTGGTTGACCCTCTTCGGACGGATTGAGGTGCAAGCTCCCTATCTGCGTTGCCCCCAGGAGCCGCCGCCGAAGGTGGGCCACCAGCCTTTCCAGGAGTTGACCGGATTGCGGGGTCGAGGCAAGTCATTGGCCTTGCAACGGGCCTTGAGCGATTTTGGGGCGGAAAGATCCTTTGAGCGGGCCAGCCGGCAACTGGAGGAACACTACGGCGTCCGGTTGCACCGCAGCAGTGTGCGGGAGGTGGTGCTGAAACA